>NZ_JAAKZI010000013.1 GCF_011045165.1 Arthrobacter silviterrae
TGTTTGAGCAGGTCCGGGGACCAGCCGCCGCGGTCAAAACCAACCAGCACGCGTCGGTCATCCCCCACGGCCGTGCGCAGTTCCGGCAGGAGGCGGCGCAGCTCGGAAGCCAGGGACGCGCCGGGTTCTGCCATGACGACAAAGACGGGTGAACCAGTGGCGTCGGTGGCCCAGGTTTCCTCGGTCGCCGGGACAGGGAACTTCAAACGGGTCGAGTAAAGCTTCCCAATCTTCTTTGTGCCCTGATAGGCGCGCACATACCCGTCAACATACAACACCTCCACGAGGTTCTCCCCGCCCGGGCCCGTGGCATCCAGGTGGTGTTTGGCCAGGGCAGCAATCAGCTCCCCGGCCTTGCCGGTTTCAGCGAGCTGGGAGATGCGGCGGCGGATCGTTTTGACTTCCGGGGCCCGATCCAACCCCAACACCCTCCCCAGCTCGACCGGGTCAAAGCGTGTGGCGCCCTCGGCCCGGGCTTCCCCGGCCAATGCCCGCAGCACAGCATCGACCAGAATCGTGTCGAGGCCGTAAAAGCCATTCGGCAACGACCCGTACACTTCCTTCGCACACGTGAGCAGGCCGGTGGATTCCAGGGCCGGGAACGCCAGGAACGACCCGGCATGGCGAACATGGGCGGCCGGAGCAAACACGGTGCCGCGCATTCAAGCAGCCCGGCCGCGGCACGCTCCGCAGTGCGGGACACAGGTGCCAACAGCGCGGGCAGCGCAGGCTGCTCCGCTGCTTCAAGGGGTGCCACGGAATCGTGGGGAGCATCGGCGGCCGGGCTTTCTGTCCTGCCGGCCATGGCGCGCCGGACCGTGTCGGTGGAAACCCCGGTCGCTTCGGCGGTGGCCCGCAGGCTCGCACCGCCGGCACGAACAGCCCGAATCTCTGCCGCCTTCGCCTCCGTCAGCAGGGAAGGGCGTTTGGGGCCCTTCTTTACCGGTGCCAGGCCCATCAGGCCAGTGCCTTCCAGGGCCTTGCGCCAGCGATGCAACGACTCCGTGTTCACACCGAAACCAGCCGCGACCTCGTTGACCTGGGCAACACCTGTATCGACCAGTTGGGAGGCCGCCAACCGCCGCAGCCCCTCCTGGCCCGGCCCCCACACATAGGCCAGCTGCCCGTTGATGAAGACCTTGCCGCCAGTTGCATCTTCCAACAGGGCTGCACGCTCGCCCAGAAGAACGGCGCCCAGATCCGGCAGCACGGGCAGAACGGTTTGGGTGGTCATTGAAACCACTGTTTCACCCGCCCACCCACACGAGAAATCATCACACCCTTATTACCTCACATTAGCCATGGAATTAGCAGTCCGAGCCAACGTAAGAACCGCAGCCATTCAACAAATTACGAAAGCCGCAGCCACACCCTACCCAGAGCCCTGGGCACCAACTTGACACTCCGCTACAAAATCAAGGACCGCACCTGACACCTCACAGCAATTACCGCGTCACGTCCGGAGTCCAGGTCATTCGCACCATATACATCAGCCTACGACAATTCATTAGTCGTTAGTTGCGACAACAAGAGTTCGTAGGGCCTTCGCGGGATTCCCGGCCAAGACTGTCCCGGGTTCAAAGCGACCCTTCACGACGGAACCGGCGCCCACTACACAATGGTCGCCGAGCGTGGTCCCTTTGAGTATGATCGCTCCAGTCCCAACAAATACATTCTTTCCGATATAGATCGCATCCTCAGAAGACGGTTTTGGCGTCGTCTCGTCACGTCTCCACTTATGGTCCAGAGGATGGAAATCCGTATCAGCCAACGTGACATTTGCGCCAAACATAGTTCCCGCACCAATCTCGACACGATAAGCAACGCAAATTGACCCTCCGCTGATGCCAGCAAATTTGCCAATGATCAGTTCTGCACTCGGGAATAGAGTCCGTAGTACTACAGGGTGATTGATTCCAAGAGCTGTCCGTCTCGAATCCGAAATAAGGCGAACACCTTCATTGATAATCATCTTCGAGCCGGGCTCTACTTCGATGATGGGCTTACCGATCAAGCGAGCAGTAGACGCAACTAAGGCCCCTTGACGTCGGAGCCTACGAACGTTCAACTCGGACTGAATCCGCTGTCTAACCACCAATAAGGAAACCACCCTGACAGTCTACCGGTCTCGACATGCGACCGATGCGCGAAATGACCAAAACGTCCCCGCCTAATCGCACGAAGACGTCATGACTTGACTAGTCGGCAAATTTTAGCCGCATGACTAACGTCATGTTAGCGGAAAGCGAATGCTTCCAGCGAAACTGATGGCTGGATTGCATTCTGGGCGGTGTGTTTGGTGATTCTTGGCTTTGTCAGGTTGTCTTGCGACTCTTGAACGCCACTGCCAGGGTTCCGAATGGCCGTCACGATACAGGGCATCCAAGCCGACCCCAACCTCAATGGACTCTCGCCAGTGCAGCCGACAATAACCCAGAGCCAGAACTCAAACTTCCCTGCCTAAACTAGGGTTATAAGGCTTAATGGTCAATTATAATCAACGTTGACTCAAACTACAACTTATCAAAACCAGAACCCAATCCACGGCGTTGGATTAGTTTTGTTCTAACAGACAGCCCTAGCGCTAAAGCCAATACAGTTCTGAACCTCCAATAAAATATACAAACGAGGCAATTAAAATCCAGTAATTTTAGGAAAAATCATTCCCGAAGGTTCCTGATTCATAATACGATTCAAGCAGATCAACTACTCTACCAATACTAAAATGTGTATCGACCAATTTACGACCATTCTGACCCATTCGGTAACGCAACACAGGATCACTTAATAGACTGGATACATTCTCTACTAACGAATTTGTAGTCTGATCGGCAATTAATCCTGCTCCTGCAAGAGCAACTTCATCCGCTATGCCACAAGGCCGGCAAAGGACCACCGGAAGTCCCACAGACATCGCTTCAAGAGCTGACATCGGCATGACCTCGCTCTCCGAGGGAAGGACAAAAACCGATGAAAGTCTCATTCGTGCCAGAGACTCTTCGGGAGCGACGGCGCCCTCCCATGCAATGGCCCCCTCCACACCAATCTCGCTAATAAGGTTTGAAATACTCGCCCCTTGTCCACCATCTGGCCCGACTAGAGTAAAACGCGCATTGGGAAATCTATCTAGCAACATGGCGGCCATACGAACAAAAACGAGTGGTCGCTTAATTGAATGCATTCTCGCAAGCATAAGAACTTCAATTGAAGTAGAGACACTTGATGTTCTCTTCAATTCCATCTCAGATAGCACGGGTACTCCGTTAGGTAATTGAACAACTCTCGCTCTTGGCTCTACTAGATTTACATCCAGCTCCTCTCGGTCCGTCAATGAAAAAACGACTCGAGCGCGGCGAAGGACCCGTCTAATGATAAGCCAATCCAATACACTGGCAAGAATCTTATCCGAACCGTCAATCATTCCATGACTTTGGACGAACATTCTCTTCCCAAAAATCAAGGCAACTAATGCCCCTGGTGAGGTAACCAAATCCCGAGCCAGGTGCACGTGAACAACATCAAAAGATGAGATATTTCGGACCAACCATAAGATAAACTTCGCCGAGAAGAAGCCTGCGAACCCAGCCCGTGGCAGGATCCGGCGAACAGGGAATAACTTCACAGGAACGCCATCGACTTCAGTCGGAAGAGCCGTTATATACCCTTCAGTCCCTGCCACCACGGTCACATCGTGGCCGCGATTGATCAATTCTCGGGACTGGTTCACCGCAACTCTGACAGGCCCTCCAAACGCACCATCGGGGGTTACGAGAGTCACCAAATGCAGTATCTTCAAATCATACCTCCGACCGTCACTCTACAATCTGAAGCATCCTCGCCACAGAACAATGAAAAGTCCATTCAAATCCAACGCCCAGAATTAAGCAGGGGGAAGTCCAAAATCAATTAGATCATGTCGGGTACCGCGATCGCCAATTGGAGGGACTTCTTTGTAGTCTCCATACAAATTAGTCAGATAAGAATCAATACTTTCAAATATAGGAAACTCTTCGCCCTCAAACTGAATAGTCTTCAATTCAAGGGGCCACGTCCGGCTGAACGTCTCTCGAGAATAACCATAAGACCCTCCAATAACCGTCAAATTTTCTGTTGGTCCATTGTTGTAACGAACCAATACATTCTGAAGTCGGGCAACAAGTGAACCAAGCTTCCAAAACTTTGAGAGAGGACCCAAGAAACCGTTTAATAACACGGAAGCTGGCCTGTTACGATCAGTGACGTAATAGCCTGATCGCTGGAATATTAATCGCTTGAGCCAAAAACATTCGATCGAATGAATAAGACGTTTCAATCTATTGTTGGGGACCGCATCCAATGGGAATATGTCGATGTAGATGCCTTTGTTTGTCGGAACACCTGCACCAGCCCTCTCCAGGAAATAGCTGTCCTCCCGGTGAATCTTGGCAAAGGCCAATCCATAGAACTCATTTGTATTCCAGCTCTCGAGCCGGAAAAGTGGGTTCAATTCATCATTCGCGCACATCAGGAACCGATCATAGTCACTTCGAGTCATTCCGAAATCGATGTCGTCGTCCCACGGGATGAACCCACCATGGCGTATTGCGCCCAATGCAGAACCGGCAAGAAGAAAGTAGGTTATATCGTGTTTCTCGCAAATTCGCTTTAATTCAAGAGCCATTTCCAATTGAATTTCATGAAGCACTTCCATTTGATCATCATCTAGAACCATTCCGATACTCCCCCATTTATATATCATTGAATACTGTAAAGATCAACACACGACTGTCTCTATATTACACTAGATCGACCATCAATACTTTTCTGAATTGCCAGTTTGAAACACTCCGCAAATTCAATGGGCGAAAACCTCAAGATCTCAGGATCGGAAATTCTGCCCATCCACTCGCTGCGGCTCCTCGCCATTGCCGTTGAAATCGAATCGATGTCGATCTCAGTAATGAAGACACCACGCATATGGGCGACAGATCTCGAAACGCCACAATTCCTACCGACAACTACATGAAGTCCAGAAGCTAATGCCTCGTTCACGACTAATCCCCACACCTCCGTGCTTGAAACAAGAATCAGCGTCGATTGCCGTGCCAAAACTGCCGGCAATTCGTCGTTATTTAGGGAACCAAGGAAATTGACGCGATCCTGAAGACCCAATTCCGCGGTCAGGTTTCTCAGCGAATTCTTGCACTCCCCATCACCAACTATCGTAAGTCTATCCTCAGAATCGGCAACTGACTCGAACGCCCGGATAATATTGCCGACATTCTTCAGGGCAATTAGTCTCCCGACAAAAATAAAATTATGCCCCGGATTTTGAGTGTATCGTGAATCACTATCTGTCTTTGAAAACAATTCGACATCTATCGCATTGAAACCTTGGACGATTTTCCTAGATTCAAGACCCATCGCGGATAACGCCTCTGTCGCTGCAATACCTGGTGTGACAACTGCATCAAGCGAACGAAAAAAAAGCGAACGAAAGAAGGCGGCAAATCCACTTTTACGAGTCTGTGTTTCAAGTGTCGATTCATAGAATCCCACAGTCGCTATTCCCGCACACTTTGCCAGTAATAGCAATTGCCAGTAGATAAGATCGTGCCAGCCGCTCAGGACAAACACATCAGAAGATGCAAGCCCGCGCATTTCAGAGGGTGATAAAATCAAATTCAACGGGCGTGAAATTACTGGAAACCTATAAGACCGAAGCGAGCTCTGTTTGTAATATTCGTTTAGTGCATGACCGGCCCAGTCACTTCCCCTATTCTTCGCGTCGCGTTGGAAGTTCCTTTCAGAGACAATCGTCCTGACGCTTAATGGGTACTCTTGACCCAAGCTTTTCCACACTGGGACTCTGTAGGGTGCAGCTAGATTAGTAATCCATGTAACCCTGGTCATTACGTAATCCGATTCATCATGTTGTTCGTGTGCACTAATTGCTCCTAATGAGTATCATCAATAGTCTCGATGCTTAAAGGATTGAGCTGTATCTGCCCGGGCATCTCAGTGTCCCGTGAAGTCTTCTTGACTTCATTTCGAATAAGATAGCCAAAACATACGACTTGCAAAAATTGACATATGAGCCACGCGAATGCGCAGGCGACCGCCCCAAAGACGGATCCAAAAGCTACTATAAATAGTAGTTGGATTACTATGATACATGCCAATACCACTGCAGCGGCCCGGTCCCGTCCGAGGTTTTGCAATGAGACGAAAAAGGTTTGATTCAAGACGGCCGGAATGGCTGCTATAGCTAGAATAGTTAGAACTTCCGCCGACTTGCTATAGCTATCACCTATCAAGAAAGGGACCAAAACGGGCGCTCCGATAGCAATTAGAATTGCAATCAGGATTGCTAAACCAGGAAGCCAGACCGCCCGACGCATACTGCGCCACGCCTCGGTCAGATTTCCCGCGTGCGCGACAAATGGAGCGGACGCCGACGCAAAGGCCCCTGCGACAATGCTGATTGGCTGCGTCCATTTACTTACCGCTCCATAAAGTCCAGCTGCTGATGCGCCGCCTATCATTTTAAGGATCGTAACATCAAGTCCCTGTAGACTGATGAAAACGTTTGAAGCCCCAAAACTAATGGACCGGGTCCATGGATTCCGAGGTTTCCAGCCTCTCAGAGCGATGCGCAAGTCCTTTGGTGTGAATGCAAATGAGACGATAGCAGCCACCAATGGCCCCAAAGAGAGTGCCATCCAGAGCGAATATGCTGATCCGACGCCAATTGAAGTCAACGTCATGAACGCTGCCAATACTGTGCTACGGTCTATCAGCATTACGATGCCAATAATATGTGCCCGTCTAAGCCCACGTATCGGTCCCTGCAATGTCTGTGCTACAAGCGTGGTAAACGCGATAAACGAACATCCCCATTGATCGCCTAGATTGATAGCAAACTTTAGGAACAGTCCGATTACGAGACATCCAATTGAAACTAAGAGAATCTTTGTCGTCAATTGATTCGATATTATCTGATGGGTGACGTCTCCTCTCGCTATGTCTCGTGAAACTCTGGCGTTACTTCCAAAATCTAGGATGCCCGCAAGCGTGACGCCGATTGCGATCATTGAAACTACCCGGCCTAGTGATTCAGGATCAGTCCCCCTCGCCGCTAGGACAAAGATCAGGGCAACCATCAGTTGCGCAATGGCGGCTGCTGCCGCCAACGCAATAGATTGAAAACTTAGGCTACGCGTTCTCTTAATCATCAATGAGTCACTAACAAGAGTTCATCCGTGAATTGTTCTACTCCTAGTCCTTTCAGCGGCTTAACGGACCCTGATCGTTCAATGGAAATTTGGAACGTACGCACCATTTCATTGATATCCAGGGGGCACCATATTGCGTTTTGAGGAATCATTCCTGCATCATCCTTAAGTGCCTTGGCGCCAGACGCAACCACATGTGTTCCAAAAGAGACAGCCTTCCCCATGATGCCGCTCGGACTCTCGTTGCTGTGAGCTAATACGGCGGTATCTACCGCTGCCACTGCGCTGTCCATTTCAGTATCGGACAACATTCTGTTGACTATTACTACTCGAATTCCACGTTTTCGAAGCATTTCTAAATATGGATTTGCTTCTTCGAGAACTCCTTCTTGACATTGCCCGGCTATTAGGATGCCGAGATCAGCACGACCTATTTGATTTAGGCTTTGGGCAATAATGTCGAGATTTTTGCGACGATCAATATTTCCAAACACACCAAACCAGTGTAATTTCGCATCAAGTTGCCATGTTAGCCTTATTTCTTGAATGCTCTCGCTTGTTGCATATGATGTTACCGGGTCTCGAGCAATCGGAAGTTGAGAATTACCGTTCCAAATGGATGATTTCAATATGACTAATCGAACCCTGGCTTTTCTAGAAACGTAGTGAAATAGAATCTTTTTGAAGCCATTTATTCCCCAAGACTGCAAAAAGTTTCTGGTCCGCTGAGAATGCTCTCGCATAATCAAAAGGGTGAGGCTACCCGATCCACTCCACTTTCGCTTCATTAGTAGCTGCCTGCTGGGAATGTCCCCGTCTGGTACTATTGTTAAATCTGCATTGAATTTTCTAGATGCAATTTCGACAGAGTTAAGGTTGATTGAATCGACATATATTATGGAAACTTGGTTTTCATACTTTTCTAGATGCAATCCATATTCAGACTGAGCAAAAGAACTCTCGGTGAGGCCTAACGCCACTCGGTCCCCGCGTTGCAATGCAGCTTCCACAAGTAATCTGACATAGTAGAATCTGTGGCCTGTCCCAGCGGTTTCGACAATCAGTGTGCGATTCTTTTTGATTAGCTCGTCAGCCACAATAGTGCGACACTCTCCGGATCTGTATTTGAATTCTGAAATTTGAATCACAACACGTTGCTAGAAACTAGTTCTGTGTCTAAATATGTTGGACTATATAGACTTATTTAGCGGATTCAAATCGTGTTCCTATTCGTCGGGCTGGGTTGCCTGCAAAGATGCTATTCGCAGGAATTGTTCCTTTGATAAGACTCATTGGGCTGATGAGGGCACTTTTGCCTATATGTGATCCTCCTGTTATCATCGTCCGAGAAGTAACCCACACGCCGTCGTCGATCGTAATGGGTGAAGTTATCAAACGCATGTCTATTCGGTATGCGTGGCTTCCAGTGGTGATAAAAGACTCCTGCGACACCACAACGTCCTGCCCGATGTCCACATTGTTTTGGTTGTGGATCCAAACGCCTTCACCTATCCACGATCGATCTCCGACGGACAATTTCCATGGAAATTTCACTCTTGTTCGTTGCCTAAAAACAACGTCACGACCTATCCTTGCTCCGAATAGCCTCAACACTCGAATTCGTAAACTCGAACTTATTTGCCACGGATTCGTGACGAACAGAAGCTCACATGCGGCCCACAAGTACACCACTATTTTGGGTCGGTCCCAGGATTCTCGTGCCCCTGGTGCTGCAGCGAGGTTGATAACAGGTACTACCCCCGCGGTCTCTCGCATGCTCTGTTCTTCCATCTCTCGGGTCCTCTGTTCGTCCATGGACATGCTTTCCCCAGCCATGATCGTGTAGGTTTGACCGGTGATGTCTAACTATTCTTGCACGTGGTCGCATGCTCGGTTCTAATCCTCGTGTCACGATAATCGGCCTGAACTATGCCCCGGAGCCTACGGGCATCGCACCTTACACGACGCGTCTTGCCGAACGATTGGTCGCCTCTGGATACAGCGTCCATGTCGTAACGGGGTACCCGCACTACCCGGTGTGGAAACGAGACCCGAGGTACTCTGGATGGCAAGACGACGAGAGCCTTAATGGAGTCCCCATAAAGAGGCTCCGCCACTTCATCCCCAGTTCAACGACGAACTTGAACCGGATGCACATGGAGCTTAGCTTTGGAGTCAGGCTGATATTGGCACGTTGGAGCAGCCCGGACGTCATCCTGATGGTCAGCCCATCACTTTTTGCAAGCGCACTTGTCTTGTTGCGTGCGAAGCTGGGTCCCTCGAAACCTTCCACGGGCGTTTGGATCCAGGATATCTACTGCCGGGGTCTTGAAGAAACTGGTTCAGGAAATTCACTTCAAACCAAACTGATGAAAAAGTTTGAGGGAATTGTCTTCCGGTCAGCGACTGGTGTGACCGTAATCCATGATCGATTCCGCGAGTTCCTAATCAACGAGTTAGGTGTCACTGGCAACAATATTGAGGTGATCCGGAACTGGACACACTTGAGGGAGAGCTCACACATTGACCGCTTGGGCACACGTCGGTCACGCGGCTGGGGTACGGAGACTGTGGTCCTCCATGCTGGCAATATGGGAGTGAAGCAGGCTTTGGAAAATGTGGTTGAGGCCGCAAGGACTGCTGACGCACTAGGTGCAAAAGTAAAGTTTGTTCTCCTTGGCGGGGGCAACCAGAGGAATAAGATCCAGGCGATGGCGAAAGGAATCGATAGGATTGAATTCATCTCACCGGTCCCTGACGAAGAATTTAATGCGATCCTACATTCGGCCGACATCTTGCTAGTCAATGAGATGCCAGGACTGAAAGAAATGGCCGTACCCAGCAAGCTGACATCATACTTTTCTGCGGGCCTTCCAGTTATCGCTGCAACGGAGTCGAACAGCACTACTGCCGCTGAAGTCTTGTCCTCCGGCGGGGGGCTGCGCGTGGATCCAGGACAGCCTGAGGCACTTCTTGAGGCAGTCTTGAAGATTACGGCCGATCCAGCACTTTCGGAGGCGCTAGGACGAGCCGGCCAAAACTACGCCAGAAATGTCCTGTCAGAGGAAACGGCTATAATTCAGTACAGCGCATGGTTGCGCGAACTCGCCGCAGCAAAGTAACGCGGAGCATGCCGCTGGACGGCTAGACGGCTGGACCAAGACCAATTCATTCTAAGTAGGGGGACATGCGTTGACCAAGCGCGCACTCATCACCGGCATCACTGGACAAGATGGCTCATATCTCGCAGAGCTCTTGCTTCAGAAGGGCTACGAAGTTCATGGGCTAATTCGCCGAGCTTCAACTTTCAATACGACAAGAATCGACCACTTGTACGTGGATGCACACAACCCCGACGCCAAACTATTCCTGCACTACGGGGATCTGAGCGACGGCGCCCGCTTGGTGACCCTGCTTGCTGGCATCCAACCGGACGAGGTGTACAACCTGGCGGCGCAGTCTCATGTGCGGGTGTCCTTCGACGAGCCGGAACACACTGCTGATACGACTGGCGTTGGCACCGTTCGGCTGCTCGAGGCCCTTCGCATGTCAGGAGTGAATGCGCGCTTCTACCAGGCATCGACCTCGGAAATGTTTGGGGCAACGCCTCCCCCGCAAGGCGAGGACACTCCTTTTTATCCTCGCTCACCGTATGGTGCGGCCAAGGTATACAGCTACTGGATCACCAAGAACTATCGCGAGGCCTACGGACTGTTTGCCGTCAACGGCATTCTGTTCAACCATGAATCACCACGTCGCGGCGAGACTTTTGTGACACGAAAGATCACCAGGGCAGTCGCAGCCATCAAGGCTGGCAAGCAGAATGAGCTCTATATGGGCAACTTGGACGCTATCCGTGACTGGGGGTATGCGGCCGAATACGTTGAAGGAATGTGGCGCATGCTGCAGGTCGACGAGCCCGAAGATTTCGTCCTGGCAACTGGAGTTGGCTATACCGTCAAGGACTTCCTTCAGGTCGCATTCGACCACGCCGGCCTCAACTGGGAAGACCACGTCAAGTTCGACGATCGGTACCTCCGTCCTACAGAGGTAGATGCTCTCATTGGTGACCCTTCCAAGGCCCGTGCCAAGCTCGGCTGGAAGACGACGGTGGAAACTCCTGAATTGGCACGCATCATGGTTGACGCGGACATCGAGATTCTTAAGAACGCGGGTAGCCACTGGGTTGACTCAGTGGATCTCGACAGTTGGAAGAACTAAGACATGGACGTGGATTTCACGCCTGGGCGCCTCGAACGAAGCGCCACGTTCTATGTGGCCGGCCACCGCGGTCTAGTGGGGTCGGGTATTTGGCGCAACCTTGAGTCAGAAGGTTTCACAAACCTGGTGGGCAGGACTTCTGCCGAGCTTGATTTGAAGAACAGAGAAGCAACCTTCGCGTTCTTTGCTGAAACCAAGCCCCGTTATGTAGTTCTTGCGGCGGCGAAGGTAGGTGGCATTTTGGCCAACAGCACCTACCCAGTTGACTTCTTGAGCGACAATCTCCGGATCCAGGTCAACGTACTCGACGCAGCCCGCGAACACGGCGTCGAACGTTTGCTTTTCCTCGGCTCGTCCTGCATTTACCCCAAACTGGCTGAGCAGCCAATCCGTGAAGACTCCCTGCTCACCGGCCACTTGGAACCAACCAACGACGCCTACGCCATCGCCAAGATCGCAGGCATTCTTCAGATCCAGGCTGTACGCCGCCAATATGGGCTGCCCTGGATATCGGCCATGCCAACCAACCTTTATGGCCCTGGAGACAACTTCTCACCCAAGGGATCGCATGTCCTACCAGCACTCATCCGCCGTTACGACGAGGCGGTCAAATCCGGCTCTCCGACGGTTACCAACTGGGGCACTGGCTCACCGCGACGCGAGTTCCTGCACGTAGACGATATGGCGGCCGCCTGTCTGCACCTTATGGAGAACTACGACGGTGACGCGCAGGTCAACGTAGGTACAGGTACTGATGTAACTATCAAGGAATTGGCTGAAGCCGTCGCAGAAGCGACTGGCTTTACTGGGCAGATGGAATGGGACACCACCAAACCAGATGGAACGCCTCAGAAGCTCCTGGACGTATCCAAGCTGGCCGACGCTGGCTGGACATCGTCAATCAGCCTTACAGACGGGGTGAAGACCACCGTCGAGTGGTACCGCGCTCACTCGGAATCAATCAGAGAGTAATCTAAGTTCATACCTCAGTGAAAATGGCGGTCTCTTCTCCAGGGGCCGCCATTTCATCGAAACGAATGCCAACGCACAACAACTCGGGATGCTACCCGGCTAGGAAGATATGGACCAGGTCGAGACGCTCACCATGCACGAAGGGGTCTTGCTAACCCACGCTTTATTAGCGTATTTAGCATCCGAAAACGACATTCGGGTGCTGTTCGTAAAAGGCCCAGGCGTTGTGTTGCAAGGGCTCCGGGAAGGTCACCAGTCCACCGACGCTGACGTTCTAATTGAGCCGCAAAACTTTGATCGCTTTCTCACGCTGGTCGAATCACGTGGTTGGCTTCGCCGTCCAAGCGACCCTGATGGCGAGCGCTTCCCCACCCACTCGGTAACCTACTACCACCCTCAGTGGCCCAATGACATCGATGCACACAAGTCATTCCCCGGTTTCGAAGCAAATTCGGATACGGCGTTTGACGTAATGTGGGATGGTCATACGACTGTTCGCATGGCTAACCGGGAGATTCCAGTTCCTTCACTCGAAGCATCACGGCTTATCTTGGCCGTTCATTCCCTACGATCCGAGTGGAAACACCGGGAGCAACGAGAGTACGACTTTTTACTCGGTCTGGAAATCTCTGACCAGAAAGCATTCCTGTCGATCTGCACTGGCGTCGGTGCCCTTGCTGCGGCGAGACCATTCATTGCCGCCAAATTGGGGGACGACGTGATTTCGGAATGGCCAAAGCCCTCCCCCGAATGGGTCTTCCGGCTATCTGCTAAGACGGGTGGGCTCGGCAGATGGCATATGCTGCGGCAGACTCCGTGGCAGAAGATTCCACGCACGGTATGGCGAGATCTATTTCCGCCCACCGAGGTACTCCTCATGAATAACCTCTACACCAATACAACGCCAATCGGCTTGGCGAAGGCATATTTGGCTCGCTTCAAGTCCGCCATGCGCACCCTACTATTGTCCCGATCAAAATTAAATGTCCGATCCACTCAAGCTAAGAGCAGATCGGACATTTAGCGATGAAACGCAAATCGGTGTCAGGTTGATACCTTCTACAGAACGGTAATTCCAACCGTCGAACTTGCCGTGTTATTGGCCGCGTTCGTGTCGTTGGCGGCCAAAGATGCATTGATTGTCTGAGGTCCAGTCAACACACCCAATGGCAAGGAAACCAGACCCAAGTTAATAACCTCACTTGCGCCTGGAGCAAGAACTGGCAAGATAATTGTGGCAGTTGTACCAAGGATCGTGATCGTTGCAAGCCCGTCAGCGGATACCAGCGTCAGCTGGGACAATGTTGACGGGAACGTAAGAGTCAATACTTCTCCACCCGTTGATACAGAGGTCCCAAGGTTGGTAACCGTCAGGGTGTTTGCCAATGTCACATTTGCATTGAGCAGGCTACCCAATATGCCGACAGTGAGTGTCTGGGACCCTCCAAAGGCAATACCGAGATCAGTGGACGCAGTTGAGGCACTCGCGGCCGGAGCCGCAATTGCTGCTGCGATGACGGGAACGGACCAAGCGGCACCCTTGACGATTGCACGGCGGTTGCGCGGCTTGTTGGCAAAATTCTGCTGTTCGAGTTCAGACACGAACTCCCCCTAAAAGTAGAAAGCGTATTGGCCACCCCCAAATGGAAGGCCTAAACGAATTCAATCGTGGGGATTAATGGTTTGCATCGGGAAAACAAAACCCTGTCGCAGATAGTGCTCTTTGATGTCGCAGATAGTCACTTTGCGTTCCCGCTTAGCGGCTATGACAGTGCTTCCACTTCCCTTCGCGTTGCGCGGGAGCGCGACCTCAGCTCGCTGGGATGCCCCAGCTGTGCCTCATTCAAGGTCCTGCGCATTTGCACCAGGGAGGAGAAGCCTGCGTGCTCGGCAATCTTTTCCAGTGACAGCACCTCCAGCTTCGGGTCCTTCAGGAGCCTCAGTGCCAGGTCAGTGCGGTGGTTCCTGATGACCTCCGCGATGGCCAGGTTGTGGCTCTTGAAGTCGCGCTGGAGCTGCCGGAGGGAGACGGAGAGCTCGTGGGCCAGGCTTGCGGGCGTGAGCTCCCTGTTGCCCGCCGTGGCTGCTATATAGGCCATGGCCTGGTCGAATATGCTCTTGCGCCCGGAGCCGCTCACCACGGCGCCCAGGTTCTCCAGCAAGATGCCGCCGACCATTTCATGCAGCAGCTTCTCCATGAAGTAGGCGGCCACGGAGGGGATGTCGCCGTCCTGCTCCAAGGCCTGCTGGATGAAGCCCAGCGTGGGCGGAAGCATGGTGGCCACGGAGTCAAGTTCATGAAGGGTGGGCGATTCCGTAATGCCAAAGTCGCGCAGGACCTGCAGCGGCAAGGTAACGGAGACCAGTTCGACGTCTTCCACAATGTCCATTTGGAAATTGGTGGACCTGCTGTACATCCAGACGCTGCCGGGCCGGGCAACCAATTCCTGCTCCGTGTAGTCTTCCATCAGGTCAAGGCGGCCGGTATGCACGTATGCCAGGATGACGCTGTCATGTCCGTCCACCTGGCCCATGACATGGCTGTTGCCGGCGGTGATCTCGAGGTTGAAAATGCCCGTTTCGCCAAAGTCGATGCCGCGGACAGAGTAGCGCTGGTTTGCGGCGGGCCTGAGGTTCAGGCCATAGGAAGGCGTCAGACGGGCCAAGCCCTCGCGATGCGGCATGCTGCCGGATCGCCTGTCTGAAGATACGAAAAACCTACGTGCAACCAATGCCGTCCCCCGAGGATGATCACCAGTGGTGTCCCCCCAATAAGGACACCTGAGGCAACCATATACGGCATCAGGGACTTGTTGCAGTCTGTACTTTTGTTTGTGTCACCGCTATGACGCAAACTGACCGCCAATCAGGCCGTTTGGCCCAGCGCATCCTCCGCTGCCACCCACGCCAGCATGGCGCATTTCACACGGGCCGGGAACTTCGAGACGCCCGATAGCGCCGCAGCGTCGCCCAGGACTTCCTCATCAGCTTCCAGCTTGCCGCGGGATCGCATCACCTCACGGAAATTGCCGATCATGGCCTGAAACTCCTCCGCCCCCAGTCCAACGATCTGCTCGCTGAGGATGGACGCGGATGCCATGGAAATGGAGCAGCCGTCCCCGGCCCAGTGGATGCCGGAGATCTTCTTCTCCGTCCCCGTGCCCTCGGTCTCGAGCCGGAGCGTGATCTCATCCCCGCACACCGGATTGAGCTGGTGGCATTGGCCCGTGCCGGCCGGCAGGTCCTCCCCCGACAGCTGGTTGTTGGGCAGGTCCGCCCCGGTGCGGGCCTTGGCCTGCTCCAGGATGATTTGTTGGTACAGCGAATCCAAGGCACTCATGCTCTTATGCTCCCGTGATGCCGAAGTAGGGGCGCACACCTGCCACGGCGGCCAGGAACGCATCCACCTCCCCGGTGGTGTTGTAGAGGTACGTGCTGGCGCGGGTGGAGGCGCTCAGCCCAAGCCGCCGGTGCAGGGGCTGCGCGCAATGGTGACCCACGCGCACGGCGACGCCGGCAGCGTCAAGGTACTGGCCGACGTCGTGCGCGTGCACGCCGTCCACCTCAAAGGCGGCAAGGCCGGCGCGGGCGGTGCCGGCGGAGGGACCCAGCACGCGGATGCCGGGGATGGCCTCCAGGCCGGCCACCATGCGCTGGCCCAGGGCTGCCTCCCACTCGTGGACCCGGTCCATGCCGGTCTCGCTGAGGTAGTTGACGGCCGTGGCGAAGGCCGCCGCCTGCGAGATGGCCTGGGTGCCGGCCTCGAAGCGCTGGGGCGAAGGCAGGTAGCCTGCCGCGTCCATGGTGACGGTGGTGATCATGGAGCCGCCTGTCAAAAACGGCGGCATGGCGTCCAGCAGCGCGGCCCGGCCGTACAGGGCGCCAATGCCCGTGGGGGCCAGCATCTTGTGGCCGGAGAACACGGCAAAGTCCACGTCCAGGGCCTTGACGTCCAGGGCCAGGTGGGGCGCGGACTGGCAGGCGTCCAGGACGACCAGGGCGCCGACGTCGTGCGCCATGCGGGTCAGCTCCACCACGGGGTTGATCACGCCGGTGACGTTGGAGACGTGGGTGAAGGCAAACACCTTCGTGCGGTCGGTGAACAGGGCGGCGGCCGCCTCCATGTCCAGCGTGCCGTCCTCCATGATGGGGATGAACTTCAGCCCGGCCCCCGTGCGGCGGCACAGCTCCTGCCACGGGACCAGGTTGGCGTGGTGCTCCATCTCGGTCACCAGGACCTCGTCGCCGGAGCCCACGGCGAACTGGCGGGCTTCCTCGCTGACAGCGCCCACGCTGGCGTTGCCGAAGGAGTAGGCGATCAGGTTCAGCCCGGCGGTGGCGTTGGCCGTCCAGACCAGCTCGTTCTCCGCTGCGCCGATGAACGCGGCCACCGTGGCGCGGGCATCCTCAAACACGTCCGTGGCGGCCACGGCCAGGGTGTGCGCGCCGCGGTGCACGGCAGAATTGCGCTGCTCGTAGAACTCCTGTTCAGCCTCCATGACGCTGATGGGCTTTTGCGAGGTGGCGCCGGAGTCCAGGTACACCAGGGGCTTGCCGTTGACCTCCTGGTCCAGGATGGGGAAGTCGTTGCGAATGCGGCGCACCTCCGCATCGGTCAACGGGCCGTCATGGAAGTGGTCAGCGGATTTCAACACCAAAACTCCTTAAGCGCAGTGTCCCGCGGGGTGGCGGGGCTTGCCGGGCGGCCTGCAATTACGGCACATCCAACAAACCTAATTATCGCACCGATTCATTTTTGGCCGTAGTAAGGGTTTCCTTGGGTTCCCCTTCGGATGGCCATTCAGTTACCCGTCCCTGGCCTCGAGCAGCTCCGGCAGCCAGTCCGCGTGGAGCTCCTCGCGGCTGCCCACGCCCAGCTTGGAGTAGATCCTGTACAGGTGGCCCTCCACGGTGCGCTGGGAGATGGTGTAAATCTCGGCGATGTCGCGGTTGCTGCGGCCCTCATGCACCAGCAGGGCAATCTCCCGCTCCCGCGGCGTGAGCCCGGCCGCAACGGCCAGCTCCGCAACCGGGGCACTGCCCACGGCCTGCAGCGGGAACTTCAGCTCGCGCAGCTCCACCATCACCCCCGCCCGGCCCTTCGCATCCCCGCGCTCCGTGTAAATCCGCAGCGCGTACGCCAGGGCCTCAGCACCCAGAACCGCATTGTGCCCGGCCTGCGGCATGGCCGCCACCCGTTCCAGCGCCACAGGATCCCCCGCCAGCAGCGCATGCGCCATGCGGTGCAGCATGGCCGCGGCCGGGCCGTCCCCCTCGCGGCTGATGTCCGCCATCCGCTGGAGCATCTCCGTGCAGCCGGAACGCAGCAGGATGTCCAGGATGGCCAGCTCCACCGCCGTGGACCCGTGGCTGTGGGCCTTCTCCGCCAGCCCCTGCAGCCGGTGCCACGCCTTTTGCGTGGCCCGCTCGCCCTGCGGACCCGCAGTCATGGCCCGGGCCCCCACCGCGTACGACCTCGACAGCAGCCACAGCAGCCCCTCCCCCACGGACTTCTCCGCGTGCCCGGCCGCAAACTCCGCCGCCAGCGCCGCCGACCTCTCAACCTCCCCCGCCAGCGCACACGCATACGCGGCACTGGCCTGCGCAAACGGCAGCACCCGCACCGGGTCCTGGTCACCCAGGGCGGCCAGGCCGGCGTCGAACTTCACCAGCGACTCCCCCAGCCTGCCGGCGCCCATGGCCGCGAGCGCCTCCACCAGCCCCACCACGCCGTCCAGGTTTTCCCGGCCAAAACCCTGCAAGCCCGAGCCTCCCGGCGCGCCGCGTCCCCTCGGCCCCTCGGCCTTGATCTCCCGGGCCATGGCCAGCGCCTGCCCGTGCGCGCCCGTGGCGAACAGGAACAGCAGGTGCCAGCCGGTGAGGATGTTGCCCAGCACGCCCAGCCGACCCGGATGTTCGGCCAACAGCTGCCGGGCCCGAACAAAGTCCTGGTGTGCGCGGGCGTCGTCGCCCTCCATGGCCGCGTCCTGGGCCAGCAGCGCCGTGGCCGCAAACCGCACCTCGGGGTATTCCCCGTCCCGACCCGCCTGCTCCAGCGCCGCCCGCTGCCACCTGTCCAACTGCTCCCCCGCATTGATGGCCACCAGCGCATCCACCAGCCCGGCCCCCTCCATGCGCGGCACCCGCAAGTCCGCGTACACCTTCCGCCATGCCGCTGCCGCCGCCTCCAGCTTTGACGGGACAAACCCCTCCAACACCCCAAGCACGACGGCGAGGCCCGCCACCGCGTCTATCCCGCCCTTTGTGCGGGCCTGGGCCAGCAGGGGTTCCACGATGGCGCCGGCCTGCGTGTAGTGGTGCAGGGCGATGTGCGAAAGCGCCATCTCCTGCCGGGCGGCGAAGTCCAAGCTCTTGCCTGCGTCCGGGTCCTGCACTTCGGCGGCCCGGTCAGTGACGGCGGCGGCCAGCCGCAGGGCCAGGGCGGGATTATTTCGGGCGTTGGCGATCCGGGCGGCCTGCAGCAGCTGCCGGTCCGATATGTGGCTTCCCGTGTCCAGGCTCCACCGGGCGCGGCCCAGCAGGGCGCCGGTGGTCAGCTGCGCGGTCCCCTGGAGTTCCTCAACGCGTTGTTGCAGCTGGCGGCTGCGCCCCGGCGGGATCCGCTCCCGCAGGCCGTGGCCCAGGATGGGGGCCGTGAGGCTGACCAGGCGGCGTGCCTGGTCGTTGGGCGCTGGGGCGCCTTGTGCCAGGGCTCCTTGGGCCAGCTCGCTTCGTGCTTGCGGGCGGGGCGTATCGAGGGTGAGCAGGCCGTCGGCCACCCGGCGCATGTCCACCGCCGGGAACAGCTGTCGGAGCAGTCCCAGAGGAACGGGCTCGGCCAGGGCCACGGTTTCCAGCAGCGCCTGCTCCTCCTCCGTGAATTCGCGGAGCACGGTTATGGCCAGCTCGCCCAGCGGTTCCCCCAACCGCGGTGCCGCCGGCTGCGCTGGGGTTTGCTGCGCTGAGGTTTGCTGAAGTGTGGCTCGCTGCCCGGCGGCTCGCTGCCCTGGGGCTGATTGAAGTGTGGCTGGTTGCCCTGCGACTGGCTGCCCTGGGGTCGACTGAAGGTCGGCCGGCTGTCCTGCGGCCGGCTGCCCCGCGGCTGGCCGAAGTGCAGCAGACTGCCCCGCGCCCGGCTGCACTGCACCCGGCTCCACTGCCGCGGGGTTCGGTGGCACCAGTTGCAGTTCCGCAGCGCGGGTCCGGGAAAACCGCCACACCCCGTGGTGCTGGCCCAGCGCGCCCGACTGTAGGGCGGCGTCGATCACGGTCTGCAGGAACAGCGGGTGCCCGCCCGTCACCCCGGCCAGGGCGTCCGCCGTGCTGGCAAGCACCTTGCCGCCCAGCCGCGCCTCGCAGGCGGCCTGCACCCGGGCCCGGGACAGCGGCAACAAGTGGTGCTGGGCCAGGAGGGTGTCGTCGGTGAAGAGCAGGCTGCCGGCCACGGGGCTGCTGCCCGGGCGGCACAGCAGCAGCATCTTCACGGTGCCGGAGAGGGCCAGCTGTTCCAGCACGGCGCAGCTGGCGGCGTCGATCCACTGGGCATTGTCCACCACCAGCAGCGGCTCGGCACCCCTCTCACGCACGTGCGACTGCAAGCTGGCGTGCATGGCCTGGACCATGCCGAACGTGGTCCGGGCCAGGGCTCCGTCCAGTGCCATCGGGTGGCCCGCCGTACCCTCCGGGCCCGTCCCTCCGCCGGCCACCCCCGACAATCCGCGACTGTTTGCCTGGTTGTTTCCCTGGCTTCTTCCCTGGCCGCCGCCCTGTGTGCTGCCCATGGCCAGGAACAGTTCCAGCACCCCGAACGGCACGCCGGCCAGCAGCTGGTGGGCCTGCAGCCACCGCACGTCGCGGCCTCCCTCCAGTGCGGCCGCGGCTTCCCGGCCCAGGAACGACTTCCCCATGCCGATCCCGCCCATCACCAACGCCCCGACCAGCTGCGGATCCGCCAAAGTGGACAGGATGGCCCGGGTGCCGCCGTCGTGCATCATTGGCGCGGCGGCACCCGGGGGAACCGAGGCGGCAGGCGGCCGGCGCCCGGCAAGTGTTGCGGGATGCGCGTGGGGCACCTGGCTCACCCCCCGACGAGGTCCAGCAGCGGCCCCAACTCTTCGCGGTTGGTGACGTGGAGCTTGGCGTATGCCTGGTAGAGGTGGCCCTCCACGGTGCGGACGGAAACGCCCACGGATTCGGCGATGTCACGGTTGCTGGCGCCCGCCGCGGCCAGGGCGGCCATGGCGGCCTCGCGCCCCGTGAGCCGGGCCCGCAGCCGCGGTCCGGCGAGTTCCGGCGGCAATGTCACCAGGCGCTGGAGCTGGTGGCGAATGCCGCGGACGGACGCGGCGGGCGCCAGGGCCAGGGCCTGCCGGGCGGCGGCGAGCGCCAGGGCCGGGAAGTCCATGCGGCTGGCGAGCTCCACAGCCTGCACCAGTACCTCGCTGTCCTGCGACAACAGGCCCTTGGCGTAGACGCCCGCCGCCTCGGCCAGCGGGCCCTGCTGCTCCGCCGCGACGTTGTGGAGGGCCATGCAGTCTTCCTTGCCGCGGGCCTTGGTGGTGGCCTTGCTGCTTTGCGTGCCGAGCTTGGTGAGCAGGGTGAGCATGCGCTGGAGCGGGAGGTCGCCTTCGGGCCAGGTGTCGAGGATTTGGGTTGCTGTTTCTGTTGGGGCTTTCGGGGCGTTCGGGGCTGGTGCCGCGTTGGCTGGTGCCGCATTGGCCGTTGCCGCCGCGCCGCCGTCGGGCAGGCTGGCGGTCTGGGCGGCCAGGCACTGGGCCAGCGTCCGGTACAGGGCCGGGACCGCCGGGCTGGCGTGGACCGCGTTGAGGAGGGCCGTGATTCCGTCCGGCGAGCCGGGAGCAGTGTCCGCACCGGCCATTGCACTGGAGGGGCCGCGCGTCGTACTGGCGTCACGGTCTACACCGGAGGCACTCCCGTCGCGGGCCCCGCCCAGCATGCCGAGGCAGTGGCGGCCGGCGATCCGCGCCACGGCATCCCATCCCTGTTCCGGGGTGCGCGACAACTGTGCCGCGCCCCTGTCCAACAGCTCCAGGGCCTGCTCGTAATGTCCGCGGAATGCCTGGATGAGCCCGTGCGCCACCTCAATCGCGGCGCATTCGGCACCCCCGGCCACCACGCCCTGCTGGAGGCAGTCGGCCATGAGTTCGTCCAGCCTGCGCCATTCGCCGCCGGCCACATACACGCGCATCAGGCTGCCCACCAGGCCCGGGCCCACGCCCGTTCCCAGGGCGGTCCCGAGGGCGGCGGCCACCTGGAGGGCGTCGTCCTGGTGCCCGGCCAGGGAGAGCGACTCCGCCCGGCGGCCCGCCAACACAGCCTCCTCCGGCAGGCAATTGCCGAGATCCGCCGGCAGCGCGCCCGCCACAGTGTCCGACACCCAGCCCGGGCTCGCAGCCACCTCCGCCGGCAGCACCCGGTCCGGCGATGCCTGCTGCAGCACCCGCGCCAGCGCCGGGTGCGCCACGGTGAGGAGCTGCCGGCCGCCGCCGGCAAAGCGGAGATCGCCCGATTCAAACAGGGCATCCACCTCCTCCGCCGGGAAGCGCTCCAGCAGCATGGACACCGGAATGCTGCCCGCCTGCCCCACCAGTTCAAGGATTTCCCGGCTGCCGTTGGTGGCGTTCACCAGCCGCGCTGCCTGGGGTGCCGGCTGTGCTTGCTGTGCCGCCTGTTGTGCCGCCTGAGGCACGACGCCGGCGCCCGTCGGGTGTGTTTCGAAATCTGCGGTGAATGCCGAATTAAACGCTTCGTTGACGGCCGTGTTGAAGGCCGTGCCGGATGCGGCGGCCGGGCCGTTCCACACCCAGATGCCGTGGGTCCGCAAAAAAGCGCCGTCTGCAACGCCCTGGTGCAGCAGCGCCTTCAGCTGGAACGGGTTCCCGCACGACTCTCGCCATAGCAGGCTTGTCACGGCCAGCGAGCACGGGCCGGCCAGCTCGCTTTGGACGAAATTGCGGGTTTCGGCCGCGTCCAGGGCGGACACGTCCAGGCGCAGCAGCCGGCCGTCGCGCCACAGCCGCGAAAATTCCTGCGGCAGGGCATCCACCCTGCGGCAGCCCAGCACCAGGCGGATGTCGCCGTTGGCAGCGAGTTCGGACAGGGCCAAGGCGGACCAGCTGTCCGCGTTGTCGGCGTTGTCCACTGCCACCACGCATCCGTCTGTGAGGTTTGCCCTCAGGGCCTGCATCACCACGCCTAGCAGTGGGCTGCCCGGGGTGGTGGACGGGATAGTGGGCGGGTTGCCGTACGGGGCTTCCGTCGGAGTGCCATACGGGCTGCCGGCCGGACCTCCAGCCCGGCTTGGCTCCAACGGCGACGCCGGCCCCATCAACAGGCTGAGCATGCCGAAGGGCACCCGGCTCGCAAAGGGCGTGCCCCGCAGGTACTGGAACGCGGTGCCCTCGGGCAGGCCGGCCAGCACCTGGTGAATCAGCGCTGTCTTCCCCACGCCGCCCGGGCCGGTGACAACCGCCCCCAGCCAGCCGGCGTCGTGCATCAAGGCGTCAAGCGCAAGGGCACTCTGGAGGGTGGCTGAGATGGTTGGGGCGGCTTTTTTACTGGGGGGAGCCGACGACGGCTGGGGGAAAGCCTTGGTCTCAAAAGGCTTGTCCGCCGCCGGCTCCGAATCGGGAGCTTGGCGTTTGCCACCAAGCTTTTTCTTCCGCCGGTCTGCCCGCACGTCAGTATTTGCCTTCTGCAGCTGGTGCGCCCCGGGGCTCTGTATTCCCCCAGTGAACTGCACCACCGCGTGCGTTGATTGAGACATCTGAGACCTTCTCACGCTTCATGTCCGGTGGAATGACATAAGTAAACGTCTGTATAGGTCTCCGCTGCACCAGTGAGCTGTACGTGTTTTCACAGGAAATTCCAAGCCCTGGGGGGCCAGACTACTTGGACAGGTACTTGTTTTTTCGATTTGGACTACTTGGTTTTTGGGCTGATGGCGGCCGGGCTGGTGCTCATGGTGCCCGTGGGGCCAGTGTTATGGTCACCAACGGACTAAGTGAGTGGTGCGAGTACGCAAGTGTTTGGGGACTACGTGTGCAATGGTGGCGGCCTCTTGGTTCCTGCTTGCTTGCGGACCTCCCGGGATTCGATGGTGCAGCACCTGCGGGGTCGCCGGCCTCCGAATTTCCCCTCGAGTATGCAGCGATGGCGACTTAGACCCGGCCTATGTCGCCATCGCTGCATACTCACCGGCCAGTCGGTGTCTCAAAGGTGCCGATCCGATCCTCGAGTTCGCGCCGGCCAACTATATCTGTACATTCGGAGTCCGTTTGCGCCTCCTCCCCACCATTGCTGATTCGATGATGCAGCACCTGCGGGGTCGCCGCCCTCCCAAGAATCGACGGTGCAGCACCTGCGGGGTCGCCGCCCTCCCAAGAATCGACGGTGCAGCACCTGCGGGGTCGCCGCACTCCCAAGAATCGACGGTGCAGCACCTGCGGGTTGTGCACCAAAAAGGTCGCAGGAGCTGCACCACCGATTGTCGCGGGCGCCATTTGGGCACTCGGTGATTGAGCCTGTCGAAATCCTCTCCCCCTGGCCCCGAATTTCCCCTCGAGTCAGCAGCGATGGCGACTTAGACCCGTCCTATGTCGCCATCGCTGCATACTGACCGGCCAGTCGGTGCCTCAGAGGTGCCAATCCGATCCTCGGCGACCACGGCGACCCACCGTATCTGTACCTTCGGAGTCCGTTTGCGCCTCCTCCCCACCATTGCTGATTCGATGGTGCAGCACCTGCGGGGTCGCCGCCCTCCCAAGAATCGGTGGTGCAGCACCTGCGGGGTCGCCACCCGCCCAAGATTCGGTGGCGCAGCTCCTGCGGGCCATGCACCAAAAAGGTCGCAGGAGCTGCACCACCGATTGTCGTGGGCGCCGTTTGGGCACTCGGTGATTGAGCCTGTCGAAATCCGGGTCCCGGCCGCCGAATTTCCCCTCGAGTCAGCAGCGATGGCGACTTAGACCCGGCCTATGTCGCCATCGCTGCATACTCACGCGCTCGCAGAGCTCGCTGCTCGACCACCGGGGCGTGCGTTCCGGGGTCTCGACGCGCTCGCAGGGCTCGCTGCTCGACCACCGGCCCCTATTTCCCGATCACCAAGGCCAGTTCGCTGCGGGCCGTGATTCCCAGCTTTCCGTAGCTGCGGTACAGGTGGCCCTCCACGGTGCGCACCGAAACGTGCAATTGGGCGGCGATGTCCTTGTCCGTCAGGCCGTCCGCAGCCAACTGCGAAATCTCCAGTTCGCGGCGGGTCAGCAGCTCCTTGACGGCCAGCGCGCCGGCCTGCGTCTGGGGATCCGCCGCGAGCCCCAGTGCCACGCGCGCACGGACCAGCCCGGACCTTGCAAAGTGGGCCACCGAGCCGTGGCGCCCCTGAACGGACCGGGACTCCGCCAGCTGGAACGCCGTCGTGGCCAATCGGAACATTTCCGTGGCCATGAGCCGTTCGGCCGCATCCAGCATTCCGTGCCCCGTTCCCTCCTCCACAGCCCTTCCAAATCCGGCCAGCGCCGCAGCCCAGGGGCCCTCCATGCGTTCGGCCACCCGTCTCAGCCGCGGGCTTACCGCGTCCACGTCAAAGTCCAATGCGAGCACCAGGGCGTTGATTTCGGCCAGCACCATCCCCCTGTCCGCCCACTGGTCGGCGATGGCGGTCAGCTCGGCCGGTACGCCGCCGTCGTACTTTTTGCCGTTCGCACCCCGGCGCCGCGCGGCCTCCAAATGCCCCCGGCCCGCCGCTAGATAGGCGCCCTCATAGGAGGACGTCACGAACATGCCGTGGTCCGGCCGGTACTGGCCCAGCAGCCTGAGCGCCTCCTCCCGCTCCCCCAGCGCAGCCGCCACATAAAACGTCACCGCCGTGCAGCAGCCGGCCAGGTGCTGCGGATCGCTGGCCGCCAGGGCGTCCCCGGCAGCGCCCAGCGAGGCCAGCGCCTCCGCCAGCCGCCCCTGCCGCAGCAGCATCAGCCCGCGGGCGGCCGCCGCGCTGCCCCCAAAACTGACGACGGCGGCCGGCAGGTCGGTGTCCACGGCACGGAGCAGATCCGCCACCTGGCCCCATTCGCCGGCCGCCAGCGACGCGCACAGCATTCGTTCGAGGATGGTTTCCGGGACAAAAAACACCTCGTGGCCCTCGGTTTGCCGGATGGCCAGGGCTTCCGACGCCCGCGCCATCCCCTGGACCGGCAGGCCCCCGGCGGTGAGGCGCTCGGCTTCCAGGGCCAGCATTATGGCACGGTTGATCCAAAACTCGGGATCATTTGTGCGTTCCGGAATGGCCAGGGCCCGTCCCGCCAGCAGGCCCAGCTGCTGGTAGTCGCCCTGCCGTGAAAGCGTCAGCGCGTCCAGCACCTGGGCGCGGCCGTCGGCCTGCGCGCGGATGATCGCCGCATTGGCCGGATCCTCCAGGGCCAGCCGCTCCCCGGCCACCCGCACGGCTTGCCCGCTGGCGAAGCCGAGCTCCGCCGGCTCCCGCATTGCTGCACGCGTCTCTGCCCGGACCAGCACGCCCACCAGCAGTTCACTGACATTCGTGGCCCGTTCCTCCGCACCGTCCAGCAGTTCCGCCGCCTTGGCGTAATTGCCCAGGTTGTAGTGCGCGCGGGCCTTCACCGCCCGCGCCCGCTGGGTGTACCCGGTTCCCGTTACCGCCCCGGCCAGACGCAAGGCCAGCGGCGACTGGAACAGCTTGGAGGCAAACATGGCCGCCAGAAGCAGCTTGTCGCTGGGGACCTGTTCGCTGTTGTCCAGGGCCCACACCACGCGCCGGATCAACGCCTGCGGCAGGAAGCTGTCCGCCTGCACGCGCTCCTCCAGCTGCCGATGGAGGATCAGGCTCTCGGCGCGGGGCACCATGGTGCGGATGATGTCCCCGTAGATGGGATTGATCAGCTGGATCTGCCCCGACCCGGTCAGCGAGGCGTGGACCAGATGCCGCTCCCGCAGTTCGGCCAGCGCCTCCCGGCCGGCAATGTCGGCAATGACCGCCGCGGACACCGGCTCCGAAAGGGCCACCAGGTTCAGGCTGTGGCGGGCCTGCGGCGACAAGCCCCGCAATTGCATCCTGACCACGTCCTGCAAGGCGCGCCCCTGCGGCCGGCCTTCCGGCGGGGCCAGCCACACGCCGCTGCGCTTCTTCACCCAGCCGTTTTCAACCGCATCCGCCATGAGCAGCCACATCAACAGCGGGTTGCCGCCGGCGCTGGACCAGAAGTACCAGCTGGTGCCCGGCGCCATCCTCCCGCCCAGCACGCCCACACAAAATTCATGCCCGGCGTCCCGGTCCAGCGGCTGGAGCTGGATCTTTTCGGCCAGTCCGTCATGCCACAGCTGCGGCAGCGGATCCACAGGTTCTCGCAGTGGCCGGTGCGAGACCACCAGCTTGGCACTGCCCGATTGGGCCAGGCTTACCGCCACTTCCGCCGTCGAGCGGTCAATGAAATCACCCTCATCAATGGCCAGCAGGGGCATGCCGGCCGCCTCGCCCGTGGCGCGGCTGATTTCTTCCGAGCGTTCGGCGAAGAGCCCCAGCATTTCCCGGATGGCGTCGATGTGGGAGACCACCAGGGTGGCGGTGGCACGCTTGAGGTAGGGGGCCAGCACGCCGAAGGGGACCGCGGAGAGGGAGGGCGTGCCGTGCAGGAAGATGACAGGCGCATTTCCGGGGGCCGAGGCGGCAAGGCGCCGCAGGATGGACGTTGTGCCCAGGCCCATGTCCGCGGCCAGGAACACGGCGCGGCACTGCCGGTCCAGCAGCCGCCCGGTGATTTCGGCCAGTTCCGTGTCGCGGCAAAACGGTTCCCCCAGTGCCTGGCCCGTTTGCCTGCGCACTCCCGGTCGGGACACCATTGCCGTTACAGGTCCTGGTCCTGCTCGAGCTCGCTGCGGCTGGTGATCCCCAACTTGCTGTACACCTGGTACAGGTGGCCTTCAACAGTGCGCACCGACACGCCGATCCGCCCCGCGATGGCCCGGTTCCCCAGCCCCCGCTTGGCCAGCTTCGCCACCTGCAGCTCACGCTGGGTCAGCTTGACACCCTCGGTGCGGGGCTGCAGCGGCAGCCGGGCCAGCTTGGCCGTCAGCCGGTCCAGGCGCTGCTTGGCCTCGCGTGCCAGGGCGTTGGCCCCCGTCTCCCTCGCGAAGTCCAGGGCGAGCACCGCGCACCGCGATTCAACGGCGTCGAGCTTCAACATCTGCGCGGCTGCGGCCGCCTCCAGCGCCAGCACCGGATCATGCCGGCGGCAGCTGCGGGCCAGCATCACATTGATTTCCGGCATGGGCCCCTGGCGGTGCAGCGAGACATCCTCCAACAGGGCGAAATCCTTCTCCGTGCCGGTGATGGTGCCACCAAAAAGCGACATGGAGGCCGTGGAAAACCGGCCCTGGCGAAGGTCGGCGCGGGCCGAGGCGTGCAGCTTCTCCCCCGCGTCCGGATCGTCCAGCCAGCGCAGCGCCATGAGGCGGAAAAATTCGGCCATGGCACGGTTGGTCCAGAGCGTGGGGCTGCCGGCGGAGGCTGCCAGGGCCAGGTACTCCATGGCGTCTTTTTCATTGTTGTCCTGCGCCAGCGTGAATGCGAGGGCCGAATACGCCAGGCCCAGCGCATTGTCGCTTTCGCGGACTTCCAGCTGCGCGGCGGCGGCCAGCAGCACCTCGGCGGCGGCGCTTCCCCTGCCGGCATAGGCCTGCGCCAGGCCCAGGCTGAGCTCCAGCAGGCCGCCCCTGTACTGCGCAGTCTGCGGCATGGTTTCCAGTTCGCTGCTGAGCAGCTCCACCGATTCCAGCCAGCGCCCGCTCCACGTCAGCGCCAGGGTCAGCCCGTCCCGGCAGTGCCGCGCAAACTTCAGCGAAATGCCGCGGTCCTCAATCTCCTTGATGACCCTGTGCCCCACGGCCACCGCATCCAGCTCCCGCCCCAACACCGCCAGCGTGGGCACCAGCAGGCACGCGCAATTGAGGCTGTAGTGGAGGTCGGAATCGTGGCTGGCTTCCTCCAGCTCAGCCACGATCTCCGCAAATTCCCCCCGGTGGACCTGGTATTCAAAGTAGGCCAGGCGCAGCAGCTGCCGGGCGGCCAGAAGTTCGCTTTCAGGCACCGCACTTTCAGGCACGACGGCGGCGCCCGGCGGAGCGCCGGCGCCCTGGTCGAGACGGCCCTCGCCGCGGCGCTGCTCGACACGGAGGCGGGACTCGGCCTCGGCCAGAATGCCCGGAATGCGGGCGTAGCCCTCCGGCACCCACAGCAGGGCACCGGTCAGGGCCAGCACCCACCGGCAATAATCTTGTAAAGCCAGCCCTGCAAGCTGCTCTGGCGCAACGGCGTCGAGCACGTCAACGGCACCGCGGTAGTCCGCCACAATCCCGTAGGCCTCGCTGCGCAACTGCACCGCCTCAAGGAAGAGTGCGTGTCCCGGCGGGATGTGCACGGTGCAGCGCAGGGCCAGCAGGGGGTCAAAGTGGGTGAGGGCGCGGCGGGCGGCGGCGAGGCCAAAGCGCGGTTCCAGGACCAGCCCGGCGTCCAGGGTCCAGGCGGCCAGGGCCATCAATTCCTGGGAGTCGAGGCTGTCCACCTCGTGGTTGAGCACTTCGGAGAGCTCCACCAGCAATTCCATCATGCGTTCGGGGTCCAGCGAGCCGCGCACGATCTCCCCCACATAGCGCTCGCTCAGCCGTGCGTGGTGGCGGCCGGCGGCGTCGATGGCGAGGAAGCCGCGCTCCTCCATCTCCCACACGGTTTCCTGCCCCAGCGCGGCACTGACAATGGACAGCGGCGCCGTGCCCAGCAGCGACAGCTTCTCCACGCCCAGGCGCACCGCCTCGGATTCCCTCCCCAGCCGGGTTCGGACGATGTCCGCCAGCGCGCTGCCGGGGTCCGCGTTGACCCTTCCGGAAAGCACCCAGACCCCGCGGCGCAACTTCAGGCTGCCGCTGGCGACCTGCTCGCGGAAGAGAGCCTGGAGCACCAGCGGGATGCCGTTGCTGGCCTTGTGCAGCGCCGTGACGGCCGACGCCGAAACCATGGTCTTGGTGGCCTTGGCAACAAGTTCGCCCACTTCGGCGCGGTTGAAATAGTCCAGGCGCAGCTCGCTTAGGAGGCCGTCCTTGGCCAGCCAGACCAGGTCCTCCGGCAGCTGGCCGGCATCCCTGGCCAGCACCAGGGCCTTGGCTCCGCCGCTGAGGAGCAGGTGCATCACCACGCCCACGGACATGGGGTCAAGTGCGGGGAGGTCGTCGATGACCAGGAGCACGTCCCGGCCGTCGGCGTCGTCGTGAATCAGCCTGTCAAGGCCGTGGATAATGCTGGCGGGCGAATCCGCGGCACCGGGGGCCAGCCGGGCCATCCAGACGGCGAGCGAAGCATAGGCCACGGATGTCTCCGCGCCGGAACCGAACAGCCTGACAACGTGGGTGGTGTCGGCCAGCTGGGCCTCAACGGCGCGCGCCAGTGTAGTTTTGCCTACGCCCCAGGGCCCCACCACCACGGCGCCGTAGGTGGCCGGATCGTTGATGGCGGCAAGGGTCTGGTCCATCTCCCTTTGCCGGGCAAAGGAAGCCCACACCTGCCTGTCCGCGGCCCCCATTGCTTCAAAAGATGGCGACGGATCGTCACCAGTCCACATGGAAGCTACGGCCATATCATCGATCGACATGCCGGAACCCCGTATTTCCTGACGGGCGAACCCACTAGCAGTCCACCCTTGCGCTCACTTGCGATCATAACAGTCGGGAGCGGTGAACAGAATATTTAAATGGCGCTGTGGAACTGCTCCTGGGCCGCCGTGAGGCCTTCGGCGATGAGCAGTTCCACGGCATCCGCGGCGGCGCCAATCAGGAAAGGGAGGTCCTTGTTTTCGGTGGAGCTGAAGTCGCGCAGCACGTGGCTGGCGGCGGCCGCCCGGCCCGGCGGGCGGCCCACACCGGCACGGACGCGGAAGTAGTCTTTGGTGCCCAGGGCGCGGGAAATGTCGCGCAGGCCGTTGTGCCCGCCTTCGCCGCCGCCCTGTTTTAGCTTGACTGTGTCAAATGGGATGTCGATCTCGTCATGGATGGCGACCACCTGCCCGGGGTCCACGGCGAAGAATTTGGCGAGTCCCGCCGTCGGGCCTCCGCTGAGGTTCATGAAAACCGAGGGTTTGGCCAGCACCACCCTGGGGCCGCCGATGCCCAGGCGCGTTTGGGCTATGAGCGCCCGCGCCTTGTGGGTTTTGAAGGTGGCGCCATGGCGGGAGGCAAGTTCCTCAACCACCATGAAGCCAATATTGTGCCTGTTGCGGCTGTAGCCGGGCCCGGGATTCCCGAGCCCGACTACAAGCCAGGTGTCACTCATGAAGGTGAGGCTACTCTGCTGCTGCTTCGGTTTCCTCGGCGACGGCGGCGGGCTCGGCCAGGTGCACGATCAACAGTGAGGGGTCGGTCAGCAGCTCGACGTTGGCCGGCAGCTTCAGGTCGCTGGCAAGGATGTGCTGGCCGGCGGTGAGGCCGCTCAGGTCAACTTCGATGTGCTTGGGCAGGTGCGTGGCGTCGGCGGAGAGGCTGACGGACATTTCTTCCTGGTTGGCAACCACGGACGGGGCAGGCTCGCCCACGACGACGACGGGAATGTCAACGATGACCTTCTCGCCCTTCTTCACGGTCAGCAGGTCGATGTGCTCAACGATCTGCAGGAGGGGATCGCGCTGGACGTCCTTGACCAGGGCCAGGTGCTCCGTGCCGTCAACCGTAACGGTCAGCAGGGCGTTGGAGGCGCGGATGGCGCGGACGGTGGCGCGCTCCGGGAGGACGATGTGCAGCGGGGCTGCGCCGTGGCCGTAGATGACCGCGGGGATCTGGGCTGCGCGGCGGATGCGGCGGGCGGCACCCTTGCCGAATTCGGTGCGGGCTTCGCCGGTGAGGTTCAAATCAGACATGAAAATGCTCCTTCATTCTTTGGTGTGGGCGTGGACTAAACAGGTCAACACAATCCATCAAGAATTCAGGAGCTGTGGGACCCAGTCGATCACGGACGCTTTGGGGGCGTCCCTCGCCAAGGTTTACTGGATGAGTTTAGCAGACGTGACTTTGAATTCCGTACGCCCATGGGTGCCAGCGGTGCTCCACTTGGCAAGTGGCGCGCGGGCGGCAACCAACCGCGCGCCACTTCAAAGTGAAGGCTACGCGTTGCCGTCGAACAGGCTCGTGACGGAGCCGTCCTCGAAGACTTCCTTGATGGCGCGGGCCAGCAGCGGCGCAATGGAGAGCACGGTCAGCGTGGGGAAGCGCTTGGATTCCGGGATGGGAAGCGTGTTCGTGACCACCACTTCGCGGGCGCCGCAATTGGCCAGGCGCTCGGAGGCCGGCTCGGAGAACACGGCGTGCGTGGCGGCAATGATGACGTCCTTCGCGCCGGCGTCCTTGAGCACGCGGACGGCCCCGGCAATGGTGCCGCCGGTGTCGATCATGTCGTCGATCAGCACACAGGTGCGTCCCTTGACCTGGCCCACCACGGTCTTGGAAACTGCCTGGTTCGGCACGGTCAGATCGCGTGACTTGTGCACGAAGGCCAGCGGCGCCCCACCCAGGCGGTCTGCCCACTGCTCAGCCACGCGCACGCGTCCGGTGTCCGGCGAAACCACAGTGACGGCGTCGTCCCCCACCATTTCACGAATGTGCCCGGCCAGCAGCGGGATGGCAAAAAGGTGGTCCACGGGGCCGTCGAAGAAGCCCTGGATCTGAGCGGTGTGCAGGTCAACGCTCATGATGCGGTCGGCGCCGGCGGTCTTGTACAGGTCCGCGACCAGGCGGGCGGAGATGGGCTCGCGGCCGCGGCCCTTCTTGTCCTGGCGGGCGTACGGGTAGAACGGGGCCACCACGGTGATGCGGCGGGCGGAGGCGCGCTTCATGGAGTCCACCATGATCAGCTGCTCCATGAGCCAGTTGTTCAGCGGCGCCGGGTGGGCCTGGATGATGAACACTTCCTTGCCACGCACGCTCTCCCCCGAGCGGACGTAGATCTCACCGTTCGCGAAATCGTAGGCGGACATGGGCAGCAGCTCCGTCTCCAGGCAGCGCGCCACTTCTTCAGCCAGTTCGGGGTGTGCGCGGCCGGACGCCAACACCAGTTTCTTGTCGACGTTATGGCTAAGTTCGCTCATGATTTTCTTTCTCGCGGGGGTGGGGGAGGTGAGAAGTCTTAGTTTGCCGTGGCTGCTGCGGCTGCCGTGGCTGCTGCGGCGGAGATGCTGCCGGGGCGGTTGGCCGCCGTCCAGCCTTCGGCGTTGCGCTGCGGGGCCACTGTCAGCGTCAGCGCGCCGGCCGGGACGTCCTTGCGGACAATGGCGCCTGCGCCGGTGAAGGCCCCGTCCCCCACGGTCACGGGCGCCACGAACACCGTGTTGCTGCCCGTCCGCACGCCCGATCCGATAGTGGTCCGGTGCTTGTTGACGCCGTCGTAGTTGGCCGTGATGTTGCCGCAGCCAATGTTGGTGTCCTCGCCAATTTCCGCGTCCCCGGCGTACCCGAGGTGGCTGAGCTTGGAGCCGCGCCCGATGGTCACATTCTTGGTCTCGTAAAACGCGCCGATCTTCCCGTCAGCGCCCAGCACGGTTCCGGGGCGCAGGTAGGTGAAGGGGCCAACATGCGAGTTTTTGCCGATGACGGCGCCCGAGCCCTGGGTGCGCGTGACCTCCGCGCCTTCGCCGATCTGCACATCCGTCAGCGTTGAGTCCGGACCGACGACGGCGTCACTCGCCACAGTGGTTTTGCCGTGCAGCTGGGTGCCGGGCAGGATGGTGACGTCCTCGGCCAGCCGCACCGTGGAGTCGATCCACGTGGTCTCGGGGTCGATGACTGTGACGCCGGCACGCATCCAGGCTTCAACAATGCGCCGGTTGTGCTCCCTGCCCAGGGCCGCGAGCTGCACGCGGTCGTTGGCGCCTTCCACCTGCCACCTGTCGGCCGTGACCACTGCGGCGACGCGGCCGCCGTCGTTCCTGGCAAGGGACAGGACATCGGTGAGGTACATCTCGCCCTGGTTGTTGTTGGTGGTGACGGACTTCAGGGCGGTGCGCAGGACGGCGGCGTCAAAGGCGTAGATGCCGGAGTTGATCTCGCGGATTTCGCGCTCGGCGTCGGTGGCGTCCTTGTGTTCGCGGATGCCCAGGACCGTGCCGTCCGTGGCGTGGCGGAGGATGCGGCCGTAGCCGGCGGCGTCGTCCAGGACCGCGGTGAGGACGGTGACGGCGTTGTTTTCTGCTGCGTGCGTGGCGGCCAGTTCTTCCAGCAGTTCGGTGGTCAGCAGGGGGACGTCGCCGTACGTGACCACCACGGTGCCGTCCACTTCCGCGTCCGCGTCCAGTGCCTCAAGTGCGGCCTGGACGGCGCGGCCGGTGCCGGGGACTTCATCCTGGTCAACGATCAGCGCGTTGGGGTGCGTTGCGGCGATGTGCGCGGCAACCTGGTCCCGCTCAAAACGAACCACCACGGCCAGGCGCTCCGGGTTCAATCCCTCTGCTGCGGCCAATGCGTGCCCCACCATGGAAATGCCGCCGATGGGGTGCAGGATTTTCGGTAACCGGGACTTCATCCGGGTTCCGGCTCCGGCTGCAAGCACAATAACGGCGGCAGGACTGATTGATTTGGTGTTCTGGGGGCTCACTAAGTGGCACTCCTACCCGGACCAGGGTCCGTCAAACGTACGCAATGGAAACAAGTCCATGTTACCCGCTCGGGGCTTTCGTTTTTGCGTGGGTTCCGCCCATAGGATTCGAACCTATACTCCACAGCTCCAAAGGCTGGGGTGCTGCCGTTACACCAGGGCGGAATGTGGTTCCGCTGCTGTTCGCGCGATGCCCACGAGAATATAGTGTGCCACGCCCGATGCAGGTTTCGCGACTTGGCAGCCACTTTGGGGCCCCACCGGTGTTGCCGCCGGCAGGTGGACCCGACTTTCCTGTGGGGACGAACTCGCCGCGAGTTGTGCCCCCGGTGCACCCGGGGCACAACTGGGCTCGAGTTTTGCCCCAGCGGAAAGTGCAGTGCGGGAGCGGGGTGCGAATTAGCGGGTCAACGCGGCTTCGCGTCAATGATTGTCAACGCCTGCTGCACCCATTTCAGCATGGTCTCCGGATTATCAAGCACCATGCGGGCCGGAATGCGCAGGCACCAGAGCCCGTTGAGGACCAGCAGATTGTCCCGGCGCAGGTCTTCTGTCCAGCCGTCGCCCGTGTTGTGGTACGTTTCACCATCCGTTTCAACCGCCAAGACGCCATCCACCAGCAAGTCCAGGTGCCCAACGCCCTTGACGAAAAACTGCGACTGGACGTTGAAGCCTGCCTGGCGGATGAGGTAGCGCGCAATGGTCTCGACGATCGACTGGGACTGTGGATCGATCAGGCTGATGATTGCGCGGCCTGCAGCATCCTGGCGCCCGGCGAATGAGCGCCGGAGCTGGGCAAACGTGCACCTCTTGAGCACGATCGCGGATTCCAGCACGCACAGCGCCTCCAGCTCGCTGCCGCACTTGACGCATTGATGCAGGACGTCCATGAGCGACTGCCGGCCGCGAATCCTGTGGACCACGCACCCCGGGACCGGGTGCCCGTGGTGGACGGCAACGTGGACGCGCTCCGGCTCTTCAATGACCCACAAGCCACGCCGCTTGGCCTCACTGAGGCAGGACCGCCCACCTTTGAGCTTGGCCAGCATCACGTCGATCGCGTTGGCGCGCGGCAAGCCATAGTAGCCCGGGGCCACCAGCTGGATCCGCCCGTCCGACAGTGCGCGCGAAATCTGCCAGGACGTGATTCCGACGGCCGTCAAGTCCTTTCGCCTGGCCACCGTGCCGTACAGGGAGATGACACGTTCTACGGTCGGGGCCGCGCTTACATTCGCCATGACCCCAGTCTTGCCGCCCGGGACGGTCCGTGGGGCACCAATTTGCCAGGCTGTGGATAACTTCCCACTTTCCGCTGGGGCAAAACTCGGGACCAGTTGCGCCCCCGGTGCACCCGGGGCGCAACTGGCCCCGAGTTTCGCCCCACAGGAAACTACTCGAGCACCTCGGAGGCCTCAAGCCATTCCAGCTCCAGCCCTTCCTTTTCGGCGGCCAGCTCAGCCAATTTCGCGTTCAATTCGCCCAATGCCTCATAGTCGCCCACCTTCGCGGCCATCTGCGTGTGCACCTTCGCCTCCGACGCCGCAAGCTTGGACAGCTGGCGCTCCACGCGGTTCAGGTTCTTGCGGGCATCGCGCTTTTCCGACTCCGACGGCCCGGCGGCAACAGCGGCGGGTGCACTTTTCGCGCTAGATGCGGCCAGCGCCTCCCCGCGCAGTTCCAGGTACTGGTCCACTCCCCCGGGCAGCCCGCGCAGCTTGCCGTCGCCCAGCAGCGCCATCTGGTGGTCGGTGACGCGTTCAAGCAGGTACCGGTCGTGCGAAACCACCACCAGCGTCCCCGGCCAGCCGTCCAGCACGTCCTCCACAGCCGCCAGGGTGTCCGTGTCCAGGTCATTCGTGGGCTCATCGAGCATCAGCACATTCGGCTCGCCCACCAGCAGGCGCAGCAGCTGCAGCCGCCGCCGCTCGCCGCCGGACAGGTCGCGCACGGGCGTCCACTGCTTGTCCTTCGTGAACCCCAGCTGCTCCACCAGCTGCCCCGCCGTCATGTCCTTCCCGCCCACGTCAAAGGAGCGCTTTTCCCGCTCGATGACCTCCAGCACGCGCAGGTTCATGACGTCGTCCAGCTCGTTCACTTCCTGCGTCAGCACGGCGGTCTGCACGGTCTTGCCCCGCTTGAGCCGCCCGGACGACGGCGGGACCTCACCGTTGAGCAGCCGCAGCAAGGTGGTCTTTCCCGCACCATTGACGCCCACCAGGCCCAGCCTCTCGCCGGGGGCCAGGCGCAGCGTGATGTTCTTGAAAATTTCGTTCTCGCCGTAGGACAGGGACACGTTTTCCAGGTCCAGCACGTCCTTGCCCTGGCGCGCCGTGGCCATGCGGGACAGCGCCACGGTGTCGCGCGGTTCCGGGACGTCGGCAATGAGGTCATTCGCGGCCTCGATGCGGAATTTCGGCTTGGCCGTGCGGGCCGGGGCGCCGCGGCGCAGCCATGCGAGCTCCTTCTTGACCAGCTGCACACGCTTGGATTCCATGACGGAGTTCATGCGGTCACGCTCGGCCCGGGCAAGCACATACGCCGCATAGCCGCCGTCGAACGGATCAATGACGGCGTCATGCACTTCCCAGGTGCGCGTGCAGACCTCGTCGAGGAACCAGCGGTCGTGCGTGACCACCACAAAGGCGCCCTCGTTGGCCCGCCACCGCTGTTGGAGGTGCTTGGCCAGCCACGCCACACCCTCCACGTCCAGGTGGTTGGTGGGCTCGTCGAGCATGATGACGTCGTCGTCGCCGATGAGCAGCTTGGCCAGGGCCACGCGGCGCTTCTGCCCGCCGGAGAGCGAGTGGATGTTGGCGTCCCAGTCCACCTCCCCCACCAGGGCGCCCATGATCTCGCGGATTTTCGGGTTGGAAGCCCACACGTGGTCCGCTGACTCGCCCACAATCGCGAATCCGACAGTGCTGTCGCCGTCGAGCACGTCCGACTGGTCCAGGTACCCCACCCGCACCCCGCCGCGCACGGTGACCCGGCCGGAATCGGCGGTTTGGCGCCCGGCCAGCAGCCGCATCAGGGTGGACTTGCCGTCACCGTTGCGGCCCACAATCCCGATCCTGTCGCCGTCCTCCAGCCCCACCGTCACGCCGTCAAGGACCGTTCGGGTGGCAAAGGCAATGCTGAGATTTTCCCCGCCAAGGAGATGTGCCACGTCAAACCACTTTCATTGAGGAATTCATGCGTCAAAAATTCGTTGGGCCCCATGCACGGGGCCCTGCACGGCCAGCGCGTGGTGCCCGGCGTCGGCCAGCCCGGCAGCGAGCTCCGCGGCGTGTTCGGCGTCGAGCGCCAGCATGGCCACGGTGGGCCCGGAGCCGGAAACCAGCACCGCCAGCGCGCCGCGGTCCCGGCCGGCCTGCAGCGTGTGGTGCAGGGCGGGGGCCAGGTGCAGCGCCGCGGACTGGAGGTCGTTGACCAAAAACGGGGCCAGCCTGGCCGCATCCCCGGCCCGGAGCGCGGCCAGGATGCGCGGGTCCACCTGCTCCGGCGCGGCGGGCTCGGCCCCCTTCCGGAGGGTGTCCAGCGCGCCGTAGACCACCGGCGTCGACAGTCCCAGGGGCGACTGCACCAGCACCCAGTGCATCGGCTCCGGCGCCAGGGCCGCGGTGAGCTTGTCCCCCACCCCAAGTCCGACGGCGGCGCCCCCCAACAGCGCGAACGGCACGTCCGCGCCGAGCTCGCTGCCGAGGTGGGAGAGTTCCTCCCGGGAGAGGCCGGCATGCCAGAGCGCGTCGCAGGCAACCAGCGTTGCCGCAGCGTCCGCCGAGCCGCCGCCCATGCCGCCGGCGATGGGGACGTGCTTGGTGATTTCCAGGTGCACGCCGCAGGGGTTTTCGCTGATGTCCGCCACGAGCTGCGCTGCCCGGACGGCCAGGTTGCTCCCGTCAAGCGGGATGCCGGCCAGCAGTTCCGGGGCCAGCGAGCTGTTGGGGCTGACGCTGACGGTGACGTCCTGCGCCGGGGTGCCGGGTTTCGCCGTCGCCTGTACCTCTTCATACAACGAGACGGCCAGGTAGGTGCTGGCCACCGAATGGTAGCCGTCCTCGCGCAGCGGGCCCACGCGGAAGGAGGCGTTGATCTTGCCGGGCGCGCGGACGCGGACGTGGCGGGGGCGGCCGGCCCAGTCGTAGTCCGGGCTGTCGGGGCCCTGGATGATGCCGGGCGGGCCGGGCGGCATGCGGCCGGGCGGGCCGGCGGAGCGGGTGTTCTTGGGGTTCACTGCTGCTACGCCACCAGCGGGATTTTGGCTTCGGCGATGCGGGCGAAGGCGTGCACGTCGATGACTTCGCCGCGGGCGCTGGGGTCCACGCCGGCTATGCGCAGGTACTTCTCCGCCTCTGCCGCGCCGCCGGCCCAGCCCGCCAAGGCCGCGCGGAGGGTCTTGCGTCGCTGGGCGAAGGCGGCATCGATCACGGCAAACACTTCCTGCCGGCTGGCGCGCGTCACAGGTGGCTCGCGGCGGGTGAATTCCACCAGGCCGGAGGAGATTTTCGGGGCCGGCCAGAACACGTTCATGCCGATCACCCCCGCCTTGCGCATCTGCGAATACCAGGCGCCCTTGACCGAGGGCACGCCGTACGTTTTGGAGCCGGGGCCCGCCACCATGCGGTCCGCCACCTCGTCCTGGACCATGACCAGCCCGTGGTTGAGGGAGGGGAAGTGTTCCAGCAGGTGCAGCACCACGGGCACGGCCACGTTGTAGGGCAGGTTGGCCACGAGTGCTGTGGGAACGGCCGGCAGCTCGGTGACGCGCATGGCGTCGGAAAGCACCACGTCCAGGTTGGCTGCCTGGTCAGGGCGGAAGGCCTGCACCGTGGAAGGCAGCTTGGCGGCCAGGACGGGGTCAATTTCGACGGCGACCACGCGCGCCGCGGCGTCGAGCAGTCCCAGTGTCAGGGAGCCCAGCCCGGGCCCCACCTCCAGGACGGTCTCGGCCGGGTCAACCTTCGCGGCGGCCACGATGCGGCGGATCGTGTTGCCGTCAATGACAAAGTTCTGGCCCAGCGTTTTGGTGGGGCGCACGCCTATTTCCTCCGCAAGCCGGCGGATTTCGGTGGCGCCGAGGAGCGGCTGGGTTGCGGGGCTGGGCTGGGGCAAGGTCACCGCTCAATGGTATCCGTTATTGATCGCACCCCTCGCGGCCCCCCTTAACAACTGTGAGTCAGTAGTTGCAGTGGAAACCGCTTTCACGGGGTCATTTTCTGCAACTACTGACTCACAGTTGGGGCTAGCCTGCAGCGCCGGCGCAGCCCCACGGGCCGAGGCCGCGCTGGGCGTAGACCTTGTTGGCAATCGCGATCTGCTGCGCCTTAGTGGCGAGGCTGGCGTTGGGGGCGTACGCGCCGCCGCCGTTGCTGATCCAGGTGCCGATGTCGAACTGGAGGCCGCCGTAGTAGCCGTTGCCGGTGTTGATGGCCCAGTTTCCGCCCGATTCGCACTGTGCGATGGCGTCCCACATGGCCGTGTTGGACATGGCCGGGGCGGCAGCACCCGTGTTGGCGCCGGCAGCGGGTGTCGCAGCAGGTGTGGCGGGGCGGTCCTTGCCGCCCACCGTGACCTGTGCGGCAACGGCGGCCGTGACCACGGAGGAGCCGGTTTCAACGCGGTCCACCACGTGGCCGTCAATACTGATTGTCTTGAACGTCTTCTCCAGGGTTCCGGCCACGCCTGCGCGGACGGTTTTCTTCTGGTCCTTGAACATGGCCGGATCAACGGTCTGGACGGTGTCGAAGGCAATCGGGGCGGTTTCCGTCGCGGCCGAGGAGTTCACGCGGGAGACCTTGATGACCATGTGCTCCACCACCTTGGCGGCTTCGGGCACGGACACCAGGTCCGTTTTGGCCACCTTGACGCCGGCATCGGCGAGGACGCTGGAGACGGTTTCCGCCGTCGTCGTCTTTACCGTCTTTTTGCCGTCGGCAACCACCGTGACCTGCTTGGGGGTGATGATGCTGATGTCGCTGGAGCTGGCCACGAGGGAGTCGAGCGGGGCGGAGATGCGGGCGTTGGAGGCGATGCCCAGCTGGCTGATCAGCCCGGAAACCCGGCTGGAGGTGGTGGAGACGGTGTGCTGGGCGCCGTCGAGGGTGACAGTTACGTGCTTGGCCGTGTTGACCGTAATGGCCGTGCCGTCCGATACCTGGGTTGTGAGTGCGGGCGTGACCTGATCGGCCTGGCCCACCGTGACATCGGCCTTTTTCAGGACGCTGGCCACGGTGCCGCCGAAGGTTGAAACTGAACTGGCCTGGCCGTCCACCGTGAGTGAAACGGACTTGTTGGCGCCGGCAAAGGCGAGGAGCCCGGCTACGAGTGCGATCAGCACCGCGGCCTGCCCGGCAAGCTTAAAAACGTTCAGTTTGCCATTGGCGGAATAGAGAAAACTCACTGGATCCCGTAACTACTAGAGCACCCGGGCACGGGGAAGTACGGGAAAATTGCACAGCGCGGCCCCAGCTTGGTGCCCTGCAATTTTCAACCTCAAGAACGGTTGCCACAGGCCCAAAATGAACGGTGGGCCAAGCAGCATTTCATCCGTTGGTCTTCCCCGACCACGGCTAATAGTCCCCCAGCGTAACCCAATCGTTATCAATAAGACAAGGAAAGGTAACGGTTAAAGTCCCTCATTGGGCGTTCCGGGCGCTGCCGACCGGTGCGACATTACCCCTCAGTAGCTTCTTTTGGGCGGTTAGTTTGGTGTGCTGTTTTTGTGCCATGGATTGCACCGTGCCACTGTTTGCCTGGCGGGGATTCTGGCTTTCTGGGCATCCTTTCGGCGGCCTGATGCGGGCGCTTCTTTCCGACGACAACGGTGCCGAAGCGGCCAACACGCAGGGGTCTCTCAAAATTTTTTCAAAATTCAAGGTTAAAGTTCCGCAAAGGGCCTTACGCCTGCCGTTCCAGGCACGACGGCGGCTGGCCGTTTCCGCCGCATTTTTTGGCCGTCCCGCGCCGTTGGAATTGATGGATTCCGGCATCGTGGTCCGGGGTGGTTTCGAGGCGGCTCCGCCAAACGGTTCGCGAACTTTCCTGTGGGGCCGAACCCATGTCGAGTTCTGCCCCCAGTGCACCCGGGGCGAAACTCAGCCTGGGTTTCGCCCCAGCGGGAAGTCCAGCATGGCCAGTGCCGGGGGCGGTGCCTCGCAATGGCCAGCACCGTTTGACGCTCCATCACCTTTCGGGGTGTTTTTGCCAACCCTCCCTCACCAACTGCGGGACCATGCGCAGGAGGTGCCCCGATTGGAACCGAGCGTCGGGGAAAAGACCGCAGAAAGTGACCGAGCGTCGGGGAAAAGACCGCAAAAAGTGATGGAGCGTCGGGGGGTCGGGGGGTTAGGAGTCCCAGGAGCCGTAGACCGCCTCCGTGTTGCTCCGCAGCAGCATCCCCAAATCAGCCAGGTCGCGGCCCAGCAATTGTGCCATGGATTGCACCGTGTACGGCAGCATATAGCTGGCATTGGGGCGCCCCCGGTGCGGATGCGGGGTCAAAAACGGCGCATCGGTTTCCACCAGCAACAGCGCCGGATCGGCCACCGCCAGCGCGTCGCGCAAGTTCTGCGCATTCTTGAACGTCAACGTCCCCGAAAAGGACATGTACCAACCATTCTCGTTGCAGATTTTCGCCAGTTCCGCGTCGCCGGAGAAGCAATGAAAAACCACGCACGACGGCGCCCCCTCCTCCCGCAGTACCGTCACCACATCGCTGTGGGCGTCACGGTCGTGGATCTGCAGTGCCAGCGAGCGCCGCTTGGCAATGTCGATGTGGCGCCGGAAGGAATACTTCTGGTCCGCAATGCCGTCCGGCCCGGTCCGGAAATAGTCCAGCCCCGTTTCGCCGATGGCCCGGATGCGGGGGTGGGCCGCCATCGCGTCAATTTCCTCCAGCGCCGCCTCCAGGGCTGAGCCGCCTGCGGACGAGGGCACCCCGGCCAGTTCTGGCGCGTCGTTCGGGTGGATCGCCACGGCTCCCAGCACGCGCGGATCCAGGTCCACCGCCTCCACCGTAAAGCGGGACGATTCCAAGTCGCAGCCAACCTGGACGGCCCCGGCAATGCCCACGGCCTCCGCGGCGTCGAGCGCATCCTTCAGGGCCACGAGCGAATCACCGAAGTCGAAATGGGTGTGGTTGTCGTGCACCGGCACGGGCAGCGGGGTGGGCGCGGGCGCAAAGGACGGCCGGGAGTCGCGCCGGGACCCACCGCCGGCACCCGGGGCACCGACCGCGGCGTCGCTAGGGGCCCCCGCGGCACCGACCGGACCGTCACGCAGGGCACCCGGGGCACCGACCGCGCCCGCACCCCGGGAACCGGCCGCGCCGTCGCCCGGGGCACCGTGGATACCGACGGCACCCGCACTAGCCGCACTAGCCGCACCCTCGGCACCTGTGGAAGCGCCGCCGTCGTCCTTGAAAACGTCGCGGCGGTAGGGGCGGGGAATCTCGGGGGTGCACATATTTGTCAAATATACCCATCCGGAGCCGGTCGAGCTCAGCCGAACGGGCCCAACGATAGTAGCGTGGATCACAACCGTATAAACGTGGCAGTCCACAAGACCCGAAAGGTTGGGCATGCACCCGCGCGAAACTCTGACGGCGGCAGGAATATCCCGCCCGTCCCAGCTGGAAAGCACCGCTTCGGCGAGCCAAAACGGCCAAAAACCCGCACCCATGGGCTCCGAACGGTTTGCGGAGCTGAGCCGGGACATCATGGCCGCCATGAACACGGTGATTGACGGCAAGGGCGAGGCCGTGGAGCTGGCGCTGACCGTGCTCCTGGCCCGCGGGCACCTGCTGCTCGAGGACGTGCCGGGCGTGGGCAAGACCCTGCTGGCGAAGGCGCTGGCCCGCACCCTTGACTGCTCCGTCAGCCGCATCCAGTTCACCCCGGACCTGCTCCCCAGCGACATCACGGGCGTGTCCATCTACAACCAGTCGGAGCAGAGTTTCGAGTTCCGCCCGGGCGCCATTTTCGCCAACCTGGTCATCGGCGACGAGATCAACCGCGCCTCCGCCAAGACCCAGTCCGCGCTGCTGGAGTCCATGGAGGAGCACCAGGTGACGGTCGATGGGATGTCGTACAGGCTGCAGGAGCCGTTCATGGTGATCGCCACCCAGAACCCCATCGAGATGGAGGGCACCTACCCGCTCCCCGAGGCGCAGCGCGACCGCTTCATGGCCCGGATTTCCATGGGCTACCCGGACACCGTGGCGGAGCTGGCGATGCTGGAAACCCACCAGTCCGTGAACCCGCTCGACGCCGTTCAGGCCGCGGCTTCCAGCGCGGAGGTCGCCGCCATGCTCGACGTCGTTGCCGCCACGCATGTGTCCGCCGCCGTCAAGGAATACACCGTGGCGCTGGGCCAGGCCACCCGCGCCAGTGCTCAGCTGCGCCTCGGGGCCAGCCCGCGGGCGCTGCTGCAGCTGCTGCGCGCGGCGAAGGCGTCCGCGGCGCTGGCCGGGCGCGGCTTTGTGCTCCCCGACGACATCCGCGACTTGGCCGAACCCGTCCTGGCCCACCGCCTGATTGTGGAGCGCCGGGCCGCCGGCACGGGCACCACCGCCGCGGACGTCATTGCCGATGCGCTGGCCCGGATTCCGGTGCCGGCGCAGGCTTCACGGTCTTCGGGGTCCGCTGCGCAGGGTGCGAGGCCCGGGGTGGCCGGTGCGTGGCTGGGGCGGTCTCCCGAGTCGACGGGGACTGCGACCCAGGGAGCACCCGTCCGGCCGGCCCAGCCGCCGCAGCCCGCCCGGCCGCCAGTCCAGCCCGGAGCGAGGTAGGGGCCATGGCTGGCGGAGCGGCGGGAGCACGGAAAGCGCCACGCCCAGAACCACGCACAGCGCCACGCCCAGAACCACGGGCCACGGAACCGAACGGAGCCTGCCCATGGCCCTGATTCCGGACCGGATCTTCCGCCCGCGCGGCTGGCTGCTGATCGCCGCCGGCCTGTTGGCCCTGCTGCTGGCCGCCGTCATGGGCCGCCGCGACCTCCTGGTGGTGGCCATCTTCCTGATCGCCCTGCCCCTGCTGGCGAGCGCCGGCCTGCGCTTCTTCGCCCCCGGATTCACCGTCAGCCGCCGCTTTTTCCCCGCCTTCGTGGAGGCCGGGACCACCGCGCAAGTGACGCTCGACGTCCGCGGGCACACCCCCGGCGGCGCCCGCGCCCGCATCACCGAGGATCTCCCGGCGCACCTGGTGGACGTCCCGCGCTTCGACTACCCCAACCCCGTGGCCCCGCGCAGCCTCCTCAGCAGCTACTCCTACTACCTCCACCCCAGCCGCCGCGGCGTGTTCACCATCGGCCCGCTCACGGCCAGGTTCGGCGACCCCTTCGACGTGGCGCTTCTCAAGCGAAGGCTCGACGACGGCGACCCCCTCACCGTGGCGCCCGCGGCCGTGGTGCTGCCCGAGATTTCGCTGACGGGCGGGCGCGGGCAGGACGGTTCACGCATGACCCGGCAGCAGGCAAACCCCAGCGACGACGACGTCATGACGCGCGAATACCGCCACGGCGACCCCCTCCGCCGGGTCCACTGGCCGGCCACGGCACGCCAGGGCAAACTCATGGTCCGCGCCGAGGAATCGGTCACCACGCCGGAGTCCGCGCTGGTGCTTGACCAGCGGCTGTGGGCGTACGGCGGCGCCAGCAAGTCGATGCATGCCTCGGACGCACTGCTCAGTTCGCCGTCCTTTGAATGGGCGGTGGTGGCAGCCGTGTCGATTGCCGCGCACCTGCTCGATCGCGGCTACACCCTGCGCGTGCTCGACGACCAGGGCGGGCCCGGGTTCGCTGCATCCGCCTCCGCGCATGAGCCGGACCGGGAGGACTTTGCCGGGCAGTCGGGCTCGCTGGCCGTGGCGCAGTCGCTGGCCGCGGTGGAACTGACCGCCCGGGGGCCGCGCGCACGGACGGCCGCCAAGGTGGCGAGTGATCACGTCCGCACCGAATCCCGGAGTGAATCCCGCACCGAATCACAGGTCCCGCTGGCCGAACTCCTCGTTGACAAGCTCGTCCAGACCCGGCGCCGCGGCCCCCTCGTCGCCATCACCGGACTGCTGACGATGGCCGACGCCGCCGTCCTGGCCGCCGCCACCGAAGCGGCCGAGGGCGCCTTTGCACTCATGGTCTGCACCGACACCCGCGACGCCGCCGAACCCCTGGCCGTGCTCCACCGCGCCGGCTGGCAGGCCGTGGCCGTGGCGCCGGGCACCGCCCTCCTTGACGCCTGGTCAGACCTGGACGCGCCCATCCCGATTCCAAGCCCCACCAACGGACAGCTCCACCCCGCCCATGCCAACGCGGCCCACCCAAACACCGCCCGCCCCAACACCGCCCACCCCAACACCGCCCACCCCAACACCGCCCACGCGGCCGCCACGGACGGAGGCCAACCATGACCGGCACCGTCACGGGCCCGCGCCCCTCACCCGGCGGCCGGCGCGGCAAGCCCGGCCAACCCGGCGGTCCCGGCCACCCCGGCGGCCCCGCAGGGCCCGGCGAATCCGGCGGCCCCACCGGGCCCGGGCAGCAAGACCAAGGCGGCAGGCGCAACGGACTCCGCGAATGGCTGGGCACCCCGGAGACGGGTCCCGCCCGCTGGGTGCTGGCCTTGGCCGTCTTTGCCGCCATCATGGCCTCCTCCGCCGGCCTGCAAAATGTGCTCCTCGGCGGCAGCTGGGTGCCGCGCGCCATATTGGTGGTGGCCCTGACCCTGCTACTGCCGGCGATTGTCCGCCGCTGGCCCCGGCTGGCCGCCTTCGCCCCTGTGGCGGCGCTGGCTGGCTGGTTCATAGGCCTCACGCTGGCCTTCTTCCCCGGCACCGCCTACGTGGGCCTCATCCCTTCGCCGCAAACCATCAACGCCGCCGTGCAGCTCTCCTCCGACGCCGCGGCCACCATCCTGGTCAACAGCACCCCCGTCCCGGCCGACGACGGCATCACGTTCGTCATCTGCGCGGGCCTGGGCTTCGCGGCCCTACTGGTGGACACCCTCGCCGTCACGCTTTCCATGCCGGCAGCCAGCGGGCTGGGCCTGGTGCTGATCCTGCTCCCGGCGTCCTTGACCACGCTGGACGGCATCGGCGTGGCAGGTCTGGCAGCGGCCGCCGCCGGCTATCTCCTCATCCTGGGCTGCTGCCGGTGGTACGCGCCGGACGGGAGGCTGCGCCCCGCCGCAAACCGCGGGCCCAGCGGGGCCCTGCGCCGGGCAGCCGCCCTGGGTGCCGCCGTCGTGCTTGTCATGGTGCTGCTTCCCGCGGTGATTCCCGGCTTCACGGAAGGTTCCTTCCCGCAGGGCGCCCGGGTGGGCGGGCCGGGGGACGTGTCCGGGCTGGATCCGATGATTTCGCTCGGGAATGACCTGCGGGCGCAGTCGGGCGCGGTGAACCTGACGTACAACACCTCCGCCACCGGTCCTGTCTACCTGCGCATGAGCACGCTGGAGGATTTCAGCGGCCGCAAGTGGAAGCCCACCGCCGTGCCGGACGGCCTGCGCACCGACCTGGGCCAGCTCACGCCCGCGCTGGGGCCCAATCCGGCGGTTCCCCACACGTCCACCAACACGTGGATTGATGTGTCGAACCTGTCCAGCCCGTGGCTGCCCGCGCCCACCTTTGCCGCGGCCGTGAGCGATCTGACCGGGCGCTGGAACTGGAACCCGTCCACGCAGACCCTCAGCGCCCAGGATACGGATTCGGACGGGAAAACGTACGTGGTCCGCAGCGACATCCCGGACCTGACCCCGGCCCTGCTCGAAGCCGCCGCGCAGCCGCCCAGCAAGTCCCTGGACCCGATTTTCCTCAAGCTCCCGGGCAATGTCCCGTCCATCATCAAGGACACCGCGAACCAGCTCGCCAAGGGCCAAAACACCCCGTACGACCGCGCCATGGCCATCCAGGACTACCTGCGCTCGCCCCTGTTTACTTACAGCGAGAAGACGCCCGTGACGCAGGGGTACGACGGCGCCGGCATGAACGTCCTGGCCAAATTCCTGGAGGTCAAGGCCGGCTACTGCGTGCATTTTTCCGCCACCATGGCCGTGCTGGCGCGCGAGATGGGCATCCCGTCCCGGATTGTGGTGGGGTACGCGCCGGGCGCGTCCTCGGGCGACACCCTGGATGTGGGCGGTGTGCAGATGCAGGGCTACTACGTGACGGGCAAGGACGCGCACGCCTGGCCCGAGCTGTACTTCGAGGGGCTGGGCTGGGTGCCGTTTGAGCCCACGCCGTCCCGCGGTGACGTCCCCTCCTACGCGCAGGCCCCTTCCTCGCAGGGCTCGAACCTTGGCTCCAGCGACCTCCTCAACGGCGCCAATTCCCGGCCCACCGCGGGTGCCGATTCCACGGCCACCCCTTCGGCCACAGCTTCCCCGTCCGCCGCGGCCGCCCCCGTGCCGGCCACCCCGGCGCCGGCCCGGGTGGGTTCGGCGTTTGCGGCCGTGCTGCTGGCCCTGCTGGCGCTGGCCTCCCCCGCGCTGACCCGCCTGCTGGTACGACGCCGGCGCCTGGCTCTGGTGCGCGGCGCCGGCTCGGGCAGGGGCCGGGAAGGCGACGGCGGCGACGGTGGTGGTGGCGGTCAGGGCGGCCGGGGTAGCGACAGTGCGGGCGCAGCTCCCGGCGGTGGTGGCGCGGGCACGCGCAGTGCCCATGCAGGCTCTCTGGCGATAGTTGCTGCCCCGGACCCGCGGGATGCGCCGGAGCTGCTTGCATGGCGTGAGCTAAAGGCCAGCGCTGCAGACTTTGGCGCCCGCTTTGACCCCTCCCGGACGCCGTCGGTGCAGGCGGCCCAGGTGTCCGCCATGCTGGGCGCCGGCGATTCCCGCGACGTGAAATTGATACTGGGCGCCTACGAGGCGTCCGTGTACGGGCCGCCGTCGGACGGGCCCGCGGCCGGCCGCGACGACCTCGCCGATGCCCTGGAGCGGATCGGCGCCACCCTCGCAAGCCGGGCGGGCTGGGTGGCGAGGCTGCGCGCGGTGGTGCTGCCGCCGTCGCTCTTCGCCCGCTGACCCGCCCCCGTCGAGGTTGGAGATAACCACCTTAAAACACGTTGAGGCTGGAGATAACCACGCCAAGGATCGGTGGTTATCTCCAACCTCAACGGAAGGGGGGCTAGGCGGTGTGGGGGCTCGGGAAGCCGATGTACTGGGTGTACTGGTATTCCTCGATGCCCTCCAGGCTGCCCTCGCGTCCCAGGCCGGACTGCTTGACGCCGCCGAACGGGGCCGCAGCGTTGGAGATGACGCCCGCGTTCAGGCCCATCATGCCCGTTTCAATGCGGTTGGCCATGCGCAGGCCGCGGTTGTGGTCCTTGGTGAAGACGTAGGCGACCAGGCCGTATTCGGTGTCGTTGGCCAGGGCCACGGCCTCGTCCTCATTCTTGAACGTGACAATGGGGGCCACCGGGCCGAAGATTTCCTCGCTCAGGATGCGCGCGCCGGGCTCCACGCCCTGCAGCACGGTGGGCTGGTAGAAGTAGCCGGGGCCGTCCACGGGCGCCCCGCCCACCACGGCGCGGGCACCGTCGGCGAGCGCGTCCGTGACCAGGGAGTGGACCTTGTCGCGGCTCTTCGCGTCGATCAGCGGGCCCACCTTGGTTTCGGGGGCGGTGCCGCGGCCGGTGGTCATGGCGCCCATCTTCGCGGCGAACTTCGCGGCAAATTCCTCCGCCACTGATTCGTGCACCAGGAAGCGGTTCGCAGCGGTGCAGGCCTCGCCCATGTTGCGCAGCTTGGCAGCCATGGCGCCTTCGACGGCGGCGTCCAGGTCGGCGTCCTCGAACACCAGGAATGGCGCGTTGCCGCCCAGTTCCATGGACGTCCGCAGCACATTGGTGGAGGCGTCCGCCAGCAGGCGCCGGCCCACGGGGGTGGATCCGGTGAAGGAGAGCTTGCGCAGGCGGGTGTCCTGGATGAGCGGGCCTGTCACCGCGCCGGCCGTGGTGGTGGAGATGACGTTCAGGACACCGGCGGGCAGGCCGGCGTCGAGCATTACCTGGGCGAACAGCTGGGAGGTGAGCGGGGTCAGGTTGGCCGGCTTGAGGACCATGGTGCAGCCGGCGGCAATGGCGGGCGCGATCTTGCGGGTGGCCATGGCGAGCGGGAAGTTCCAGGGCGTGATGAGCAGGCACGGGCCCACGGGCTTCTTCTGGACCAGGATTTGCTGGGTGCCCTCGGGGTTGGAGGAGTAGCGGCCAAAGGAGCGGGAGGTTTCCTCGGAGAACCAGCGCAGGAATTCGGCGCCGTACTTGACCTCGCCCATGGATTCGGCCAGCGGCTTGCCCATTTCCAGGGTCATCAGGAGTGCGAAGTCGTCGGCGCGGGCAATGACCATCTCAAAGGCGCGGCGCAGGATTTCGGCCCGGACGCGGGGGGCGGTGGCGGCCCATTCGTCCTGAACCGCGACGGCGGCGTCCAGGGCGGCTGCCCCGTCCTCGGGTCCGGCGTCGGCCAGGGTCAGCAGCACCTTGCCCGTTGAGGGGTCTTCGACGTCGAACGTCTTTCCGGAGGCAGCGGCACGCCACTCGCCGTTGATCAGCAGGCCGGTGGGGACGCCGGCCAGCAGTGCGCTCTCCCGTTCGGTCAATTCGGCGGCAGCGGTCACGGTCATGATGACTCCTTGTGTGTCATTGGCAGGGCCCGGGCGGACAGCGCGGAACCGTGCGGCAGTGTGTGGTGCGTTACGTTCACGGTAGTTCTCCGCCGGCAAAAGTGTCTACGCATGCGCGCACTACTGGAAGCTGGTTTCGCTGTGCACTTGAACAACGGGGTCCGCTCGAACACCGGAGCGCCGTTGGGGCCCAATGGTGCTCCACTCTTCAAGTGGCGCACCATTGGCGGCATAACCGTGCCCGGTTTCAAAGTGGCCGGCTGCCTAATTCCGGGAGGCGAGGACTGCGCTGTACAGTTCGCGCTTGCTGACGTGGACGTCGTGGGCAATGACGGCCACGGCCTCCTTCAGCCTCATGCCCTGGCCGATCAGTTCATTGACGGCGGCCACGTGGTCTTCCGGCGTGCCGTGGTCCGCTGCCGGGGCGCCGGCCACCACGACGGCGATCTCCCCGCGAATGTCCGCAGCCTCGGCCCATTCCAGCAGGCCGGACAGGGGCTTGCGGATCACTTCCTCATACGTCTTGGTCAACTCCCGGCACACGGCGGCAGGGCGCGACGGGCCAAATGCGGTGTGCAGCGCGCGCAGCATGGGCTCCAAACGGTGCGGCGCCTCGAAGAACACCATGGTGCGCGGTTCCACGGCCAGTTCGTGGAGCCGCGACGCCCGCTCCCCCGACTTCCGCGGCAGGAACCCCTCAAAGCAGAACCTGTCAGTGGGCAGGCCGGACAGGGCCAGGGCCGTCAACACGGCAGACGGGCCGGGCGCCATGGTGACCCGCACCCCGGCGGCGACGGCGGCCTCCACCAGCCGGAAGCCCGGATCGGACACCGTGGGCATGCCGGCGTCGGACACCATGAGCAGCACCTTGCCCGCCTGGACCTGGGCCAGCAGCTCCGGCGTCTTCGCGGCCTCATTGTGTTCGTGGTAGCTGATGACGCGCCCGGACACCTGGACCCCCAGGGAAGTGGTCAGCCGGTGCAGCCTGCGGGTGTCCTCCGCCGCCACGATGTCCGCCGATCCCAGCCAGGCAACCAGCCGGGCGGAGGCGTCCCCCGCGTTGCCAATGGGCGTGGCCGCCAAAACAATGTAGCCCTGGCCCTCCGCGAGTCCGGGCAGCGTGGTGACGCCGGGGAGTGTGGTCGCGGCGTCGGCCCCGTCGTCCGCGTCCGCGTCGCCGTTCGCGTCCGCGGCGTCGTCGGGCCCGTCGGCCGCGCCGTCGTCGGGCCCGTCCGCACCGCCGTCAACACCCCCGTCCGCACCCCCTACCGCGTCATCCCAGTCGCCGTCCGCCAAACCCTCAAGCTCCAAGTCATTCTCCATGACACCAGCGTAGTTGGCCGCGGCCGGACAGCGGCACTGGGTAGCATGGGCAGGGTGCACATCAACGCCCCCGAAGCAGGAGCAGGAGCCGAAGCCGGAGCCGAAGCCGGAGCCGAAGCCGAGGCAGCAGCGACAGCCGTGGCAAAACCAGGGCCCCGCTGGCTGCGCGACCCCTCGGCGGCGTTCACCCGCTCGGCCCTGGCCCGGCGGCTCATGGGCGCCTACCAAACCCCGCCCAGCCTGCGCCTCTGGTTCTGGCTGGGCCCGGCGCTGACGGCGGTGATCGGCGGCGTGCTGCGGTTTGTCCGGCTGGGCGATCCGCACGCGCTGGTGTTTGACGAGACGTATTACATCAAGGACGCGTACAGCTACCTCCAGAGCGGCTACGAGCGGAACTGGGCGGAGAAGGCGAACGACCTCTTCGTCAAGGGCAACTATTCCGGCCTCCAAACCTCGCCCGAGTACGTGGTGCACCCGCCCGTGGGCAAGTGGATGATCGCGTTTGGCATGTGGCTTTTCGGCCCGGACAGTTCCTTCGGGTGGCGGTTTTCGGCGGCGCTAATCGGCACGGTGTCCATCTTCCTGCTGGCCCTGATCGCGCAGAAAATGTTCCGCTCCACCCTGCTGGGCGCCGTCGCGGGCCTGCTGTTCGCCGTCGACGGCCACGCGATTGTGCAGTCGCGCACCTCGCTGCTGGACATTTTTGTCATGTTTTGGGCGCTGGTGGCGTTTGGTGCGGTCCTGATGGACCGCGATGACGGACGACGCCGGCTGGCCGCCAGGCTTGCCTCCCTCGCCGCCCGCCGTGGCCAGGTGGGACCGCGGGAGCTCCTGTACGGGCCGTGGCTGGGGTTCAGGTGGTGGCGCCTCGCGGCCGGAATCGCGCTGGGGCTGTGCATTGGCACGAAGTGGTCGGGGCTGTTTTTCCTGGCCGCGTTTGGCGTGATGAGCGTGGTCTGGGACATGAACGCGCGCCGCATTGCGGGTGTCAGGTACTGGATCACGGGCGCCATTCTCAAGGACGGCGCGGTGGCCTTCGTCAGCATGGTCCCGGTGGCGGCCGTGACGTACCTGGCCACGTGGACGGGCTGGTTCCTCTCCAAGGACGCCTACGACCGCAACTGGGCCGCCTCCAACCCGAGCCAGACGTGGGGCTGGATTCCGGCGTCGTTGCGGTCGCTGTGGCACTACCACTCCACCGCCTACGCCTTCCACACGGGCCTCTCCACCGACCACCCGTACAAGGCGAATGCGTGGTCGTGGCTGGTCATGGGCCGCCCCACGTCCTTTTATTCGCAGTACCCCGTCAAGGGCGAGGACGGCTGCACGGTGGACAAGTGCGCCGCCATGGTCACCAGCCTGGGCAACCCGCTGATCTGGTGGGGCGGCTCGCTGGCCGTGCTGTTCCTGCTGGGCGTGTGGATCTTCCGCCGTGACTGGCGCGCCGCCGCCATCCTGGTGGGCTTCGGCGCCGGCTTCCTCCCGTGGCTGCTCTACCCGGAACGCACCATCTTCTTCTTCTACGCCATCGCCTACGAGCCCTACATGATCCTGGGCGTCACCATGGTGCTGGGCCTGGTGCTGGGCAGGGCGGACAGCCCACCGTGGAGGAGGCAGCAGAGCGCCCTGTTCGCCGGCATTTTCCTGGTCCTGGCGGTGGGCCTCAGCGCCTACTTCTACCCCATCTGGGCCGCCGAGCTCATCCCGTACGACTACTGGCGCCAGCACATGTGGATGCCCAGCTGGATCTGACAAGCACGACGGCGGCGCCCGGGCCGGGTGCCCGGGTCACCTTGGGTGCGGCCCGGGTTATGCCCAGCCGTGCCCATTCACTAAGCTCGAGAAAGATTCCCCTTCTTCACTTTGACCCCACATCGACCCCAGCGACAGGACCCACCATGCCAGGCACCGCCTCCTCCGTCCGCACGGATCCCGGCGGGGCCGCCGTCGAGCCTGCAACGGTGCAGGTGACAGCGCTGGGTGTGCCGATCGACGTCACGGGGCTGTCCGCCGAGGAAGCTGCGGGATTCCGGGCGGCGTGGTCGCGCTGCCTGGCCCGCGGCACGGAGGCCGCCGGCACGGTGGCCGCCGGCACCGTGGCGCGCATTACCGGGAGCTTTGACCGCGCGGACGAGCACCTCACCTCCACCATCACGCTCACCGCCATCGACCAGCTGGCGGGCAGGCTCATGATGTTCCACGCGTGCGGCCTTGCCGATTCCACCGGCGCCACGGTGGCGTTCATTGCGCCGTCGGGCACGGGCAAAACAACGGTGGCGCGGACCCTCGGCACCGGCCTGGGCTACGTGAGCGACGAAACCATCGCCGTGGATGAGGAACTGCGGATCGTCCCCTACCCCAAACCGTTTTCCGTCAAGCAGCCCGAAGCCGGCCTGCCGAAACTGCAGCAGGGCCCGCACAGTTTCCCGCTGGGCCGCACGCCAGCGAAGCCGTTCCTGCGGGCCATCACGCTGCTTTCCAGGCACGACGGCGGCGGCCCCGTGGTGCTGGAAGCCGTCCCCCTGGTGGAAGCTGTCCTGGAACTGACGCCGCAGCTGTCCGCCCTGGCGAGCCTGGACCGCGGGCTGGTGCAGCTGTGCCGCATGATTGACGCGTGCGGCGGTGTGACGCGGATCCGCTATTCGGAGGCGGCCGGCATCCGCGAAGTGTTGCCTGAGCTGTCCGCCCCTTCCGGTGCCGGGACGGACCCGTGGACGGCGCTGGAGCTGGACCGTTCTGACACGGGCCTGCGGACAGGGGTACGGCGCGCGGCTGCGCGGGACGCGGTGGAGGTGGCCGGCGTCGTGCTGGTGCTGGTGAACACCCAGGTCATGGAGCTGGGGCCGCTGGGCGGGATCATCTGGGAGCTGGCGGCCGGGTGGACCAGCCGCGATGAGGTTCTGGCGGGCGTGGTGGAGAGGATTGGCGGCCATCCGGATGCCGCGCAGCTGATTGGCGCCGCCCTGGACGAGCTGGTGGCCAAGGGCGTGCTGGAACAGGCCTGACGCTTGGCGGCAATTGCGGTTCCCGAATCCGCCCATGAATGTACATGTAAGTCATGTAAGACGTGAATTTGTGTTTAGGCTGCGGGGAGCCCGGTGGCGCTTGTCATCAGGTAGCCGTCAGCCGCAGGCCCAGCGTGGCGGCCTTGAACCTGGCCGGTGTCCTGCGCTGCCCCTCGCCGATTGCGGTGCCCTCGCGGATTGCGGTGCCAACCCGCTGCTCAACCGGGCACGCGCGCCGACTGCGGTGCCACCCCGCACCGACGGTGTATCTTCTCGGTGCGTTCGCGGGTTCGCCCCGCAGGCGTGAAATCGTCCGCGGATCCGCCGTTCTCGCAGTTTGGCTCCGTCCTCAGGCCCACTAGTCAGGCACCCGCCCAGCGCTTTCGCAAGCTCGCACTTCCCGCTGGGGCAAAACCCATGCCGACTTTGTCCCCCGGTGCACCCGGGGCCAAACTGGCATTGGGCTGTGCCCCACAGGAAAGTCCGCGAACACCCCGGCAAGCTCGACGGCGGCGTCCCTCGCCAGCAACCAGCAACCAGCAACCAGCAACCAGCGCCCGAAACCCTAGTGAACCCCGCCGATCCGGTTCAGCGGCAATACAGTAGCAACCGTCTTGCCAATGACCTTCCCCAGCGGCACCAGTTTCAGGCAGCCTTCCGCCGAGTCCTTGCCGCGGCAGCCGTAAACGGAGTCGTTGGAGTTGCCGCGGTGGTCGCCCATCACCAGCAGCTGTCCCTTGGGCACCGTGACGGGAGGGAAACAGCGGGCACTGCGCGTCGCCGTCGTGCAGCCAAGGGTGGCGGAGAACGGCAGGTTCCCGTAAATGTACGGCTCGTTTTGGGGCACGCCGTTGACCACCACCAAGCCGCCGGCGCTGCAGCAGTCCACCACGTCGCCGGGGATGCCGATCACGCGCTTGACCAGAAAGTCGCCGTGCGAGGGACCGATCCCCGTCACGTCGCCCACGTACTTCACGGCCTCCTTGAGCGGATTGGAGGAGGCGGGCTTGGGCTCGTGCCAGTCGGCGGTCGCGGAGAAAACCACCACATCGCCGCGCGCCGGCACTCCCCCGGCGTACGCGGCGCGGTTGACCAGGATCCGGTCCCCCACCTGCAACGTGGTTTCCATGGACCCGGACGGCACCACATACAGCTTCACAAAAAACGCCTGCACCAGCGCAATGACCACCACGGCGGCCAGCAGGTTCAGCACCAAGGTCACCGCCAGGTTGTGCCGGAGGCGGTACCAGAGGGACGGGGCGGACGGCTGCACTTTACGGGCCATGCGTGGCGGGATCCTTCGGCTGGTTTGGCGGGATTGCGCGGCTAAATGCAGCCGAAATTGGGGGTCCAAACCATTCTAGCAATCCGGATATGATCAATTGATGATTCGATTGCTGACCGTGTGCACCGGGAACATCTGCCGTTCCCCCTACGCCGAGCGGATGCTCCAAAAGGAATTCGATGCCCTCCACCCCGGCCTGTTCGAGGTGGCCAGCGCCGGCACCGCATCGATGGCCGGCGACGGCATGGAAGCAGAATCCGCACAGTTGCTCACGGCCCTGGGCGGCTCCAGCGAAGGCTTCATCTCCCGCCAGCTGACCCCGCAAATCCTGGCCGGCAGCGAGCTGGTGCTGGCCATGACCGTGGCCCACCGCGACGCCGTGATCCGCCTGAGCCCGCGCATGCTCAAGCGCGCCTATACCCTCATTGAGTTTGCGCGGATCCTTCGCACCCTTAAGTCCGACGCCGGCGCCCAGGTCCCGCTGGGAGGCTCGCCTGAGCAGGTGGAGGCACGGTGGGCTGCCATGCCGGGCCTGGCCGCCACGTTCCGTTCGTCGTCGCGCCCGTCTGCGGCGGGTGACGACGTGGTGGACCCCTACCTGCGCAGCTCCACGACCCACCAGCGGATGGTGGAGGAGATCATGCCCGCAGTGGAGGAGATTGTCGCGTTTGAGGCGTGGTGCAGCGGGGGCTAACTGCGGGACAGAGAGGAACAGGTGAACGCGATTCATGGAAGATTCGGGTTGGTTACGGGTTAGCGATGTCCGCAAGGAAGTCCACAAAGATATCTTTGCCGTGCTGTTGGAGCTGGAATCATCTGGTTGGAAGCTTCGTCGCGACGCCATGCGCTGCCCTGACCGGCACGAACTGATGCGGCACAGATGATGGGGTGTTGTCAATTGACAACACCCCATTGACCGGGTAAATATGGGAGCATGAACATTGTGGACAAGATTGAAATTCGGCTACTCGTTGATGCGCTGTCGGAGTCTGAGGAGGACTTCCTTGCCGACGAACTTGATGCCCACATTGCCGTTCATGGTTCACAGACTTTTGCCACATTCCTGCTGACCGGGGAACTCCAAGAGTCGTGGCCTAATCTTCTGGCCGCGATGCAAGCACGTGGGATTTCCGCTCATTCGGTGGTGCAGGATTTAGTGACCACAACGGAGATTGCCGACCGCCTGGGAGTGAGCCGCCAAGCTGTCAACAACTGGATTCGCGGCACCCGGAAGGCAGAAAAGACCTTCCCTGAACCGTCAGTAATTTCCGGGGTATCACTCTGGGACTGGGGCAAAGTTGCCACCTGGGCCCGATCCAATTCTGGGTATGGTGAAATGGTCCGCTATCCGTCACAGGACGAAATTGCCATCATCAATGGACGCTTGGCCGAAGAACGTTTGAGCCAATCTGGATGGATCACGGCGCGCATCGGACTGGACATGGACATCGAGTCTGGTCACATTCGAGTCGCTGTCAGGGATGACGACGTAACGCGACGGGACCATGCTGATCATGAAGATCCTTCCTATTTTGCGGTAACCGCATGAGTACCCCCAAAAGGCCCGCACTTAACAATGCAATCGAGATCGCCACGCACTCCACGCTGAAGGACATCGGATTTCTGGAAGAGTCCGCCCGGCACTTCGATGGTCACTTCGAAGAAGCGTCGCCGCCGTCGCTAAACCAGCAATTTTCCACTGAATTCAACCTCATGGTCCGCGCCGACGAGTCGACCCTGCACGCCCGTCTTTCTGTGCGGATCACGACTCAGAATGGTGAAGTCCGCTCGGAAGCTGTCGGTCAATGGGACTTCGACAACAAATACTCGGTCTCCGACGAAGCCGCCTTCGACTTTGGCAATAGGGTTTCCGTGTTCGCGCTCTTCCCGTATCTCCGTGAATCCGTTCACCTGCTATCGGCGCGAGTCCTACGAGAACCCCTGCTTCTACCAACCGTGCGTCAAGGCGAGATGAGTTTCGGCCAGAAGCCCGCTCAAAGCACCGGCCTCGATTGATCCATAGGGCGACTGCACCGCTTAGCTTCTCTTAGCTCCTGAATCTCGCCCCGGACACGCACGCCAACAACAAAGGGACCCTCCCCGGAACATGAAGTCCGGACGGGGTCCCTTTGCGAAAACGGTGAAACCGGCCTACAGGTGGCGGGTCAAACGCCGGGGCACGGTTTCGTCGTCCACCGGGTGCAGCAGGCGTTCGAAGTCCTGGGCCGCGCCGGTCAGCTGCGGCTCTTCAGCATCGGCGTAGTATTCCTTGACCGGCGTGGTCAGGGGCTCGGCCGGCGCGTGGTTGCGGCGCACCTTCTTGCCCTTGACACCCTTGACACCCTTGGAACCAGCAGCAGCACCAGAAGCCTTGTCTTGGCGGTAGTAGTACGACTTTCCGTAGTACCCGTAGCCGGCAGCTTGTCCGCCCGAGGTGGGCACGCGGTTCAGCACGGCGCCGAGCAGCGGGGCGTTGACCTTGGACAGGGTGCTGACAGCCTTCTCCAGCTCGTCAATGGTCGTCTTGCCGGCACCGGCCACCACAAGGGCGCCGTCCGTGGCGCGGGCCAGGATGGCGGCGTCCGTAACGGGCAGCAGCGGCGGGGCGTCAATGAGGACCACGGCCTCCTTGGCCAGCGCATCCAGCAGACGCTTCATGGACTGCGAACCGAGCAGCTCGCTGGGGTTCGGCGGGATCCGGCCGGCGCCAAGCACAGCAAGAGCCGGCACGGGCCCGTAAACCTGCAGGACGTCGTCGAGCGTTGCCTGTCCGCTGAGGATGTCCGTCAGTCCGCCACCGCCGGCGAGGCCGAAGAACTCGGAAACCACGGGGCGGCGGAGGTCGCCGTCGATGAGGATGACCTTCTCGCCCGTTGCCGCAATGGTCACGGCCAGGTTCGCGGCAATGGTCGACTTGCCTTCGCTGGGGATGGAGCTGGTGATGACGATGACACGCGGCGGGTTGTCCACGTTCATGTAGTGCAGGTTGGTGCGCAGTTCACGCAGGGCCTCGGAAAGCGCATAGCCCTCGGAGTTCGCGTGGTTGATCTGGCCGTTCTCCACCACGTGCTGGCCGTTGCGGAGGCGATCGTCCACGGGGATGGTGCCCACCACGGAGGTGCCGATGACGCGCTCCACCATTTCAATGGAGCGGATGCGGCGGTCCAGGTGGTTGCGGACCAGGGCGTAGGCCACGCCGATGATTAGGCCGGCCAGTGCGCCCAGGATCAGGGACAGCTTCTTGTTCGGCGAGGTGGGGAAGGTGGGCAGCGGGGCGTCGCCCAGCGCCACCACCTTGATGATGGAATCCGCCGCGGCGGGCTGGCCCTTGACAGGCGTGGTCGATTCAAGCACCTTCACCTGGTCGGCGAGCGCCACAACCCACGCGTTGGCCAGGCTCTGTGCCTCTTGGGCGGAGTCGGCGGTGGCCGTGATCTTGATCTGCGGGGTGTCCTTCGCGGACGTAACCGTGATCTGCTTGAGCAGCGCATCCGGCTTGACGTCCAGCTTCAGCGAGCTGATGACGGCATCCGCCACCGGACGCGAACTGGCGAAGCTGGCGTAGCTGGTGGCCTTCGACTTGGCCAGGTTGTCCCCCGCCAGTGCTGAGCCCATATTGTCCCCACCGGGGATTGAAACGTAGCCAACAGAATTGGATGAGTACGTTGGCGTCTGCGTAAAAATCCACCCAGCACTGCAAAGAATGCCGATAAGCGTTAGTGCAACGACCCCCATCCAGTGTTGCCGAAAAACGCGGACATAGTCCATCACATCGAGGGACTTTTCCGCGCTACCTAATTGCTCGTCTTCCAAAATTATCCAAACTTTGCGGTAAATGCGGTAACTGGTATCAGGGTGAGTCTAGCAGAATCCCACAATTCACCGGGGTAGCGTGGTGTCCATAACAAGCACCATTCTTTTGTAGCCCTTGACGTACCAGCGCTGCATGTGGGTCACTGCACAGGGGGCGCTCTTCCCATGGCCTTAAAAGCCAGTGCGTTCCACCATTTCCAGCACGACGCCGGCCCCTGCCTTGGGCGGGCCTGTGCTGTTTCGCGGTGGCCGGGAATCCGGTGGCCCGCCATATGCGTACTTTGGGGTTTTCCGGGGTTCGATTTGCGGCTTTCCGTGCTGCGATCCGGCCCTTTCACCCGGCCCCGGGCCTTTTCACCCTCCCCCGGGCCCCGAGTATGCAGCAATGGCGACTTAGAACCGGTCTAAGTCGCCATCGCTGCTGACTGACCGGGTGGTCAGTGCTTCAGGCATGCCAATCCGGCCCCCGCTGACCGCCGTGGCCGCCATATCTGCACACTCGGAGCCCGCCTGGTCCTCAAACGCACCAGTGTCGATTCGAAAGTGCAGCTCCTGCGGGTTGACCGCCCTTCCAGGATTCCAAAGTGCAGCTCCTGCGGGCTACGCGCCGAAAAGGTCGCAGGAGCTGCACCGCCGATGATGGAGCCTGTCGAAATCCGGGTCTCGACGCTGCCCCTGGGTCTCGACGCGCTCGCAGAGCTCGCTGCTCGACCACCGGGGCGTCCGCTCGCCAGGTCTCGACGCGCTCGAGGGGCTCGCTGCTCGACCACCGGCGGGCGGCAATCCAGGTCTCGGCGCGCTCCCTGAGGTCGCTGCTCGACCCCCGAACCACCGAAACCTACCCGACCACGGCCGTCCTGCGGCCCGGGCGGCGGGAGCGGGTCACTGCCTGGCGGCGGCCGGCAGTGGGCCACGTGAACGCCATGGTCAGCGACGCCACCACCAGCACAAACGCACCGATGAAGATCCCGGAATCCAGCCAGAATTCGCTCGGGAAGAGGCGGATCAGGGTGTCGTCCGTGTAGAACGTCCAGGTGCCGTTGGCGAAGAAGATGTGGTGGAAGTCGGTGAAGAACGTCTCCCAGCCCATGCCGGCCAGCACGCCCAGCACAATAATGATCACCAGCGTCACGATCGACCCGGCAAACAGCCCCCGCCTGATGCCGCCCACGCTGCGCCGCGCCAGGTACACCATCGCAATGACCATGCCGACCGCCAGCACCAGGCCGATCACGAACGCCGTGGTGATGACAGTCTTCACATCCGCCATGTGCGCCACTTCGCGGGCCAGGAACAGCTGGTTGTGCTGGGAGTTGACCAGATCGCCCAGGTAGCGGGCGCCGGAGAGGTTCAGCAGGTAGTCCACGGTGTACGAGCCATACGTCATCCGGTCGTCCGTGCTGAAGCCAAAGGAATCGGCCGGGAAGCCGGGGCGGTGGTACTCCACCCACAGGAAGTACGGCGTGGTGACCAGGCGGATGGCCAGCACCAGCAGCACCACGGGGTAGAACACGGCCAGCAGCACCTGGAAAACGCGCGGCAGCACGGGCTTGGTCCGGGCCGCCTGCTCCAGGGCCACCCGTGTCTTCTCGAGCCGCTTGTCCGAATGCTGCACCTGCAGCGCGGCCGTGGGGGTCGACGGGGACCCGGCTGCGGAAACCTCGGGCAGCTTGGGCAGCCGGCGGGCCGGGCGCATGGGCTCGGGTTCGCTGCCGTCCGCGGGTGCGTCCAGCTTGATCCTGGCCTCGGGCTTTACCGGCACCGAGGACGACGCCGTTCCACCGGCAGGTGCCGCACCTCCAGCAGGTGCGGGGGAAGCAGGGGCGCCGGGCGCCGCTCCCGCAGGAGAGGCAGCAGGGGCAACGTCGGGCGCCGCGGGCACGCCAGCACCAGCAGAGGCAGGGGCAGGAGCGGGAGCAACGGCAGGCGCCGCGGGCACGCCAGCTCCAGCAGGGGCAGGAGCGGCAGCACCGGCAGCAGCACCACCAGCAGCGGGCGCGCCAGCCTTCGCCACGACAGGCATTTGCGAGGTGGGCTTTTCCGGGGTTGGGTTCTGTGTCACACCGTGAAGACTACCCGGGAGCAGCTTCCCAGGGCCGCTGCCACCCCGGCGCTTGGCCAAACTGACACCACTTTCACAGCAAACTCCACGGCAAAGGGAAAACCACGGCGAAGCCCTCCCAACCCGAGCCGGGCGGTAGGCAAAGGGTCAGGCGGAGATGGCGGCAGCCCCGGCGTCGTCCGCGGAAAGGTCACCTGTCTCGCCAGCCAGCCAGGCGCGGCGGCCCAGGACCAGGGTGTAGCTCCAGTACCCGGCCAGCACCAGCGCGCCAATGGTGATCTTGGCCCACACGGGCAGGGGGCTGGGGGTGACGAAGGCTTCGACCAGGCCGGAGACGAAGAGGACGAAGACCAGTCCGATGGCGGTGGTCATGAGGGCGCGGCCTTCGCGGGCCAAGGAGTCGAGCCGGCTGCGGGGGCCGGGGCTCACCCAGGACCAAAAGATGCGCAGGCCCGCGGCGCCGGCGATGAAGATGCTGGTCAGTTCCATGAGTCCGTGGGGAAGGATGTAGCTGAAGAAGGTGTCGCCGCGGCCGTAGGCGAACATCACGCCGGCGGTCATGCCCACGCCCTGGGCGTTCATGAACAGGGAGTACGGCACAAACACGCCCGTGATGCCCAGGGCCACGCATTGGGCGGCGATCCAGGCGTTGTTGGTCCACACGGAGCCGGCGAAGGAGGCGGCGGGGTTCTCGGAGTAGTAGTCGACGAAGTCGTGGTTGACCAGCTGCTGGAGGCGGGAGTCGGAACCCAGCGCGGCCATGACACCCGGGTTGCCGGCGGTCCACACGCCGAAGAGCACGCCCACCACCACAAACGCGGCGCCCACAGCCAGGGTGAGCCAGCGCAGGCGGTAGAACGCCACGGGCAGGGAAATCACAAAGAAGCGGGCCACGTCCACGAAGAAGTTGCTCTTGGCGCCGGTGAAGCGGGTCCGGGCGGTGGCCAGGATGGCGGAAAGAGAGGCGGAGAGGGCGCTTTCGGCGGCCACCGAGCGGATCAGGGAGAGCTGGGCGGAGACGCTTTGGTACAGCTCCAGGAGCTCGTCCGCCTCGGCGCCCGTGAGCCGGCGCTTGCGGGCAAGCACCTTCAGCCGCTCCCACTGCGGGCGATGCACTGCGGTAAAGGCGTCCAGGTCCACAGGGCAAGCCTACGTGGTGCGCGCCGGTGCCCCCGCAGGACTCACCGGGCTCACTAGACTGGTGGCATGTCCGCGATTATCACCGGCGAGGCCGTAGTCCTGGAACTGCGGCCGGCCTCCTTTGCCGCGAGGTCGCTAGGCGCCGCGATCGACGTTCTGGTTACCATTGTGCTGGTGATCGGTGCCGTCTGGGCCTTCGCCACCATCCCGTTCATGATCGACGCCGCCGCGGCCAAGGCCATCTTCCTGGTGCTGCTGGTGGGGATTCTGGTTGGGGTGCCGGTGGCGGTGGAGACCATGACCCGGGGCAGGTCCCTGGGCAAGCTCGCCCTGGGCTTGAGGGTAGTGAGGGACGACGGCGGCTCCATCCGGTTCCGCCACGCCCTGATCCGCGGCCTTTTGGGCGTCTTTGAGATTTACATGACCCTGGGATCGGTGGCTTTTTTGGTTTCCCTTTTCAATGAGAAGTCGAAGAGGCTGGGCGACATGGTGGCCGGCACGTATGCCATCCGGGACCGGGCGCCGCAGCCCAAGCCGCTGCAGGTGTTTGTGGTGCCGGCCCTGCAGCCGTGGGCCAAGCTGGCGGACATTGGCCGGCTGCCTGATTCGCTGGCCCGGCGGATTTCGATCTTCCTGCGCCAGGGTGCGCAGATGTCGCCGGAGTCGCGGCTTGCCATGGCCGCGTCCCTCGCGGAGGAGGCCAGCCCGCACGTGGCGCCGCTGCCCCCGGCCGGCACTCCCCCGGAAGTGTTCCTGTCCGCGCTGATTTCGGAGCGGCGGGACAGGGAATTCGCGCGGCTTTCTTTGGCATCGGTGCAGGCGGAAAAGGTGCGGGTGCGGCTGGCCGCGCATGGGGTTGGCGGGCATTCTGCGGCGTTTTCTGCAGATCCGTTCAGTACACCCGGGGACACTCGAATGGGCGGCTGAGAAAAAATAGAGTGGTCACCACTCTGTTACGAACTTGGGGTGGGGGCGTTTAGTTGATATACCGGGTCATCTGAGGGCTGACCATACCACCGCGCGGGGGACGTGCCGACGAAAGGACGCTGCCTCCAACTAAGCGCCAGGGTGCCCATTTTTCGCGGCCCTCCCCCACCATTCTCATGCCGGCTTTGACGCCGCTTCCCTGCAAAACACGCATTTTTGGAAGGGTCTCTCCTGTGCGCCCAAAAGCGGCCCGAAATGGTAACGGAATGGTTACAACCGCAGGCAAGTAGTCCAGGTGCTGAGTGGTTGTTTTCTGACGCCTACACTCGCTATGCGAGTGGGAAAGCGATCTCCACCTTATTTTATAAGGGTCCGTACGCGGGAAAACCGTGTCCAAAAAGTAGAGTGCTGACCACTCTAGAGAGTGCCGCCTGGCTGGCGTTTAGTTGTTGTCAGCCGGGGGAAGTTTTACCGGGCGCCACACCGAGGTTCACAAGCTGGCTCACGTTTCGATCACAGGCCAAGTCTGCGCATTTCGGATCCTGATACACCTTTTATGAAAGTAGGAAAAACAAATGTTGAAGATGTACGTAACCCTGCAGACCATGTTCGTTGCCGGCGTGGACCGCGTCCGGGAAGTCCGAGAGGGCGAGCGCGGAGCAACCGCCGTTGAGTACGGCATCATGGTCGCACTGATCGCCGCCGTGATCGTCGGAGTCGTTGGATTCCTTGGCGGCCGGCTCCAAGTCGTCTTCCAGAATGTTCTGACCGCCATCGGCGGCTAGACGACAAACAAGGTCGTTGCTGTCGAGGCGGCTCCAGGCTCTTCTGGAGCCGCCTCGACCATTTACCGCAAATCGAATGATTTTCATCTGGGAGGAGAAGGTAATGAAGCGAAGTAACCCAGAGCGAGGTGCCGCCGCAGTGGAATTCGCTCTCCTCCTCCCTGTACTTCTGCTGTTAGTCCTGGGAATCATGGAGTTTGGCCGCCTCTACAATATACAAATCTCGGCGAGCAATGCCGCGCGCGAAGGAGCCAGGTACGCTGCCGTACATTACACAGACAGCGGGTACGTGAACGACGCCGCCATATCGGCGGCGCGAAACTCGGCCCCAACGCTGCCGGCCAGCACGCAAGTCATCATCACGTATTCTGCCGGCGCCTGCTCGGCTGGCTCCACCGTGAAGGTGACTGTCCGCCCGCCCGCAACCTGGATGACCGGGTACTTGCCTATGCCGGCGCCACAGATTACCGGAGTAGGAGTCATGCAATGTGGGGGATGAATTGGATTCGTAGCACGAAGAGATTGGACAATCAACGCGGAGCGACCGCTGTCCTAGTTGCGATTCTCATGGTGGTGCTGCTTGGCTTCGCAGCCATCTCCATCGATGTAGGCATGATGTATGCCGAACGGAGCCAGCTACAAAACGGTGCAGATTCTGCCGCTTTGGGCGTTGCCTATAATTGCTCTAGTACTCGCGGATGCGGCAGCCCAACGGGAACGGCGGGGACCTTGGCCAATTCAAATGCGAACGACACCAAATCCAAAATCAATTCCGTCACATTTCCGACTGCGAATAGCGTTCAGGTGAACGTTTCCAGCCGGGATGCTGCGGGCAACGATTTCATACGTTTGGCATTTGCTAGCGTTTTTGGCATCAATAAGGCCGACGTTGTGGCCACTGCCACGGCATCTTGGGGACCACCTAAATCGGGCACTGCGTTACCATGGACATTCGGAAAATGTGTATTCGACCAGAGTCTCACTCCCGATCAAAAAGCCGAGCTGGCAGCGACCGGCAATTTCACCGGTCTTCCCAGCAGCGCACACATCCTCCTTCGGTCAGATCAGAATGCTGACTATCCGGGATGCACTGCCGCACTTGGATTTCCGACCGGAGGATTCGGCTGGTTGAACTTGGCAGGCAGCCAGTGCCAGGCCAATATTCAAGTAGGGACAGGAGAGGCGGGTAGTTCTCCCGGCAACAATTTCCCCGGGGTGTGCGGACCCGTCATGCCAACACTCTTGGGCAACCCTGTGCTCATTCCGATTTTCTCAACATCAACAGGAAACGGTAATAACGCGATATACACCATTTACGGATTCGCGGCGTTCCAGGTGACAGGTTGGAAATTCAATCCCGACGTCCATCCCGATTCTCTCGCACCAGCATGCACAGGCGACTGCCGCGGTATTTTCGGATACTTCACCAAATTCGTTTCACTCCAGGAAGGCATGGCCCTGGGGTCCGGCCCAAACCTCGGCGGAAGCATCGTCAAGCTGTCTAAATAGATTATTAGGAGTTTCAAGTGAAAACACGCCTTCTGGGGGGCGTCTTGGCGCTGGTGCTAGCCATCGCAGGTGTTGTCCTCCTCGCCACATATGTCCAAGCGGCCGACCGCCGCGCACAGGCCGGAATGAATCCTATGCAAGTACTGGTGGTCCAGCAGCCAGTGGCCGCCGGCACCACAATTGACGAACTCAAGACCATGGTTAAGTCTCAATCGCTCCCTAAGGCCGCGGTGGCCCAGGGTGCCGTCACTTCCCTTTCGGACCAAACGGGAAAGGTTACAGCCGTAGCGTTAGTTCCAGGAGAACAATTACTGGCGGCCCGCCTCGTAGCTCCCAGCAGTCTCAATTCGCCCGATCACGTCGACGTCCCCAAGGGACTTGAGGAACTGACACTTAAGCTTGATCCTGAGCGAGTTTTAGGCGGTGAAATCAAAGCGGGAGATACCGTAGGAGTGTTTATTTCCTACAACACCGGCGTCGCGCCAGGAACTAGCGATAGTCCTGCCACTAAACTGCAATTCCACAAGGTATTGGTGACCAAAGTGGGAATGGCGACAAGTTCTACGCAGCAATCAAGCGGAGCAACCGCGCAAGCTCAGTCACCGAACTCAGGGACATCAATATTCATCACGATTGCACAGACGGGCGCGGACGCAACGGCCACCGTTCACGCGGCAGAATTTGGCAAAATTTACCTGTCCAAGGAAAATGCCAACACGAACACTGCGGACGTTCCCACAATGCACAAGGACGGTGTCCTAAAGTGAGCCGTTTCATTCTCATCACGACTGACACAAGTTTCCAGCAGAGGGTTCGTTCGGCCGTGGCTGGCGGCCTTCATGGAAAAGTACAATTCCTGGCCGAATCCGCAATCAACAGTGCGCCTCAGGATATTGTCCACCAGGACCCCTCAGAACCACCTGAAGTCATTATTTTGGGCCCTGGCGTATCCGTCGACGAAGCTCTTAAGTTGGCCACAGTTATGGATCTCCAATTCCCCGAGATTAGTGTGATACTGGCAGCCGATGCTTCTGCTGATCTAGTCCTTACCGCCATGCGTTCCGGCATACGGGACATAGTCAGCCCCGGCTCCGACACTGCCACCATCCGGGTGCTGCTAGAAAGAGCTTGCCTGTCCGCTGCCAGCCGCCGTCGCGGGCTGTCCTCACAGGGAAACTCGGAACAGGAAACGGGGAGAGTTATTGCTGTCATGTCCCCCAAGGGCGGCGTGGGAAAGACCACAATTGCGACCAATCTGGCAATAGGCTTGGGAACGGTTGCGCCCATGAGTGTCGTGATTGTTGACCTTGACCTCCAATTCGGCGACGTCGCGTCAGGGCTGTCACTTGACCCAGAGCACACAATCGTTGATGCAGTGACAGGGGCCGCGGCACACGACGCCATGGTGCTAAAGGCATTCCTGACCGTCCATTCCGGCGGAGTATATGCACTTTGTGCACCCAAGGTTCCAAGCGAGGCAGACCTTGTCACAGCCGATCATGTCCGCCGGCTGATCGCGCAGCTGGCCTCGGAATTCCGATACGTCGTGGTTGATACGGCTCCCGGCCTGGGTGAGCACGCCCTTGCCACCCTTGAACATGCCACGGACGCCGTCTGGGTGGTGGGAATGGATATTCCCAGCGTCAAGGGCCTGCGCACCGGACTGGGTATCCTTCTTGAACTTGGCCTAGTTCCACAGGGACGCCACGTGGTTCTCAACTTCGCCAACAGGCACACTGGCCTGAACATCCAAGACGTCGAGGCCACGATAAGGGTGCCAGTAGACGTAGTAATTCCCCACTCCACGGCAATGCCATTCGCCACCAATAAGGGAGTCCCGATCCTTCAGGATGGCGGGCGGAATGCCGCAACAAAGAGTCTGCGCAAGCTGGTTGAACGCTTTGAACCAGATTGGGGCAGCCAAGTCCATAGGAAGCTCCATCGACGGGCGGTAGTGTCGTGAATCTCTCGGACAGATTGAATGCAGCAAGGGGTATAGGTCCGACCTGGAACGAAGCGTCGCCTGAACCCCCATCCACGACCTCCCTTGCCAAAGAAGCCGAAGTCCCGACTTCTGGGGGCGCTGGAACAGCTCTCGCCGGACTAAAGCAACGCGCAGGTGAGGCACTTTTCGAGCGCATGGGCGGAAGGCTCACTGACCCTAATCTCTCTGAAGAGGATCTTCGCAAGTCTGCCCGCGAAGAACTCAGCCAAGTTATAGATGAGGAACAGGTGCCACTGTCTCCCGAGGAAAGGCGCCGTTTGATCAGGGAAATCGGGGACGACGTCCTGGGCTACGGACCGCTGCAACGTTTTCTCGATGATGACACCGTTACGGAAATCATGGTTAACAGGGCAGACCAAATATACGTTGAACGCGGCGGGCAGCTCACCCTTACGGATTCAAAGTTTGCCACGGAGACTCACCTTCGCCGTGTCATCGAACGAATTGTCTCCAAAGTAGGCCGCCGCATCGATGAGTCGTCCCCAATGGTGGATGCCCGTTTGGAAGATGGCTCCCGTGTAAATGCCATCATCCCGCCATTGGCTGTCAACGGACCATCGCTGACTATCCGCAAGTTCAGCAGGGTTCCCCTGACGGTGCAGGACTTGGCCGACTATGGCACCCTGACTCCTGACATGGCGGAGCTTCTGAGTGCCTGCGTAAGGGCACGGCTCAACATTCTGGTAACCGGTGGTACTGGCACAGGAAAGACCACCCTCTTGAACGTCCTCTCCGGCTTCCTGCCGGCAGAGGACAGGATTGTCACCATAGAAGACGCGGTGGAACTGCAACTTCAACAACAACACGTAGTCCGACTTGAAAGTCGCCCCGCCAACATCGAGGGACGAGGCGAGGTATCTATCCGAGACCTACTCAAGAATTCGCTCAGGATGCGGCCAGACCGAATTGTGGTCGGCGAGGTTCGCGGCGGAGAAGCCTTGGACATGCTCCAGGCAATGAACACTGGGCACGACGGGTCTATTTCCACGGTCCATGCCAATTCCCCCAGGGACGCCATAGCCCGACTTGAAACATTGGTGCTCATGGCGGGAATGGATCTCCCTCTTCGTGCTGTCCGAGAGCAGATCGCCTCTGCGATCAATCTAATTGTCCATCTGACTCGACTTCGTGACGGAACAAGGCGGGTCACTCACATCACCGAAGTCCAGGGCATGGAAGGGGACGTTGTCACTCTTCAGGATGCTTTTGTATTCGACTATGCGGCCGGAATCGACAATACCGGACGATTTCTGGGCAGACCAATACCGACGGGGATCCGTCCTCGTTTTGTCGACCATTTTGTCGAGGTCGGGATCAGTGTCCCGGCAAGTGTATTCGGCGTACAGCCTCTTGGCACGGGGAGGCGGTAGTCGTGACTCCCATCATTCCGATTGCCGGTTTTACGTTTTGCATTGGCGCCATATTGGTAGTCCTGCTCGTGATCCTAAAACCACGAACGTCCGCAGTGCCGACAGCCAGACGACGCCCGTTTGGCAATACCAGCAGGTCCGCATTGGGTGCCTTCACCGATTCCACGGTCGCAGTACTTGACCGTACAGTTGGCGGCGGTCCCTACAGCCGTTCGAAGCTCGAGGACGCGGGGCTACGCATGCCGCCTTCGAACTACCTCATTATGGTCATTGCCGCCGCCGCTGTTCTAGGGCTCATCGGACAATTGCTTGGCAGCGCAGGACTCGCGGTTCTATTTGCCCTGGCTGCTCCGGTAGGGGCCTGGGCATTGCTCGCTCTGCTCGCGGACAGGCGAAGGAGCAAATTCGACCAGCAACTGGGCGACAACATCCTTCTTATCGCAGGTGGGCTGCGGGCCGGGCACAGCGTGGCCGCGGCCATCGATGCAGCGGCCAAGGAAGCACCCGCCCCGTCTTCGGAAGAATTTGCGCGCGTGGTCAATGAAGTCAGGATAGGCCGAGACCTGCAGGCATCCCTTGCAGACACCGCAGGTCGCATGAAGAGCGAGGATTTTGCCTGGATTGGCCAGGCCATCCAGATCAATCGTGAGGTCGGCGGCGATTTGGCCGAGGTGCTGGACCACGTTGGCGAAACCATCCGCGAACGTAGCGAAATCAAAGCCCAGGTCAAGGCCCTCAGCGCGGAGGGAAAGCTCTCCGCTATCATCCTCATGGCACTTCCCTTTGGTATGGCTCTCATGCTCATGTTGGTGAACCCAAAGTATATTGGCGTCCTGACAACACATGTACTGGGCTGGATAATGCTCGGCGTCGGCGCCGTCATGATGGTCATCGGGGGCCTATGGATGCGCAAAATTGTCCAGATCAAGTTTTGAGAGGCGAAATTGAGATGACTGCACTTCCCTGGATCTTCATAGCAATTGTCGTGTTGCCCCTGGCGTACCTCGTTTGGGCCGTTGTGAGTATAGATACCAAGTCTGCTCTGATCATCCGAAACAACCTCAGCCGCGGCGTCTTACGACAGGGCCAATCTGCGCCGGCCTTTGGCGATCGCGGAATGTTGGAAATTGCCCGTAAATTCACGCCCGTGGGATACACGACCAAGCTCGACATGCTGCTGGCCCGTGCAGGCCGTCCCGCGTCGATGCCGCTTCCACGACTGCTCGTTGCCAAGCCACTTTTGGGTCTAGGCGGAGCGACTGTCGGGCTGCTTTTCGTGATGCTTCGCCCCGGGCCGCCCATGGTCTTGTTAGGTTTGTTCCTCGTTGTTCTCGGCTATTTCATTCCCGACCTCTTGATATGGAGCAAAGCCCAGGAACGTCAAACGGCCATCCAGCTAGAACTGCCGGACACGTTGGATCAGATGTTGATTTCCGTTGAGGCAGGATTGGGCTTCGAAAGCTCCATGGCCCGCGCCGGTGCCAACGGCAAGGGTCCAATGGCAGAAGAGCTGGTGCGCACCCTACAGGACATGCAAATGGGACGACCAAGGCGAGACTCATATAAGGCGTTGGCAGATCGAACAACAGTACCTGAATTGAAGAGTTTTGTCCGAGCCGTTGTCCAGGCTGACATCTATGGCATTGGCATCGCCAAAGTGCTCCGGACCCAGGCACAGCAGATGCGTGTCAAACGCCGCCAGCGTGCCGAACAAAAAGCTATGAAGCTCCCCGTCCTGGTCCTTTTCCCCCTGCTATTGTTCATCTTTCCAACTTTGTTCATTATCATAATGGGCCCGGCGGTCATAAACGTAATTGGCATATTCACCCGCGGCGGAGCCCTGGGCGGCTGATTGGAAACCGAGAGTCGTCTGTTGGGATATTCCAACGAACTTTGTATAGTACTGCAAACCACTTATCTAGTTTCAGATGTCAGGGCAAGATCTACCCGAAAACCAGCATCCCCAGCGCGCCCACCAGCGTGAACTGGCCGAACGGGATCCGGGTCTTCCTGTTGCCGCATCGCAGGGCCATGAGCACCAGACCCCACACGGCTGCAAGAACGAACGCCAGGAACGTCCCCCACAGTACTGCGGACCAGCTGACGATGCCCAGGTACAGGCCAAGCACAAAGGCCGACTTCACATGGCCGTAGCCCATGCCGGCCGGCACACGAGCCGAAGCACCACGTACACCGCCCAGAAGAACACTGGAACACTCCCCCGAAAACGGTGCGCACGACAGCGCTGCCGTCGAGCATGAACAGGCTGGCCGAAAGCAGCAGCACGCCGGAAATGCCAGCAGAAGGGAATACGATCCGGTTGGGCTGCAGCCGGTGCCTAATATCGATCACGGTGAGCCGGGTGGCCATCACCAGGTATTCAGACCAGACCGGAACCATTGGGAAGTCGATATTGTTCGGAGTCCCGTCCCGGACGCCCAAAGCTCATTGTTCCGGGATGGAATCGTCGGAACCACTACGCGTGTCCTCCTGCATTATTTCACTATCTATCCGCCAGTAATTGGTGAACCGCGGTTCGCGGACGCGGCGCCGGGCACCATTGAATTCTTGGTCTCTCGCCGCCAATATCTCGGGCTTCGGCCATGCCGCAATCACCTCCGGAGAAGCATTGCGCAGGCGCTCCCGTAGCCTCTCGGCAACGAGCTTCGTGGCGTCATCGACGATTGTCTCCATGGCGCAAATGAGACGGTCAAAGCTTTTGGCCACGGCGCCGGGCATGGGTTGCAAGAGAGTCCATCCCTGGACACTTCGGACTTTGCCGTCCTTGTCAAGCAGCGCGACCGCAACCGGCATCGCGAGATCGGACTGGGAGTGGGCGACAGTTGTGTTTCGGTACTTGCGGATTGTGTCGTGAATCGACTGCAACTCTGCTGGGATGCCCGGGAACTCAGTCATCTGGTCCAGCCGATCCCGGACATTTGAATGAATGAACGGGCGGACGTAGGCGGTGACCGCATGCATGGTCAGTGGGAACCAGAGAACGCTGTCCTCCCCCGAGTCAAATGCCGATTGGAGAGTGTGTAAGGCTTCAGACAGATCAGTGGCGTGACTGGTTAGGTCGACCAGCAGCCTGGAGTCGGCCGAATCAGGAAGAACTGCGAACAGAGGAATTTCCGGGATACTCACGGCTAACCAAACACCAGCATCCCCAGCGCCCCCACCAGCATAAAGGGCCCAAACGGGATCTGGGTCTTGCCGTTCCCGCGTCGCAGGGCCATGAGCACTAGCCCCCAAATGGCGGCCAGCACGAACGCCAGGAACGTCCCCCACAGCACGGCGGACCAGCTGACGAACCCCAGGTACAGCCCTAGCACGAACGCCAGCTTCACGTCGCCGTAGCCCATGCCGGCCGGGTACACGAGCCGCAGCACCACGTACACGGCCCAGAGGACCACTCCCCCGAGGACGGTACGCACGGCCGCGCCGCCGTCGAGCATGAACAGGCTGGCCGAAAGCAGCAGCACGCCCGCAATGCCGGCGGAAGGAAACACGATCCGGTTGGGCAGCAGCTGGTGCTGGATGTCGATCACGGTGAGCCTGGCGGCCATGACCAGGTAGTACAGCCCGGCCAGGAGCACCAGCCAGAACGCCACCGGGGAGTGGCCCCACAACCGCGAAAGTTCAGTGATCATAGGGCTGAGCCTACGTCATGGACTCCGCCGTCCGGGGGAACGTTACCGGTGTGCGTACTGGGCGAAGGGGATGTTCCAGTCGCCGAAGCCGTCGGTGGGGGCAATGGTTTCATTGGGGCTGCCCACCACCTTGACGAGGTCGCCGGTGGTCATGTTGTTGAACACCCAGCCGGCACCTTCGTGCGACATGCCGATGCAGCCGTGGGAGATGTTGCCGGTGCCCAGGTAGGAGAGGGCGTTGTCCGTGGCCTGGTGGATGAATTCGCCGCTGGGCGTGAGGCGGGTGGCGTACTGGACGTCCACCTTGCCATAGTCCGCCGGGTCGCCGGGCTTGAGGCCGATGGTGGAGGCCACGAAGGTTGCGTAGCGCTGCTTGTCCGCCAGGATGACGAGGTAGCCGGAGGCGGAGGGGAAGCGCTCGTCACCCATGGTCACCGGGTACTGCTTGACCAGCGCACCGTTGATGTAGATGCTGGCCTGGTGGTTGACGGCGTCCGCCACCATTTCCACCTTGTTGCCGATCTGGACCACGTTGGTCTTGTTGAAGTTGCCGATCTGGCCGTTGCCGAAGTCAACGCCGAAGAGCTTCATGTCCACCTTGATGGTGCTGTTGGCGGCCCAGAAGTCCGCGGCGCGGTAACGCAGCAGGGTGTCCGAGTACCAGCGGAAGGCGCCCTTCTGGCCGGAGGATGCAGTGATGGAGATGGCCTTCTCCACGGCTTCCTTGTTGGTGACCGGCTCGCTGAAGGTGAACTGGATGGGCTGGGCGACGCCCACCTGGGACCCGCCCTGCGGGAACATGACCAGGTCTGCCTCGTTCGACGGCGGCACCGTGGTGAAGGTGCTCACCGTGGTGTTCATTTTGCCGTCGGCGTCCTTGGTGGTGACGTCGAAGGTGTAATTCGTGTTGAAGTTCAGGGGCGCGGTGCTGGTCCACTTGGTGTCACCGGCGGAAAGCTCGCCGTCCGTGGTGGCGCCGGTGTCCGTTTCCTTCAGGATGGCACTGTAGACGGTGCCGTTCTGCGCCGTTGCCGAGACTGGCTCCGCCGGGTTGTAGAACGTGGCGCCGGTCTTGGGAGAGACAGCCAAGCTGACTGGGAGTGCCGTGGGTGTGGGGGTGGCGCTTGCCGTTGCCGTGGCCTGCTGCTGCGTGGGCTGGTTCTTGGCTGCCGCCGTGGGCATCCAGTCCTTTGCGGTGGCAGCACCGACGCCGCCGCCAGCAATTGCCAGGGCAATGACGGCGACCAAAGTGACCTTCAAGGCCCTGCGAGGCTTCTTGGGCTGGTCCAGACTAGGCATGCATGCTCCCAATTCGGTGGAGTAATTCCACGGTGACGGCACGTGTCAGGCACGGCTTAGTCCACAATTTTACGGCATGCCCTGCGCGGTCCGTGTCAGGATGCCGCAACGACACCGTCACGGTTGGGTAAAGGGGTTGGATTGCCTTGTATGCTGCGTGGCCTATCGACCTGTCGCTCCCTTGACTAGGATCAGCATCATGAACGACTTGTTGCTACCAATTCAGAGTTCACCGGCATCGCAATGAGACGGGTTTCGCGCGAAGAAGCCGCCCGCGCCACCACGCCTCCCGGTCCGTATGAATGGGATGACTATAGATGTGAGCACGGCGTCAATCAGATTGATGACGAAATCGATGAAATCGTCGCAGACCCAACCCTGACGATGTATGAGGTTGAACTTCGACTGGCCGAAGTGGGCGCTTTGGTTGATAGGGCCGAGCACGGTGAGCTCTCACCGCTCAAAGAGCATAAACCTGTGAATGTGGACCCAGAGATTTGGGAAATTCGTTTCACGTTCGGCAGCCAACCGTTCAGGATCTACTACGCCGAGCCTCAAGATTTTCCGAAACTCCTGTTGGGGCTCAAGGCACACTTCAAAGATGTCACCGGCTCAGAAGCCCAGATCAGGATGCGCCAAAACCAGCAAATGTCGAAGGCAGCAAATCGTTACCACGCTGGAAGAACCCGCGAATGGCTGGGCGATCCCAGACTGGTAGGCCACAGCTGTCACGCAAAATGTGTTGACCCCTGATAGCCGTGATTATAGACTTGAATCTATGAGCGATATGACTGAAAGGCTGAAGGCTCGACACGGGATTGACCCCGAGTCTCGCTCCATGCAGCGGGCCGAGCTGCTGGCGTCGAACGACTTGGAATTCGTGGCAAGTTTGATCATGCTAAGAAAAGCGCAAAACATCACCCAACAAGACGTCGCCGATCGACTGGGCATATCTCAGGCGACGGTGGCTGCCTTCGAACATCCAGGCAATGACCCCAAATTGTCGACTATCCGCAGGTATGCCCACGCCGTAGGTGCATTGGTCACGCATCGCGTCGCCTTGGATGTGTACCAAGATCTGAGCGATTGGAATGCGGCTGAGAACCGCCGTCTAACTAGCGACAATTTTAACGGCCAGACCGCAGCATTCTCCTTTGCCCCTGGAGGCCGCGTTGCGCTTTCTAACGAGATTGAAGGGCTGATTGCCCGCAAAAACGATACAATATCGTTCAATTCGAGCCCTGTGCGCTGAAGCTGCGATTACCGGCGCCAGGAAGGGTTTTACAAAGAGGGCAGCGCCAAGCCGCTTATCAATTTGGTGCAGAAACATCACACGGATCTGCGATCAGGCTTGGCCAGCACCTCGACCGCCGACGCCCCGCTGGCGGCCGGCTTATCGCCGACGGCGGCCCGCCACTGAGTGCGCCTTCTTCATTCTTTGGAGTGCACTGTGTGGATCCTCATCATCCGGTGCACCAAGGGAGGCAAGCGCCGCATATTGCTCCACCTTGCGGATCTCCTTAAATGCAAGAATGTCTTCAAGCTTGACCCGTCGATGCGTCCCGGGCTTCTCGAACGGAATTCGACCTGCGTCAAGAAAACGGACCAGCGTTGGTCGAGTCACCCCCAGGAGTTCTGCCGCTTGCTGCGTTGTCAGGGTATTTGAACGCGGCGTGACCGTCACAGCCATGCCGTGACACATGGCATCCGCAGCCTTGACCAAGACCTCAAAGATTTCGGATGGAATCTCAACCCGATCAGCCGCCTCGGCCCCCGAGAGAACGAACAGCGGACCACGGCGGGATGTGTTTGCCTCGGCATGGGCCTCGATGAAGTTGTAGAAATCCCTCGCGTCCGCAGGCTCCGGAGCGAAGAATGTCTCTCTCGTTGATGTGGCGTTGCCCATCGAAAATCACCTTCGTAAACGCGTTCGTTTTTTTCGTTTTTTCGTTTCCTAAGATATTAACTCCTCACGACATTTGAGTCCACATTTGAGTCGACGCGCCAGACATCGACGCGCGGCAGGCCTACCGGAGAAGCTACTGCAACGGCTCGACGTTCAAGACAAGCTCCTGCTTTTCACCCACGCCGGGGCTGACCGCGGTCAAATAGTAGACGTATTTGCCATCGTTCCCTGTGCCTGTACAGACGGGCGTGACTCCGCCAACATTGATCTGTCGCTGGCAAGTGCTGTCAACTTTCAGCGTGATGCCGGCCGGGAACGCAATGGCGAGCAAGTCAGACGGGGTGAACTCAATGTCCGTGCTCCATCGGCGGCTCATGCTGGGACAGGGATTGGTGGACATGCACAAAAATTGCTCCCCGCGAACGATTTCCGATAGTTGCGTCCAGCTAGGGGGAATGGCAAACCGGTTGACTCGCGCGACAAAGTCGTCGGTCACCTTGTTCTCGGCAGACCAAACGGCCATTATCGACGCGACACCGGCCCCGAAGACTACGATGACCGCAACCAGAATGAGGCCCACTAACTTCTTCACGATGCCCCTCTATGCACCCGCGCCATTTGTAACGGGTGGTTCACGCCCGGTACTTGGGACAACCGTCATCGTCGCATCCACATGGTCGGCGTGGACAACAGCGAGAACTTTTTCACCAAGGTTCACGAGTCGATAGTCGGTTGTTCCCAACGCATGCAGAAGAACCAACTGAAGGTAGGGAAATCCCGCTTCCTCCTTCGAAAAGCCCTCAATGGAATCCTTGAGGGCGGTGCCGACGAAGCTGAGTTTCTTGCCTTCGGATCGACCCGCAATGACCGCCCGCCCCAGGTCGCCGTCAGCGAAGAGCCCACGAACTGCCGCCAGGTATTCATCGCGGGATGAAACACGGACAAGCAGTGGCGGTGCCACTGTGTGCACCGTCTTGGGGATTGGCGCGACCACTGGCTTCTTTTTCTTCTTCCCCTGCTGGGGTTTCTTGGCGGCCACGAGGCTTTTCGCCGTCGTGCTTGTAGTAGGTGCCGTGGCCACCGGCGAAACCGCAGCGGCGGGCCCGGTGATGGGGATCTGGTGGTACTCGTCGGCTACCGACTTGAGGAGGGCGTTGACGATTCCGGCGCCAGGGAGGTTGGTCGACGCCACGATGACATATTTGTTGAGGTGGTGGAGGCGCCTGATGAGCGGAACAAAGCCGCCGTCTCCGCTGGCGATGACGAACACCTCGATCCACGGCGAGTCATGAGCCACGGCCAGGACGTCGACGCAGAGTTCGATGTCCGCGGCATTTTTGATGTTCTTGTCAAAGGAGAATATCTGGACGGGCTCGATGCCGTGCTCCAGCAATTCATGGCTGTAGGCCTGCATTTCAGGCCTGCCCCAGTTCGCGTAGGCCCGAACAAGTGCCGTTTTTGACCCGAGGCCACCAACGCGGACGGCCTGCTCAATTCCGCGGACGAACTCGCCGATGTGGACACCGGCCACATTGCCGGGAACACCGCCCCGCAGGTTCTCCATGTCCAAAAATATCGCCACATTTCTTTGCGGCGGCGCGTTCGTTCCCAATGCTTTTCCCCAATCGTCCCGCCAACCGGCGACATGTCTGGTTCTCAGGGTATCCCCCGGGCTATGGGCGGGGCCATGGACGGTTCAGGATTGACTCCGCAAAACTTGCTTCATAATTCGGTACCGCCTCGGTATGGTCAAGTATGGACATGAACCTGAGGATCCCGGACGAGATCGACCGGCAGCTCAACGCCCTGGCAGCCGAGCAGCACATCTCCAAGTCGGCCTTGCTGTTGCAGGGCGCTGAACTGGTATTGCGAAGGGCCGGGCGAAGGCAGGACATCCATGACTCGTTCGACTTTGTGATGACCCACGACGCAGGGCTGATGAAGCGACTGGAGGATGCATGACCGCATACAGCTATTCGAGGAATTTTTGCCAATGAGCAGGCTGCTGATCGGTGTCTTCGTTGTCCTAGCCGGATGGTCCATTGCCTACTGGGGGAGGTACAGGGCTCCGCTGAAACGAAACTCAAGAATGGACAACCTGCTCGGAATCATCAACGTCGTCTGCATTGCCTTGCTTTGCCTTATCGCGGCTACGCTTCCCCTAGCCACGGGATTCGTGGGAATTCCCGTGTTGGGATTCGCCGCGGCAGCACTATTTCTAGCGTCGCTTTTCCTCTACCGGACTCGAGCGGCAGATTTGCGGATGGTACGGGCTAGCGGCCGCGGACGCCGCGGACTTCCAGTCAGTCAGAGGGAAATGACGAGGTGGCCCTACACGCTTGTTTATATGATCGGCTACGTCCTACTTGCGGCCTACATCGCAACGATTCTTGGCCATCTATAGCGGTGCTGGTGGCCTTGCACCGGTTACGGTACGTTCCGAATCATCGACCACTGGCCCTGGTATAAATTGCTGGTCCAGCCGCCGACTGATCAGGAAGAAGTCATTTCATGAGTCACGTCAGGCAAATTCAGGCTTTGAAGCAGCCTAGTGATTCGTAGGGTATCGCAAGGCGGAGTCGAACAGGTCCCCTGGCAAGCCCCGTCGCCTTGCCGTGAGCCCATATCCGTGGCTGGCCTCAACCGTCGTAGATTGCGGATAGCGGATCGTTTGATCATTCAGACCGTAGTTCTCATACGGCTTGCCACAACTGGCGATTACGCGATGAATTAAGGTGGGGAAGGTGGAATCGATTCGTAAAATACCCCGTGCCGAGTGGGGCAGTCAACCAATCCAGCCCACCGCGGGATCCTATTGGCTCAAATGCAATCAGACCATCAAGGTCATCCTCATCTTGTTGGCGGTTGTGGTGGTGTTTGCCATTGTTGGCCGGAATACTCATCCACGCTCAGCCTGGATGCTCTGGGTTCCGCTTTCTGCCTTCATTGCATCATGCATCTCCCTCATGATCGTGGGCAGCTTCGCCTTGGGCCCCTATAGAGCTGAGCGCCGTTTGGGTTACACGACATGGCCATCAAGGTCCGAAACTTCAACACCCAAGGACCGTGAAAACAGGCGATAGTGGACGCCTTCGAGAAACGTCTATCCGGTCTCAACAAGGGTGGCAAGCCTCGTCACTGACCCAGACAACATCGATCATGTTGCCGGCGTCAACGTAGGCTACTTCACCACTGAAGGGAATTCCTCCCTGATCGCCAGCTACAGGGCGCTGCGGTTGTCGCGGTGCGATCAGCGTAAATGAGCCTTTTCCGGACAGAGAATCAGAAAAATACTCCGCAGCCGGGAGATCTCCCCTGATTCCGGGACGACGAATGAGCACCGCGACACCAGCCCGGCACATGGAACAACCGCCATCGTTGGATCCTCGCGGCCAGTGCGGACAATAGCGAGAATTTTTCTCCAAGGATCTTCACCCGGAAGTCGGCGGCCGTCACAATGCCGAAGGGCAAATCCAATATCGAGACCGCCTGACCAGCCGGCGGAGTAGGATGCTGAAAATGAACACTGTCCGGGTGGTCCCGCCGACGGAATGGGCCAGGCAACCTGTGCAGCCCAGCGCGGGATCCTATAGGGGAAAAATCAATCGCGCGTTGAAAGCGATAATCATCGCATTCGTCGTAAGCCTGATTTTCGCCATCATCGGGCGCGGAATCCATCCAACGCCCTGGCTATTGCTATGGATTCCGATGTCTGTCTTCTTGGCCCTATGTGCATATGCGGTGGCGGTCTGTGCTGTCGCCTACCGCCCCTACAAGGCTGAGCGGCGCCTCGGCTACACAACGTGGCCATCCGGATCGGAAATCCAGTGAAGGCTTGCGATTCAGCCCCGCAAATACTCCAGCTGCGCCTGAACGGATAGTTCCGCCGCGCCGAGCACGTTCGCCGGGACGTCGCCGTAGACCACGGCCACAATGTCCGCCGCAGATGGCTCCGCGCCGCTTTCCGAACGCAAGGAAGCCAGCGCACCGCGCACCTGCTCCAGCCGCTCCATCCGGTGGGCTTGGTAGGCCGACGCCGCGGCGGCCAGATCCGGAAGCACCGGGCCGTGGCCGGGCAGCACCGTGACCGGACCGCCCGCGGAGCCCAGCACCCGCAGCTGCTCCAGCGACCCGAGGTAGTCCCCCAGCCGGCCGTCCGGGTAGTCAAGCACCGTGGTCCCCCGGCCCAAGACCGAGTCTCCTGTCAAGACCGAGCCGTGGGCGCCGTCGTTCTTCAGGAAAAAGCACACCGAGTCCGAGGTGTGGCCGGGGGTGGCCAGCACCTCAATGTCCAGGCCCGCCGCCCGGATCAGCTCGCCGCCGCGCAGGGGCTCCCCCGAGTGGCAGTGCTCGGGGCGGACGGCGCGGACCGGCGCGCCCGTGAGCTCGTGGAGCCGCGCGCTGCCCTCCGTGTGGTCGGCGTGGTGGTGCGTGATGAGGACCAGCTCCACCCGCCCCGCCGCGGCCAGCGCCGACAGGTGTCCCTCCAGCTGCGGGCCCGGATCAACCACCACGACGCCGGCCCCCGGGGCACCGAGCACGTAGCTGTTGGTGCCGTCCAGGGTCATAGGGCCGGGATTGTCCGCGCGCAGGGTGCGGCTGAGCGGGCCGATTTCCTGCCAGTCCGCCATGGCCTAGTACCGGTAGTGGCCGGGCTTGTACGGGCCGGCCGGGTCCAGGTCCAGGTACGCGGCCTGCTCTGCCGTGAGCTCGGTCAGCTCCACGCCGAGGGCGGCCAGGTGCAGGCGCGCCACCTTCTCATCCAGGATCTTCGGCAGCACGTACACCTGCTTTTGGTATTCATCCGTGCCCAGCTTGGAGAAAATCTCGATCTGCGCAATGACCTGGTTGGTGAAGGAGTTGCTCATGACGAACGACGGGTGGCCCGTGGCGTTGCCCAGGTTCAGCAGGCGCCCCTCGGAGAGCACAATGATGGAGCGCTCCTGCGCTGTGCCCTTGTCGAAGACCCACTCGTGCACCTGCGGCTTGATCTCCACCTTTTCGACGCCGTCGATCTTGGCCAGGCCGGCCATGTCGATCTCGTTGTCGAAGTGGCCCACGTTGCCCACAATGGCCTTGTTCTTCATCTTCAGCATGTCCGCCGCGGAGATGATGCCCAGGCCGCCGGTGGTGGTGACGAAGATGTCGCCCTGGCCGATGACCGATTCCAGCCGGGCCACCTGGTAGCCGTCCATGGCGGCCTGCAGCGCGCAGATGGGGTCGATCTCGGTGACAATCACGCGCGATCCCTGCCCCCGCAGCGCCTCGGCCGCGCCTTTGCCGACGTCGCCATAGCCACAGACGACGGCGACCTTTCCGCCCAGGAGAACATCCGTGGCGCGCATGAGGCCGTCCGGCAGGGAGTGGCGGATGCCGTACTTGTTGTCGAACTTGGACTTGGTGACGGAGTCGTTGACGTTGATGGCCGGGAACAGCAGCTTGCCCTCGGCGGCCAGCTGGTACAGGCGGTGCACGCCCGTGGTGGTTTCCTCCGTGACGCCGTGGATCTGCGCGGCAATGCGCGTCCACTTCTGCTTGTCCGCCTTGAGTGACTTGCGGAGAGCCTCGAGGAAGATCTTGCCCTCTTCGGAGTCCGCGTCCGTGGCGTCCGGGACTGCCCCGGCGGCTTCAAACTCGGCGCCCTTGTGGACCAGCATGGTGGCGTCGCCGCCGTCGTCCAGGATCATGTTGGCGCCCTTTTTGGGGTTCTTCGCGGCGCCGGGCCAGGTGAGGATCTGCTGGGCCGTCCACCAATATTCCTCCAGGGACTCGCCTTTCCAGGCGAAAACAGGCACGCCCTGGGGGTTCTCCGGCGTGCCGTTGCCGACCACGATGGCAGCGGCCGCCTCATCCTGCGTGGAGAAGATGTTGCAGGACGCCCAGCGGACCTCGGCGCCCAACGCCGTGAGCGTCTCGATCAGGACCGCCGTTTGCACGGTCATGTGCAGGGAGCCGGCAATGCGGGCGCCCTTGAGCGGCTGGCTGTCCTTGTATTCCTCGCGCAGGCTCATCAGGCCCGGCATCTCAAACTCGGCCAGGCGGATCTGGTGCCGGCCGGCCGCGGCCAGGGTGATGTCAGCGACCTTGTAGTCTGCCGGGCTGAGGGTGGAGGCGGTGCTCATGGCGGGTCCTTACTGTGCTGGACTGTGCTGGCTGGCTTGGTGGTTTTAGGCCGGTGGCTGCCGGGGGGCTGCTCGTCAGGCGAGCTGCCGGGGCGGGCTGCCGGCTAGGCGAGCTGCTCGGGGCGCAGCAGCAGGGGGATGCCCTCCTCGACGCTGTAGCGCAGCGGCTTCCCGTCGGGGCCGGGCTGCGTGCTGACCAGCTCCGCGCCCTCCTGGACCAGGGTGGAGCCGGTCACGGGGCAGCGCAGCACGGACAGGAGTTCGTCGCTGATTTTCGCCATCGTCATCTCTTCTCGTCGAGGGGGTGGTTCCGGGAGCTTGTCCGCCTGCCGGGCGTTGCCGGAGCTATTGCGGGGCTAGTCCCGCAGGATGTGGAGGTGTCCGCGGCGCCCGCTGGATTGGCGGGAGCCGCCGGGGTCTGCGGTGGGGCGCTCCAGCAAACCGCGGGGTTCGCGCTGGGCCTGGGGACCGTCGTCGTCCGGTTCTGCGGCGGCCTCACGGACGGCGTCGGCCAGGGCCAGGAGGTCGTCAGGGCCGGGGCCCGGAGGGGTGTCCGAGCGCGCCAGGCGGATCACTTCCCAGCCCAGCGGGACGGTGAGGCGGGCGGAGTGCTTGGAGCAGAGGTCGTAGCAGTGGGGCTCGGCGAAGGTGGCCAGGGGGCCCAGGACTGCGGTGGAATCGGCATACACGTACGTCAGGGTGGCCACGGCCGACTCGCGGCAGGCTGATCGGGTGCATTGACGAAGGGTTCCCACGATTCCCAAGATTACCCGCCTTTTGGCCCGTTTGCCCCCAACGGCTCACTCGGCCGGAGTGAACTAGAGTGAAATGATGCAGCACAACACGCCGGAGCCCGGTTTTAGCGTTACGTTCCACGACGGCGACGCGCTGCCCGTGCGGCCGTTTGCTCAGCGCCGGCGCAACCGCCACGGGCGCGGATTGCGGGGCTCCATCATGCTGCCCGGGCTGCCCGGATCGCGGACGCGCGCTGAAAAGTTTGAGGACCTGGTGGTGGATTCCGCCGAGCGGCTCCGGGAGCTGTGGAGCGCGCAGCTGGCGGATGTGGAGTACCTGGTGGAGGAGGTGCCGGACAAGCTGGAGGAATTGGTTGCCTCCCGTTCGCAGGCGCCGCTGGGCAAGTACACGCCTGCCTCTCCATTGGTGGGGCATGCGGTGATCGTCATTTACCGACACCCCGTGGAGGCCCTGTGCGACACCCCCGCGCAGGTCCGCGAGCTGGTGCACGAGGTGCTCATTGAGCAGGTGGCCGGGCTGCTGAACATTGACCCGGACACCGTGGACCCGATGTTTGGGCGGTTTAGGCGGGGGTAGGCGTTGGGCGGGCTGGGCTGGCTGGCCTGGCGGGCTTGGTGGGCTTGGCGGGCTTGGCGGGCTTGGCGGGGCGCTCTAGGCGTCTACGCCGGCTAAAGTAGCTAAAGCATTGAAGTACCTCCATTAACGTGCGAAAATAGCTACATTATAGGAGGCTGCATGCTGGAAACAGTGCGACTCGGGGCCAACTTGAAGGCCCGCAGAATCATTTTGGGCCTGCCCCAGGAGCTTGTCGCCGAAAGAGCCAACATCTCCCGGGCCACCTTGATGCGCCTTGAAGCGGGAGAGGGCGGCAAAGTGGAACACCTTATGACTGTTGCCTCCGTGCTGGGCATCGCTGAAGACATCATCCAGGCCACAGATCCCCTGAACAGCGATCTGGGCCGCGCCCGTGCCCATCTCCTCAATCGCCAACGCGCCCCGAGGAGGACTTGATGGCCCGTAGGTCAATCCGCAGGATTGAGGTCCTGGTCAACGAGACCCCGGCCGGAACGTTGGAGATTGAGTCGGACCAGCTGTCCCCGCTTGAACACATGTCGTTTTCCTATGCTGACACCTGGATTTCCAGTGCTGGTTCCTTCGAGCTCTCGCCGGAATTGCCTCTCATGCGCGGCCGGCAACACCCCACCCTCGGCAGGATGATTTTCGGGTCATTTCAGGATGCCGCACCCGATGCCTGGGGCCGGAAGCTGCTTTTCGAGGAATTGCGACAGCAAGCAAGAACCAAGGGCACAGGCCTACAGAACCTGAGCGAGGCCGGTTACCTGCTGATGGTCAATGACGAAACCCGTCAAGGAGCCTTGCGATTCCGGGAAAACGGGGAATTCTTGTCGTCATGGGGGAAAAGGGCCGGCGTTCGCGACCTCGAGGCGCTCGCTGTTGAAGCAAGGGTGTTTGCCGAGACAGGTTATGTTGACGAGGAGAATTCCATGCTCTTGGGGGCCGGTTCTTCTCCCGGCGGCGCCCAGCCAAAGGCATGGGTGCGCGACTCCGACGGGTCCATGCTGCTAGCCAAGTTTCCACTTGGCTCCGGCTCGGGCAATCCGCAGGTATGGGAAATGGTGGCCATCAGGCTTCAGAAACGCGCGGGTATCAAAGTGCAGGCATCAAGGCTCCTGCCGTTGACCGAACACTCACACATTTTCCTGACTCGTCGATTCGACCGCTCCGGGGATCTTCGAATCCCGTATATGAGCATGAGGTCAACGCTGCAAGTGGATACCTATGCGCATCCTGATTATGTAAGGATCGCTGGCGAAATCGCACGAATTTCGGGCGCACCGGTGCAGGACGCCAACGAAATGTTCAGTCGCGCTGCCTTCGGCGCCATGGTCAACAACACCGACGACCACATGCGGAACCATGGACTGCTCCGCACCGACAACGGGTGGAGGCTGTCGCCGTCGTTCGATGTAAACCCTATGCCAACCGGCGCATCGGATACTCCCTTGGTCCCTGGGGGGAGCCCGTACGACAGGGATGTTCGCGACCTCCTTGAGTATGTGGACGTGTTCAGGCTGACACGGGATCAGGCCATCGGCAGGCTGCAGCTTGTCGCCGAGGCCGTGTCCCACTGGCGGGATGAGGCTCTCAGCCTGGGCCTTGAGGCTGAGCTGCTGGAGCACATGGTGCGGGCCTTCGAGGGCCACAACATCCAACGCGTCAAGTCGTTGCCGCCGGCACCGACTGTGATTGACCTCCGCGACACGAGGCGCCACACTCTGGAAGCTGCTCCACGGGAGGAAATCTGGATACCTGGCCACCTCCGCCGAGGAAAGCCAATTCGCGGGCATTTTCGCAAGCGCAGAGGGTAGCAGGCAGTCGCGTGGGCCGTCCCCGCTTTCCGTGGGGGCAAAACCCGCGCCCACTTTTGCCCCCGGTGCACCGGGGGCAAAACCCAGCCCGAGTTTTGCCCCACAGGAAAGCCGGCACCTCAGTCTGGAACGCCCCAAGCACCCCGGCGTTGGTGAGGTGCGCGCGTTGGCGAGTGACGGCGTCGTCCGTCTGGGGGTTCAATGCCCCGGGCGGTGGATGGGCGTGATGGTCATGTCGTCCAGCTTGGGGAGGGCGTGGGCGAGGCTGTGCCGGGCGGCGTGGACGGTTTCCTGGACGGCGGACAGGGGCGCGTCGGGGACGACGACGGTGGCCGCGCCCTGGAGCCGGTGGCCCACCCAGCGCAATTGCAGGCGGTCCACGGCCAGGACGCCCGGCGTGCCTTCGATGGCCTTCTCAGCGCGGGCGACGAGGTCCGGTTCGATGCCGTCCATGAGCCGGCGGCCGATGCTTTTCACGGTTCCCCAGAGCAGGACGATGATGGCGGCGGAGATGAGCAGGCCCACGATGGGGTCGGCGAGCGGGAAGCCGAGCATGACGCCGCCCGCGCCGAGGACCACGGCCAGCGAGGTGAAGCCGTCAATGCGGGCGTGCACGCCGTCCGCGACCAGGGCGGCCGAGCCGATTTGCCGGCCCACGCGGATGCGGTAGACGGCCACGGCCTCGTTGCCGGCGAAGCCGATCAGCCCCGCGGCCAGCACCCACCACAGGTTGTGCAGCTGCTGCGGGTGGAACAGCCTGTCGATGGACTGCCAGGCAGCTACGACGGCGGAAAGCGCCACGACGGCGACGATGAACAGGCCGGCCAGGTCCTCCGCGCGGCCGTAGCCGTAGGTGAAGCGGCGGTTCGCTGCCCGACGGCCCAGGATGAACGCGATCCACAGCGGCAGGGCGGTCAGGGCGTCGGAGAAGTTGTGGATGGTGTCCGCCAGCAGTGCCACGGAGCCGCTGACGAGGACAACGAGGAATTGCAGGACGGTGGTGCCCAGGAGCAGGAAGAGGCTGATCTTCAGTGCGCGGACGCCCTGGACGCTGGATTCGAGGGCGTCGTCGATGGAGTCCGCGGAGTCGTGGGTGTGCGGGACGAACAGCTCGAACAGCCAGCCCTTGAGGCCGGTGTGGTGGGCGTGGTCGTGGTCATCGTGATCGTGGCCGTGGTCGTGGTCGTGGTCGTGGTCATCGTGGTGGCCGTGGCCGTGTTCGCCGTCGTCGTGGTGGTCGTGGTCGTGGCCGGGTTCGCCGTCATGGCCGGGGGTGTGGGCATGGCCGTGGTGGCCGCCGTCGTGCTGGTCAGTGTGGCTGGTGGCATTCACGGGGCAACCTGCTCGCTGCGGTGGTGGGCCGGGGTGCCGCCCAGGGCGTGTTCGGCCTGGTAGATGGCGTCGGCCACCAGCTGCCGGGCGTGCTCGTTCTCCAGCCGGTACATGACCCTGGTGCCGTCCTGGCGGGTGGAGACCATCCGGGCGAGGCGCATCTTGGCCAGGTGCTGCGAAACGGAGGCGGGCGACTTGCCGACGGCTTCGGCCAGCGCGCCCACGGCCATTTCGCCCCCGCGCAGGGCCAGGATGATCCTGACCCGGGTGGCGTCGGCCAGCATCGCGAAGACCTCAACCGCCAGTTCCACGTATTGGCTGTCGACGTCCAGGGAGCAAGCTCTCTTATCTGCATTCATACGCACATAATGTCATAAGGGTGGGGCGTTTGTCGCCTTGGGGCGGCTACCACAACAGTTCGCCTTTCCGAATGCGGGGCGAACCCGCACGTGCGGTGTATCTTGTCGGGGCGTTCGCGTGTTGCGCCTGCTTCGCGAAATCGCCTGCAGGGTTTCACTGCTCTCGCGGCCTGACCCGTTCTCGAGACTGCTTGGGGGCGCGCCCAGCGGTCTCGGCCCTCGACTACTGGGGCCGGGCCCTTGGTCTCACACGGCTCGCAGAGCTTGCTGCTCGGCCATCGGGGTGCGGGTCGCTGGAGCCCACTGCCCTACAACCCGATTAGAATCGCGTAGTGATTCCCAGCTGCTGGGCCTCGGCGGAGGTTGCAGCGATCGGCAGCACGGCAATGTTCGCGGAGCCCTTGGCCCCCAGCAACTGCGTGCCGTACACCGCCTCGCCCGACGCCGACACCAGCACGGCAACCGTGCCGGAGCCCAGCAGCGCAGCGGGATCCACCGTGGTGGTCTGCCCGGACTGCAGCGTCACCGTCTTCTGGACACCCAAGGCACCGGAGGCGGAAATAGGCACCAGGTCCACCGATCCCGTCCCCGTCGGGGCTGCCAGCACCAGGGTGGTGCTCAGCCCCGCCGGCAGGGACAGCAGCTGGTTGTTGCCCAGCCGCGCGGCAGTAGGCGCAAAAGCAATGTCCGTTGCGGCGCCGGGCTTGGTGGAGTTGACCAGCCGCACGCCCGCCACCACCGAGGCATTGGAACTGACTGTCAGGGTGTACGTCCCCTCCGCCAGGCCCGCCAGTGACAGCTGGCTGACCTTGCCGGCGGTGGCCGTAAACACGCCGCCGCCGGGCAGCGGAACCTGCCCGGTGGGGCCGTACGCCTTGACCTCCACAATGGCGTCCGCCGCGCCGGGCACCGTGACCATCAGCGCCGTGGACGCATCCGAATAGCCGGACTGCGCGGCGATCTTGGCCGCGGCCGCCGGTGCCTGGACGCGCACGCCGGGAATGGCCTGCGAGGTGCCGGGCGCCTGAACGGGCTGGAGGAAGTCCACGCCGCCGGGGGTCAGGCCGCGCAGCACGGACTGCTGGATGAATGCGGAAACCGGCCCGCCGGAACTCTTCACGTGCACGCTGAGCAATTCCTGGTCCGGCGCCAATCCCGACAGCATCACCGAACGGGACGCGCCGGGCGCCACCACCAGGCCCTTGCCGCCGGGCGCCTGGACTGGACCGCCGGCCCCCACCAGGTCCAGCGACACCGTGGCCGGGCTCTTGGACGAGTTTGCCAGCTTCAGTACCGCCGTGCGGCCCACCGTGGTGCTGGCGCCGGCCAGCCAAAAGTCGTTCGACGCCGGCTGGCACGTTGCGGCGGAGAGTCCCTTCAGGTCGCCGTCGGCCGAGTCAACCACCACGGCGCCGGCTGACAGCGGTCCCAGCCCGGCCAAAGGAACGGCCCGCAGCACCGAGGCGGCGGACACATCCTGGTTTTGCAGCAGCGCGGCCTTGCCCTTCGCCGCCCCCGTCATAGGAGCCAGCGTGGCCGGCGCCGTGGAGGCCGCGGCCGCAGCCTGGGCCGGCGCCTTGGACAAGGTGAAGAGCGGGGTCGCCTTGTCATCGAGCGACTCCACCCCGGCCCCCGGAAGCGTGCCGTCCGGATTGCTAAGCACGACGGCGGACAGCTGGCTCTTGGTGGACGATGAACCGGGTGCGAACTGAGGATCCGTGCCGGCGGCTGCTCCTTCCACCAGCTGGGTGGGGCCCACGCAGTTGGACAGGGAGTCCCCCACGGGGAGGACCTGGTTCTGCAGGGCCAGCAGGGCCGTGGCGTTGCTGCCGGGCACCAGCGTGCCTGCGGCCACCATGCCCACGGCCAGCAGGGCCGTGGCGGAGCCGGCGAGCACCAGCGGCCACTTTCGCGGAACTACACGGTGCTTGCGGCGTTCCGCACGCCGCGGCTTGGCGGCCTGAGCCTCGGCAGCCGCCTTGGGCACGCGCTTGGGCCGGGCGCTGCGCTTCAGCTTGGTGGCCGGGGACGCATCAGCCTTCTTGGCCGCGGCCACCGGCTTGGCAGGATCCACCCCGGAAGGTGAGGGAGCGTCGCCTGGAACCACGCCAGAAGGTGAGGGAGCGTCGCTTGGAACCACCGCGGAAGGTGAGGGAGCGTCGCTTGGAACCACCGCAGAAGGTGAGGGAGCGTCGCCTGGGACCACCCCGGAAGGTGAGGGAGCGTTATTGGGGTTGCGGTCCTCAGACACCTCTACCTACCTTGTGCAATGATGCCTCGTCCCGGTACGCCCCGGTGCGGCCGCGCCGGGCCCGGACCGGGATGGCCAGCAGCACGGTCAGACCCAAAAGGACCAGCTGTGCCAGGCTCATCAGCGCGTTCCACGGCTGTACGAAATGAATTTCCAAATGCCCGCCGGCGGCCGGAAGCTCGAAGGCCTGCGCCCAGCCGTCCTGCACGGGAGCCAGGGCCGTGCCGTCCAGCGTGGCCTGCCAACCGGCGTCGAACCGTTCAGCCAGCACCACGCGGCGCCCGGCCGGTCCGGCCGCAACGGCCGTGTCCACGCCCACGCCCTTGGACTCCACGGGCGACAGGGCGGCACCCTTGGCGTCCACCAGGCGCACCCGGTTCACCACTTCCGTGGGCCCAGCCTTCTGGTAGGTGGGGTTGACCCGCCACAGCCAGCCGGAATCGGTGGGGCCCACGGCGTTCAGCCCCGGCACGGCGTCCAGTTGACTGGCCACCAGCTGGGCCGCGGTGTCGCCGTTTTGCAGCACCACAAACCCCACGCCCATCGACATCAGCTCGGGGCGGGGGTCCACGCCGGAGCGGGCCATCAGGACGGCCACCGTTTCGCGCAGCACGGACGTGGCGGCATCCGGGCCCGCCACCTTTTCACGGCCGGGCTCCCCGGAAATATTTCGGGCCGCAGCGATGGTGGACAGCGAGTCCAGAGTGGTGCCTGCACCCTGCATGAGGGTGGCCTGCACATTGCCTGACGGGTCCGCGCGCAGCACAATGGTGCGGCTGGCTTCGGGCCCGGTGCCCCTGTCGGCCGCCGTGGCCGGAATGGTCCCGGCCTGCACGGGCACCAGCGCCGACGCCCCGGCCAGGCCCGCGCCGTTGCCGTTGAAGTTGTTGACAGTCCACAGGCCCAGGCTGGCCACGGGGGCGGCCACGAGCAGGACGGAGAGGACGGCGGCAGTGGCCCGGCTCCCGCCGCGCGCCTTCGCCCCGCGGTCCGCGGCCTGGTACGCGCGGCGGTAAACGGCGTCGAACCCCAGCAGCGCGGCGGCGAGGAGGGCGAAGAGCGCAACCGAAACAGCCGGCCCGTTGAAGGGCGTCACCAGCGAGGTGCCGTCCTGGCCCACCGCGATGAGCTTGCTGCCGTAGGAGACGGCCAAGGCCAGCAGCGCCACCAGCCACATGGTCCGGACGGTGCCGGCGCGGCGGATGGGGGCCAGCAGGGCCAGGAACGCCGCCAGGACCACGGGGCCGCCCACCACGAATGCGGCCACCCAGGTCCAGGTGGTGCCGCCCACCGGGATCCCGGCGCCGAGGAGTTCGTGGACGGGCGTCACGGCGTTGGGGAAGCCGAGCAGCTGCTCCCACAAAGGGCCGGGGTTGCCGGCCAGCGGCACGCCCGGGTCGCCCAGGAGAGCGCGCGGGTTGGCCTGCGCGGACCACACAAACGGCAGAAACACGGCCAGCGTGGGCAGCAGCGACCACCACAGGGTGCGGCCGCGCCGGCCCAGGAAAACGGTCGCCAGCAGCACGGCCACCACGGCAATGGGGAACACGGTGGGGGCGCCGGCCGTCACGGCCGCCAGGGCCAGGCCTGCCGCGGCAGACGCGGTCCACGACGGCGTGCCGTCCACGCCGGGGCGGCCCAACTTGAGGGTCCGGGCGGAAGAGGCAACCCGGGAAGCACCCCGGGAAGCAGCCTGGGCGCCAGCAATCGCCCCGCCGGCGGGACCCGCCCCGCTGCCGGGACCCGCCGACCTTGCCCCGCCCACGGCGCGAACCATGCCCAGCACCACCAGCGGGATGAGAAGGTGTGCCAGCAGGGCGCCCAGGCGGCCCTGCCCCAGCGACACCAGCAGCACCGGGGCGCCGGCCCACACCAGGGCAGCCACCACGCGCGGCCAGCGGCTGCGGGAGAAGGCGCCGGCGGCCAGCCAGGCAGTCAAAGCGGACAGCGGGATGGCCAGCAGCACCGTCCACAGCGTGGCGGCGTTGGCGTCGCCCCCGCCCAGGACGCCCAGCAGCCACACCACATAGTTGAACGGGTTCCCGCGGCCGGGCAGCCCGGTCCCCAGCGACACCCACCAGTCGGTGGCATGCTGCCAGATGGTGCCCAGCCGGGCCGACACCGGCAGCAGCGAGCCTCCCGTAATGCCCGTGGTGCCCATCAAGCGAGAAAGGACCACCAGCGAAAGGACCGCCAGGGCCGCGGCCAGCAGCAGGGCGCTGACTGCCGGGGCCGTCCTGCCGGCCACCATGGGCGTGACTGCGTCGTGGTGGGTGTCGCCCGTGGGCTCCAGGATGGAGGGGGCACCGGGCCCGCCGGGTTCGCCGTCGTCGTCCGGGCCAACGGCCTCGCGCAGGCCCTTGAGCTGGTTGCGGGCCTCAACGCGGCCCACCACCAGGTTCTTGTGTGCCGAGCGGGGCTGCACGCGGGTGCGGGCCAGGGCCGAGCGGCTGCGGACCAGCGCCACGGGGCGGCACAGCCCGGCAAGGGTGGCGCCAAACATGCTCACGGCATGCCCGGGGGCCTTCAGCAGGAAGCCGGCGAAGAGCCAGTAAATTGCGGAGACGACGGCGCCGACCACCAGGAACGGCAGCTGCCAGGCCGGGGCGTGCTTGAGTCGGGTAAAGACTGCGGCCTTGCGGGCGGCCACGGGCGACCCCATGGGGTTGGTCCGGTTGACCACGTGGAACACCCTGGCCGCGGGCACCACCAGCACGCGGAAGCCGGCCAGCCGGACACGGGCACAGAAGTCCAGGTCGTCGCCGGGCCCGGGGATGGCCGGGTCAAAGCCGCCCAGCTTTTCCCACAGGTCGCGGCGCACCAGCATGCCGGCTGCGTTGACGGCGAAAAAGTCGGCGCGGTCGTCATACTGGCCCTGGTCCAGTTCGTCGAGATTGACCAGCGCATAGCGGTCAAACCAGCGGCTGGCCTTCAGGCCCACATCCACCAGGCGTCGGCGGTTGTCCCAGTCCAGCTGCTTGCACCCGGCCACGGCGGCCGTGGTGGAACGCTCCACAGTTTCCAGCAGCAGCTGCAGGGCATCCGGGGCGGGCGCGGCGTCATCCTGCAGCAGCCAGATCCATTCGTGGCGGGAGGCGGAGTCGCCCGCTTCGTCCGGGAAGGGCTCGCGGGAAAGCTGGGCCGTGGCCTTGCCGGCCGTGGCCTTGCCGGCGGCGGCGGCCTGCCCGGCCTGCCCTGCCGGGGACGGCTCCAGAGGCTCGACGGCGGAGTCGGGGGCAGCGGCGTCGTACTTGGAAGGCGGGGTGGAAGTGGCGGAAGCGTGGGAAGCGGCCCGAGCGGGGGTGTTGCGGTGGCCGCCCAGGTTGCGGTTTTGGTGCTCCAGGACAGCCTTGACGGCAGCGCCGTAACCGCCCTTGCGGGGGTCAAAGGGGATCACATTGCGCTCCCCCAGTTCCTTGCGCAGCAGTTCCCCGGAATCGTCAGTGGAGCCGGCGTCGGCAGCAAGGATCGCGGTGGCGGGACGCGTTTGTGCCGCCAGGGCGCGTAAGACCGTGGGGAGGTAGGCACTGCCGTTGTGGGCAACCAAAACGGCAGTGACATTTACTGCATCAAGAATTAGACCGCTCGCTTCCGCAGCCGCCGACGCTCACGCTCGGACAGGCCGCCCCAGATTCCAAAACGCTCATCATTTGCCAGAGCGTATTCAAGGCACTGCGACCGCACGTTGCAGCCGCCGCACACTTTCTTGGCATCCCTTGTGGAGCCGCCCTTTTCCGGGAAAAACGCCTCCGGATCAGTTTGCGCACACAAGGCGTCCGTCTGCCAGCCTAGTTCACCTTCGTCGCTGAAGTCGTCAAGACCGGGCCGCAAACCGATCCACACCGGGACTGCGAGGTGCGGGTTCCGGGCGGGAAATTCGGTGTCCCCGCCAAGCTCCCCCGGCCCGTCGGCGAAATCGTCGTCTAGGTCCTCAGCGAGCTCGTGGGCCGCCAGGAACGCGGTGGCCGCATCCTCCAGCGACTCGCGGCTGGCCCGCTGGTGCGCCTGTGCGGCGTCGGGATCCGCCGGGTCCACGAACCAGTCCGTGGGCACCCCCCTCAGGCGGTAGGCAGCGGCCGCGGCTGCCTCGATGGACTTGCTGGTTTCCTGTTTTACACTCAGCTGCGCTTGCCCCATGGTCGTCCTCCTGAATGTTGCCGTCTTGGCTGCATGGGCCGGCGGTTCTGCCACATGCGGCGCCCCCTGCCGCTGTATGTGCCCCCTGCAGCGGTTCGTGCGTCTAATTACACCCATGTAAGTCTGGTACGTCAAGCGGGCGGGGAATCATAGCCACCTACCGGGGGGTACCACCCCCGCGCCACGCCCGGGAATTTCATACCGTTATCTGTGGCAGATCCGCGGATTTACTCCATTTGCTGGGTATTTCCTGGCAATTTTCACGGAATCGCGCCATTTTTGACACAGCGGGTAAACATTGGCATGACGAACGTCACAGTGCTGTAAAGTTTTGTCAACTTGGCGGATATACCTTTGGCCCACCGCGTGGAAAGATCAGTAGCATGGCACAAAACCCCACCACAGTCACCGACCTCCTGCAAGCACTCCGCGGCACCAACGCCACGGCCCCCCGGCTGACCTGGTACGGGCCCAATTCCGAGCGGGTGGAGCTCTCCGGCAAGGTGCTGGACAACTGGGTTGCCAAGACCGCCAACTTCCTGGTGGACGAGCTCGACGCCGAGTCCGGCACAGTAATCAACGTGGACGTCCCCGTGCACTGGCGCTCCCTGGTGTGGCTGCTGGCCACCTGGGCCGTGGGCGCCACCGCGTTCACCGGCACCGGCCTGCCCGACGCCGATCGCTGCCGGGGTGCCGACGTTGCGAACATTGTGGCCACCACCGATCCCGAGGCCGCCTCCACGCGCGCCGAGAGCTCCGGACACCAGCCCTACGTGGTGGCCGTGGCCCTGCCCGCGCTGGCCATGCGCTGGACGGAATCCCTTCCCGACGGCGCCCTGGACTACTCAGGCCAGGTGCGCGCCCACGCCGACGTGTTTTATGCCGACACCACGCCCGCCGGGAACCAGATTGCGTGGGAGTCCGTGGCCGGGCCGGTTTCGTATGCCGCGCTCTTGGGCGGCGGGACTGACGGCGCGCGCGCGGCGGGCGGCACTGACATTGCGGGCGACGGCGGCGCTGGCGTTACCGGACCACAGCGCAAGCTGCTGCTGGGGCGGGACGGTTGGGACGGCGTCGTGCCTTCAGCGCTGCAGACCTGGGCAGCCGGCGGCTCCGTGGTGCTCCTGGACCCCTCCGTGGAGGACACGGAAAAGCTGCGGGCCTCGGAAAACGTCAGCGCATAGCTTTCAGGGCTGGCGGGTTTAGGGCTGGCGCTCTGTTTCGATGAGCTTGTGGTCGTCCGCGAAGGCCGGATCCTTGTCGAGTTCCTCGGTGAAAACCCAGAAGCGGTAGGCGAAGAAGCGGAAGATGGTGCCCAGGACCAGGCCGATCACGGAGCCGGAGATGAAGTCGGCGTAGGCGGTGGTGAAGCCCAGCACCCAGTGGGAGATGTACACGCAGGCGCTGGCGATGGCGATGCCCACGCCGTTCATGATGATGAACAGCACCACTTCACGGACCATGTTGGCCTGGCGGCGGTGGCGGAACGTCCAGTAGCGGTTCGCGACCCAGGAAAACAGTGTGGCCACCACGGCGGAGATGATTTTTGCCTTGGTGGGGTGGCCGGACATGGAGCCGTTGAGCAGCCAGAGGTAAATGCCGGAGTCGATGACAAACGCAATGCCGCCCACCACGCCAAATTTGGCCACTTCGCGCCAAAACAAGCCGAAGAGGCCCTTGAAGCGGGCTAAAAGCGTCTGGTACATGTTCCTCCGTGGTGGGGCGGTGCTGCCGTTGAATTGCTCTGCATGCCGTCAAATGGCTTCGGAATGGCTTCGGGCAGCGCAACGGCGCGGCCATGCGCAATCGTTGCACAGGCCACTGGCTAAATTCTAAGCCAACTGTGCACCACGGCCCGCCGTGAAAGCTGGGAGAAGCCTGCCAAATCGCCCCATCGCGGCCCAAAAGCAGGTTTGCGGGCACTCTTTCGGTACTCTGGGGACTGTGACTTTTCCTGTGATTGGCGTAGTGGGCGGCGGACAGTTGGCCCGCATGATGGCCCCCGCGGCCGTGGCCCTTGGTTTTCATTTGCACGTTCTGGCGGAGGCGGAAGACGTCTCCGCCGTGGACGCCGTGGCGCAATCCCCCGTGGGCGACTATCAGGACTTGGACACGCTGAGGGCCTTTGCCCGCGGGGTTGACGTGCTCACCTTCGACCACGAACACGTCCCCAATGAACACCTTCAAACGCTCATCGCCGAGGGCGTCAACGTCCAGCCGCGGCCGGACGCCCTGGTCAATGCGCAGGACAAGCTGGTGATGCGGGCGGCAATCGAAAAGCTGGGACTGCCCAACCCCTTGTGGGCCGCCGTGGCTTCCGTGGCGGAAATCACGGCCTTCGGCGACTCCAACGGCTGGCCGGTGGTGCTGAAAATGCCCCGCGGCGGCTACGACGGCAAGGGCGTGAAAGTGCTCCGGTCCGATGCGGAGGCGGCCGGGGCAGCAGACTGGTTTGACGCCATGAGCCCGCTCCTGGTGGAGGAAATGGTGCCGTTTTCCCGCGAGCTTTCCGCCCTGGTGGCCCGCACACCCTCCGGCGAGGCCCGCGCGTGGCCCGTGGCCGAGTCCATCCAGGTGGCCGGGGTCTGCGACGAGGTCATCGCCCCCGCCCCGGGGCTGCCCGCGTCCGTCGCGGAGCAGGCCCAGTCCGCCGCGCTCCGGATCGCCTCCGAGCTGGGCGTCACCGGCGTCATGGCGGCCGAACTGTTTGAAACCCCCGGCCGCGGCGCCGGCTACCTCATCAATGAGCTGGCCATGCGCCCCCACAACACCGGCCACTGGACCATGGACGGCGCCGTCACGGGCCAGTTCGAGCAGCACCTGCGCGCTGTCCTGGACCTCCCCCTCGGCTCCACCGCCGCGCTCGGCTCCATCGTGGTCATGAAAAATTTCCTGGGCGGCAGCAACCAGGACCTCTTCAGCGGCTACCGGGCCGCCCTGGCCGCCGAGCCCACCGTGAAAGTGCACAGCTACGGCAAGTCGGTGCGCCCCGGGCGGAAGATCGGCCACGTCAATGTGATCGGTTCCCCGGACGACGACGTTGCAGCCGTCCGCGCCCGCGCCACAACAGTGGCAAACATCATCCGAGACGGACAGTAAGGACTTCGCCGTGATTGATCATTCCACCCCCCTGGTGGGCATTGTGATGGGATCCGATTCCGACTGGCCCGTCATGGAGGCCGCCGCCGCCGCGCTCTCCGAGTTCGGCATCCCCTTTGAAACGGACGTGGTCTCCGCCCACCGCATGCCGGCGGAAATGATCGCCTACGGCCGCGGTGCCGCCGGGCGCGGAATCCGTGTGATCATTGCCGGTGCGGGCGGCGCCGCCCACCTGCCCGGCATGCTGGCCTCCGTCACCACGCTTCCCGTGGTGGGCGTGCCCGTGCCGCTGAAAACCCTGGACGGCATGGACTCCCTGCTCTCCATTGTCCAGATGCCGGCGGGCGTGCCCGTGGCCACCGTCTCCATCGGCGGGGCCCGCAATGCCGGGCTACTGGCCGTGCGCATGCTGGCCTCCGGCACCGATCCGCTGGCCGCCTCGCTGGCCGGGCAGCTTGCCGCCTTTGCCCAAACACTCAACGACCAGGCAACCGCCAAGGGGGCAGCGCTGCGTGAGAAGGCCGGGGCCACCTACCCGCTGGCCGTCATGCCGGAACGTCGATAAGGAACGCATGAGCTTCAGCAGCGCCAAGACCGCCCGTTCCTCCGGCAAGCCGCCCGTGCTGACCAACCCGGTCCGCTACCCTGAATCGGCCTCCGCGCCCATGCGCTCCAAGCGTGCCTGGATGCTGCTGCTGCTGACCCTGGTGCTGCCCGGCAGTGCGCAGCTGGTGGCCGGCAACAGGCGGCTGGGACGGCTGGCCCTGCGCTGCACGTTCGCGGCGTGGCTCCTGGTGATTGCCGCCGTCGTGCTTGCCCTGGTAAGCCGGGAAACCCTGCTGAACCTGTTCACAAACCCGTGGACGTCGCTGCTGCTGGTGGTGCTCATGGCCGCCGCGGCGGTGGGGTGGGCGGCGGTGTTCGTGAACACCTTTGCCATCATCCGCCCGGGCCTGCTGGCGCCGGGCATGCGCGGGGTGGTGACCGGGGCGCTGGTGGTGCTCATGGTGGCCACCAGCGGTTCCCTGGGCTACGGGGCGTACCTGGTCAACACGGGGCGAAACGCCATTTCCAGCATTTTTGGCGGCGGTCCCGACATGGCGCCGGTGGACGGGCGCTACAACTTCCTGGTGATGGGCGGCGACGCCGGGGCGGGCCGGTCCGGGCGGCGCCCCGACTCCATCATTGTGGTCAGCGTGGACGCGAAGTCGGGCCAGGCCTCCACCATCAGCATTCCGCGCAACCTGCAAAATGCGCAGTTCTCACCCGGTTCCCCGCTGTGGAAGGTGTACCCTCAGGGCTACAACTGCGGCGACAACTGCATCATCAACTTTCTCTACACGGACGTCACCGACAACCACAAGAACCTCTACCCCAAGGCACCGGACCCGGGCGCTTCCGCCATGATGGATGCGGCCGGCGGAATCCTGGGGCTGAAAATCCAGGGCTACGTGCTGGTTGACATGGCCGGCTTCTCCAAGCTGATCGACGCGCTGGGCGGGGTCACCATTGACGCCGGCGGGTGGGTCCCCATCAGCGGCGACGACCCCAACGGCGACGGCCACCACCTCCCTCCCACCGGCTGGATCTCCCCCGGCGTGCACAAGCTCGACGGCTACCATGCCCTCTGGTACGCCCGCTCCCGCCAGTGGGTCCTGGAATACTCCCGCTCCCAGCGCCAGCAGTGCATCCAGCAGGCGCTCCTGAAGCAGATGGACCCCGCCACCGTGCTGACCAAGTTCAATGCCATTGCCGACGCCGGCACCAAGGTGATTGAATCCGACATCCCCGCCGGGCAGCTGGGCAGCTTTGTCTCGCTGGCATTGAAGGCCAAGGGCCACCCGCTGACCCGCCTGACCATCGGCCCGCCCGACTTCCCCGTCGAGTTCTCCACCTACCCCGATTTCGCCAAGATCAACAGCCGCGTGCAGTCGCTGCTGCACCCGGCTCCGGCTGCCCCGGCTTCTCCCAAGCCGGCCGCGCCTGCCGCGCCTGCCGCGCCTGCCGCGCCGAAGACGTCCGACGCCGGCACCTCCGGCAGCGCTGCGCCCGCGTCGCCGGTGACGCCTTCGGCACCCGCTGCCACCACGCCGTCGAGCGCGCCGCCCGTCACGCAGGCCTACCTGCAGCAGCTGGCCGTGAACGGCGACGACACCGACCTGGTGGCGCTGCTGGCCAACAACGGCACGTGCACGGCGCCCTGATGTTTTGAAACCAGCTTGAATCCGTTGAGTCCGTAGAATCCGTTGAACCCGTTGAACCCAGGAGAAAAACAATGTTTGCGCTGAGCAATGTCATGCGGGACTACCCGTGGGGATCGGCCACGGCCATTGCGGGACTGCTGGGCACCGAACCCAGCGGCGGTCCGGAGGCGGAACTGTGGATGGGCGCCCACCCGGATTCGCCGTCCACCGCTTCAACGCCCGACGGCGGTGTGGCCCTGGACGCGCTCATCGCCGCGCACCCTGACACCATGCTGGGCGCGGAAGTGCGCGCTGCATTCGGGGACCGGCTGCCATTTTTGACAAAGCTTTTGGCTGCCGACCGGGCCTTGTCGCTGCAGGTGCATCCCACCCTGGAACGGGCCCGGGAGCGCTTTGCCGACGAGGAAGCCTCCGGCATTTTGCGCCGCGACGCGGCCCGGAACTACAAGGACGACAACCACAAGCCCGAAATGCTCTTCGCCTTGAGCAACTTTGAGGCGCTGTGCGGCTTCCGGCCCTGCGCTTCCGCGGCCGGGCTTTTCCGCGAGGTGGCGGAGGCCATCAGTGCAACGGGGGCCGCCGTTCCGCCCCTGCTGGCCGAGGTGTCGATGGCGTTGAATTCGCGCATGGTCGAGCCCATGGTGGTGCGCAAGGCCTTCGAGCTGCTCATCGGCGGCGGTGCCGACGCCTCCGCGCTGGTGGAGCTGGCGGCTTCGGCGCTTTCGTCTGCTGGTTCTGCTGGCACGGCCACGGCGAGCGGCGGGCTGAGCGCACCCCTGAGGACCGTCGTCGAACTTCAGGAACAGTACCCCGGCGATCCGGGCGTGCTGATTTCGCTGCTGCTGAACCGGGTGTCGCTGGTGCCGGGGCAGGCCGTGTACCTGCCGGCCGGCAACATCCACGCGTACCTGTCCGGGCTGGGGCTGGAGGTCATGGCGTCTTCGGACAATGTGCTGCGCGGCGGGCTGACGGGCAAGCACGTGGACGTTCCGGAACTGCTCGCCACGGTGGATTTCGCGCCGACCAGTGTGCCGTTTGTGCCCACCCGCACCACGGAGCTGGGCCAGGAGGTGTTCGAGCCGCCGTTCGCCGAATTTGCCCTGCAGCGGGTGGAACTGGCGCCTGGCGGTGATCCCGTGCCTCTGGTGCAGAACGGGCCGCTGCTGGTGCTGGCCGTCTCCGGTTCCGTGCTGCTGGACTCCCCGCGCGGCGACATGGTGCTGGCCCGCGGCGGTTCGGTGTTTGTGCCGGCCGTGGAGAATCCGGTGATGGTGCACCCGGCGGCGGATTCTTCAGGTTCTCCGGCGGTGGTTTTCGCCGTGACGGTGGCCGGCCAGCCCTCTTGACCCGTTGAGTCCGCAGCGATGGCGACTTAGCCGCGGGGCCATCAGTCCGCGGTGCAGCTCCTGCGGGTCCCAGAATCCGCGGTGCAGCTCCTGCGGGTTTCCGGAATCCGCGGTGCAGCTCCTGCGGGTCCCGGAATCGGCGGTGCAGCTCCTGCGACCTCGGCGCCGATCAGCCCACAGGAGCTGCACCACCAGTTCCCCCGCCAGGTCACAGCCCCCAGGAGCTGCACCACCGATGTTAGTTGCGGGTCAACCGGATTGTCAGGGAGTCCAGCCATGCCGGGCGAGGGCCTGCCGGACCATTTCTACCACCCACGCGTCACCGCGGAGAATGTCCTTGTTGAAAACTTTCACCTGTTGCCAACCGCGGGCCGCAGTCCGGGTGTCCCGATTGCGGTCGTAGAGCTGTTTCTCCGGCGTCAGGTGTACCTCGCCTTCATATTCGCTGCACACTTTGAATTCTTCACAGCCCAAATCCGGATAAACAATCGGATCCCCCGGTCCACCGAGAATTTTCTGGTTGGTCTTGAACTCCGGCAAACCAGCCCGCTGCAGCAAGAGGCGCAGCCGCGTCTCCCTGGGCGAGTCAGCACCGACCCTCATGAGGTTCACGGCCTCCTGCGCCTTGGCCAGTCCGCGGAGAAACCGCTTGGACTCGATGTACGCGACGAGCTCGGTGTCCTTCACAATGGCAAGCTTGGGCTCCTCAAATTCCCTGTCATGTTCACAAACGAGGTAGTCGGCAGCGGCCACCAGGTCGTCCAGTTCCAGGATTTCAGCCAGATCCAGGAATGTCCTGGCCGGCGTCGTGACCGGCACGCCGTCGATCAGCATGAACTCACCCGTGGCCAGTTCCCGCTTGTGACCAAGGATGCCCTTCCTCCGCGGAATGGAGGTTCCCGCTGGCCGTGTCAGGTGGACCAGCCTAGGCCTCTCGTGGACATATGGCATCGGAATCCCATGCAGGATGGCCGCGGTGGTGTGGGAGACGTAATTCTCAATTCCCAGCTCCGTATATGGCCGGACTCTGTCAAGAAGGGTTTGCTGGGCATCCCGGGGCACCCTGATCTCCCGGCTGGGCATCGACAAGTCCTTGGCCCGCATCCGGCTGGCACTCAGGCCACGCCGCGCGCCCTCATGCACAGTGAATGACTGCTTGGCCAGCTGTGGCGGCAAGTCCGGACGGTTTCCCATGCCTAAATTCTTCGGCAAAAACCACAATCCTGCAGAAAGTTATCCACAACCCGAATGCCAGCACTCGATCTTAGAATCCGTGGTGCAGCTCCTGCGGGTTGAACTTTGATTTGCCCACAGGAGATGCACCATCGAATCTCAACACAACGGACACCCCACAGGAGCTGCACCACCGATTCCCGGGCGCCGGAAACAGTGCAAAACGAGAGTGGCGGCGCGGTTACCGCTTGAGCAGGCCGCGAACCTTCCGAATTCTCTTCCGGCCCAGCGGCAGCGCCTTCGCGAACACCGGGTACAGCGGCGACAGCCCCTTGTCCCAGGTGCCGGCGAGCATGTTTTCGTGGCTGGCGAAACCGAACTTGAACTTGGAGACGCCGTCGTTGAGCAGGCCGTTGAAGTCGTAGCGCGTGATGCCCCGGGCCTTCATTTCCTGGATTGCCAGCCACTTCAGCGAGAAATTCGCACGCAGCTGGCTGCCGGCGTCGGTCATGCCGCCATACAGCTCAAACGCCGTGGCATCGCTCGCCGCCAGCCACAGGAAAGAGACTACTGTGTCGCCGTCGAACGCGGCATAAACCGGCGAGCCCTCCCCCAGATTGTTGAAAATGTCCAGGTAGTAGCCGTCCGCGTGGATGCCGAAGTTGGCGCGCCGGGCAGTTTCCTTGTAGACGGCCAGGCACTGCGGCAGCTCGGCGGCGGTCACGGCACGGTATTCCAGCGCCTCGCGGCCCGACTTGCGGATGTACTGGCGCGTCTTTTTCGCCATGGCGCCCAGCAACTCATCCTCGGTCTGCGTGAGGTCCAGGATCAGCGTGCGCGGGATCAGGATGGTGCTCTCGCTGCGCTTCCAGCCGGCACCCGCGAGCTGCACGGCGGGCGTCGAGTCCGCGTCCCAGTCCGGCTCCATGCTCAGCGCCACGGACTTGTGTGCCGCCTTCACATAAAGCACGACGGCGTCCTGCACCTCCCGCTCGCGGCCCGCCGCCGCCTGTGGTCCCCTGGGCAGGTAGGCCAGCGAACGGAAGGGGAACGGGAGCTTCCGCACCAGGATCTGGGCCGAGCCAACCAGCTCGCCGGCCGTGTCCTGTACGAGGACCCTGTCCACGCTCCAATTGTGCGCGGCCTTCGTTTCGCCCCATCCCCACAGCTGCATGGGGTGCCCCTGCTGGCCGTTGACGGCGGCGTCCCATTGCTCGCGGACAGGGCAGGGCACAACACTTAAAGTCATGGTCCAACCCTACCGGCTGCAGTTACCGGGTTCGTGCGGCGGTGGGTCGCCTCCGGTGGCCGGTCGCCTCCGGTGGCCGGTCGCCTCCGGTGGCCGGTCGCCTCCGGTGGCCGGTCGCCTCCGGTGGCGGCCCGCCATTTTTCCGGCGACTATCCGACACCACGGCCGCGGGCGGCCTTAGGTGTCTCCTTTACGTCGCCTACAAAAAATGCCGGCTCCGCCACCTTGTACGTCGCCTACAAAAAGTGCCGGGCCGCCACTTGGATCTCGGCAGGCTCGATCAGCGGAGGCGAGCTCGCTTACGGGCGGCGGGCGTACGTCTCCCACTTGTGGGCCTGGTGCTCGCCCTCCACGAAACGGACGGTGCCGGACTTGGAACGCATCACGATGGACTGGGTCAGCACGCGGCCCTTGTCGTAGCGGACTCCCTTGAGCAGGTCGCCGTCGGTGATGCCCGTGGCGGCGAAGTAGCAGTTGTCGCTGGTGACCAGGTCATTCGTGGAGAGGACCCTGTCCAGGTCGTGTCCGGCGTCGAGCGCCTTTTGCTTTTCTTCATCCGAGGTGGGCCAGAGGCGGCCCTGGATGACGCCGCCCAGGGTCTTGATGGCGCAGGCGGCCACAATGCCCTCGGGGGTGCCGCCGATGCCCATGAGCGCATCCACGCCGGTGCCGGTGCGGGCGGCAGCGATGGCGCCGGCCACGTCGCCGTCGAGGATGATCTTGGTGCGGGCGCCGGCGTCGCGGATTTCCTGGATCAGGCCCTGGTGGCGGTCGCGGTCAAGGACCATGACGGTGAGCTGGTTGACCTTCACGCCCTTGGCCTTGGCGATCAAGTGCAGGTTCTGCTTGACGGGCAGGCGCAGGTCCACCATGTCGGCGGCTTCCGGCCCGGTGACCAGCTTCTCCATGTAAAACACGGCGGAGGGGTCAAACATGGTGCCGCGTTCTGCCACGGCCAGCACGGCCAGCGCGTTGTTGATGCCCATGGCTGTCAGGCGGGTGCCGTCAATGGGGTCCACGGCCACGTCGCATTCGGGCCCGGAGCCGTCGCCGACCACCTCGCCGTTGAACAGCATTGGGGCCTCGTCCTTTTCGCCCTCCCCAATGACCACGACGCCGTTGAAGTGGACGGTGGAAAGCAGTGAGCGCATGGCGTCAACCGCTGCGCCGTCGGCCAGGTTCTTTTCGCCAAATCCCACCCAGTGGCCGCCGGCAATCGCGGCAGCCTCCGTGACGCGGACCAGCTCAAGGGCAAGGTTCCTGTCGGGCTCGTCGTCGCCCACTGCCAGCGAGCGGGAAAGCTGTGAGAAATCCAGATTTGTAGTTTTTTCAGCCACGTAAAACCCTCATTTTCGAAGTAGGAATAGGGTCACTGCGTGCGACGGTGCACGCCCCTCCCGTATGGTCACCTACACCTGCAATCATAGTGGGCGCTTGCCGCGGGCCTGCGAGTTTAACCTTCCATGACCTGTGCCGGGGGCCGGTGCACGGCCCCCGCACGGCCGCCCCACGGCCCCCGGAGTGCGGCCGGAGGCACAGGCACCCGCCATTTCTGGGACAATGGGGGCGTGAGTGAATCCCCCCAGAACGCCCCCGTCAAGCCGGTCATTGCCGCAGCGGCCGCCAAGCGCGCCAATGCGTCCGTGATCGGCATGCTCCTGGCCATGCTGGCCACAGTGGCCATTGTGCTGACCATTGTGTGGCTCAACCCGCACCAGAAAGCGGAGGTTTACCGTCAGCCGGTGGACGTTGCCGCAATTTCCGCGAACGCCGCGCAGACGGCGGGCTTCACCCCGGCCGCCCCGAAGCTGCCGGCGGGCTGGTATGCCAACTATGCGCGCTGGAACGGTGCCGGGGCCGACGGCGTCGCCTTCTGGGATGTGGGCTTTGTCACCTCGGCCAACACTTTCATCGCACTGCGGCAGACTACGTCCGCCAACCCCACGTGGCTGGCCTCGCAGGCGGGGGACGCTCCCGTGACGGGCACGCGCAACATAGCTGGCCGCACCTGGGAGCTCCGTGATAAACCTAAGGGGGATCGCAGCCTGATCTTGGTCAGCGGCAAGGTCACCATCATCCTCACCGGGCAGGCCGAATTCAAGGAATTTGATGCGCTTGCTACCGCAGCCGCCACGTCACTGGATTCCGCCCCCGCACCGACAGCTACGAAGGGCGCACCATGATGAATGGCGGAGAAGACGGCAACATCAACGCAGTAACCACCCACCCTCACACCCCCGCGGGGGCCTGGACCACCCTCATGGAGGGCAACCAGCGATTCGTCGCCAGCAGCGCCTCCCACCCCAACCAGGATTCGGCCCGGCGCACCTCGCTGATGTCCACCCAGCACCCCTTCGTCATGATCTTCGGCTGCTCGGACTCCCGGCTGGCCGCGGAAATCATCTTTGACCTGGGGCTCGGCGACGCCTTTGTGGTCCGCACCGCCGGCCACGTCATCGACAACACCGCGCTGGGCTCGCTCGAATACGGCGTGGAATACCTGGGCGTGCCCCTGATCGTGGTCCTGGGCCACGACAGCTGCGGCGCCGTCACCGCCACGAAGGCCTCCGTGGAAACGGGCGCCATGCCGGCCGGCTTCATCCGCGACCTGGTGGAGCGCATCACCCCGTCCGTGCTAACCTCCCTGCGCAAGAACAAGGACAGCGACGTCAACGCCATGGTGGAGGAGCACGTCAAGCAGACCGCCGCCCGCCTGGTGGAAAACTCCCCCATCATCGCCGGCGCCGTCGCACGCCAAAAAACCGCCGTCGTCGGCCTGACCTACCGCCTCAACGAGGGCCGGGCAGACCTCGTCTACAGCAATGGCCCCATCGGCCTTTAAGCCAGCCACCCCCAAACCCAAGCACGACGGCGGAACCCGGGTTTCGGCGTCGTGCTTGCGTTAAAGAGGGGGAAGGGTTTTGGGGGCGTGCGGGCGGCGGCGATATGGTGGAAGCATGACTGACACTGCCGCGGCCACCGCACAAGAGTTCCGCATTGAACATGACACGATGGGCGAGGTCCGGGTTCCGGCCAACGCCCTGTACAGCGCCCAGACACAGCGCGCCGTGGAGAATTTCCCGATTTCCGGCATGACGCTGGAGCGGGCGCACATCGAGGCACTGGCCCGGATCAAGAAGGCCGCCGCCACCACCAACGCCGAGCTGGGCGTGCTGGACGAGGAACTGGCGCGCGCCATTGAAGCCGCCGCCGACCTGGTCGCAGCAGGCAACTTCGACGGCGACTTCCCGATCGACGTGTTCCAGACCGGCTCCGGCACGTCCTCCAACATGAACATGAACGAGGTCCTGGCTTCGCTGGCGAACCGGGCGCTGGCTGCCGCCGGCTCCGCGAAGACGGTCCACCCGAACGACCACGTCAACGCCTCGCAGTCCTCCAACGACGTGTTCCCCACCTCGGTCCATGTGGCCGCAACGTCCGCGCTGATCAACGACCTCACCCCCGCGCTGGCGCACCTGGCCGAGTCGCTGGAGCGCAAGGCCGAGGAATTTGCCACCGTGGTGAAGTCCGGCCGTACGCACCTCATGGACGCCACGCCCGTCACCCTGGGCCAGGAATTTGGCGGCTACGCGGCGCAGGTCCGCTACGGCATTGAGCGCATTGAGGCGTCACTGCCCCGCGTCGCCGAGGTTCCGCTGGGCGGCACGGCCGTGGGCACGGGCATCAACACGCCGGCCGGCTTCCCGCAGCGCGTCATCGCCCTGCTGGCCCAGGACACCGGGCTGCCGCTGACCGAGGCCCGCAACCACTTCGAGGCGCAGGCCAACCGCGACGGCCTGATCGAGGCGTCCGGCCAGCTTCGCAACATTGCGTACTCCATCATGAAGATCGCCAACGACCTGCGCTGGCTCGGCTCCGGCCCCAACACGGGCCTGGGCGAAATCTCCATCCCGGACCTGCAGCCCGGCTCCTCGATCATGCCCGGCAAGGTCAACCCCGTCATCTGCGAGGCCGCCATCATGGTTGCCGCCCAGGTCATCGGCAACGACACCACCATTGCGCTGTCCTCAACGAACGGTGCGTTTGAGCTGAACGTGGGCATCCCCGTCATGGCCGCAAACCTGCTCCAGTCCATCCGCCTGCTCACCAACACCTCCCACGTGATGGCGGAGAAGATGGTGGACGGCATCATCGCCAACGTGGAGCGCGCCCGCTTCCTGGCCGAGGCCTCCCCCTCCATCGTGACGCCGCTGAACAAGTACATCGGCTACGAAAACGGCTCCAAGATCGCCAAGCACGCCATCAAGGAGGGCCTGACCATCCGCGAGGCCGTGCTGGCCCTGGGCTTCGTGGACCGCGGCGAAATCACGCTGGAGCAGCTGGATTCCGGGCTCGACGTGCTGGCCATGACCCGCCCGCCGCAGTAACCAGCCTCCTCCCCCGTTGAGATTCGAGATAACCACCTAAAAGTACGACGGCGG
>NZ_JAAKZI010000014.1 GCF_011045165.1 Arthrobacter silviterrae
TCTTGGCGCCCTCACGCGGGCCGGAACGATCGCCGTGCCGTAGTGATCGGCCATCTGTCGGTACCTGTCGTTGACGAACCGTGCCGGATCGCCCTTGACCTTCCGGTGGGTCGCGGTCAGTGTGTTATCCGGGACGACGATCTGCGGGATGCCCTGGTAGAACATGAACGCGCAGACATGGGCGTTGACCCAGGCTTCCACACGCATGTCCGTGAACGCCTGGCAGAACACGTACCCGGAAAATGGGAGCACGGCGACAAACAGATAAGCCTTCACGCTCTTGCCTGCCACGGCGTCGGAGATCGGGATCGTGTCGCCTGCCCAGTCGACAAACATGGCCATGCCCGGCTCGTGGTGGAGCGTCGCGACCAGGTCATTTTGCACCGCGTACCCGCCGAAGAGATGGCAGAACTGTGCGTAGCCGTACTTCCTCAACACGGAACGGGCACCAACATACGTCCTCCATGCCTGCAGCAAGGTGAAATGCGGGTTCGCCTTCATCGACTTCACCACCTGGGCGAAATCCGGCAGGTCATACCCGGCAGAGACCTTGCTGCGCCCATCCGGGAACAACCCGGCAACCTCCACATCCGACATCTCCGCCAGGGCGGCCGCGCCCAAACCCCGGTCATCGATGGTCTTCCGTGCCGCCGACACATCGCGGTGTGAACACCCCACCGCGTCAACGATCTGCCGATAGCTCCGCCCCTGCAGCAACAGGGTCATAATCGCCCGGTAATCCGCCATAATCTTTGCCTCCTTGCAAAGAAACGGCGGCGCCCAGCGCGCCGCCGTAAATGACAGAAAACCACGAACACCCAGCCGGCGCTACCAACAACCCAGAACCGTGCTACCAACTAGCCAGACGATCACTACCATCTGGGGCTATGCGCCATGAATAACTTTACCTTCACTTCTCCGGGAAGTGTTCACCATTACCGGTGTTGCTGTCATCCTTTTCGGGATGGCGCCGTTCGATGAGAATAAGGGAAGCAGCCGTGTGCGTCCTGAACTATTTGCGGGCCACAAATCATCACAAGCTAACCCGGCTGCCCTGTCTGGTCATGAAGAGCCGGAGGCATTCGACGGATACATTGAGTCCGTTTCGCCAACGAGAACGGGCACGCCAATCAGCCGCCCTCGAACCACCCGGACCTTCACAGGGCTCCTGCTTCAAGGAGCGACTTATTCCCGGTTCAGCAGTACATGATTACCCCAGGAACGCAGTCGCCTCCCGCACTGTCCGGACGGAGATGCGGGAGCGTTCGCCAAAACACACTGAAAGGTGAGGGAGGATCTACGCGAGCTCCGGGCGGGCCAGCGACCTGGCTGAATCGATCGTGGCCTGGCCCAACACGCGGGTGCCCTGGTAGAGGACTACGGTCTGGCCCGGGGCCACGCCGCGCAGCGGCTCGCCCAAGGTGACCGTCAGGCTTTGGCGGGAAACGCCGTCGTCCATCACCTCGGTGACATACGCACGGGCCGGCACGGGGTCCCCGTGGGCGCGGACCTGTGCGTGGCAGTCAAACTCCTCGCCCGTGGCCACCTCGGCGATGGGCAGCCCCGCCCAGGAAACCTTGATGCCCTTGAGCTCGTCGATGGCCAGCAGTGCGTGCGGGCCCACCACCACCTTGTTTTCCTTGGGCCGGATTTCCAGCACAAAGCGGGGCTTGCCGTCCGCCGCCGGGGTGCCCAGCTTCAGGCCGCGCCGCTGGCCCACCGTGAACTGGTTGGCGCCGTCGTGCCCGCCCACCTTCGCACCGGTCTCATCGACAATGTCGCCCGCGGTCATGGTGATTTGCTCGGCCAGCCAGCCGGCCGTGTCGCCGTCGGGAATGAAACAGATGTCGTGGCTGTCCGGCTTCTTGGCCACGGACAGGCCGCGGCGCTCCGCCTCGGCGCGGACCTCGGCCTTGGACGGCGTGTCCGCGAGCGGGAACATGGAGTGGCTGAGCTGCTCATGCGTCAGCACGCCCAGCACGTAGCTCTGGTCCTTGGCCCAGTCCGCGGCGCGGTGCAGTTCCGGGTTGCCGTCGGCGTCGGTGATGACCTTGGCGTAGTGGCCCGTGCAGACGGCGTCGAAGCCCAGCGCGATGGCCTTCTCCAGCAGCGCGGCGAACTTGATGCGCTCGTTGCAGCGCATGCACGGGTTCGGGGTGCGGCCGGCGGCGTATTCGTCGATGAAGTCCTGGACCACGTCCTCCTTGAACCGTTCGGAGAAGTCCCACACGTAGTACGGAATGCCGAGCAGGTCGCAGGCGCGCCAGGCGTCATTGGAGTCCTCCACGGTGCAGCAGCCGCGGCTGCCTGTCCGGAGGGTCCCGGGCATGCGGGAGAGCGCCAGGTGGACGCCGACGACGTCGTGCCCGGCATCCACTGCCCGTGCTGCAGCTACAGCGGAGTCAACCCCGCCACTCATGGCAGCCAATACTCGCATTACATACCTTTCACTGTTCTTTGGATCTCTTGCGGCTCAATTACCGGCGTGATTTCGACATCCCGGGTTTCGACAAGCTCAACCGCCGGATTGCGCTCAACCGGAGGGCGCTATTTGGTGCTGGCGGTTTCAATGGTGGATTTATGGCCCGCCATGCCGGCCTGTTTAGCGCGCGCGTGGGCCTGCGGCAAAGCCGCCACAAAGGCGTCAACGTCCGCGGGGCCGGATGTATGCCCCAGGCTGAACCGCTGGGCGCCGCGGGCCGTGTCCTCGTCCAGGCCCATGGCCAGCAGCACGTGGGAGGGACGGGGCACCCCGGCCGTGCAGGCGGAGCCGGTGGAGGACTCGATCCCGGCCATGTCCAGCAGGAACAGCAGCGAATCCCCTTCGCAGCCCGGGAAGGTGAAGTGGGCGTTGCCGGGGAGCCGTCCGCCGGGGCTAACGGCCGGGTCCACGCCCCGCAGAACGGCTTCGGGGACCAGTTCCCGGACGGCGGCGATGATGCGGTCGCGGAGCCCGGCAATCCGGGCGCCCTCCACATCCAAGTGCGAGGTGACGTCCTCGGCAGCCGCGGCAAAGGCGGCAATGCCGGCGGTGTCCAGGGTGCCGGAGCGGACCTTGCGTTCCTGCCCGCCGCCGTGCTGCACGGGGGTGAGGTTCACGGCGCGTCCCAGCAGGAGGGCGCCAACGCCCACCGGCCCGCCGATCTTGTGGCCACTGATGGACATGGCGGCCAGGCCCGATTCGCGGAAGTTGATGGGCACCGAGCCGAAGGCCTGCACCGCGTCCGAATGCACGGGAATGCCGTGGGCGGCGGCGAGCGCCACGACCTCAGCGATGGGCTCCACCGTGCCCACCTCATTGTTGGCCCACATGCACGTAATGAGGGCCACGGTGTCCGCGCCGCCGCTGTCCAGTTCCTTTTTCAGCGCGTCCAGGTCCAGCACGCCGGTGGCATCCACCGGGATCCAGACGGCCTCGGCGCCTTCCTGCGCTTCGAGCCACTCCACGGTTTCGTGCACGGCGGCATGCTCCACGGTGGAGACCAGGATCCGGGTGCGGCGGGGATCGGCTGCGCGGCGGGACCAGAACAGGCCCTTGACGGCGAGGTTGTCCGCCTCTGTGCCGCCGGAGGTGAATATGACCTCGCTGGGGTGGGCGCCGGCCGCCAGGGCGATGGTTTCGCGCGCCTGCTCCACCGTGGCCCGGGCACGGCGGCCTGCGCCGTGCAGGGAGGACGGATTGCCGCTACGGGAAATAACGGAGGTCAGTGCGGCGAGGGCCGGGGCCGAAATAGGCGTGGTCGCCGCGTGGTCAAGATACACGGGCACCGGTCAATTCTACGGCATCAAGGCGGCGTGTCTCCCGCCGGCCCGGGCCCCGGGCAGGGACACGCCAGCGCCGGTGTCAAATTTGTCAATCCCACAGGCCGATGGCAGGATCTGGCGTGTCCGACATCACTCAATAATCCATGGGGGATTAACAACATGAAGACAGCTTTGTTCCGCCGAACGTCGGCGGCTGCCTTGTGCGCCGTCGCCGTCGCCGCCACCACCCTGTTCAGCGGCAGCGCCATGGCGGCGCCCGGCCAGCAGTCCACACCCATCGACTTTGCCGCGCCCGACGGCGTGCTGATGAGCTATGTGGTCAATGCAAAGGCCCAGAACGCCAACAAGACTGAAAAGGTCCTGGAGGCCGTGAAGGCCGCGGGCGGAGTCACCGTGCAGGAGTGGCCGGAGATCGGCGTGGTCATTGTCCAGTCAGACCGCGCCAGTTTCCGTGCGGATGTGCTCAAGTACGGCAATTCCTCGGTGGAGTCGGTGGGCGCCACCCGCACCATCGCCGTCGCCGAGGGCACCCCGGACGGCATCGCCACGCCGTGGCAAAAGGCGCCCCAGCTGCGCAGCAAGCAGCTGGCCAACGCCGACCTGGCCTATGGCGATGCCACGTTCGACGGCGTCGCCCTGGACCCCCGCGAGGTTGAGCAGTGGAACCTTGCCCAGGTCAAGGCGGATGCTGCACACCAGCTCACGGACGGATCACGGAACGTGCTGGTGGGCGTCCTGGACAGCGGCATCGACCCGAACCACCCGGACCTGAAGGCAAACATCGACGTTGCCAACTCGGTCAACTGCACCAATGCCGGCCGCCCGGACACCTCGCCCACGGGCTGGAACCCCACCAGCTCCTCGCACGGCACCCACGTGGCCGGGATCATCGGCGCCGCACGCAACGGCGTGGGCATTGTGGGCGTGGCACCCAACGTCCGCATGGCCTCCGTCAAGGTGGTCAACGACGCCGGTTCCATCTACCCTGAATACGCCATCTGCGGCTTCATGTGGGCAGGCATGAAGGGCATGGACGTCACCAACAACAGCTACTACATTGACCCGGTGCAGTTCTGGTGTGACGACCAGCCGGACCAGCTGGCCGTACGCGTGGCCGTGGAGCGGGCCGTCAACTGGTCCACGGACCAGGGCGTGGTGCACGCCGCGGCCGCCGGCAACTCCTCCTACGACCTGGCCAACAAGACCACCGACAACGTCAGCCCGAACGACGCCACCGGAATTGCCCGCCAGATCAACAACCACTGCAAGGACATGCCCACCGAGCTGGACGGCGTGGTGACCGTTGCCTCCACCGACCAGGCGGGCAAGCTGTCCAACTTCTCCAACCGCGGCCTGAACGTCATCGATGTGGCGGCACCGGGATCCCGGATCCTTTCCACGCTGCCGAACAACAAGTACGGGCTGCTCAGCGGCACCTCCATGGCCTCCCCGCATGTGGCCGGCGTCCTGGCCCTGATGAAGTCGGAGCACCCCGGCTGGAAGCCGAATCAGCTGATCTCCCAGCTGCGCAAACAGGCCGATGACCAGATCTGCATGCTTTCGGCCGCACCCAAGGGCGCTGAATGCGTGGGCTCCCTGGGCAACAACAGCTACTACGGCGACGGCATCGTCAACGCCTTGGCGGCCGTGCAGTAGGCACCATCCACCCGGTTTCCGGCGGCTGCCCCTTGGTTCACAACCCAAGGGCGGCCGCCGGAACTGCTTTATGGGCCCTTCGGGACAATCCGCGCACAGCAGTGCGAGAGGTTGCTGTCCGGCTCAATGACGTGGCTGTTGTCCCCGCAGCCGGCCAGCACCCCGTTCAGGAGCGCGCCGTTGAGCGAGCAGACCACCCCGGTGTGCTCCCGGGAAAGCTGGTGGAACGGACAGTTGGCCATGATGGTCCCGCCTTCGCCGTCCGGGCCTGGATCGTACCCGGTGTTTTCCAGGACGACGGCGATGCTGCCAGCCTGGGCACCCAACTCCCTGCCGGCGTCGAACGCCACGGTGGCCAGCGCATCCCGGACCTCAACGCCGGAATCCATGGAATGCTGCACGGCGGCGGCCAGGAGCTCGGCAGCCAGGTCATAGTGGCGGGCCGGGACGGAGACGCCAACCTCGGCCAGCGCCACGGTGTACAGCTTGGTGGGGCGGCCGGAACCGGGGCCCGTCCGCACCCCCACCTTGCGGAAATCCACGTCCAGGATCCGATCGGCCACCATCCTGTCCAGGTGGGCGCGGACGGTGCTCTTGGGCAGGTCCAGCGCTTCGGCGCAATCATCCCGGCTGAGGGCCCGCGGACTCCGGCGCAGCAGCTCAAAAAGCGTCTTGCGCACCGGATCGCCCAGGGACGCCACGGCACTGAGCCGCTCCGCCTCGCTCAGGGATGCCTGTTGCTGGACTTTGTTCATGACTGCGTGCCTTCAATTGTGTTGTTGTCCGGGGCCGTCCTTTATGACGCCCCACTTGACGCTTCGAGCCTGCGCTTCTAAAGTCAAGAATACAAGATTTAGAAAGGATCAGCACATGTCAATTACTAGTGCCGCCCTCCCCGACCTCCTCGCCTATGAGGAATCTGCTCTGGATGCAGCGCCATCCATTGACCTTCCAGCGGCACAAGCGGCCATTGCCGATTTCCTCCGGGCACTGGGCCGTGACGTTGACAGCCCGCACCTTTTGGACACTCCGCGCCGCGTGGCAGCAGCCTACGCTGAAATGCTCACCCCGCGCGACACCACGTGGACAACGTTCCCCAATGAGGAAGGGTACGCCGGGCTGGTGCTGGTCAAGGACATCCCCTTCCACTCCCTGTGCGAGCACCACCTGCTGCCATTCCGCGGCGTGGCCCATGTGGGCTACCTGCCGGGCGAAAGGCTGTTCGGCCTCTCCAAGCTGGCCCGCGGCGTGGAACTTTTTGCCCGCGACCTCCAGGTCCAGGAACGATTGACCCAGCAAGTGGCAGACTGGCTGGAAGAGACGCTCTCACCCCGGGGCGTCGGGGTGGTCCTGGAGGCTGAGCACATGTGCATGTCCCTGCGCGGCGTGGAAGTTTCCGGCTCCCTGACCCGCACCTCGGTGTTCACCGGCGAGCTGGCGGGCGAAGGCCCCCTGCGCGCACAATTCCCGGGCTAACACCCCACATTTTTATTCAGGAAACGCGTTATTCAGGAAACAAGGACTTCCACGGAAAGAGTTTCAATCATGAGTGAATCAACCACCACCCCCGGCATGGTCATCATTGGCGGAGGCCTCACCGGCGCCACGGCAGCCGAGACCCTCCGCAAGGAAGGCTACGCCGGTCCGGTGACGATTGTCGCCGACGAACCCGAGATTCCCTACCAGCGCCCGCCGCTGTCCAAGGGCTTCCTGTCCGGCAAGGAGGGCGAGGATGCCCTGCTGCCGCTGGCCGCCACCTGGTACGGCGAAAACAATGTCACAGTGCTCACCTCCACGGCAGCCACCGCCGTGGACCCCGCCGCGCACACCGTCACGCTCGCCAACGGCGAAACGCTGCCCTACGCCAAGCTGCTGATCGCCACCGGAGCCTCGCCGCGCGTCATCCCCTTCAAGGGTGTGGAGCTCGACGGCGTGCACTACTTCCGCAGCAAGGCGGACTCGGTTGCCATGAAGGAACTGCTTTCCGCCGGCGGGCACAACCTGGTCATGATCGGTTCCGGCTGGATCGGCATGGAAATTGCCGCCACGGCCCGCGAGCTGGGCAACAACGTGGCTCTGCTGGGACTGGAGGACGTGCCGCTGTCCATCGCGATCGGCAAGCAGCTGGGCGGGGTGTTTGCCGCCCGCCACGAGGAGGCAGGCGTGAAGTTCGTGCTTCCCTCCAGTGCCGCCGAAATCCAGGGCACGGACGGGAAGGTCAGCTCCGTGCTGACCACCACCGGGGAAGTCCTGCCGGCGGACCTGGTGGTTGTCGCCGTCGGCGTTGTCCCGAACATTGGGCTGGCCAAGGATGCCGGGCTCACCATCAACAACGGCATTGAGGTCACCGGCAGCCTGGCCACCTCGGACCCGGACATTTTTGCCGCCGGCGACGTGGCCAACTCCCTGCACCCGGTGACCAACGCCTACGCCCGCTCCGAGCACTGGGCCAACGCCATTGCCAGCGGCAAGGTGGCCGCCAAGTCCATGCTGGGCCAGGACGCGGTTCTGGATGACATCCCCTACTTCTACACCGACCAGTTTGACCTGGGCATGGAGTACTCCGGCTTTGGCGCGCTGACCAAGGACGCCGACGTGGTGGTCCGCGGGGACCTCGCCGCCCGCGAATTCATTGCCTTCTGGGTGCTGGAGGGCCGCGTTGTGGCAGGGATGAACGTGAACATCTGGGACGTCCAGGACGCCATCAAGGACCTCATCTCCTCCGGCCGCACAGTCGACACGGCCAAGCTGGCTGACCCGAAAACGCCGCTAGAGGCTATTTGATGGAGGGGATGACTACTCTGCAGCCCTCCACCACCGCAGCCGGCTCAGCGGCGCCGTTTTACACGCCGCCGCTGCTCCACGCCGTTCACCACTTTGGTGCCCGGACCCTGGACTTCAGCCGGCAGGTGGCGCTCATGGCCATTGTGAACCGGACTCCGGATTCGTTTTACGACGGCGGCGCCACCTTTGCGCTCGACGCCGCGGTGGCTGCGTCGCTGGCCGCCGCGGAGCAGGGCGCCGACTGGGTTGACATTGGCGGGGTCCCGTTTGCTCCGGGCCCGCCGTTGACCGCAGGCGAGGAGGGCGACAGGGTGGTCCCCGTCATTGAGGCGGTTTCGGCTGCCAGCGACGTGATCATTTCCGTGGACACGTTCCTGCCGGAGGTGGCGGCGCGCAGCATTGCCGCCGGGGCGCACGTCATCAATGACACCACGGGGCTGGCCAATCCCGAGCTGGCCTCCGTGGTGGCGGAGTCCGGCGCGCACCTGATCATCACGCATTCACTGGCCAGGCCGCGCACCGTCTACCCGCATCCGCACTATGTGGATGTGGTTGCCGAGGTGGCCGCCTTCCTGCAGGAAAAAGTGGAGCTGGCCGTCTCCCTGGGCGTCCCGGCCCAGAAGATCATCATCGATCCGGGGCACGACCTCAACAAAAACACGCTGCACACCCTGGAAATCACCCGCCGGTTCCAGGAAATTGCCGCCCTGGGCTACCCGACCCTGGCCGCCGTGTCCAACAAGGACTTCATCGGCGAAACGCTCAACCAGGACAAGTCGGAGCGCCTGGAGGGTTCCCTGGCCAGCGGCGTCATTGCCATCCTGGGCGGCGCCCGGATTCTGCGCATGCACAATGTGGCCTCCGCCAACTCCGCCATCCGCATGACGGAGGCCGTGCTGGGCTGGCGCGCCCCTGCGTACCTCAAACACAACATGGGTGACGTCAACGAGCCGGCCCACCCCGCAGGAAACCAGCAGTGATTGAGCGGGTCTTCCCGGCGGCGGACGGCTCCGAAGCGCTTCCCGGTTCCGAAGCGCTTCCCGGGGCCCTGCCTGCCGAAGGACTGTCTCCCGGGGCCCTGCCTTCCGGGGGGCTGTCTGACAGCGGGCTGCTCAAGCTGTACGCCGCGGGCCGCCCGGCGGAGGCGGCCTCCCCCTGGGTGAGCTTCAACTTCGTCGCCAGCATAGACGGTGCGGCCACGGTGGACGGCCGCTCCGGCACGCTGGGCAACGCCGCCGACCAGCACATTTTCCAGCTGCTGCGCCGCCATGCCGACGTGATCCTGGTGGGCGCCCAGACCATCCGCACCGAAGGCTACGGCGGCCAGCTCCTCAGCAAGCAGGCACAGAAATGGCGCCGGGAACACGGGCTGGTGCCGCATCCGCCACTGGCCATCGTGTCCGGGTCGCTGGACCTTGACCCGCGGCTGCCTGTCTTCCACGACGCCCCGGCCACCCCCTATGTCTTCACCACGGCGGCAGCGCCGGCCGACCGCCGGGCCGCACTGTCCGGCGTCGCGCAGGTCATGGATGCCGGGGCGGAGGCGCTCGACGCCGGCACCCTCCTGGCTTTGCTGTCCTCGCTGGGGATGCCGCGCATCCATTCCGAGGGCGGGCCCACCCTGCTGGGCACCTTCCAGGCTGCGGGCCTGGTGGACGAGCTGTGCCTGACCGTGTCGCCGCTGCTGGCGGGTGGATCGGCGCGGCGCATCTCACATGTGCATCCGGGTGCGGCCCATGCAACAGGCCCGCAGCGGATGGAGCTGGCCCACATCCTGAAGGCCGAGTCGATGCTGTTCCTGCGCTACCTTCGCCCCCGTCCCTGACCGCATCCGGCCACCACAGGCACCGGACCTCAGGAGGTGGGCGGGGCCACTGCGAGCTTCGCCATGAGTTCCGGGGTGGTCCTGGCCAGCAGGGCATCGGTCGGGCAGGACAGGCTGACCACCAGCCCCGTGCCCGCAGTGCCCAGGAGCCTGCCCCACACCATGCTGGCCGGCACGCCCGCCGCGGCCTTCGTGCGGTAGGCGAGGAAGCTGATTGAAGGGGCCTTCCGGCCGGCTTCCGATGACCACGGCAGGGACGATTCCTGCAGGGCCTCCGGGACAACCGAGGGAATCAGGTATTTCATCAGGTTCTCGGTGGAGGCCTTGTCATCACCGGCCGCTGTGAGCGGGCCCTGGTTGGACGTGACCCAGTAGGCCGCCGCGCAGCCGGCAGCATTGGAGTACTGGGTTTCCCCGGCCACATTGTTCTTCACGAGCTTCCACGCGGGAGGCAGCTGGGTCCCGTCCGCGGACTGGCCAGGCTGGTCCAAAACACTGGCAAAGCCGACGGCGACGTTGGGCGAAAGGGTGGCACCGGCGTCGAACGTCATGTTCTTCGCGGCCACGGCAGCGGCGTTGTGCCCGGCCTGGATGGTGGGCACGGCATAACTTGCGGCTGCCGTGGGGCGGGAGGTCACGGCAGGCTGCGGGGCCGGCAGGGCAATGGTGCAGCCGGCCAGGGCCATGGACAGGGCAGTTGCGGCAACCGCCACGGCGCCGCTCTTGCCGTCCGCCCGCCGGGCCCAACGGGCAGTTGTGGACGGGCCCGCCGTGTCCCCCAGGAATCGATTCACGCACCCCACCTTACCGACAGGCGGCCGCCCCGGGCACCTCCCGGGGCACCGTCCTTTGCGCGCGGCACCGTGCGAATCCCCGCAGGGCGCCCCGCTAGAATGGCAGAATCCCGGCGCAATCGAAAGGTCCCCAGTGGGCGAGCAGTTCCTCACGCATTACCAGGTCCTCGGCGTGCCCAGCACGGCGACCCAGCGCGATATCAAGATTGCGTACCGCAAGGCGGCCAGGATTTCCCACCCGGACCACGGCGGCGACCCGGCCATGTTCCGCAAGGTCACCGAGGCGTACGAGGTCCTCAACGATCCCGATGCGCGGCGCAGCTACGACAGAAGCTACCGGCCCGCCACCGGCCGCGCCACAGCCACGGGGGGTTCAGCAGGAAGTTCGGGCCGAAGCGGGGCCGGCGAGCCGTTTTCCGGTGCGGGGTTCAACGGCACCTTCAGCACCCGCCGCGGCCAGGAGACCCGGAACACCGCGGGCGATCCCGCCGTGTATGTTCCGCCCTACGACTCCACGGCCGACGGCGGCGTGCCCCTGCTGCCCCGGTCCGTCGCCGCCCAGCCCGTCCACGGCGCCCCGCGCAAACGCGGCGTTTTTGGGGCCTCCTCTCGGCTGGCCAGGGAGGCGCGCACAGCCCAGCTGATCATGCAGCAGGTGCTGCCGGGCATCCCGGCGGCCCGGCTCATCAACGGGCTGGCTGCCCCCGGCGGCCGCGGCTACCTGGACCATGTGCTGGTCTCCGGGTACCGCATTGCCGTGGTGGGTTCCATGCTGGTGCCCGACGGCGCCTTCCGCTGGGACGGCAGCATGCTGATTCACGGGAGCCGGGTGGCCGCTCCCCCGCAGCTGATTCCGGCCACGCGGGCCCTGCAGGAATTGTTCCCCGAGTGCAATGTGACCTCCTGGGTTTGCGTGCACAGCAGCACGGGAAACCTGTTTGAGCCGGTCATCGACTATGTGCGGGGCGGTGAACCGGACGGGTCAGCCGTGGTGAACGTGGCCAACGCGGCCCGGTTTGTGCGCGAGGCGAAGCACTTTTTGGCATCGGGCCCCCTCCCCAACGTGGTTGACCTGCAGGTGCTCAGCCGGCTGCTCGGCGGCATGTACTGACACGGTAAGCTGAAACGGTGTTTCGCATCTTATTTGTCACCCCGGAGATCCCCGGCAATACCGGCAACGCCATCCGCCTGGCGGCCATCACGGGGGCGGAGCTGCACCTGGTGGAACCCCTGGGCTTCGACTTTTCCGACGCCAAGCTGCGCCGGGCCGGGCTGGACTACCACGACCTGGCGGTGGTGACGGTCCACAAGTCCCTCGACGCGGCGTGGGAGGCGCTGGCCCCGGAACGGGTCTTTGCCTTCACCTCGGACGGGGAAACAGGCTATTCCGACATCGCCTACCGGCCCGGCGACGTGCTCATGTTCGGCCGAGAGTCGGTGGGCCTGCCCGATTCCGCCAAGCACGACCCCCACGTGACGGCTCGCGTCCGGCTGCCCATGCTCCCGGCCCTGCGCTCCTTGAACCTGGCCAACTCCGCCTCCATCGCGGTGTACGAGGCCTGGCGGCAGAACGGCTTTGCCGGGGCGCAATTGCAGCCCTGACCCGGGCCGCATCCGCCCCACCTTTCATCCACAGTTCCAACCACCGGAGGTATACATGTCCGCTCGCGATCCTGGCCTGGCTTTCACCGACGGGGCCCTGCAATTTGAGTTGTGGGCGGACAAGCTGTGGGACCCCATGGGCCGCGACGTGGCGGAGGCGGCCGTGCTGCAGCCGGGCGAAAAGGTCCTCGACGCCTGCTGCGGCACCGGGGCGGCCACCCTGCCGGCAGCCTTGGCCGTGGGACCCAACGGGACTGTCGACGGCGTCGACCTCTCCACCGGGCTGCTGCGCATTGCCGCGGCCAACCTGGCCGAGCGGCACATCCTGAACACCACGCTCACCGAAGCCGACGTCACCCAGTGGCGCGGACACCGCACCTTCGATGCCGTGCTGTGTTCCTACAGCATGTTCTTTTTCTCCGACATGGAGGCGGGAGTGGAACACCTGGCGTCCATGCTGCGCCCGGGCGGCCGCCTGGTCGCCAGCACGTGGGTGGAGGGGGCGCTGGAGCCCTTTGCCGGCCGCATTCTGGAGGCCGCCATCAAGGAACGCCCGCGGCTGGCCGGCGTGGTGCCCCTGCCCAACCAGAACATGGCCAAAATTGCCTCCGCGGAATCCCTGGCCGGCTGGCTGTCGGAGCGCGGACTTGAAGACGTGTCCGTTTCCCGGCACCCGCTGACCCTGTCCGTGGATGACGACATGGCCTGGAACCTGGTCATGGGCAGCGGGTGGCGCACCCTGCTCCCCCGCGATCCCGAGGCCATCGCCCGGGTCCGGCGCGACTTCATCCACTCAGTGGGGCCGCAGGTGGAGATGAACTCGGACGCGCTGATCGGCGTCGGCTCCGTCCCTGCCTGAGCGCCACCAAGCTGTGAATTTGCTGGCAATAGCCCGCCAGCCGTTGCCAAAGCCGCAACCGGTCTGCCAGTCTCCATCCAGATCGCCTTGACTAAAATGTAAAGTCCGTGTGACAAAAATGTCACACGCCGGGCGGTCGTTCACGAAGGAGATTTGGTACATGAAAAAAATCTTCGCCCTGGCAGGCTCCGGCCTGCTCATGCTGACAGCGCTCGTCGCAGGGTCCGCGCCGGCGCAGGCTGCGCCGTCGAGCCGGTCGATCCAGGTTTGCGCAACTCCGAAGCACGGGGACGCTGCCTGCACCGCCCGGCAGGCGGCCGACCCCTCCGGCCGGCCCATCACGAATGCCGCCGCCCCGCCCGCCACCGCCCTCACCCCGGCCCAGCTCAAGAGCGCCTACAAGCTGACGGGCCTGTCCTCCGGAGGCCGGACGGTGGCGATTGTCGACGCCTACGGCTACCCCAACCTCGAGCGCGACCTGGGCGTCTACCGTGCACAGTTCGGCCTGCCCGCGTGCACCACGGCGAACGGCTGCCTGAAGATCCTCAACCAAACAGGCGGCACCAAGCTGCCGCGCGCCAACACGGGCTGGGCGCAGGAGCAGGCGCTCGACGTCGACGCCGTCTCCGCCGCGTGTCCCGACTGCAAGATCGTGGTGCTGCAGGCCACCTCGGCGTCCTTCGGCAACCTCGGCACGGCAGTCCAGACCGCCGCGGGGCTCCCCGGCGTCGTGGCCATTTCGAACAGCTACGGGGGTTCGGACGCCTCCGATTCCACCTATGGGAAGTACTACAACTTCCCCGGCATTGCGGTCACCGCGAGCGCCGGCGACAACGGCTACCAGGGCGCCTCCTACCCGGCGTCGTCGAGCTACGTTGTCGCAGTTGGCGGCACGTCCCTCTCCGCCGCTTCGAACACGCGGGGATGGAACGAAACCGTGTGGAGCGGGACTGGTTCGGGCTGTTCAAGCCTGAACGCGGCCCTCACGGCGGCATCCGCCTCAGACACCGGCTGTGCAGGCCGCGCCATGAATGACGTGGCCGCCGCGTCCGACCCCAACACCGGCGGGCTTGCCGTCTACTACCCGACGTCGAACTCATCCTCGACGTGGGGCCAGTTCGGCGGCACCAGCGAGGCCTCGCCGATCATCGCCTCGGTGTACGCCCTCAGCGGCAACACCGGCTCCGCCGCCACCGGCAGCTACGCCAATGCGATTCCGTACGCCCACGCAGGGAGCCTGTTCGACGTGACCACGGGCTCCAACGGCACGTGCCCCACGACGCAGTGGTGCAACGCACGGGCTGGCTGGGACGGCACCACCGGACTGGGCACCCCGAACGGGGTGGCCGGCTTCTAGGGACCGCCGCTTAAGCAACTGTGCATCAGAAACTGCAGCAAGATCAACCGTATTAGATTGATTCGAGTGCAGTTTCTGATGCACAGTTGGGAGGCTAGGCGCGGCGGCGCTTGATCTCCTCCACGGCCTGCGGGAGCACCTTGAACAGGTCGCCCACAATGCCGAAGTCGGCAATTTCAAACACCGGCGACTCCGAATCCTTGTTGACGGCCACGATCACCTTGGACGTCTGCATGCCGGCCTTTTGCTGGATGGCCCCGGAGATGCCCACGGAAATGTACAGCTGCGGGGAAACCTTCTTGCCTGTCTGCCCCACCTGCGCGGCATGGGAAATCCAGCCGGCGTCCGTGGCGGCCCGGGAGGCGCCCACTGCCGCACCGAGCACGTCGGCGAGCTCCTCGACGGGGCCAAAGTCGCCGTCCAGGCCGCGACCGCCGGCCACCACAATGCGGGCATCCTCCAGCTCCGGCCGCCCCGACGATTCCCTGGGTGTGCGCTTGGTAATCCGAGCCCCCAGGCTGGCCGGGGAGAATGCCACCTCAAGACGTTCGACGGCGGCAACGGCCGCCCCGGGTGCCGGCGCGGCGTCCACGCTGTGCGCCTTGACGCTGATGACCGACACGGCCGTGGTGGCCCGGGCATCCACGGTCCATGAACCGGCCAGGACGGATTTATGGGCCACGAGGGCGCCGCCGTCGTTCGACACGCCCACGGCATCGGTGATGACGCCGGCGTTGAGCGCCACGCCCACGCGGGCCGCGATTTCCTTGCCCTGCGGGCTGTTATCCACCAGCACGGCCGCGGCGGAAACGGCCGCTGCGGCCTGCGCCACCAGCTCGGCCTTGGGCGCCACCAGGTAATCGGCCAGCTCGGCCTGCCCGGAATGGACCACACGGGCCACGCCGTAGCTGCCCAGCTCGGCGGCCAGTTCGGCGCCCACGGGGCCGGCCACCACGGCCACGGGCTCGCCGGCGCCGCGGGCCAGGGTCAGCAGCTGGTGGTGGATGGGGTGCAGCTTGCCGGGCGCGTCCACCTGGTCAATGAAAACAACGATTGCAGTCATGGGAGGTCCTTAGATCAGTTTCTGCGCGGCGAGGAAGTCAACGAGCGCAATGCCGGCGTCGCCCGTGTCGGTGACGATGGTTCCGGCCGTGCGGGCGGGGCGCTCCGCCGCCGCGGTGACGCGGGTCAGCGATCCGGCGGAGCCCACGGCCCCGGCCTCCACCCCGATGTCCGACAGGGACAGCGTCACCACCTTCTTCTTTTTTGCTGCCAGGATCCCCTTGAAGTTGGGGTAGCGGGGCTCGTTGGCCTGGTCGGTCACGGACACCAGGGCGGGCAGCTGGGCCTGGACCTCCTCCGAGACGTCGTCGCCGTCGCGCCTGGCAGTGACGGTGGTGCCGTCCAGTTCCAGGGAGGAGGCGAAGGTGACCTGGGGCAGGCCCAGGCGGGCGGCCAGCTGCGCGGGGACAATGGAGGTTTCCCCGTCCGTCGAGGACATGCCGGTGATGACCAGATCCACGGGTCCCAGCGTCCTGACGGCGGCCGCGAGTGCCAGCGACGTGGCCGAGGCGTCCGAGCCGGCGAGGGCATCGTCGCTGACGTGGACACCTGAGGTGGCGCCAATCTGCAGCGACTTCTTCACCGCGGCGGCTGCTGCCGCCGGGCCCAGGGTCAGGGCCGTGACGGTGTTGCCGGCCTTGGCGCCGCCGCGGGCGTCGGCCAGGGCCAGGGCGGCCTCCAGCGCGTACTCGTCAAGTTCGGAGAGAATGCTCTCGTTCCTGTCCAGGCGGTGGCTTTCACCCGTGAGGTGGCGGTCAAATTGCGTGTCCGGCACGTATTTGACGAGTACCACAATGTTCAGTGCTGAGTTTTCCACTACTGTCCTTTGTGTCATGGGAGCATGGTTCCGCGCCCCGTTTCCAGCGCCTGGGCGGGGCCGGCGGATCGCCCTTGGCCTTTCGTCTAGTAGTTTAGTTCGTGCCGGGCCCGGGCCGGAATTTAGTGGGTCGAATCTTTACTTCGCCGGCCAGCTTGTCATGGCGGCCGCGCTCGCGGACTCGTAAGCCGGCGCGCCGTTAAGCACGGATGGTGCGCCACTGTGAAAGTGGCGCACCATCCGTTCCTTGCCGTGCTCTACTCCAATGCCGCTCCGGCTCAGTTGGCCGGCATGGTGTCCAGCGTGACGTCCTTTTCCAGCGTCTTGCCGTTGCGAACCAGCGTCACCTTCACGGTGGCCCCGCCGGCCTCCTCCCGGACGGCCGCCGTCAGGGACGAGGCATCGGAGATGGTGCGCCCGCCCAGTGCGGTGATGACATCACCCTTCTGGATGCCCGCCTTCGCCGCGGCACTGCCGGAGGTCACGTCCGCCACCGTGGCCCCTGCCGAGAACTGGCTGTTGCTGCCCAGGGCCGAGGTGCCGCTGACCGAGACGCCCAGCTGGCCGTGGGTGGCCTTGCCGGAGGAGATGATGTCGTTGGCGATGCGCTTGGCGTGGTCAATCGGGATGGAGAAGCCCACGCCAATGTTGCCGCTTTGGCTGGTGGAGCTGGAGGAGCTTCCCGTGGAGGCAATGGCCACGTTGACGCCGATGATCTTGCCCGTGCTGTCCACCAGCGCACCTCCGGAGTTGCCGGGGTTGATGGCCGCATCCGTCTGGATGACGTTGAGGTTCACGGACCCGGTTGCAGCGGTGTTGCTCTGGCCGCCGCCTGGAGGCGAGAACTGGAAGCCGTTGCCGCCGCCCTGGCCCTGCGACGAGTCGTTGGGGGTGGCCGGGACGGCGGAGGAGGCAACCTGGATGGTGCGGTTCAGGGTGGAGATGATGCCCTCGGTGACCGTGGCATTCAGGCCCAGCGGCGAACCGATGGCAATGACTGTGTCGCCAACGTTGATTTTGGTGGAGTCGCCCAGCGTGGCCGGCACCAGGTTCGGTGCATCAATCTTGATCACTGCCAGGTCGGAGAGCGGGTCGGTTCCCACCACGGTGCCGGCATATACCTTGCCGTCGCTGGTCTGCACCTGGATGGTGGCGTGGGCGGCGGCCCCGTCCAGCGTCACCACGTGGGTGTTCGTGAGGATGTGCCCGGCCGTGTCCAGGATGATGCCCGAACCCGTGCCGCCGGAACTGCCGCTGGTGGCGGAGATGGTCACCACGGACGGCATGGCCTTGGCTGCCGCGGCCGATATCTGGTTGACCGAAGTGGGGTTGTTGATGACCAGCGGGGCTGCCTGCTGGTTCGAGGCGGCCACCGTGCCGGAGTTCTGCGAACCAATCAGGGCCGAGGTGCCGGCTGCCGCGCCTCCGCCAATGAGCGCTGCGGCAATGACGCTGGCTGCAAACATGCCCATGCCCACCTTCCTGCGCGGCTTGGCCGCCTGGGGGGCGGCTGTCACGGCCGGGGCCAGTGCGTGCGGGTACGTGTTCGACGCCGGGTACCCGGCGTCCGCATGCGTGGAACCGTTGGGCTGCTGCCCGGTTGATCCATAGGCCTGGCCCTCCGCAGGCTGGCTGTAGGGCTGGCCGTACGGCTGGCCGTAGGACGGTGTTGCCGGGGACTGCGCCGAGGGGTACTGGGGCGCGGAGTGCTGCGGGCCCGCGTAGGGCGGCATTGGCCGCGTCTCGGCCTGGGATGCCTCCGGCTGCGTTTCGGCCCGCTGCGGCTCCGGCTGTTGCGCCTGCGCCGGGGGTTCTGCTGCGGCGGGGTACTGGGCGGTGGGTGCCTGCCAGGCATTTACGGGCTGCGACGGAGCGGGAATGGGGGTGGTGTCGCCAAGCGGCGCACCCTGCGGAATGGGGGTGGTGTCGCCCTCCTGCATGCCTGCGGGGCCGTCCTCGTTGCGGATGCCGTCCCCGCCATTGATCTCGGACATTTGCTTTTCCCTTCATTGAAAAATTCTTGGGCTGAACCCTTGCTTGATATTCATCATGGTCTGCAGGGCTGGTGCGTTTACGAACGTTCGCTGGAAGGTAGCTGTGAAGGATTCGCCCTGCTTCAATTATGTCCGACGCCGGCACAAACGGCTTCCGCGGCCCGCCCGGCGCCGGGGTGCACGGCGGTGCGGAGCCCCGCAGGCCGACATGGACGCCGCCAATTTTTCCGCCATAGAATCATGGGTGAGGCACAAGCACGGTCCTGCACAATTGGCGCACATTAGGGTGGGCGATGTTTTCAAGGTTCAAGTTGTTTTTCCAGCTGCTCGCGGCGGTGGCGTTTGCCGCGCTGATGGTCTTCCCGGCCGCGGCAGCCCAGGCGGATCCTCCCGTGACCATACCGGGGGGCACGTACATCATTGACAATGCCAACGTGCTGGGCAGCAAAAAGGCCGACGTCCAGGCGGCCATCACCAAGTTGCAGCAGCAGCAGGGAATCACCCTGTTTGTGGTGTACGTGAATTCCTTTGACGGCACGGCCCCCACCGACTGGGCCACTGCCGTGGCCAATCAAAAGCAGTTTGGCCAACACGACGCCATCCTGGCCGTGGCCGTCAAGGACAGAAAGTATGCGCTGCTTGCGAACACTTCCGTGATCAGCAAGGCCAAAAACGACAATGTCCAAAAGAACGCCGTGGTCCCCCAGTTGGGCAAGGACGACTGGGCGCAGGCCGCCATTGACACCGCCGCGGCGCTGGGTGACGCCGCCGGCGGAGGCTCCGGCAACGTACCCAACCCCACGGGAGGGTTCGTGGCGCTGGGAGTCGGCGGCGCCGTCGTGCTTGGCGGTGCGGGAACCGCACTTGCCATCCGGAGCAAGCGGAAGAAGGCCGCCGCAGAGGCCACGGCCAAGGGCTACGGCCCCGATGGCAAGGCCCTGGACCCGAATGCCGGCATGACCATCGCCGAGCTGCGCTCCAAGGCCGGCTCGCTCTTGATTGCCGCCGATGATGCCATCAAGAACAGTGAGCATGACATTGGATTTGCCCAGGCTTCGTATGGCGATGAGGCAGTCAAGCCCTACCAGGCCGCGCTGAACCAGGCCAAGGTGCACCTGAGCGAATCCTTCAAGCTGCAGCAGCAACTGGACGATGAAATCCCCGACACCATTGACGAGCAGCGCCAGTGGCTGGGTGAAATCATCAAGCGCAGTGAGGATGCCAATGCGGCCCTTGATGCGGAAAAGAAGTCCTTTGACGAGTTGCGGGAGCTGGAACGCACGGCGCCGCAGGTCATAGCCCAAGTGCGTGCGGACGCCGCGCAGGCAGGAACCGCCATTGCCTCATCCGAACAGACGCTTTCCGTGCTGGCCGGCAAGTACGCCGATTCCGCCCTGGCCACCGTGCGCGACAACGTCCAACAGGCGCAGGAGCGGCTGGCCTTTGTGGGCACGGCAGCGGACGACGCCGACGCGAAGCTGGGTTCCGGCGACACCGCCAACGGCGCCCTTTCCGTCAAGGCTGCGGAGGAGGCGCTGCTGCAGTGCAACGTCTTGCTCGAAGCCATCGGCAAGACGGAAAAGAACATCAATGACGCCGCAGCGGCGCTGTCCACGGCGCTGCCGGAGGCCCTCACCGACCTGGAGCGGGCCAAGTCCATGGTGGCCTCCCCCGAGTTCGCCCGCTACGCGCCCACCGTGGCCGCCGCGGAGGCCGTCCTCCAGGACGCCAAGGCAAAGGGTTCGGCCGGCAAAACTGATCCCGTGGCGCTGCTGGGGGCCGTGCAGGGCGCCCACAACCAGCTCGACGAGCTGCTCACCGGCATTCGCGACCAGCAGCAGCAAGCCCTGCGCGCGCAGGCGTCCCTGCAGCAGACCATTGCCGGGGCGCAGGCACACATCTCCGCCGCCCAGGACTTCATTGCGGCCCGCCGCGGCGGGGTCGGCACGGAGGCACGCACCCGGCTCTCGGAGGCCCAGCGCAACCTGGAATACGCCATGGCCATCGCTGACAAGGACCCTGCGAACGCCCTGACATACGCACAGCAGGCGCAGGCCCTGGCGCAGCAGGCCATCCAGTACGCCCAGCAGGACGTGGACAGGTTCGGCGGCGGCGGGTTTGGCGGCGGCTACGGCGGGGGCTATGGCGGCCGTGGCGGATCCGGCATGAACGGGGTAGGCGGCGCCATCCTCGGCGGCATCATCGGCGGGCTGCTCGGAGGCGGCGGATTTGGCGGCGGAGGCGGCTTCGGCGGCGGGGGCGGCGGCTTTGGCGGCGGCGGTTTCGGTGGCGGAGATGGCGGAGGAGGCCTTGGCGGGGGCGGCGGAAACTTCTAGCCCCGCCCGCCCGTTCAGCAGGTAACGGAGTCGCTAGACTCAAAGGAAATGTTTGGCCAGCACGACGCAAAGAGACCGACCACTGATGTTCTTCAATAGCAAAAATAAGGGGAAAAGAATGGCAAAGCAGTCAATTTTCGGCCGGATTGCACAGTTGGCGAAGGCCAACATCAATTCGCTGTTGGACCAGGCCGAGGATCCGCAGAAGATGCTTGACCAGATGGTGCGCGACTACAAGGCGAACATCACCGAGGCCGAGGGCGCGGTGGCACAGACCATCGGCAACCTGCGCATGCTCGAAGACGACTACAACGAGGACGTGAAGAACGCCCAGGACTGGGGCTCCAAGGCCCTCGCCGCCAGCCGCAAGGCCGACGAGTTCCGCACGGCAGGCAATCCCACGGACGCGCAGAAGTTTGACAACCTCGCCAAGGTGGCCCTGCAGCGCCAGATTTCCTCGGAGAACGAGGCCAAGGCTGCCGCACCCAACATTGCCGCCCAGACGGATGTGGTGGACAAGCTCAAGACCGGCCTGCAGCAAATGCAGGGCAAGCTGTCTGAACTCGCCAGCAAGCGCAACGAGCTGATTGCCCGTTCCAAGACAGCGGATGCCCAGCTGCAGGTCAACGACGCCCTCAAGAGCATCGACATCATGGACCCCACCAGCGAGGTTAGCCGCTTCGAGGACAAGATCCGCCGCGAAGAGGCCAAGGTCCGCGGCCAGAACGAGCTCGCAGCCTCCAGCCTGGACGCACAGTTCAACAGCCTGGAGGACCTGGGCGAGCAGACCGAGGTGGAAGCCCGCCTGGCCGCCCTGAAGTCCGGCGGCGCACCGGCACAGGCCGCCATCGCGCCGGCTGCGGAGACCGACACCGTCGACGAGGCGGATTTCGACAAGCTCTAGGCGCCGACTGCACAGCAATGGCGGGCAGATTCCACATCTGCCCGCCATTGCTGTGCTTTCGGCGGATTTGGACCGTCCGGATTTGGACCGTCCGGCGGGCGGCCTACATCTGCGTGAACGCCGCCAGGGCAGGGTCCGCCCCGATGCGTTCGCCTGTTTCGAGGGCTGAGACCAGCTCCAGCTCCTCCGGGGTCAGCGAAATGGCCGCCGCTGCCAGGTTCTCCCGGATGCGCGCGGGCGTGGCGGACTTGGGGATCACGATGTTGCCCATCCCCAGATGCCAGGCCAGCACGATCTGCGCCGGCTTGGCACCGTATTTCGCCGCCAGACCCGTGACGGCGGCACTGCCGAGGTCCTTGCCCTGTCCCAGCGGGCTGTAGGCCTCCACCGCCAGGCCGTGGCTGCGGCTCTTGGCCGCCAGCTCCGCCTGCTGGAACGTGGGGTGCAGCTCAAACTGGTTGACGGCCGGCACCACGGTGGCTCCGGCCAGCAGCTCGTCGAGGTGCTCCGGCAGGAAGTTGGAAACGCCGATGGCCCGGACCAGGCCGTCCGCCTGCAGGGACTCCAATTCCTTCCACGCCTGGGTGAACAGCCCCTGCGACGGGACGGGCCAGTGGATCAGGTACAGGTCGATCCAGTCAACGCCCAGTGCCTTGCGGCTGGCCTCGAAGGCGGCCCGGGGGCTGGACTGTTCGCCATTGCGCAGCTTGGTGGTGATGAAGACGTCCCCGCGCGGCAGGCCTGACTCCGCCAGGGCGGCTCCCACGCCGGACTCGTTGCGGTACGCCGCAGCAGTGTCAATGTGGCGGTAGCCTGCCTTGAGGGTCTCCCCCACGGCAACGCGCGTTTCCTCCGGCGGTATCTGAAAGACGCCGAAACCCAGTTGCGGGATCCGCACGCCGTTGTTAAGGGCCAGCTCCGGTACGGCCGTTCCCTTCGGGGTTGATTCAGTCATGTCCAACTTTTTTCCTTTCATGCAAGCCGCCCAGAGAAAGCGGTTTCCCCCAGCCTACGGCCCGCCGGCCGCGGAAGCAGCCACAAGCAGGTGCGGGCCCATCCTAGGTTTCACAGTCCTACCCACGGCGATGGATTGATCCGCCGTGCCGGGGCACAATGGTGGCATGGGTCAAAGCGTTGAGTTCGGCAAGTTCCTGTCCGCCATGCGTGCCCGGCTCCAACCGGATCCGGACACCGTCTACAACGCCCGGCGCGTGCCGGGGCTGCGGCGGGAGGAGGTGGCCCGGCTGGCGGACGTCTCCACCGACTACTACACACGGCTGGAACAGGGCCGCAACATCCACCCCTCCCGCTCCGTGCTGGCCTCCGTGGCCCGCGCGCTGCAGCTGAGCGAGGCCGAATCGGCCCACATGCTTGACCTGCTGGACAATTGCGGCGGGCAGGCCGTGGACCCGCCGGCCGCCCAGCGGGTGCGGCCACCCGTGCGGCAGCTGCTGGACGCCCTGGGCGACGTGCCCGCCGTCGTGCTGGGACGGCGCACGGACGTCCTGGCAGCCAACCGGATGGGCCGCCTGCTGCTGGCCGACTTTCCGGCCATGGCGCGCGAACAGCGGAACTACACGCGGTGGATCATGCTGGACCCCGCCGCCCGGGTGCTGTTCCGGGACTGGCATGGGGCCGCGGCAGATGCCGTCGCAGCCCTGCGGGCCGATGTGGGCCGGCACCCCGGCGACCCCCAGGCCAGCGCGCTGGTGGGCGAGCTGGCGGTCAACAGCGAGGACTTCCGCCAGTGGTGGGCACGCCACACAGTGGCCCGGAGGTCCTCCGGCACGCTGAGGCTGCACCACGGCGTGGTCGGGGACCTTGAGCTCGACTTTGAGCAGCTCCTGCTGCCGGACGACCCCGAGCAAAGCGTACGGACTTTCACCGCCCGGAACGGCTCCCCGTCGCAGGACGCCCTCAAGCTGCTGTCCTCCTGGGCAGGCAGCCACGCTGCGGGCAAGCAGGCGCCAGGCGGGCAGCCGGCATCCACCAGTGAAGGGATCAACCTGCCATGAAGTACACACATTTGGGCCGCAGCGGGCTGAAAGTTTCGCGGGTGTGCCTGGGCACCATGAACTTTGGCCCGCACACGCAGGAGGCCGACGCCCACCGCATCATGGATGAGGCGCGCGAGGCGGGGCTGAACTTCTTCGACACGGCCAATGCCTACGGCGGCGAGGACCACCGGGGCTGGACCGAGGAAATCATCGGCCGCTGGTTTGCCAAGGGCGGCGGACGGCGGAATGACACGGTGCTGGCCACGAAAGTCTACGGCTGGATGAGCCACAAGCCCAACGACTCGCACCTGTCCGCGCTGAACATCCGCCGGGCCCTGGATGCGAGCCTGAAGCGCCTGCAGACGGACCACATTGAGCTCTACCAGTTCCACCATGTGGACCGCGGAACACCGTGGGATGAGATTTGGCAGGCGGTGGACGTGGCTGTCCAGCAAGGCAAGATCATCTACTCCGGCAGCTCCAATTTTGCCGGCTGGCACATTGCCGCCGCGCAGGAGGCCGCCGCGCGCCGCCCCGTCACCGGCCTGGTCAGCGAGCAGTCCATCTACAGCCTCATGCAGCGCAGCGTGGAGCGGGAGGTGATCCCGGCGGCCCAGCACTACGGGCTGGGGCTGCTGCCGTGGTCGCCCCTGCACGGCGGCCTGCTGGGCGGGGTGCTGAAGAAGGAGCACGACGGCGTCCGCCGGTTGGGTGGCCGCGCCGCCCAGGCGCTGGAAGCCTTTGCTGACGACATCGCGGCGTTTGAATCGTTTGCCGCACAGCGGGGCCAGGAGCCGGGCGACATCGCCCTGGCCTGGCTGCTGCACCAGCCGGCAGTGACCGCACCCATCATCGGGCCGCGGACCTCTGATCAGCTGGCGGCCGGGCTCCGCGCACTGGAGGTCTCCCTGGATGCTGACGCGCTGGCGCAGCTGGACCAAATTTTCCCCGGCCCCAAGACTGCCCCGGAGGACTACGCCTGGTGAGCGGCTACAACGACGACCTGCGGTGGCTGGACCAGCCCGGACCCGGCACCGCACGTCCGGGCCCACTTGTAGCACTGCCCGGACTGCGGGTGCTGTTTGTCGGGGGGACAGGCGTCATCAGTGCGGCCGCAGTGGCCCGGGCCGTGGCCCTCGGATTCAACGTCACTGTGCTCAATCGCGGGGTGGGGTCCGAGCGGCCGGTGCCTGCCGGCGTCGAGCAGCTGGTGGCGGATGTCCGCGACCCTGCTGCGGTGTCCGCGGTGCTTGGGCGGCGGCGCTTTGATGTGGTGGCGGACTTTGTCACCTTTGTGCCGGAGCAGGCCCGGGCGGCTGTGAAGCTTTTTGCCGGGCGCTGCGGGCAGTACATTTTCATCAGCTCGGCCTCGGCCTACCAGAAGCCGCCGCTGAGACTGCCCATCACGGAGTCCACGCCGCTGCGCAACCCGTTCTGGCAGTACTCACGGGACAAGATCGCCTGCGAGGACGTGTTTGTCACTGCGTACCGCTCGCAGGGGTTCCCCGTCACGGTGGTGCGCCCCTCGCACACCTATGACGCGACCCGGCTGCCGCTGCTGTTTGGCTGGACCGATGTGCACCGCATGCGCGCCGGGCTGCCGGTGGTGGTGCACGGGGACGGGACCTCGCTGTGGACGCTCACGCACGCCGACGACTTTGCCGTCGCGTTCACGGGCCTGCTCGGACTGGCCGCGGCCGTGGGTGAATCCTTCACGATCACCTCCGACGAGGTGCTGCCGTGGGATGCCGTGTACCGCGCCGTTGCCGCCGCGGCGGACGTCGATGACCCCGTGCTGGTTCACGTTGCCAGCGACACGATTGCCGCCGCCGCTCCGGAGCTGGGACCCGGGCTGCTGGGCGACAAGTCCCATTCAGTCATTTTCGACAACGCCAAGATCAAGCGCTACGTGCCCGGCTTTGCCGCCCGCATTCCGTACGCCACCGGCGCGCGGCAAATCATGGCGTGGCACGTGGACCACCCCGAGGCCCGCGTGGTGGATGCCGGGCACATGGCACTTTCGGACCGGCTGGCGGGGCTGTAGCCGGGACTGAAACTCCCTGCCCGTTCCGCAGTTCCGAGCCGCCGCTGCGGACAGTTCCGAGCCACAATCACCGTTTCAGCATCTACGGCTGAAACACCCTTGGACTTCCGCAGTTGAGGTTATAGACTGCCGAAATGGCACTAATCCGCGTTTCCGAAGCCGCCCGCTTCCTGGGCGTCAGCGACGACACCGTCCGGCGCTGGCTGGACAACGGCACGCTCCATGGCCACAAGGACAAGCAGGGGCGCATCGCCATTGAGGGGACGGAGCTGGCGGAACTGGCCAAGGCGCAGTCCCAGTTGCCGGACGATCCAACAGGCGTGGGCAGTTCGGCGCGCAACAGGTTCGTGGGCCTGGTCACCAGCGTCATCATGGACAAGGTGATGGCGCAGGTGGAATTGCAGTGCGGCCCGTTCCGCGTGGTGTCCCTCATGAGCAGCGAGGCCGTCCGGGACCTGAAGCTGGAACCCGGCTCCGTGGCCACCGCCGTGGTCAAGTCAACCACCGTGATCATCGAAATCCCCCAAGGGGCCAAGCCATGAAGAAACTGTTCCGCAAGCCGGCCGCCGCCGCAGCCGCCGTCCTTGTCGCCATGTCCCTGGCCGCGTGCTCAGGAGGCGCCGCCACACCCGGTGCGTCGACATCGGCGGGCAGCACGGCCGGGCTTTCCGGAACGCTGACGGTGTTTGCAGCCGCGTCGCTGAAAAAGACGTTTAGCGAGCTGGCTACGCAGTTTGAGGCGGCCAACCCGAAGGTCAAGGTGTCCCTAAGTTTTGACGGTTCCTCCACGCTGGTCACCCAGATTGTTGAAGGGGCCCCGGCGGACGTTTTTGCCTCGGCCGACCAGGCAAACATGAAGAAGCTCAGCAATGCCAAACTGGTCTCCGGCACCCCCGCCGTCTTTGCCACCAACGTCCTGACCATCGTGGTGCCGCCCAACAACCCGGCGGGCATCACCTCCTTTGCCGACCTCGCCAAGCCGGGCGTCAAGGTGGTGGTCTGCGCCGCCCAAGTCCCCTGCGGGGCCGCCGCCAAGGCAGACGAGGCAAGCGCCGGCGTCGTGGTTAAACCGGTGAGCGAGGAACTTAACGTCACCAGCGTCCTGGGCAAGGTCACCTCCGGCGAGGCCGACGCCGGCCTGGTGTACGTCACGGACGCCACCACGGCGGGGAGCAAAGTCAAGGCGGTGCCGCTCACGCTCGCAAACCCCACTGTCAACAAGTACCCGATCACCACGGTCTCCACCACCAAAAACCCGGAATTGGCCGCGGCCTTCATCAAACTGGTCACGGGGCCGGACGGGCAGAAGGTGCTCGGCGATGCCGGTTTTGGCGCACCATAGCGCGGGACAGTCCGGGCCGGGCCGCCGAAAGGCCGTCAAGAGGTGGGAGTACCAGGCGGTGCCGCGGTGGGTTTTCGCCCTGGCGGCGGCCGGCGCACTCTTCATCCTGCTGCCGCTGCTGGGCATGGTGGCCAAGGTCAATTGGGGCAACTTCATCCCCCTCATCACCTCGGATTCCTCGCGTGCCGCCCTGCTGCTGAGCCTCAGGACGGCCGCAGCCAGCACGGGGCTCTGCATTGTTTTTGGCGTCCCGCTGGCGCTGGTCCTGGCGAGGGCGCGGTTCACCGGGCAGCGGATCCTGCGGGCGCTGATCCTGCTGCCGCTGGTGGTGCCGCCGGTGGTGGGCGGCCTGGCGCTGCTGTACACCTTTGGCCGGGAGGGGCTGATCGGCAAGTCGCTGTCCCTGGCCGGAATCAACATCGCCTTTTCCACGACGGCGGTGGTCATGGCGCAGGCATTCGTGGCCCTGCCGTTCCTTGTGTTGAGCCTGGAGGGCACCTTGCGCACGGCCGGGCAGCGGTATGAGGCCGTCGCCGCCACCCTTGGCGCGCGCCCCTCCACCGTTCTGCGCCGGATCACGCTGCCCCTGGTGCTGCCCGGGCTGGTGTCCGGGGCCGTGCTGGCCTTCGCCCGCAGCCTGGGCGAATTCGGCGCCACGCTGACCTTTGCCGGCAGCCTGCAGGGAGTCACCCGCACGCTTCCACTGGAAATCTACCTGCAGCGAGAGACCGATCCCGACGCCGCCGTGGCCCTGTCCTTCCTGCTGATCGCCGTTGCCGTGGTGGTGGTGGGGCTGACGTACCGCACACCGAAACTGCCGGCGCCCCGCGGGGCCTCCGGCCGGGGCCTGAATGTTGACGCGGGCTCCAGCGCCGGCGTTCCGGCGGACACCGGCCCGGATGGGGCCCGGCCGTGACACTGGAACTGAAGGCCACCATTGCCGAGCGCCACCTAGACGTGTCCCTGTCAGTGGGCCCGGCGGAAACCCTGGCCGTCATGGGCCCCAACGGGGCGGGCAAGTCCACGCTGGTGCAGATTGTGGCCGGGCTGCTCAAGCCCGACGCCGGCCAGGCCACCTTGGGTGCCCGCACCCTGTTCCGCACGGGGCCGGCACCGCTGTGGCTGCCGCCGCATGCCCGCGGGGTGGGACTGCTGGCCCAGGACCCCCTGCTGTTCCCGCACCTGAGCGTGCTGGACAACGTCGCCTTCGGGCCGCGGAGCAAAGGACTGGGCCGGGCGGAATCAAGTGCCGTGGCACGGCACTGGCTCGGCGAGGTGGACGCCCTGGAACTGGCCGCCCGCAGGCCCGCCCAGCTTTCCGGCGGGCAGGCCCAGCGCGTGGCCCTGGCCCGGGCACTGGCAACCGATCCGGAACTCCTGCTGCTGGACGAGCCCATGGCCGCCCTGGACATCAACAGCGCCCCGTTCCTGCGCAGCCTGCTCAAGCGGGTGCTGGCCGGCCGACGCGCCATCATCGTCACCCACCATGTCCTCGACGCCCTCATGCTCGCAGACCGGATCATCGTCATGGACCGCGGCCGGATCGTGGAATCCGGGCCCACGGCTGCCGTCCTGGCCCATCCGCGGAGCAGCTTTGCGGCCTCGCTGGCCGGGCTGAATGTCCTGACCGGTTCCGTCACCGGCACCTCCGTACAAACGGCCGACGCCGGCTTGGTCGCCGGCCGCCTGACCGGCGGCTTCGCAGGGGCCGGCACCCCCGCGGACGGTGGGACGGAGGGCCTGGCGGCGTTCCCGCCGTCGGCCGTGTCAGTGTTCCTGGCTCCGCCGCAGGGCAGCCCACGCAACTGCTTTCCGGTGGCGGTGACGGAGCTGGAACCGCACGGTGACCACATCCGCGTGCGGGCCGGCCGGCTGGCGGCGGACATCTCCCCCGCGGCCATGGCGGACCTGGGGCTGGAGCCGGGATCGGCCGTTTTCTTTGTGGTCAAGGCTGCCGAGGTGGCTATTTATCCGGCGTAGGGGCGGGCCCGGCAGGCTGCGAATCGCACCCGGAAAACGGAAAGTCCCCGGCGAGCTGGCCGGGGACTTTCCTCATCATGGTTGCGGGGACAGGATTTGAACCTGTGACCTCCGGGTTATGAGCCCGGCGAGCTACCGAACTGCTCCACCCCGCGTTGCGTCCTCAACAGTACATGCGTTTGGGCGGATCACCAACTCGGGAGGGTTCGGCGGGATGCCGGAACGGACAATGGATCCCGATATATCAAACTCATTTGTCCGTTCCAGCATCCCCGGGTCCCGACAGGCTCAGCCGCCGGCAGCCTAGCGGTGCTTGAATTCCGCGAGGCGCTTTTCGGTGAACGCCGCCATGCCCTCCTTCTGGTCCTCCGTGGCGAAGCAGGAGAAGATGAGCCGGCGTTCCAGCCGGACACCTTCGGCCAGGGTGGACTCGTAGGCGGCGTTGACGGCTTCCTTGGCGATCATGGCCACGGGCTTGGACATGGCGGCAATGGTGGCGGCGGCGGCCAGGGCCTCATCCAGGAGCGAGTCCACGGGCACCACGCGCGCCACCAGGCCCGCCTGTTCGGCCTCAACGGCGCCCATGACGCGCCCGGTCAGCACCATTTCCATGGCCTTGGCCTTGCCAACGGCGCGGGTGAGCCGCTGCGAGCCGCCCATGCCGGGGATGACGCCCAGCTTGATTTCGGGCTGGCCGAACTTGGCATTGTCGGCGGCGATGATGAAGTCGGCAATCATGGCCAGCTCGCAGCCGCCGCCCAGCGCATGGCCGGCGACGGCGGCAACCATGGGGGTGCGCACCCGGGCCAGGGCGTCCCACGCGGAGAACCAGTCCAGCTGGTACATCTCCACGGAGGACTTCCCCGCCATTTCCTTGATGTCCGCACCGGCGGCGAAGGCCCGGGAGGAGCCGGTGATGACAATGGCACCCACTCCAGGGTCGGCGTCGAACGCCTGCGCGGCGGCCAGGATTTCCCGGCCCATGGCGTCGTTCAGCGCGTTCAGTGCCTCGGGGCGGTTGAGCGTGATGAGGCCCACCCGGCCGCGCTGTTCGGCAAGGATCAGGGAAAATGTGCCCATTGAGGGGTGTGCCTTACTCTTCGGGGGCGGCTGCGTGGGAGGCCGCCCGGATGGTGTTGATGATGCCGGAAAAGTCAGTTCCCGCCCCGCCGTCCAGGGCAAAGTGGCGGTAGATTTCCTCCGCCGCGCGCCCCAGCGACGCCTCGACGCCTGTCGCGTTCAGCGCCTCCACGGCCAGGCCCAGGTCCTTGGCCATCAGGGCGCCGGCGAATCCGGGCTGGTAGTCGCGGTTGGCCGGGCTGGCCGGAACCGGTCCGGGGACGGGGCAGTTGGTGGTCAGCGCCCAGCACTGGCCGGAGGCGTTCGCGGCCACGTCGTAGAGCGCCTGGTGGGTCAGGCCCAGCTGCTCGCCGAGCACAAAGGCCTCGCTCACGGCGATCATGGACACGCCCAGGATCATGTTGTTGCAGACCTTGGCGGCCTGCCCGGCGCCGTGCCCGCCGCAGTGGACAATGCGCCGGCCCATGACCTCGAAGAACTCGGCGGCGTCGGCAAAGTCCTCCGCGGTCCCGCCCACCATGAACGTCAGCGTCCCGGCCTCGGCGCCCATGACGCCTCCGGAGACGGGCGCGTCCAGGCTGTGGTGGCCGGCGGCCAGCGCCATTTCATGGGCCGTCCGGGCGTCCTCCACGGCAATCGTGGAGCACTCCAGGAACAGGGAGCCGGGCTTGGCCGCGGCGAGCAGCCCGCCGCCGGGGCCGTCGCCTTCGTAGGCGGCAAAGACATGCTTTCCCGCCGGGAGCATCGTGATGACCACATCCGCGCCCGCGGCAGCCTCGGCGGAGGATGCCGCCACCGCAACCCCGGCCGCCCGTGCCGCCTCCAGGGCCGCCGGGACCACGTCAAAGCCGGTGACCTGATACCCGGCCTTCACCAGGTTCGCGGCCATGGGCCCTCCCATGTGCCCCAGCCCGATAAACCCAACAGTCCGCTTCGCTGCATCGTTGCTCATTGCCCTGCCACCGTTCCCTTCCGTAGCTTTCCCAGGCCCAGTTCATGCGGGCCGAGGTCTTCAAATGCGCGTGCCACGACGTCGGCCGGCACGTCGGCAAGCGTTGCCGGGGACCAGGCCGGGTTGCGGTCCTTGTCCACCAGCTGCGCCCTGATCCCCTCTGCAAAGTCGGGCCAGCGCAATGCCCGCAGGGACACCCTCAAATCCTGGTTCAACGCGTCCTCGAGCGAGTCGAGCGCACGCGCCCGCCGCAGCGCCGCCAGCGTCACAGTCACCGCGGTGGGCGACTTGGCCGCAATGGTTGCCGCGGCCTTGGCGGCCAGCGGCTCGCTGCGGCGCGCCAGCCGCGCAAAGATGGCGCCGGCGTCGTCCCCGGCATAGGCGTCATCAATCCAGGCCCGCTCGGCCAGCAGTGCCGAGGCCGGCGGTACCTGCCCGTAAAGTGCGACGGCGGCGCTTGCGGTCCGCTCGGACAGTGCGGCCACCAGCGGGGCCAGGTTCGCGGCGTCCACGAAGTGGTCGGCCAGTCCCATGGCCACGGCGTCCGCGCCGCTGACCATGCCGCCGGTGAGCGCTGCGTGCGTGCCCAGCTCCCCGGGGGCGCGGGAGAGCAGGTAGTTACCGCCCACGTCCGGGACAAAGCCGATGCCGGTTTCCGGCATGCCCACGCGGGAGCGTTCGGTGACCACCCGGTGGGAGGCGTGGGCGGAAATCCCCACTCCCCCGCCCAGGACCACCCCGTCCATGAGCGCCACGACGGGTTTGGGGTAGCGCCTGATGCGGGCGTTGAGGTGGTATTCGTCCCGCCAGAACTGTTCGGTGGCATTGCCGCCGGTGCGGGCGTCGTGGTAGATCGTGACGATGTCCCCGCCGGCACACAAGCCCCGCTCGCCGGCACCGGAAATCAGCACGGTGGCAACGGCGTCGTCGCTCTCCCACGCGTCCAGGGCCCGCGCCACGGCCACCACCATGCCGTGGTTGAGCGCGTTCATGGCCTGCGGCCGGTTGAGCACCACATGCCCCAGGTGTCCCGTGCGCTGCACCAGAACGTCAGTGTTCTCCATGGACCCATCCTCCTGCAACTTGCCGCCCTGCGCACCTTCACTCGCGGCACGGTCCCTGGTGGTGCTCATGCCTTTTCCACGGCCAGGCGGCCCACAATCAGGCGCATGATTTCATTGCTGCCCTCCAGGATTTGGTGCACGCGCAGGTCCCGGACAATCTTCTCCAGGCCGTATTCGGAGAGGTAGCCGTAGCCGCCGTGGAGCTGGAGTGCCTGGTTGGCCACGCGGAAGCCGGTGTCGGTGGCCACGAGCTTGGCCATGGCGCAGAGCCTGACCAGGTCCGCGTCCTTGTCCTCCAGCGCTTCGGCGGCGCGCAGCAGCATGGTGCGGGCGGTTTCCAGCTCGGTGTCCATGTCCGCCAGCTCGAAGAGGAGGTGCTGCTGCTTGATGAGGGGGCCGCCGAAGGCCTGGCGTTCCTTGAGGTAGGCCACGGACTTTTCAAAGGCTGCCCGTCCCCCGCCCAACGAACAGGCGCCAATGTTGACGCGGCCGCCGTTGAGCCCCTTCATGGCGATCATGAAGCCGTCGCCCTCCTCGCCCAGCCGGTTGGTGACAGGGACGCGGACGTTCTCAAAGACCACCTGGCGGGTGGGCTGGGCGCGCCAGCCCATCTTCTTCTCCTCCGCGCCGAAGGACAGGCCGGGCGTGCCGTTGGGGACGATGATGGCGGAGATGCCGTGGCTGCCGGTGTCCTGGGTGCGGGCCATGACCACGTACCACGCCGAGGTGCCGGCCCCGGAGATGAACTGCTTGGTGCCGTTGATGACGTAGTCGCCGCCGTCGCGCACGGCACGCGTTGCCAGGGCACCGGCGTCGGAGCCCACCCCGGGCTCGGTGAGGCAGTAGCTGCCCAGCTCGGTCATGGCGGTCAGCCCCGGCAGGCAGCGGGCCCGCTGGGCGTCATTGCCAAAGGCGTCGATCATCCAGGCCACCATGTTGTGGATGGAGATGTAGGCGGCGATGGAGGGATCGGCCGCCGCCAGCTCCTCAAAGATCAGCACGGCGTCCGTGCGGGTCATCCCGGAGCCGCCGTAGTCCTCGCCCACGTAAATGCCGCCCATGCCCAGGGCCCCGGCCTCGGCCAGCACGTCCACCGGGAAGTGCTTGTGCTCGTCCCAGTCGGCGGCGTGGGGGGCCAGCGACGTGGCGGCAAAGTCACGCACCATTTCCACAATTGCCTGCTGGTCCTCGGTGAGTGAATACATGGCGTCTCCCTTGACGTTTGCGGGCCTTGGCCCATCGTTCCGTCCCGCCCGTGCCTGGTGGGCCGGGTGCGGGACCTTACTTGCTGACCTTGCCCGTCAATGAGGCGATCGGCCTCAGGAACAGGGGGCGGGCAGCGAACCAGGCGCCCACAATGACCAGCAGGGAGAAGGCAAAGATGCCAAAGCCCCACCAGTTCACGGCGTCGCTGGAACCATACATGTGGTTGAGGTTGCGCAGGGCGCCGGTGGCCAGCACCAGCGTCACGTGCACAATGATGAACAGGACAAAATACAGCATGACGGGGAAGTGGACCCTGCGGGCCAGCTCAATGGGGTAGGCCCTGTTCAATGCCTTGGCGTTCTTCGGCCAGGCGCCCGACATCCGGATGCCCGTGAGGATGGCCAGCGGCGCGGCAATGAACACGGTCAGGAAGTAGGTGAGCAGCTGCAGCGAGTTGTAGTTCACCCAGCCGTTCTCCGTGGGCCAGTTCAGGGACAGGTACTGCAGCCCGGCCGAGACGGCGTTGGGGAACACGTCCCAGCTGGTGGGCACAATGCGCAGCCACTGTCCGGTGGCGAGGATGACGATGATGAATATCAGCCCGTTGAGCACCCACAAGGCATCCAGGCTCAGGTGGAACCACAGGTCCAGGCTGATTTTGGTGGGCGGGTTATTCGTCTTGATGAGGCCCTTGTTGTTGCGGATCCAGTGGGCCGGGGGCCGCTTGGAGGTGCGCACCTGCCAGCCGGACCGGATGATCAGAACAATGAAGAACACGTTCAAAAAGTGCTGCCAGCCCAGCCAGGCCGGGAACCCGACGGGCGCCGTGGCGGGCAGTTCGGACTGGCCCGGGTACGTCACCATCCACGACTTCACCCCGTCCAGGCCCGTGAACCAGCGCGCGGCCAGCACCAGCACCAGCAGGACAAGGACGACGCCGGCCCCCACCATGGCAGGCTTGGCCCACCGGTTGCTGCTCCCGGACTTATTCTTTGCGGGGGTCGACATCAGTTATGAACCTCTTTCGGGAAAACTTCCTGCGGCACCGCGGGCGCCTTTCAACTGCCTTATTTCTAACAGGTCTGGGAGGCAGATGCCCGCTGGGGCCGGCCACCGTTACGCCTTTCGGGCCGCCAGTGCGTCCATCAGCTGCGGCACCACGGTGAACACGTCGCCCACCACGCCAAAGTCGGCCACGTCAAAAATGGGCGAGTCGCCGTCCTTGTTGATGGCCACAATGGTCTTGGCGGTCTGCATGCCCGCCCGGTGCTGGATGGCGCCGGAGATGCCGAGAGCAATGTAGAGCTGCGGGGATACGCTGACGCCCGTCTGGCCCACCTGCGCCGTTTGGGCCACATAGCCGGCGTCGACGGCGGCACGGGATGCCCCGACGGCCGCGCCGAGCGCGTCGGCCAGCTGTTCCACCAGGACAAAGTTTTCCTTCGAGCCCAAGCCGCGCCCGCCGGAGACCACCGTCTTGGCGGCCCGCAGCTCGGGGCGGCTGCTGGTTGCCGGGGCGTCGTTGGCGGAGTCGATCCGGGCCCCGCTGCCGGGTGCGAGCGCCACGGTGCTGACTTCGGCCGTGGCAGCGGGGGCGGCACCGTCGATGGCTCCCTGGCGGATGGTGATGACGGGCAGGCCGCCGTCGACCGCGGACTCCACTGAATATGTGCCGCCAAAGACCGAATGCCCAGCCACGATCCGCCCGGCGTCCTCCCGCACGGACACGGCGTCCGCAATCAGCGCCCCGCCCGTCCGAACGGCGAGCCGGGCTGCAACCTCGCGCCCGTCGACGGAGTGCGCGGCCAGCACGGCGGCGGGCGCCAGGGCTGCCACGGCGTTGGCCAGCGCGTCCACGGCGGGCGTGCCCAGCACGGTGTCGGCATCCGCCCCCACAGCCTGGTAGATCGCGGTGGCGCCCAGCCCGCCCAGGTGGGTGACGGCGTCGTCGGTCAGGTTTGCCGGGGACGCCACCACGGCCACGGGGGTGCCCAGGGATGCGGCCGCAGCCAGCAGCCCGCGGGCCGAGGCCGAAACGCCGCCCTGGCGGTTCAGTTCAACAAAAACCACAATGTTTGCCATGCCCAGCCCTTCCTAGACCAAACGGTTTTCAATGAGGTATTCGGCCAGCAGCGTGCCGGCGTTGCCCTCGTCAACAATCTTGGTGCCCGCCACACGGGCCGGCCTTTCTGCACTGGAGACAATCACCGTGCGGGCAGGGGTTGCCGGAACGTCCAGCCCGGACACCGCCAGGGTGGCCACGGGCTTGCGCTTTGCGGTCAGGATGCCCTTGAAGTTGGGGAAGCGGGCCTCGGCGGCGCGCTCGGTCACGGTCACCACGGCGGGGAGCCCGGAACTGACGGACAGCGTTCCGTTGTCGTCCTGGCGCTCCCCGGAAACCTTGTCTCCAGCCAGCGTGATGGTGGACAGCGAGCCTGCCAGGGGCAGGCCCAGGTGTTCGGCGATCATGGCCGGGACCACGCCGCCGCGGCCGTCGGTGGACTCGTTGCCTGCCAGGATGACGTCGGCGGCAGTGTCCTTCAGCGCGGCGGCCAGGACGGCCGCCGTCCTGACGGCGTCGGCCCCGGCGAGGGAATCGTCCAGGATGTGGATGCCGGAATCGGCTCCCATGGAAAGCGCCTTGCGGATGGCTTTGGCAGCTTCGGCAGGCCCCATGGCCAGCACCGCCACCTCGGTGGACTTGTCCTTGTCCTTGACCTGGAGCGCCACTTCCAGGGCGCGCTCGTTGATCTCGTCCACGATGTTGTCCCCGGCGTCTCGGTTGAGCCACCCGGTGGAAGGGTCAAGCGTTCGTTCATCCGAGGTGTCAGGCACTTGCTTGATCAACACAACGATCTTCATGTACAGCCCCTTTGCTGGAATTGCCAAAATGGTGGCACTGCGTCCAGATTACTAGGAACTACTAGTATTTACTAGGTATTCCAAGTAAATTGTTGCTTAGCTGCGGGTCACCCGCCCCAGTTCCGGCCCCACCGCCGGCCCCAGCTGCCAGTCCGACCGCCGGCCGAACCGCCAGCCGCGAGAAAGGATTCCCATGGCCGCTTCAGTTCCCTTGCCCATGGACCCCATCGCCGAGGCCAGGCGCCAGTGGATTGTGCACGGCTGGACGGATGCGGCGGACGGCATGGCCGCTTTCTCTTCCGTGATGCGGGCCCACCAGCTCATGTACAGCCGGGTCGACGCCGTGCTCAAGCCGCTGGGGCTGTCCTATGCGCGGCTGGAAATGCTGCGCCTGCTGTCCTTTTCCCGTGACGGGGCGCTTCCCATGGCCAGCGCCAGCGCCCGCCTCCAGGTGCATCCCACGTCCGTGACCAATGTGGTGGACCGGCTGGAAAAGGACGGCTTCGTGCGCCGGGAGGCCCACCCCACCGACGGCCGTGCCACCCTGGTGGTGCTGACCGGCACCGGGCGCACGCTGGTGGAAAGGGCCACCCGCGTGCTCAACGGCGCCGTGTTTGAACAGCCCGGCATTCCCGAGGAGGACCTCCTCACGCTGACCGGCATCCTGGCCCGCTTCCGCCGCGCCGCGGGCGATTTCACGGACCCGCCGGAGCGCCCCGAGCCGCTGTAGGCCTTGCCGCATTGCTGGCAGCACCTGCGTGTTGCCGGATCGGCGGTGCAGCACCTGCCTCACCAGTTTTCAAGGAACCCGGGAGGCGCCGCGGGGGATGTCAATGTCCACGGTCGCACCCTGCCCGCGCAGGTACACCAGGTGGCTGGCCGTTTCGGCGAGCGCCAGGCGCAGGGTGAAGTGGCGCAGCGAGTCGAAACCGCGTGACCAGGTTAGTTCCTTCGCCACGTCCCACACCGTCCGGGCGTTCCCGGCCACCAGCACGGCTGCCACCTCGCCGGAGCGCCCCAGGGTGTGGCGGCGCAGTTCGGCAACCCTTGCCGCGAGCCCCCGGAAACGGTATTCGTGGGCCGGCAGCACCTCCATGGCGTTCCCGTCGGCCAGGACGTCCAGCGAACGGAGGTAGTCCCCCACAGGATTGTCGTGCCCGTGCGCCTCGAGGGAGACATGCGGGGTGATCCGCGGCAGGACGTGGTCCCCGGTCAGGAGCAGTGAGTTTTTCGTGTCGAGCAGGCAGATGTGCCCCGGCGTGTGGCCCGGTGTGGCAAGCACGCGCACGGCCAGGCCCGCCACAGGCAGCACGGCACCGTCCGCCAGCCTGAGCTCGGGCTCCGCGATGCTGCGCAGCCCCTCCCACTGCCCCGCCCGGAACGTCACCTCCCCCAACACGGCCTCCGGCACACCCCACGCCGTGAACTGTGTGCGGTCGCCGGCCACAAACGTCCCCATGTCCGCCGACCATTCCGCCGGCAGCCGTTCCCTCTCGCCGAGGGCCATCCAGCTGCTCCCGCCAGCCCGCAGCCGCGCCGCCATGCCCAGGTGGTCGGGGTGGTAGTGGGTGGCTACGACGCCTGTGATGTCCGACGCCGTTGCCCCCGACGCGGCCAGGCCCGCCTTGAGTGCTTCCCACCCTTCGGCGGAGTCCCAGCCCGGGTCCACGAGCGCCGCCTCGCCGTCACCCAGCAGGAGGTAGGCGAGGGTGTAGCGCATGGGGTTGCCCGGGAACGGGACTGGGATGGACCACACGCCCGGGCGGACTTCCTCCACGGGCGGCATCACCTTGTTCTGCCACGCCGTGAACTGGTCGTTGCCCGTAACGCTGATCATGGTGCCCTCCAGGCGTTGAGAATTGACTCGATGTCCGCAGCCGCCACATCCGTCCCAGGCGGCGGCGCTGCCGATCGGGAAAAACGCGGAGCCGGGGCAGCCACAATGTCAGCCCCGGAGCCTGAAAGCGTCCCGCGGGCGGCCACGTGGGGATGCAAGGCGGCTTCGGCAAACGTCAATACGGGCGTCACGCAGGCGTCGGTGGCTTCGAACAGTTCCGCCCATGCGTCCCGTGTCCGCGTTGCAAAGGCGGCCGCCAGGACTGCGGCGAGCGTCGGCCACTGGGAGGGGTCGTCCCGGTCGGGCAGGCCTGCACTGCCGGACCCGGAACCGGCGCTTCCGGAACCGGCGCTTCCGGAACCGGCAAGCCCCAGTCCCTCCAGCAGCGCCGCGTAAAACTGCGGCTCGATGGCGCCCACGGCAACGAATCCGCCGCCGGCGCATTCATAAGTGCGGTAAAAGGGGGCGGCGCCGTCCAGCAGGTTGGCTCCGCGGGTGTCGTTCCACAGCCCCACGGAGCGCAGCTCGAGGATGAGCTGGGAGAGCACGCTGACGCCGTCGACCATGGCCGCGTCCACCACCTGGCCCAGCCCCGAACGCTCCCGCTCCCAGAGGGCGGCCAGGATGCCGGTGACCACAAACAGGGAGCCGCCGCCAAAGTCGCCCACCAGGTTCAGCGGCGGGACTGGCCGGTCTGCCGGGCCCATCGCATGGAGGGCCCCGGTCAGGGCAATGTAGTTGATGTCGTGCCCGGCCCGCTGCGCCAGGGGCCCGTCCTGGCCCCAGCCGGTCATGCGGGCGTATACAAGCCGGGGGTTGGCGGCCAGGCACTCCGCGGGACCCAGCCCCAGCCGTTCCGCGGTCCCGGGGCGGTAGCCCTCCAGCAAAACGTCGGCGGCGGCGACAAGGGACCGGACCGAGGCCAGCTCGCCGTCGTTCTTCAGGTCTGCGCGCACCGTGGTGCGGGAGCGCTGGAGGTGGGTGTCCACACGGTACCCGCCCACGGGAGGTGCCGGGCCCACCACGCGCACCACCTCGGCGCCCAGGTCCGCCAGCATCATGGCCGCGTGCGGGGCAGGCCCCATGCCGGACAGTTCCACCACCCTCAGGCCCGCCAGCGTTCCACCCACTACCCCTGCGCCCCGGCCGTTTCCTGTGCCGCCGTTTCCTGAGCCGCCGCGTAGCCCTCCCGCAGCTCCCGCTTCAAGATCTTGCCGGCGCCGGACACTGGCAGCGCCTCCAGGAATTCGAAGCTGCGCGGCACCTTGTACCCGGCAATGTGCTCCCTGCAAAAGGCTTGCAAGGCCGCCGCGGTGGCCGCCTCCCCTTCCGTCCCAGAACCGGCGGCCAGCACCACCACGGCGTGCACGCGCTCGCCGTAGTTCTCATCGGGAACGCCAATGACGGCTGAGGACGCCACTGCCGGGTGCATGCTGAGCGCGTTTTCCACCTCCGCCGAATACACGTTTTCGCCGCCCGTGATGATCATGTCCTTGAGCCGGTCCACCACGAACACAAAGCCGTCGGCGTCAAGGTAGCCCAGATCCCCGGTGTGCAGCCAGCCCCCGCGCAGGGCTTCGGCGCTTTGTTCGGGCTTGTTCCAGTACCCCTGCATGACGTGGGCGCCGCGGCAGCAGATTTCCCCGACGTCGCCGTCCGCCACAGGGCGCCCGTCCAGGTCCAGCACGGCCACCTCCGAGTGCGGCGCCGCCCGGCCGCCGGAGCGCAGCCAGTCGCCGTGGTGGTCCTCCGGCAACAGCAATGTGACTACCGGCGAAGCCTCCGTCTGCCCGTAGGCCTGCACCAGGCGCAGTCCCGGCAGCCGCTCCATGGTGCGCCGGAGCACGCCCTCGGCGATGGAGGAGCCGCCGTACAGCATCCGCTTCATGGAGGACAGGTCGTAGTTCGCCGACTCCGGGTGGTCCACCAGGACCTGGATCATGGTGGGCACCAGCAGCACGTCGGTGGGCCGGTGTTCCTGGATGGCGGCCATGACGGAAACCGGCTCGAAGAACGGCACCATCAGGTGTGTTCCGCCCAGGATGGTGAGCCCGCTCCAGGCGGCCAGGTCTGCCAGGTGGAACATGGGTGCTGCGTGCAGCAGCGTGGCGCCGGCCTCCAGCAGCTCGCCCGTGGCCACGGTGCCCAGGCCCGAGGTCACGAAGTTCGTGTGGCTGAGCATGACCCCCTTGGGGAAGCCGGTGGTGCCGCCGGTGTAGTAGATCCCGGCCAGGTCCTCCCCGTGCCGGTAGGCGTCTTCCACCGGTTCCGATCCGGCCACCAGCTCCTCATAGGAGAGCATGCCGGCCGGGGTGGGGCCGTCGCCGCAGTGGATGTACGTCTGGACGCCCGGGGCGGCCTCCCGCAGCACGGCCGCCATGGGGGCGAAGGCGTCGTCGAGCAGCAGCACCCTGGTGCCGGAATCGTTCATGGCATACGCGACTTCAGCGGGCGTCCAGCGGATGTTGATGGGCGTCACGGCGCCACCCGCCCACGGCACGGCCATCAGGTATTCGGCAAAGCGGTCGGAGTTGAGCGAGACAATTCCCACCCTGTCCCCGGCAGCCACACCCAGTTGTTGCAGGGCCCCGGCAAGACGCGCCACCCTGTCACCATGTTCGGCATAAGTGCGCTACCGGTCCTTGTAAATGGTGGCAATGGCGCGGGGCGTGGCTTGCAGCGAACGGTGCAGTCCTTGGGTCAGATACACGGTGACTCCTCAATCCATGTCGTGGGTGACAATCAAAAAAGCAGTGTGTAAAACGGCGCCCGGCACGGCTGCCGGACGGTTGGCGTTCGACGCCGGCCCTCACCTTCCCCGGAATTCGGCAGGCCTGCGTTCCCCGAGGGCCGCAACGGCCTCCGCGAGGTCCCCGCTGTGGAGGAACGCCGAGTTCCACAGGGCCACGTGGCGCAGCCCGCGGGCAATGCGCTCCTCCCGTTCCTCGTTCAGCACGGCCTTCGTGCCGGCCACCGCCAGCGGCGAATTGGCGGCCATCTCAGCGGCCATTTCCAGCGCGGCCGACAGCAACGACTCCGGGTCTGGGTAGACATCGTTGACCAGGCCGATTTTCTCCGCACGCTGCGCCGAAATGTCCTTGCCCGTCAGTGCCAGCTCGCGCAGCTGGCCTTCGCCGATGATGCCGCGCAGGCGCTGCAGGCTGCCGACGTCGGCCACGATGGCAAGCCGTGCCTCCCGGACGCTGAACTTCGCCTCCGCCGAGGCAAGGCGCACATCCGCGGCGCTGATGAGGTCCACCCCGCCCCCGATGCACCAGCCGGAGACCGCCGCGATGACGGGCTTGCGGCAGGCCGCGACGGAGGTGACGCCGTCCTGCAATTGGCCTATGAGCCGCAGCAACTCGGACCGGACGGCCGCCGTGGGGCCGGTTTCGGCATTGAGCTTCAGCAGCCACGGGCCCAACACCTCCTGCACGTCGAGCCCCACGCTGAAGTGCTTCCCCGTGCCGGCGAGGACCACTGCGCGGACGGAGTGGTCGGCGTCGAGCGCGGCGAACAGCAGGGGCAGTTCGGCCCAAAAGTCCAGGCCCATCATGTTGCCCCGGCCGGGCCCGCACAGCCGGACGACGGCGACACCCGGGGCGGGCCCCGCCTCCACGGTGAACGCCGTCCAGGCCTGGCCCATGGCACCACCGGCCACGGACGCTGCGAAACCGGCGGCCATCAGTACTTTTCCCCGCGCCCGGCCTTGGCCTCGAGCGAGTCCGGGGGCAGGAAACGGTCGCCGTACCGGGCGGCAAGCTCACGGGACCTGGCCACAAAACCGGCCAGGCCGCCCGCATACCCGTTCATGAACTGGACCACCCCGCCGGTCCAGCCGGGGAAGCCGATGCCCAGGAGGGAGCCGATGTTGGCGTCCTCCACGCTGCGCAGCACCCCCTCGTCCAGGCACTTGACGGTTTCCAGGGCCTCGGCAAAAAGCATGCGCTCTTTCATGTCCTCGAAGGGGATTTCCGCCGTGCCGCCCCAGTTTTCCGCCAGGCCTTCCCAGAGCCCGGTGCGGTGGCCGCCGTCGTAGTTGTAGAAGCCGGCACCGCCCAGCTTGCCCTTGCGCCCAAATTCCCCGATCATCCGGTCCAGAAGCTCGTAGGCGGGGTGGGGCTGGTACTTTTGCACGCCGCCGTCGTGCTCCAGGCCTGCCTTGGTTTCCTTCTGGATCTTCGACATGAGGGTCAGGTTCAGCTCGTCGGCCAGCTGCAGCGGCGGGGCCGGATACCCGGCCTGCGCACCGGCCTGTTCCACGGAGACCGCGGAAATGCCCTCGCCCACCATGGCGATGGCCTCGTTCAGGAACGTTCCGATCACGCGGGAGGTGAAGAAGCCGCGGGAATCGTTGACCACAATGGGCGTCTTGTGGATCTGCTGGGCAATGTCGAAGGCGCGCGCCAACGTCTCGTCGGAGGTGTTTTGGCCGGCGATGATTTCCAGCAGCGGCATCTTGTCCACAGGCGAAAAGAAGTGCAGGCCGATGAAGTGGGGCTGGTCCCGGACGCCGCCGGCCAGTTGGGTGATGGGCAGCGTGGACGTGTTGGAACCGAGCACGGCGCCTTCGGCCACCAGGTCCTGGATCTCCTGGAAGGCCTGTTGCTTGACGTCCACGTTCTCAAACACGGCCTCGATGACCAGGTCCGCACCCGCCGTGTCCGACGCATTCGCCGTAGGGGTGATCCTCGCCAGCAATTCATCGGCTTGGGCCTGCGTGGACTTGCCGCGGGACACCGCCTTGTCGGTCAGCATCCGCGAGTGCTCCTTGCCGCGCTCCGCCGCCTCCAGCGACACGTCCTTGAGCACCACCTCCATGCCGCCGCGGGCGCACACATGGGCGATGCCGGCCCCCATCTTGCCCGCCCCGAGGACGGCCACCTTCCTGGCGGTGTATTTCCCAAATCCTTGCGGGCGGCTGCCGCCGGCCTTGATGTGCGCCATGTCGAAGAAAAACGCCTTGGTCATGTTGGTGGAGACCTGGCCGGCCACCACCTCCACGAAGTAGCGCGACTCAATTTCCAGGGCCGTGTCGATGTCCACCTGGGTGCTTTCGACGGCGGCCGCCAGGATGGCCCGCGGGGCCGGGTAGTTGGCGCCCTTGAGCTGCTTGCGCAAGTTTGCCGGGAAGGACGGCAGGATGGCGGCAAAGCCTGGGCTGGCGGGGGTGCCGCCGGGAATCCTGTACTTGGGCTGGTCATAGGGCTGGACGGCGTCCGGGTGTGCGGCAATCCACGCCTTGGCGGCGGGGATGAGCTCCTCCACGGTGTCCACCACCTCATCCACCAGCCCAATGGCCTGGGCCTCGCGGGGCTTGTACCGCTGGCCCTGCAGCAGCACCTTCATGGCGGCGTCGGCCACGCCCATGAGGCGGACGGTGCGGACAATTCCGCCGCCGCCGGGCAGCAGGCCCAGGGTGACTTCGGGCAGGCCGATCACCGAGCCGCGGGTGTCCGCCGCAATCCTGTGGTGGGCGGCCAGGGCAATTTCCAGGCCGCCGCCCAGCGCTGCGCCGTTGATGGCGGCCACCACGGGGCGGCCCAGTGTTTCCAGCGCGCGCATCGGGGCCTTGATGGCCTGGCCGAGGTCGAAGATCCGCTGGGCGTCCCCGGGCCCTGCAGCAATGAGGTCGTTGAGGTCCCCGCCGGCGAAGAATGTCTTCTTGGCGGAGGTGAGGATGACGCCGGTGATGGAGTCCTTTTCTGCCGTGAGCCGCGCCACGGCGGCCTGCATGGACGCCGAGTAGGCGTCATTCATGGTGTTCGCAGACTGGTCCGGGTCGTCCATGGTGAGGATGACCACCCCGTCGGCGTCCCGGTCCCAGCGGATGGTGTTCTTGGTGTCAGTCACGTTTTTAGACCCTCTCAATCAAGGTTGCCACGCCCATGCCGCCGCCTATGCACAAGGTCAGGACGGCGCGCCGGGCATTGCGCCTTTCCAGCTCGTCCACCATGGTGCCCAGGATCATGGCGCCCGTGGCGCCCAGCGGGTGCCCCATGGCGATGGCGCCGCCGTTGACATTGAGTTTGTCGTCCGGGATGCCGAGGTCCTTTTGGAACTTAAGCACGACGGCGGCGAAGGCCTCGTTGATCTCGAACAGGTCAATGTCGTCCACTGTCAGCCCGGCCGTTTTCAGCAGCTTCCGGGTGGCCGGGGTGGGGCCGGTGAGCATGATGGTGGGGTCGGCACCGGACGTTGCAGTGGCCACAATCCGGGCCCGGGGCACCAGCCCCAGCCGCTCCCCCATGTCGGCGCTGCCCACCAGGACCAGGGCGGCGCCGTCGACAATGCCCGACGAGTTTGCCGCCGTGTGGACATGGTTGATGCGCTCCACGGTGTGGAACTTCTGGAGGGCCACGGCGTCGAAACCGCCGGCGTCGCCCATGCCCGCGAAGGAGGGCTTCAGGGCCGCCAGGGACTCCACCGTGGAGTCCGGGCGCATGTGCTCGTCATGGTCCAGCACCACCAGGCCGTTGCGGTCGCGGACCGGGATGACGGAATTGGCGAAGCGGCCCTCCCGCCAGGCCGCTGCCGCCAGCTGCTGCGAACGCACCGCGTAGCTGTCCACGTCCGTTCGGCTGAAGCCCTCGATCGTGGCAATGAGGTCGGCACCCACGCCCTGGGGCACAAAGTAGGTGTCGAAGTTGGTGGCGGGGTCCATAGCCCAGGCGCCGCCGTCGGACCCTATGGGCACGCGGGACATGGACTCCACGCCCCCGGCAATGATGAGGTGGTCCCAGCCGGAAAGGACCTTTTGGGCCGCGGTGTTCACCGCCTCCAGCCCGGACGCGCAAAAGCGGTTGATCTGCATGCCGGCCACGGTGTCCGGCATGCCGGCGGCCAGCGCGGCCGTGCGGGCAATGACGGCGCCCTGGTCCCCCACCGGGGAGACAACGCCCAGGATGAGGTCGTCAATGAGGTTTTCATCCAGCCCCGGGTGGCGCCTGCGGAGTTCGTTGATCAGGCCCACCACCAGGTCCACGGGCTTGGTGCCGTGCAGCGATCCCTTCTTGCCGCGGCCTCGCGGGGTCCTGATGGCGTCATAGACAAATGCTTGTGTGTTTCCTTGTGGGCTCACCTTGGGCCAGGTCCTTCCAATCGGTTTGAAGCGTTGTGGGTTTTTAGAGCGAACGGGCAATGAGTTCCTTCATGACCTCGTTGGCCCCGGCCAGCACGCGCAGCACCCTGTTGTCGGCATACATGCCGGCGATCGGGTATTCCAGGCAGTAGCCGTAGCCGCCAAAGAGCTGCTGGCAGCGGTCCACCACTTCCCCGGTCCTGTCGGTGATCCAGTACTTGGCCATGGAGGCGGTGGCGGCGTCGAGCCCGCCAGCGACGTGCCGGGTGATGCAGTCGTCCAGGAAGACGCGGTTGACCCGGTTGATGGTGGCGCATTCGGCCAGTTCAAAGCGGGTGTTTTGCAGTTCAAAGAGCGGCTTGCCAAACGCCTCGCGGCCCTTGGTGTACTCGAGCGTGGCGGCGAGTGCGGCCTCCGCGATGCCCTGGGCCATGATGGCGGTGATGAGCCGTTCCTGCGGCAGCTGGTTCATGAGCTGGTAGAAGCCCTGTCCCTCGGTCCCGCCCAGTATGTTCGCGGCCGGGATGCGCAGTCCGTCAAAGAACAGCTCCGAGGTGTCCTGCCCCTTCAGCCCGATCTTGGCCAGGTTGCGGCCCCTTGTGAAGCCGGGAGTTTCATCGCCCACCTCTGCCACCAGGAGGGATACGCCCTTGGCGCCCTGGCTGGTGTCCGTCTTGACGGCAATCACCACCAGGTCGCACAGCTGGCCGTTGGAGATGAAGATTTTGGAACCGTTCACCACGTAGTGGTCCCCGTCGAGGCGTGCCCGCGTGGTGATCCCCTGCAGGTCGGAGCCGGCGCCGGGCTCGGTCATGGCAATGGAGCCGATCCATTCGCCGCTGCACAGCTTGGGCAGCCAGCGCAGCTTCTGCTCCTCGGTGGCGTAGGCCAGCAGGTAGTGGGCCACAATGCCCTCGCTGACGGCAAAGCCCAGGGAGCCCGCTCCGGCTGCGGTTTGCTCCTGCAGCAAAAGTGCCAGGTTGGCAAAGGTGCCGCCTCCGCCACCATATTCCTCAGGGATGCTCATGCCGCACAGGCCCAGCTCCCCCGCCCGCGCATACAGTTCCCGGTCCGGGTGGCCCTGGGCCTGGAATTTTTCTTCCAGCGGCGCCACTTCCTTGACGAAATAGTCCTGCAGCAGCGCGGCAACGTCGCGCAAATCCTCATCGATCCATGGCGCGGAATAAGTACTTGTTGACATACTGCCAATAGTGCTTAACTATTGACAGCGTGTCAATGGCACGCCGGGGTTAATCGGGAAAGTGATGATAATGAGCACGTACACCGCCATCAAATGCACGTTCGACGCCGGGGTTGCCACGGTGTCGCTGAACCGGCCCGGGGCCCGCAACGGCTACACGCCCACCATGGCCCATGAACTGGAGCGCGCCTTGAAGGCGGCCGACGCCGACCCCGCCGTCCGCGTGGTGGTCCTCACCAGCGAAGGGCCGGACTTTTCCGTGGGCGCCGACCTCAGCGGCGGCGGCTTCGACCTGGTCCCGGAGGGAGTGGACCCCGAATCGTGGCAGGAGCCGGCGGGGCGTTGTTCCAAAACCATTTATGGCATGGACAAACCCGTCATCGCGGCCCTGCGCGGGGTGGCCGTGGGGGGCGGCATCACCATCACCCTGTCCTGTGACTTCCGCCTGGCCTCCACCGACTCCCGCTTTTCCTTCCCGTTCAGCCGTCGCGGCATCTTTCCCGAAGGTGCTTCGGTGTGGTACCTGCCGCGACTGGTGGGCATGACGCGCGCTGCGGACTGGATGTTGACGGGCCGCCTCTTTGGCGCGCAGGAAGCGCTCGACGCCGGTTTGGTCACCTCCGTCCACGAACCGGACCAGGTGCTGGAGGCGGCGCATGCCCTGGCCCGAGACCTCATCGCCAACACGTCCGCGGTCTCCACTGCCGTGATCCGGCAAATGCTCAACCGGCTCAGCGGAATGGAATCGCCCTACCCCGCCCATGCGGTGGACTCACGACTCATCGCCGGGCTGGGATCCAACCCCGACGCCGCGGAGGGAGTGGCCTCCTTCCTGGAAAAACGGGCACCGCGGTTCCCCCTGGCCGTTCCGGCCGACCTCCCGCCGTGGCTGCCCTGGCGCTCCGCAGGGACCACGCCGTGAACGCGGCCCCCGTGCGGCTCCGCACCGACCCGGAGACCGAGGTGCCCGGCGTCGAACTTTCCGGTGGCGGGACGGGCCCCCGGCGGCAGCGCCTGGCCCCCGACCAGCGGCGCCAGCAAATTTTTGCCTGCGCCCAGCGGCTGTTCAACGACCGGCCGTATGAGGACGTGTCGGCGACGGACATTGCGGCCGCTGCCGGGGTGGCCCGGGGGCTGGTGAACCACTATTTCGGCAACAAGCGCGGGCTGTACCTGGAGGTGGTGCGGCTGAACTCCACGGTCCCCGAAATGGCCGTGGCCGGGCTGCCGGAGGGAAGCTTGGACCAGCGGATCGACGCCTCAGTGCACTGGTTCCTGGAGGCGCTGGAGCGCACAGGCGGCACGTGGCTGGCGCTGGGCTCCGGCGGCATGGGCCGGGATCCGGACCTGGAACGCATCCTGGTGGAGGCGGAAAACGACTCCGTGGAGCGGCTGTTGGAGGCCATGGGGCTGGCCGGACGCCACACGGGGCAGGAGGAGGTGCGCGCCATGATGCGGGTCTATGCCCAGCTGGCGCGCAGCGGCGCCCGCGAGTGGCTGCTGCGCAAGACGCTGACCCGGGCCCAGGCGCACGCGCTGCTGTCGAGCACCCTGCGCGTCATAGTGAAGGAAGCCATCCCGGCCATCTAACCCCGACGCTCCATCACCTTTCGGGGCCTCCCAGCCGACGCTCCATCACTTTATGCGGTCTCCCGGCCGACGCTCCATCACCTTATGCGGTCTCCCGGCCGACGCTCCATCACCTTTCGGGGCCTCCCAGCCGACGCTCCATCAGCTTCCGGCACGAATTCCGCGACTCGGCACCACTAAGTGCAGACGCGTCGGGGGAAAGACCGCATAACGTGACCGAGCGTCGGGGGAAAGACCGCATAACGTGATGGAGCGTCGGGGGAAAGACCACATAACGTGATGGAGCGTCGGGTTAGGGGTTCAGGTACAAGTCGGGCATGAGCTCCGCGGACGGGTCCACCGCGTACTGGCCGAAGTCTTCCATGCCACGTTCCCGCAGCACGTCCTCGTCGATGAGCACCTGCCCCGTCAGCTCCCGTGCCGGCGTGGTGAGGATGGCGTGGGCGGCATCCGCCACAATCTCCGGCGTGCGCGAGCGCCGCACCATCTCCGCCCCGCCTAGAATGTTGGCTACGGCGGCCGTGGCGATCGTGGTGCGCGGCCACAGCGCGTTGGCGGCCACCCCCTGGCCGGCGAATTCGGCGGCGAACGCCAACGTGCACAGCGTCATGCCGTACTTGGCCAGCGTGTAGGCCGGGTGGCTGCCCAGCCACTGGGGTGCAAGGTTCAGCGGCGGGCTCAGCGTGAGGATGTGCGGATTCCCGGCGTGCAGCAGGTGCGGCAGCGCGGCCCGCGTCAGCATGTACGTCCCCCTCACATTGACGTCCTGCATGAGGTCGTAGCGCTTGGGCGTCAGCTCAAGGGTGCCCGCCAGCGTGAGCACGCTGGCGTTATTAAGCACGACGTCGATGCCCCCAAAGGCGCTCACCGCCCCTTCCACTGCGCGCGAGACGGCTTCGTCGCTGCGCACGTCCCCCACGACGGGCAGCACCCTGCCGCCGGCCGCTTCAATGGCGGCGGCAGCCGTGTGGATGGTGCCGTCCAGCCGCGGGTCAGGCTTGTCCGTCTTGGCCAGGAGGACCACATTGGCCCCGTCCCGGGCGGCGCGCAGCGCGATCGCCAGGCCGATTCCACGGGACCCTCCCGACATCAGGATTGTCTTCCCGGCCAGGCTGGCAGCACCTGCGTCTGGGCCTGCGTCTGTGCCTGCTTCATGGTCCGTCGCTGCCATGGCTCCTCCTCGTGGTCCCGTGAGGCCACTGTACGGCGCCAGCCATGCGGGCAACAGTCCCTGTGGGAAAGTCTGCGTGGGAAAGTCGGGGCCCGGAGTTAAACTGGAAAGTTCCCGGTCCGAGGACCGGGAACTTTCCATATTTTCGTTGCGGGGACAGGATTTGAACCTGTGACCTCCGGGTTATGAGCCCGGCGAGCTACCGAACTGCTCCACCCCGCGATGTGGTCTCAACTTTACGCCGGGGCGCCCCTGCCGCCAAATTTGCGCCACGTGACGTTCGTCTCCCGTTCATCCGGCGGCCACGTAAAGCTGGCAGGGCACCCCTTCAGGGATGCCCTGCCAGCCGTGTGGGTCCGTCGCCTACGGCGTCGGGGTTGCCTTGGCGCTGGGACTGGCCGTGGCGCCGGGGCTGGCGCTCGGCGTCGTGCCTGTCTTGGCGGCCGCACCCTCCGCGGCGATGGCCGCCTGGAGTGCGGCGTCCAGGGCCTTCTGTGCCACGCCGTAGGCGGCAAAGTCGCCCTTGGTCAGGGCCGTCTGGCTGTCCTTCATCGCCTGGCTGGCATCATTGAGCGCCTTGGTCAGTGCCGGGTTTGAACCCGTGGCCCCGCCGGTGCCGCCCGTAGTGGAGCTGCCCGCCGCAGACTTGTCCTTCTGGACATTCGCGTCACCCGCCTGCGCACCCGAGTCGCCCTGGAACAGCTGGTCTAGCGCCTGGTTGAGCGTGGCGGCGTACCCAATCTTGTTGCCGAAGGCGACCAGTACGCGCTGCAGCGTCGGGTAGGACGTGGAGCCGGTGGACTGGACGTACACGGGCTGGACGTACAGCAGGCCGCCGCCCATGGGCAGCGTGAGCAGGTTGCCGTTCTTGATGTCGGACTGTCCCAGCTTGAGCAGGTTCAACTGCTCCGAAACGGTGGGGTCCGACTGGAAGGTGTTTTGCACCTGACCCGGTCCGGGCACCTGGGTGTCCGGCGGGAGTTCGAGCAGTTGCAGCTTGCCATAGTCGGGGCTCTTGACACCCTTGACATTGCCGGCGTCGCCATTGGCGGCCATGAAGCCGTACAGGATGTTCCGGGATTCGGTGCCCGACACCACCTGCGGGATGAAGTCGGTGGTCAGGGAGAACGCAGTCTTTTGCTGGCCGGGCATCTTCAGGGACAGGTAGTAGGGCGGCTGCTTGTCCACGGCCGCCGTGGTGGGATCATCCGGCACGCTCCACGCGTACGTGTTGTTGTAGAACGTCTTCGGATCGGTCACGTGGTAGCGGCCCAGGAGCTCGCGCTGGACCTTGAACAGGTCCTCCGGATAGCGAACGTGGGACATGACGTCCGCGGACATGTCCGTCAGCGGCTTGACCGTGGTGGGGAAGATGTTTTCCCACGACTTCAGGATGGGGTCCTCGGTGTCCCAGGCGTACAGCTGCACCGAACCGTCATAGGCGTCAACCGTGGCCTTGACCGAGTTGCGGATGTAGTTGACGGACGTGTTGGGCAGGGCGCCCACGCCGTTCGCGGTGGTCAGTGAGTCGGTGGTGGCGTCCTGGAGCTGCTGCTGCTGCGAATACGGGTAGTAGGAGCTGGTGGTGTAGCCATCCACGATCCACTTGATCCGCCCGTCGACGACGGCGGGGTACGGGTTGCCGTCGATGGTCAGGTACGGGGCCACCTTGGACACGCGCTGTTCCGGGGTGCGGTCGTAGAGGATCTGCGACTTGCTGTTGACCCCGTTGGTCAGCAGCAGGTCGGAGGACTGGAACTTCAGGGCGTACATGAGCCGGTTGAACCAGTTGCCCACGCTGGGGCCGCCGTTGCCGGTGAAGGTGGTCATGGACTCTCCGGCCGTGCCGGTGGTGTCGGTGGAGGTGGTGCTGGAACCCTGAGGGCGGTCCAGTTCCACGTGGGTGGCGCCTTCGGGTGCGCCAACAATGGAGTAGTCCGTCATGGACTGGCCAAAGTAGGTGCGCGGCTGGTAGCTGGTGTCCGTGCCGAGCACGCCCGTCGAGGGGACGCCGGATTGCATGAACACCGGCTTGCCGTCGGAGGTGACGGTGTTGCCGTAGGCGGCCACCACGCCATAGCCGTGCGTGTAGACCAGGTGCTGGTTGTACCAGGTCTGCTGGCCGGGGTTGATGCCTGCCGGGTTGAGTTCACGCACGGCAATGACGGCGTCCTGAACCTTGCCGTCAATGGTGTACCTGTCCACATTGAGCGTCTTGGGGAACTCGTAGTACGGCCGGTACTGTTCCAGCTGTGCAAATGTTGAGGAGATCAGGTTGGGGTCCAGCAGCCGGATGTTCGCTGCGGTGTCGGCGTCCTTGCGCAGGGCCCCGGCAGTCGCCGTCGTCGTCGCGTTGTAGGGGGTCACCGTCATGTCGGAAAGGCCGTAGGCCTGCCTTGTCATGTCGATGTTGCGGCCGATGTAGGTGGCTTCCACGTCGCCCTCGGAAGGCTTGACCTGCCATTGCTGGATGGCGTAGGGGTAGATCCCGCCGGCCACGATGGCCGTGACCACCAGCATCCCGGTGCCGATGAGGGGAAGCTTCCACCGGCCCATGAACGCGGCCACGACGAACAGGATCGCCACGATGATGGCGGCTGCAGCCAGGATGGACTTGGTGGGGATGACGGCGTGCACGTCAGTGAACATGGCGCCGGCACGGTAGCCACCGTTGTCTTGGAGGGTGGCGTAGCGGTCCAGCCAGAAGTTGATGCCCAGCAGCAGCAGGAACACGGCGGCTATGACTGCCATGTGGATCTGCGCCTGGCGGGAGGTGAAGATGCCCCGCTCGGTCAGCCGGACGGCACCGTAGAGGTAGTGCGTGAGGAGGCCGGCAATGAAGGAAACGACGGCGACACTGATGAACAGCCCGATCAGCAGGCCCAGGAACGGCAGGGTGTTCGTGTAGAAGCTGATGTCCAGTTGGAATTGCGGGTCGGTGCTCCCGAACGGCACCCGGTACAGGAACAGCAGCACCTTCTCCCACTGCGCCATGGCGGCGGTGCCGGCGAACAGCCCAAACACCACAGGCACGCCCACCATCACCACGCGGCGGATGGGTTCCAGCTGCACCTGGTAGCGGTTGAGGTTGTCGTCGCGGGCGTTGTCCGGGGCATAAATGGGGCGGGCCCGGTACGCAACGCGGATGGAGAAGTACACGGCAACGGCCATGACCAGGAAGGCTGCGAGGAAAATGATCAGCTTGGCCAGGCGCTCTCGCCAAAACACGGTGCTGTAGCCCAGCTGGTCAAACCAGAGGAAGTCCGTGTAGACGCCGGCGAAAATCACCAGGCCAATGACCAGCGCTGCCACCACGATGATGGTGGGCAGGAGGGCACTGCGGCGTCTGGGCCTGGCGGAACTGCTCGGGGACGGTGCTGGGCGGGATGTCACTCTTACCTCTGCTTACTGGTGGTGATTCGACGGTGGTGCCGGGCGGTCCTTGCGCAATCCGGCCACACTGGTGCCACGAATGGCGGCGCGGCCGGGTTCCGCATGATGCTCAATTGTTACTTGCATGTGGGCAGGCTGGATCCGTCCTTGCCGGAGCCAATGGCAGAAACAGCGTCATATGCTTCCTTCAGGGTAGCGACTTTGATGACCTGAAGCCCGTTGGGGACGTGGCCCACCACGTCCGTGCAGTTTGCGGCAGGTGCCAGGAAGTAGTCGGCACCGCTGTTGCGGGCGCCCACCATTTTTTGCGCAATGCCCCCAATGGCGCCCACATTGCCCGTGTTGTCAATGGTTCCCGTGCCGGCAAAGTGCCGCCCGCCCGTCAGTTCGCCGGGTGTCAGGGTGTCCATGATGCCGAGGGCAAACATCATGCCGGCGCTGGGGCCGCCAATGTTGCTCAGCGAAATTTTCACGTCGAACGGAAAGGTGTACTTGTTTTGCAGCGCAATCCCGAGGAGGTATTTTCCGTCCGTGCCTTTGCGGGGCGTGACCGTGACGGACTTGGCAGCCCCGCCGCGCAATACGTCCACCGTGACGGGGGCGCCCTGGCCGGCAGCCAGCACGCCCTGGATGGTGGTTAGCGCAGAGGCGGGCTTGCCGCCAATGGAGACCAGGACGTCGTCGGGCTTGAGGATGCCGGCGGAGGCGCCGTCGGCCGGCACGGAGGCCACGGCCAGCACAGTCTTGTAGCCGATGTTCAGCGCGGTCAGGGCCGCGGCCGTGGCGTTTTCCTGGGAGCCGGTCATGGCCGCGGTGTTTTCACTGTTGACAGCCTGCTGGCTGACGCCGGGCGCATAAATGAGCTCCTCGGGGTAAATCGAGTCCGAGGGGTTGAGCCAGGCAGCGAGGACCTCGAAAAGGTTCACCTGGCTCCCGGGCAGCCCGCCGGTGAGGTGCACCGTGGTCAGGTCAAGGCTGCCTGTGTTGGCCGGGAAGCTGTCGTGGCCCGCAACGCTGATGACTGGCTGGTTGTCCACCTTGCCGATCGTGTTGATGGCCGGGCCGGGCGATTCAACCACGTAGGGAACCGGTATGGCCAGGGCCGCAACGGCCAGCACCAGGGCCACCACGCCGGAGACCGCCATGAGCGGCAGCCGCCTGTCGCGGGTCCCTGTGCGGGGTGCGGCGGCGGGCCGGTCCTCCTGGTTCTGCTGGCTCAATTCTTTGTACCTTTCCAGGCTGCGCGGCGGTGGGCCCTGTGCCGCCGGGCGGCGAACACCATCCACCAGCCTACTGTGTCAGCCCGTGTCCGGGCTGTGAATGCACCGGGAACAGGTGCCCGGTTTTGTGGCGGTTTGGGGCACCTTTGCCTGTAGCGAACAGGACCGACCCGCGGGGAGACAAGCGTGCACGGCGGCGGTAACGTGAACCTCATCAGCATCCCCTGCAACGATCGGGCCATCATGTCACCCACACCAGCAAACAACGACGACGACGACACGCCGAAGGATCCGCTGTCCGAAATGCTGGCCAATCTGCTGGGTGGACAGGGCATGGAGGGCTTTGATGCTGCCGAACTGGCCAAGGCTGCCGGCCTGCCGTCGGACCCCAAGGTCCTGGCCCAAATGTTCTCCCAGGTCCAGGCCATGATGAGCGGATCCTCCGACACCCCCGTCAACTGGGACCTGGCCCGGGACGCCGCCAGGAAGGCGGCCGCCGGCGATGACCCGTCCGTGTCACCGGCCCAGTCCCGTGAGGTGGATGAGGCGCTCCGGCTGGCCGAAATGTGGCTGGATCCGTTCACCGAGTTGGCCGCCACGGCGATCATCGGCAAGGCCTGGTCCCGCGCGGAATGGGTGGAGGAAACCCTCGGCACCTGGCAGCGCCTCACCGAGCCCGTGGCCAACAGCATTGCGTTCGCCATTTCCACCGCCATGAATGAGCAGCTCCCCGAGGAAATGAAGTCCATGATGGGCGGTGCGGCCTCCATGATGCAAAACATGGGAGGGGCCCTGTTCGGCCTGCAGCTTGGTGCTGCCGTGGGTGCGCTGGCCAAGGAAGTGGTGGGCTCCACCGACATCGGTATACCGCTGGCGGACCTGCAAATGGCGCTGCTGCCGGCAAATGTGAAGGCGTTTGGTGAAGGGCTGGAGGTTCCCGAGCAGGAAATCCGCTTGTTCCTGGCCCTGCGCGAGGCCGCACACGCGCGGCTGTTTGTGCAGGTGCCGTGGCTGCGCGGGCACCTGCTCGGCGCCATTGAGTCCTACGCCCGCGGCATCCACATCGACATGTCCCGCATCGAGGACCTGGCCCACAACCTGGACCCCTCCAACCCTGAGGCAATGCAGGCCGCCCTGTCCGAAGGCGTCTTCATGCCGGCCCGCACGCCGGAACAGGAAGCCGCCCTGTCCAAGCTGGAAACGGCCCTGGCACTGGTGGAGGGCTGGGTGGATGAAGTCACCTTCGCCGCGGCCGCGAACCTGCCTGCCGCGGCGGCCATCCGCGAGACCATCCGCCGGCGCCGGGCCACCGGCGGCCCCGCCGAGCACGCGTTCGGCTCCCTGGTGGGCCTGGAGCTGCGCCCGCGGCGCCTGCGCGAGGCTGCGGCGCTGTGGTCCTCCCTCAAGGAACAGCGCGGCATTGCCGGGCGCGACGCCATCTGGGCGCACCCCGACCTGCTGCCCACCTCCGCGGACCTGGATGACGCTGCAGGCTTCAGCGCCCGCCGCTCCGCCTCGGATGCGTCCGAGTCCGACGTTGACGCGGCCCTGGCGAAGCTCCTGGACGGCGGCTTTGACGAAGTCCCCCCGGAAGAGACCACTGAAGGGCCTGAGCACCCGGAAGGGCCTGAGCACCCGGAAGGGCCTGAGACGGGCCAGTAACTGCCTCAGAACAGTTCGGCGGCCCACTGCTCCCCGGAGCCCGGTCCGCCGGCGTCCCCGTCGACGCCGTCCCCCTGGTCCCCCGGTGATTCCCCGTCACCGGGGGATTCGTCGTCCAGGTCGCCGGCCATGCCCTGGATGTTGCGCGCCGAGGCAAAGGAAGCCCCCTCCAAAAATGCCTTGGCGCGCTCCAGGTGGGGGTAGCCGGCAAGCTCCGCCCAAAAGGCTGCGCTGTGGTTGGGGTGGATCAGGTGGGACAGCTCGTGCAGCAAGACATAGTCCAGGACCCATTCGGGCATTCCCTGCACATGGTGTGAAATGCGGATGGTCCGGCGTGCGTGGGTGCACGAGCCCCACCGGCCGTTTTGGTTGCGCACCCACCGCACGGAATCCGGTTCGGCCCGCGAACCCAGGTACCGCGCCGACAGCAGCCGGCACCGCTGCATCAGCGCGTCATCGCTGGCGGGCGCAGCACGACGCCGGCCCCCGGCCCTGGCGCGCGTGTCGGCATCCAGGCGGGAGACCATGTGGGGCACCCAGTAGTCCTCATCCTCCAGGGTCATGCGCGCCGGCACGGCGATGACGGCCCGGCCCGCTTCCCAAAACGCGGCGATGCCTGTTTTGCGACGGCGGGTGCGCCTCACCACCACCGGGGCACCGTTCGCTGCACGGTGCGCGGAGATGGAATCGCCGAGCGGCCCCGGCGTTCCCCTGCCCAGGGGCGCACGGCGGGGCTCGGGCCGCTGCTGGCCGGGCTGCGGCGGACGGTTGGAGGCCGGAAGGATTTGTGCTGCCATGCATCGACCGTACTACGCCGGCGGCAGCGCCATCGAACGGAAAAGCCAAATTGTGGACAACTGCCGCCTGTGGATAACTTCGTGCAGGATTACCGGTCCCGTGCCAAAATCAAGGCAGCATCCCTGCCCGGGTCGCGGGCAGGGAGCCAGTGCTGCAGGAGGCCGACATGACAACCATCAACCCCGGGCTTCGGGTGGTCCGCCGCGGAGCCCACAGCATCCAAATCGGGGTGGGGGCCGGGGGCACCGTCATTGACGGGCTGCAGCCGGACGACCTGCTTTTCATTGACGCACTTCGCCGTGGCATCCCTGACGGCCAGGTGGCGGGCTGCGCCGAGTCCCTGGGCTTGACCCAGGGGCGGGCGCAGGAAATCCTGGCAACCCTGAACGGGATGCTCTTTGGGGACGCAGACCTGGCGGTGCACGGTTTTCGTGCCGAACGGCTCGAGCCGGAACGCTCGGCCATGCTGGGCCTGTACCGGACACCCAGCCGGACGTACATCGACAGGCGGGAACACGGCGTCGTGCATGTCATGGGGCTGGGCCGCACGGGGGCGGCGCTGGCCCGGGCGCTGGTCAGTGCCGGGGTGGGCACCATCCTGCTGGAGGATGACCAAACAGTCACCGCAGTGGATGTCAGCCCGGGATCGTTCAGGTTGGCGGACATCGGGCTTGCCCGTTCAGCCGCGGTGCGCCGCCACCTGCTGCGGGAGGATCCCAGCTGCCACGCCCACGTGCTGCACGACGGCGGCTCCGGCGGGCCGGACGCCCGGTGCCTGGACTTGGCCGTGGTGGTGGCCCACGACGCCGTCAGCGCTGAAACGGCCGCCCGGTTCATGAGCACTGACCGTCCCCACCTCTTTGTGTTGATCCGCGAGCAGGACGGCACGGTGGGGCCGCTGGTGCTGCCCGGTGAAACGGCGTGCGCGGAATGTGTGGAACGCCACCGCGGCGCGGGCGATCCCCTGTGGCACGAGGTCTGCGAGCAGCTCGCCGCGGGCAGTGCCGGGCCTGCAGCGCCGGACGGGCGGCGGCCACGCACGGAATTGCTGGAGGGGGCCGCGCTGGCCACCGCCCTGGCGGGCACGGCGGCGGCCCAGGTCCTCCTATTTCTGGATGCCGTGAACCAGCCCGGTGCCTGGTCCTCCGTCATGACGTTCCATCCGGCCAATGGGCGGTGGAGCAGGCAGGAGTACCCGGCCCACCCGGACTGCGGCTGCCAGCTGCAGCGTCAGGCGCTGGCCACGATTTCCAGCACGGCCTCGCCGTAGCGCTCCAGCTTGGAGGGCCCCACGCCGGGCAGGGCGGCCAGCTCCGCCAGGTCCTTCGGGGCGGCCTCGGCAATGGCCATCAGCGTGGCATCCGTGAAGACCACAAAGGCAGGTACCTCCGCCGAGGTGGCCTCCCCCAGCCGCCAGGCACGCAATTCCTCGAAGACTGCCTCGTCATAGCCGGCGGGGCAGGTGGAACAGCGGCCGATCTTTCGCTCGGCGCCGGTGGTGAGCACCTTGCCGCACACCCGGCACACGGACGGGGCTGCCGTCTTGCGAGCCTTCCGGGTGGTCGCCATCCGTGGCCCGGCTGCCGTCCCTGCCGCCGAGCCGGGCCGGAGCCCGTCCAGGAACCGCGACGGCCGGCGGTTGGCCCGCCCGCCCGGCGTGCGGGCCGTGGACCAGGAAAAGTTCAGAAACTCGCGGGCCCGGGTGATGCCCACATAGAGCAGGCGCCGCTCTTCATCCACGGTTTCCGCGGTGTCGGCAAAAGAGATGGGCATGAGGCCCTCGCTCAGCCCCACCAGAAATACTGCGTCCCATTCCAGGCCCTTCGCGGAGTGCAGGGACGCCAGCGTCACGCCCTGGACGGTGGGGGCGTGCTGGGCTGACGCCCGTTCCTGGAGCTCGGCCACCAGGTCCACCACGGTGAATGCGTGTTCAGGCGTGCTGCGTGAAGTGACCAGGTCGTCGGCGAGGGCCACCAGCGCCGCGAGGGACTCCCAGCGTTCACGCACGGCCCCCCCGGACTTCGGCGCCTCGGCCTGCCAGCCGAGGTTGGCCAGGATGTCGCGGACCAGCTGGCCCAGGGGCTCATCTTCCGCCGAGCGCGAGGCTGCCCGCAACTGCAAAATGGCGTCGCGGACCTCCTTGCGGGCAAAGAAGCGTTCCCCGCCGCGCAGCTGGTAGCCGACGCCGGCGGATGCCAGGGCGCGCTCGTAGGCTTCCGACTGCCCATTGGTGCGAAACAGCACGGCAATTTCGCTGGCCTGGGTGCCGTGGTCAATGAGGATCTTGATGCGCCCGGCCACGGCTGCCGCTTCGGCCTCATCGTCGCTGCATTCCAGGAACTCCGGCAACGGCCCGGACGCCCGCTGCGCCCTGAGTTCCAGCGGCGCGGACCAGAGTGCGTCCGCGGCCAGTCCGCCGCTGCGCCGGCTCTTGAGCAGCGTGTTCGCCAGGCCCACCACTTGAGGCGTAGAGCGGTAGTCACGGACCAGCTTCACCACGTTGGCCTTGGGATAGCGTGCCGGGAAGTCCAGCAGGTGCCTGGGCGTGGCTCCCGTAAAGGAGTAGATGGTCTGGCTGGCGTCGCCCACCACGCACAGTTCATCGCGCCCGCCCAGCCACAGGTCAAGCATGCGCTGCTGCAGGGGCGACACGTCCTGGTACTCGTCGACAACAAAGTGCCTGTACTGCTCACGGACGGTTGCCGCCACCCGGGGGTCCTCCTGCAGGATTCCGACGGTGATGAGCAGGACATCTTCAAAGTCAATGAGGTTCCGGTCCGCCTTCACATCCTCATAGGACTGGAACAGCCGGCCCATGGCCAGCTTGTCCAGTCCGCCGGGTTCACCCCGGTCCTCCGCCTTGCCCACGTAGGTTTCGGGGGTCAGCATGGAGACCTTGGCCCATTCCACCTCGGCTGCCAGGTCACGGATGGCGGCCCTGTCGGTGGGCAGGCGCAGGCGCCGTGCGGCTTCGGCAATGACCTGGGCCTTGTGTTCGAGCAGCCCGGGCAGCTGGCCGCCCACAGCGTGGGGCCAGAAATACTGCAGCTGCCGCAGGGCGGCGGCGTGGAAGGTGCGGGCCTGGACGGTTCCCACGCCAAGGTCGCGCAGCCGGGTGCGCATTTCCGCTGCCGCCCGGGCCGTGAAAGTGACGGCCAGGAGCCTGTTGGGGTTGTAGACGCCGGTGTGGACGCCGTAGGCGATGCGGTGCGTTATGGCGCGGGTCTTGCCGGTTCCGGCACCTGCCAGGACGCAGAGGGGCCCTGCCAGCGTGGTGGCGACGGCGCGCTGTTCATCGTCCAGCCCGGCCAGGATGCGTTCTTCCGCCGTGCGTTCGTCCATGACCGGAAGGCCTGCCTGCCGGGGGTCGTACATCATGCCCGCCCGCCTGCGGGGGCGTGTCCGGTGGCCCCGGGTTCCACGGATGCCGCATCTTCCCGGTCCGGGCCTTCCCCGGGTTCCAGGATGGTTCCGCCGTACCAGTGTTCAATGAGGGCCCGGGCAATGGAGAGGCGCCGGGAGATGATGGCCTCCCCGCTCAGCACGGCTGCCTGCAGTTCGTCGCGGCTGAACCAGCGCGCCTCCCGGACCTCCGTCCCGTCCGGGATGGCCAGGGTGTCGTCGGTGTAGGCAACAAAGCCGAGCATGAGGGACCGCGGGAACGGCCAGGCCTGGGACCCGGCATAGTGGGTGGTGTGCAGGTGGACGCCCACTTCTTCGGCAATTTCCCGGACGGCACCCTGTTCGGCGCTTTCACCTGCTTCGATGAAGCCGGCCACGGTGGAGTACCTGTTGGGTTCCCAGGCAAAGTTGCTGGCCAGGAGGATTCGCCCGTCCGCACCAACAACGGCCACGATGGCCGCAGGATCGGTCCGCGGGAAGTGTTCGGAGCCGTCCTCCGTGCAACGGCGCATCCAGCCCGCGTGTTCCGGGATGGTGGGCGCGCCGCAGCGCGGGCAAAAACGGTGGCTGCCGTGCCAGTTCGCCACGGCCTGCGCCTGAATGAAAATGGCCGCATCCGTTTCACCCAGCGTGTCGCCCACGTCCCTGTACCCCGAGAAAAAGGTGCCGGCAGGCACCCAAGGCAACTCACCGGCGTCGTCCGGGACAACCTTCAGGACAAGGTGGGTTCCGGCCGGCAGCGGTCCGGAATCTATGGTTTGGCCGAGGTAGACGGTCACTGTGCCGGCCGGCAGGCGGCCGGCCACCCCGGCGGGCTCCAGAAAGGCCAGGCCGCCGGACACCACGAGGGCACGGCCTCGGCGGAAAAGGACGATCCGGTGGTCCGGGCTGCCCTGCACCTGCTCCAGGTACCGGCTTTCGCTGCGTTGTTCACAGTTTCTTTCGAGCACGGCTGCGGGGGAAGGCAAGGCTTGGATCATGGTTCTACCGTACGCAGTCTGCCCGACTTTTTACATTCCGGGAAGGCTGCCTGTGGACAGCGGGTGGCGCAGGCCGCGCCGCCGGCTTATCGCGACTCGCCGCCGCAAGCGCAGCCAGTTGCCAGCTTGGACCTTTACGGTGGAGGGGTGAGACGAATGAGTGCAATCGAATTGGCCGCTGTTGCCAGCGCGGCTGTGCCCGGCCTTAACGTCACGGCATTTGCCCCGGAGCCGGACGACGCCGCCGATTTCAGCTCCGCCTTGCTGGTGGACTCGGAAAACCGGCGCTGGCGGGTGCGCTCCCCCAAGCACGTAGAGGCCAGTGCCCGGCTGGAGACAGAACGCCAGGTGCTGCGCGCCTTTGCCCCCGGCATCCGGGCCGAGCTGCCGTTCCTGCTGCCCACTGTGGCGGGGACTGTGCGCCAGGGCGAACTGATCACCTTTGTGTACTCGCACATTGCCGGGAAGGCCGAGTCCGTGGAGGAGATGGCCTCCGGCGGTGCCGCGCTGGCCATGGAAATCGGGGCCGCGATCGCCGCGATCCACGACCTGCCGCAGGAGCTGGTCACCAACGCCGACCTGCCCAGCTACACGGCCAATGAATTCCGCCAGCGCAAGCTCAATGAACTGGACCAGGCGGCCACCACGGGCAAGATCCCGCCGTCCCTGCTGCGCCGCTGGGAACATGCCATGGAAGACGTGGCCCTGTGGCGCTTCAATGCCTCGGTGGTCCACGGCGACCTGCACGAGGACAACATATTGCTCGAGGGCACGCAGGTCACGGCCGTCATGGGCTGGACCGACCTCCGCGTGGGCGATCCCGCCGACGACTTTGCGTGGCTGGTGGCCATTAACAACCCGGAGTTCGTGGACACCGTGGTGCAGGCCTATTCGGCGGCACGGCGCGAATCCCCTGACCCGCACCTGCTGCGCCGCGCCGCCCTGAGCGCCGAGTTTGCCCTGGCCCAGTGGCTGGTCAAGGGCTTTGCTGCCGATTCGGCCCGCATGGTGGCGGACGCCGAAGCCATGCTGGCAACCCTGGAGGCAGACATCAACGCCCACGGCGGCCAGCCCATCAGCACCGAGCCGTCGCCCGTGCCCGAGACTCCCGAGACGCCCGTGCCCGAGTCCGGATCCGGCGGGGAGGCGGTGCCCGGTTCCACTGCCGCCGCCTCCAGTGAAGCACCCACCGGGGCAATGCCCATTGTCGATGCCCCGGCGGCCGGTCCCGGCGATGCCCCGGAGGCCGGGCCTAGCGAGTCCGAACCGGACGACGACGGCGGCCCCTCCGCCGTCGAATCGGAAAGTGGCGCTGCCGAACCGGCAGGGGACGACGTCCACGCGGTGGACGAGGGAATGCCAGCCGCCAGTTCCCCCGAGGACGTCGACACGACTGCGCTGAAAGTCATTCCCCTCAAGCCGGCCTCCAACAACTAGCCCGCCGACTCAAGGGTCTGGGTCACTGTGTTTTCCACGAAATAGCTCAACTGCCGGACGAGTACGCGTTGGTGACGATCGCCTCCAATTCCGCCTGCCCTGCCAAGTCCACAGGCCGGATCAGCTTGTCCTGCCCGACGTAGTAAAAGGCGGCCCTGACCTGTTCCAGCGGCACGCCCTTCAAGCGCGACCAGGCAAGCCGGTAGACGGCCAGCTGCACCCCGCGCACCGCCAGCTGCGCCTTGGACGGCACCATGCCGGTCTTCCAGTCGATGAGGTCCCAGCCGCCGTCGTCATCACGGAAGACGGCGTCAATGCGCCCGCGGACCACGACGTCGGCCACCCGGGTTTCGATGGGGACCTCCAGTTCCGCCGGGGTCCGGCCGGCCCAGGCAGAGTTCCTGAATGTCTCCTGCATGTCCGCCAGGCCGTAGGCCTCGTCAACGTAGGAGTCGGCCCCCGGGAGCTCGTCCAGGTCCAGCTGGCCCGTGGTGCCAAAGTATTCCTCGATCCAGGCGTGGAACGCCGTGCCCTTGCGGGCCGCCATCCCAGGTTTGGCGGGCACGGGCCGGCGCATGGCCCGGGTAACCTTCTCGGCATCCTCCCCCAAGGCCACCAGGCGCGAAGCCGAAATGTGCGGAGGCAGTTCCACCCGCAGCTGGTCCGATTCGGCCCCCTCCTGCGCCAGCAGCACGGACGCCTCCCGCCCCCACCGGGGGTTGGCGGAAAGAAACGCGGCGCCCCCCGGCTCGGAGGGGAGGTGGTGATCTCCAACCTCAACGAGGGCGGCGCGGACGGCAGCGGCCGACGCCTCGACGTTCTCGCGCCGGCCCGGCCGGGCGGCAACCCCGGGACGGCCCTCAATGACGGGCCCGTTCAGCGGGTCGTACGGCCACTGGGCGGACTCCTCCCCCGCGGCCACCGGGTTCTCAGCGCCGTCCTCCGGATCCTCCTCCCAGTGGACCACCTGGGCGGTTTGGGCGGCGCCGGTGCTGAGCGGGAGCAATTCGGCGAGGAACAGTGAGGGTTCAAGCGGCGCCTTCCCGATCCCCCACACGGTGGCGCTGCACATCAAAAAGTCCCGCGCCCGCGTGAACGCCACATAGGCCAGCCGGCGTTCCTCCTCCTCCGCATGCAGCTTCACGTCATCGGCAAACAGCTTCTCGTTCTCCATGAGGGTCTTCACGTCCGGCACGTTCACGTCCCAGGCGGGGAGGTCGTCCCGGTCCCCGCGCAGCGGCCACGGCAGCGACTTGGCCCCCGTGGTCCACCTGTCGGCCTTGGCGCTGGGGAACGCACCGGTGTTCATGCCCGGCACAAAAACCACATCCCATTCCAGCCCCTTCGACGCGTGCACCGTCAGAAGTTGCACCGCATCCGGATTCGTCTCCACGGCTGCCAGCTCCAGCCCGCCCTCCTCCGACTCGGCCGTTTCCAGCCAGGCAAGGAACGCCGCCAAGTCCACCCGTTCGGCGGCCTGCATGAAGCTGGCCGCGGCGTCGGCAAAGGCGTCCAGGTTGCGCCGCGCATGGTGGATGCTGGAGCCGGGCTTCGAGGCCAGTTCAATGTCCAGCAGCATGGTCCGCTCCACCACTCCCAGCAGGTTGCTGAGGTCGTCGCCCACAAAGGTGCGCAGGACGCGCAGCTCGTCGCGCAGCGCCAGCAGGCGGGTGCGCGCCGTGTCCGTCAGCGGCCGGGCGGACTCCGGCCAAAAGTCCGGGCTGAGGTAGTCCAGCGCCTCCACCAGGGATGCGGCATCGACGACGTCGGAGGTCACCACCCGCTCCTCCGCAGGCCCGGTGCCGTCCCCGGCAACGGCTTCGCGGTCCATGTCCGCACCACCAACCCCCTCCGCCTGGAGCGCCTCAGCATCAAACGCCACGCCGGCCTTTGCCGCCCACTCCCGCCGCCGGGCCAGGTACCGGGACCAGTCGGCAAAGGCCATGAGGTCCGCCGGGCCAATCCGCCACCGCGCCCCGGTCAGCAGCCGCATCAGGGCGTCGGAGCGGCCGGGGTCGGCAATGACGCGCAGGGTGGCCACCAGGTCCACAATTTCAGGGGTGGACATCAGCCCGCCCAGGCCCACAATCTCGTAGGGGATGCCATGGGCGTCAAACACCGACTGGAAGGTGCCGAACTGGGCCCGGCGGCGGCACAGCACGGCCACGGTCATGGCACCCTGGGCTCCGCGGCGGGAGGTGAAGTCACCCTTCCGCGAAAGCACCTCCGCGGCAATGGCCTCAGCCTCAGCCAGTGCCGTGTCAAAGCGGGCCAGCACCACCTCACCGTCGGGTGCCTGGGGCTTTTCCCGCAGGGGCGAGACCACCACCTGCGGGCCGGCTGCGGCACGCTCCCCCGCCGTCAGCCCGGCCGCGAGCCGGGCATTGGCCTTGCGCACCTGGGCCGCGGCCAGCTCGGCGGACATGACATTGGCGGCGGCCAGGATGTGCGCGGAGTTGCGCCACGCAATGGTGAGCTCGGCTGTCGGCGCCCAGCCGCCGTCGTGCCTGCGGAAAATCTCCGGGAACCGGAACAGCTGGCCGGCGGAGGCGCCGCGGAAGCCGTAGATGGACTGGTGGGGGTCGCCCACTGCCGTGACGGGGTGGCCGCCGCCAAAGAGCTTGGCAAAGAGCTGCAGCTGGGCGTGGGAGGTGTCCTGGAATTCGTCCAGCAGCACCACCTTGAATCGCTGGCGCTCGGTTTCCCCGGCGTGCGGCACTTCGGCGGCAATCCGCGCGGCAAGGGCCACCAGGTCCCCGTAGTCCAGGGCGTTGCGACGGCGCTTGGCCTCCGCATAGCGCTGCACCAGGTCCACCACGGTGGCGCGGGTGCGCAGGATGTCCAGCAGCCTGTTGGCGGCAAGGGTGCGGGGCTTTGCCGTCCCGTCAATGTAGGGCAGGTCCTCAAATTCAGCCACCCGGGCGTCCAGTTCCGCGCGCACGTCCGCGGGATCCTGCAGGTGCTCGGCGCATTCGCCGGCCAGGTCCATGACGGACTGGATGAGCGTGGACTTGGCGGCCGTGAAGTGGGTGTGGCCGCCGTCGTGGGCCTCGACCACGTCGCTGGCCAGCTGCCAGGCTTCGGCGGCACCGAGCACCACGGCGTCCCGTTCAATGCCCAGGCGCAGCCCGTAGTCGGTGACAATGCCGCTGGCGTAGGAGTGGTAGGTGGACACCTTTGGCTCCAGGGCGTCCAGGGCGGCCGCGGCCGGGGCAAGCTCGACGGCGCCGGAGCGGGCCAGGGTGCCGAGCTTGGCCAGCTGCCCGCGGATGCGCGAGGCAAGCTCGCCGGCGGCCTTGCGGGTGAAGGTTACGCCGAGGATTTCCTCCGGGCGCACCAGCCCGTTGGCCACCAGCCACACCACCCGGTCCGCCATGGTGGTGGTCTTGCCGGAGCCGGCCCCGGCGATGACCAGCAGCGGCTCCAGGGGCGAGCAGATGATGGCGGCCTGCTCCGCGGTGGGCGGGAACTGGCCCAGGAGCCCGGCGAGTTCTGCGGGGCTGAGCAGGCGGTCCAGGACGGCGGTGGGTTCGGGGGCCGCTTGGCTCATTCGGTGACCTGCTTTCCTTCGTGGCACAGCGGGCAGATGGACGGCAGGGGGCAGCCGCTGCGTTCGGTCCAGTCCGCCCCGTGGCGGGCCGGGAACGTGGCCCGGGCCATGAGCAGGGCCGCCTCCAGGACCTTGGGTGTGGCCCAGTCATCCGGGCCGGCGGCCAGGGCGGCCTGGTCCTGGGTCTTGACGGATTTCGTGCCGTCGCCCAAGGGCAGCAGGGCGGCGCCACCTGCATGCGTGGACACAATGCCGGCCGATGCGGCGACGTCGGCAAACGCCCCTGCCAGCACGGCCGCCTGGTAGCTGCCCAGCTGCGGGTGGTGCTCAATTTCCGCCCCGGTGGGTTTTGTTTTGCCTGTTTTCAGGTCAATGACCACCAGGTTTCCGTCCGCATCCGCTTCCAGCCGGTCCACCTGTCCGCGGAGCCGCGCCACCCTCTCCCCGCCGGGAATGTCCACCGAGAAGTCCACCTCCACGCCCATGAGCCTCCGGCCCTGCTGGCGGGCATCAACCACGTATTGGGCCAGCTTGCGCAGCATTTCCTGCGCGCGCCCATAGTCGGCGTCGGCCTCCCAGGAGTCCCCCATGCCCAGGGACGGCCAGCGCTTTTCCAGCTCCGCCAAGTACTCATGCCCGGCACCTTCGGGAATGTGCTCGGCGATGGAGTGGATCAGCGTGCCCAGGCTCCGGGCGAAGTCGGTGGTGGCCTCGCCGCCGGCCGCCTTCACAAACCAGTTCAGCGGGGATTTCAGCACGGCTTCCACCTTGGACGGGGAGACGGTGACGGGTTCGCCGTCGGCCACAATGGGGGCCTGGGAGCTCAGCGGCAGCAGCCCCCACCAGTCCGACGGCGAGGCCCCGGGAACGTTCTCGGAGGCCAGCATGGCCAGGATCCGGGCGGATTCGGGCTCGGCATGCATTTCCGATTCCTGGCGCAGCTCCGCCACGAGCGAGCGCAGCGTCATGGGCCGCGGCACCTGTTCCACGGGGCGGACCGGGTACTGGGATTCGCCGCCGGAGTCCGTCACGGGCAGGTACGGGGCCGCAAGGTCCAGGAACTGCGACGGCTGGAGGTCGTGCCCCGTGGCCGCCGTGAGGATCAGCTGGCGCCCGGCACGGGAGATGGCGGCGGCGAAGCTGCGCAGCTCGTCATAGCGGATTTCTCGCAGCCGCGCGGCAGGGTCGACCTGCGCGGCCACGGCGGGGCCGCGCTCCAGTACGTCCACGAGGAACTGGCTGCCCAGCATTTCCCCGCGCAGCCGGGTGTTCGGCCACACGCCTTCCTGGAGCCCGGCCACAATCACCACCGGCCATTCGCGGCCGGCGGCACTGGCAGGGGTCAGGATTTCCACGGCGTCGCTCCGCTGGGCGCGGGCAGCCAGCGTGTCCATGGGCAGTTCCTGGTTGAGGAGGTAGTCCAGGAACTGCTGCGGGCTGGAGCCTGGCAGCTGGTCCACGTAGCGCTCCGCCGTCTGGAACAGGGCCATGACGGCGTCCAGGTCCCGGTCCGCCCGGATGCCCGTGGGCCCCCCGCGCAGCGCCTGCGATTCCCACGTCCCCGAACAGTCCGAGGCATCCCAGAGCGCCCACAGCACGGTTTCAGCATTCGCGCCGGGCTCCGCCACCGCATTCCGGCCCGCTGCGAGCATGGCGGCGATCCGGCCCGCGTTCTGGGCCTCCCAGCCGAGCGGGGCCAGCTTTTCCGGGTTGCCAAGCGCCTCAACCAGCAGTTCGTCGCTGGCCCGGCCGCCGCCGGAATGCAGCTCCTGCTGGCGCAGCGACTGGCGCAGGCGGCGCAGGTGCAGCGCCGTGGAGCGGCCCAGGCGCGAGGTCAGCAGCGACACGGCCAGCTCCGCATCCAGCACGGAGGGGTCCAGCGCCACGCGGAAGGCCTCCAGCAGGGGACGCACGGCGGGCTCGTCGCGGACGGGGTTTTCGGCCACCGGCACCTTGACGGGAATGCCCAGCCCGCTGAGATAGCGCTGCAGTTCCGCGAGCGCCGAGCCGGTGCGGACAATCACGGCGATCTCGCTGAGGCTGTGCCCGGCCAGGTGCTGCAGGTGCAGGATGCGTTCAGCCACCAGCCGCAGTTCGTGGACTTCGGAGGCCACCAGGTGGGCAGTGACGCACGACGGCGGCGGGCCGGCCGCGGTGCCTTCGCCCGGCTCCGGGGCGGGGCGGGGTTCCGGGGCGGGGCCGGGTTCCGGGGCAGATGCTGTCCAGGCCAGCACGCGCGCCCGGTGCCCGCCGCGGCTTTGTGAGATGCGGTCCACGACTCCCGTCCAGGCCTTGGCCAGTTCCGGGGTCAGCCGGTGCGAGGTGGACAGGGTGAATTCGGCCACCGGCACCCCGTCCCCGGCCAGGGACTCCCGCAGCGTGCCGACGAGGTCCGGGCGGGCGCCGCGGAAGCCCTGGACCACGGTGTCCGGCGAGGCGGTGACCAGGATTTCCTTGCCGCCGCCCACCAGTGCCAGGAGCTCGTGGACGGAGCGGTTGGCTTCCTGGATGTCGTCCACCAGCACCAGTTGCAGGCGGGCACGCTCGGCCTCGAGGAATTCGGCGTCGTTGCGCAGCAGCGTGGCGGCGGCCGTGATGATCCCGGCGGGGTCGAAGGAGCCCGATTTTCCCCAGTCCACCACGTCCCGGTACTCCTGGTAGAGGGACGCTGCGGCCACCCAGTCCGGGCGTGCGTTTTCCCGGCCCAGCTCCGCCAGCTGGTCCGGGGTCACGTCATACTCGATGACGCGGTCAAAGAGCTGGCGCACCTCCTGGCGGAAGCCGCGCGTGTCGAGGGCGCCCGCGAGGTCCGGGGGCCACCCTGGCAGCCTGCCCAGGCCCATCCTGTGGCCGGCCAGCAGGTCCTTGATGATAAGGTCCTGCTCCGGCCCGCTCATGAGCCGCGGCGGGCCGTCGACGTACGGCATCCGCCCCTCCACCTTGGCCCGGCGCAGCAGGTCAAAGGCATAGGAGGACCAGGTGCGGGCCGGCGAGGTGCTCAGGCTGCGCGTGAGCCGGGCGCTAAAGGCATTGCGGAGCCTGGCAGCTGCCAGCCGCGACGGGGCCAGCAGGAGGGCACCTGCCGGATCAACGCCGTCGTGCTCCATGCGCTTGACGGCGGCCTCCACCAGCACCGTGGACTTGCCGGTGCCGGGCGCACCCCAGATGAGGACGGGGCCGGAGCCGGGCGCCAGGCCGATGACGGCCTGCTGGTCGGGGCTGGGGGCGGGCGCGGGAAGCTGGGACCCCGTGGGCGCCACGAGGGTCAGGCGGGGCAGGGCGTGCGGGGCGCCCTGGGTGTGTAGCGTGCTCATGCCTGCAGTCCATCACGGGGCACCGACATTTTTGCCGCAGGCCCCGCTTCAGGCGCCGCGGCAGGCCCGACGGCGGCATGGAGCCGGGCGGCGATGGCGTCGATGGCGTCAAATTCCGGCTCGTTCGGGTTCCAGCGGGCCAGTGCCATGTCCACGCGCCAGGACGGGTGCTCCCCGCCCGTTTCCCCACGCAGTGCCGTTGCCTCCTCGCGGTAGTGGACCAGGGCCGTGGCGTCGTGGCACACGGGAGGCAGCCCGGCGGCCCGGATGACCCGCCACCAGGGCACCGCCGAACCGTGGTGGGACATGACCGAACCGACCTGCCGCGGCCCGCCGCTTTCCAGCAGTGCCGCAATGTCCCCGTAGGAAAGGACCTGCCCGGCCGGGATCAGCTCCACGACGTCCAGGACCGCTTCAACATACTCAGCACGCATGGTTCCAGCGTAGTTGTCCACAGCGGGGCCCGCGTCACGGCCCCGGCGGCAATTGTGTCGGCCCCAGCAGGTAGCGTAAGGGCATGACTAGTTGGAGCATGCACCCCCGGGCCGCGTTTGACTTGGAAACCACGGGCAAGGACCCCCGTGAGGCCAGGATTGTCACGGCGTCCATTGTCATGGTGGACGACTCCGGGGCCGTCGCGGAGACGTATGAATGGCTGGCCGACCCGGGAATGGACATCCCGGAGGAGGCCTCCGCCATCCACGGCATCACCACGGAGCACGCGCGCGAACACGGCCAGTCGGGGGATGTGGTCACGGCTGAAGTGGGTGCGGTCCTGGACACCCTGTTCAAGAACAACATCCCCGTCATCGCCTTCAACGCCAGCTATGACTTCACGGTGCTTGCCCAGGAGGCCCGCCGCCACGGGCTCGCCCAGATTGCTGCGGCACCCGTCATTGACCCCTTCATCTGCAACAAGCACGTGGACAGGTTCCGCAAGGGCAGCCGCACGCTGGTGGCCCTCTGCGAGGAATACGGCATCACGCTCGACGACGCCCACACCTCCGCCGCCGACGCCGAAGCCACGCTCCGGCTGGCCGACGCCCTCGCCGCGAAATACAGCGCCCTGCGGCTTGATGCCGCCGAGCTGCACACGGCCCAGGTGGGCTGGGCGCGCGAGCAGGCTGCCGACTTCCAGCAATATTTACGCCGTGTGAAGGACCCTGCAGCCGTCATCGAGGGCGATTGGCCCGTGCTGCCCTAGTAAGATGCGGACCGCGGCACCGCCATGAGCTAAATCACACAGGCAATTCACAGCCTCCACTGCCCCGCACCCACGCCGCTCCTGCGGCGTTCGGACCGCTTTGCCCGGACCTCGGTCCACTCTGCGCCCGCATCATCCCCCACAGCTTCGGCAAATCGCACTTTTATGACGCACTTGTTCGCCCCCGCCATCCTGGGCGTCCGGATGACATAATTTAGTTTCGTGGGTTGAGATCTGCTATGAAGCTTCACCGGATTCACCGTGCACTCCCCACACCTGTGAAACCCTCCCGCGCATCTACGGGTCGGGCACGTCTATGAAAGTGATTGCTTGATGAAGAATTCAGCCCTGAAGTGGCTCACCACCGTGCCGGTCGCCGTCGCACTGGCGTTTTCCCTGGCGGCCTGCGGCGGCGCCGCAACCACCGGCAGCTCGGCCAAGTCCACCGACGCCCTGGCCGGCGCCGACCAGCAGCACACCAGCAAGTACACCACCGAGTCGGTCACGGCGCTGGACAAGATTGACACCAGCAAGCTGGGGCTGATCACCCCCGGCACCCTGAAGGTTGGCACGCTCTCCGACGCCCCGCCGAACATCTTCATCGACAAGGACGGCAAGTTCACCGGCTACGACAACGAGCTGCTGCGCGCCATGGCCGGCAAGCTGGGGCTCAAGATTGAGTTTGCCTCCACCAAGTTCCAGGCACTGCTGAGCCAGGTCAAGAACAAGCAGTTCGACGTCGGCTCCTCCTCGATCTCCACCACGGACGCCCGGCGCCAGACTGTTGCCTTCACCAACGGCTACGATTTCGGCTACATGGCGCTGGTGACCAAGGATGACGCCAAGGTCCAGACCTTCGCCGGGCTGAAGGCCGGGATGCGCATTGGCGTGGTTTCGGGCAGCGTGCAGGAAGACTACGTCAAGAACACCCTGGGCATCGACCCGGTTGCGTTCCCTGATTACAACACCGTGTTTGCCAGCCTGAAGAGCGGCCAGGTTGACGCCTGGGTGGCCCCGTCCCAGCAGGCCACGGGCCAGGTCAAGCCGGGCGACGGCACCAAGATCGTGGAAAAGAAGCTCAACACCCAGAACTTCACCGCGTACGCCGTGGCCACCGACAACAAGCCGCTGATGGACGCACTGAACTCGGCCCTGGACGCCGTCATTGCCGACGGCACGTGGACCAAGCTGACCTCACAGTGGTACACGGACCGCACCACCGCCGCCCAGCAGACCCCCGAAGGCTGGAAGCCGGGCAGCAAGTCCGTCAAGATCCCGGCCAAGTAGAGACCGGCCAGAAAGAAGTAGCGGGTCCACATGGATTACTTGAACCGACTCGGCGAGACGTTCCTTGACTGGAAACAGATCGCCGAGGTCCTGCCCAGCCTGTTTGCCGTAGGCCTGCCCAACACGGTGGTCCTGGCCTTGGCCTCCGGTGCCATTGGCACCGTCCTGGGGCTGATCCTGGCACTCATGGGCATCTCCCGTAATCTCGTGGCCCGGTGGGCCGCCCGGGCGTACACGGATGTGTTCCGTGGACTCCCGGCGGTCCTGACCATCCTGGTGATCGGCCTGGGCTTTGGCCCGATTTTCCGTGAACTGACGGGAAGCAACAGCCCCTACCCCATGGGCGTGGCCGCCCTGTCGCTCATGGCGGCGGCCTACATTGGCGAGATTTTCCGCTCCGGCATCCAGAGCGTGGACAAGGGCCAGCTGGAGGCCGCCCGGGCGCTGGGCTTCGGCTACGGCGCCTCCATGCGCTCCATCGTGGTCCCGCAGGGCATCCGGCGGGTTCTGCCGGCCCTCATGAACCAGTTCATTTCCCTCATCAAGGACTCCTCCCTGGTGTTCACCCTGGGCCTCCTCTCCTCCGAACGGGAGCTTTTTCAGATCGGCCAGGATGCGGCGGCCCGCAGCGGCAACCTCTCCCCCTACGTTGCGGCGGCCATCTTTTACCTGGCGCTGACCATCCCGCTGACCCACCTGGTCAACTACATCGACAACCGCCTGCGCACGGGCAACAAGCCGAAGGAACCTGACACGGCGGCCGCCGTCGTCGGGAAGGGAGCATCTGCATGAGCAAGTTTGACCCCGGGTCCCTGACCGCCAAGGGCGTCCACCTGTCCTTCGGTTCCAACCACGTGCTGCGGGGCATTGACCTGCATGTGCCCCAGGGGACCACCGCGTCCGTGATCGGCCCGTCCGGTTCGGGCAAGTCCACCCTGCTGCGCGTCATGAACCGGCTGATCGAACCCGATGCCGGCGACATCCTTTTGGACGGCAAGTCGGTGCTGCAGGACAGCCCGGACGAACTCCGCCGGCGCATCGGCATGGTGTTCCAGCAGTTCAACCTGTTCCCCCACAAGACCGTGGTGGAAAACGTGGCGTTCGCGCTCCGCCGGCTCCGCAAGCTCCCCAAGGACCAGGCCCGCGCCAAGGCCCTGGAGCAGCTGGACATGGTGGGGCTGAAGCACAAGGCGGACGTGCGCCCGGGCAACCTCTCCGGCGGGCAGCAGCAGCGCGTGGCCATTGCGCGCGCCCTGGCCATGGAGCCGGAGGTCATGTTCTTTGACGAGGCCACCTCCGCCCTGGACCCGGAACTGGTCAAGGGCGTCCTGGCGCTCATGACGGACCTCTCCAAGGGCGGCATGACCATGGTGGTGGTGACGCACGAAATGGGCTTCTCCCGCAACGTCTCCGACACCGTCACGTTCATGGACGGCGGCGTGGTGGTGGAAACCGGCCCGCCCGATCAGCTCTTCACCGAGCCGAGGACCGACCGGCTCAAGGGCTTCCTCTCCGACGTCCTCTAATTCCCGCCCGGGCTTCCGTCGACATTGGAGATAACCACCTCCGCCGACGTTGGGGTTGGGTGGTTATCTCCAATGTCGACGGGCCCTATCCAATGTCGACGGGCCCGATGCGGAGTAGAATTTCCGGCTATAGATTCCTTCTAGCCAAGCCGAGTGCGCCATGCACCACCAGCCCAGGCACGCCCCCTTCAAGACCATGGCGCTCGTTGCGGCCCTGCTCGCCGCAACCCCGCTCCTGGGTGCGGCGCCTGCCCAAGCCGGCCTGGCCGGCGTCGTGCCGTTGTCTGCCAGCACGGCGGCGCTGACTCCAGCCCAGCACCTTGCCCAGATGACGATGGGCCAGCGCGTGGGCCAGCTTTTCATGGTGGCAGCCAATGCCACCGGGGCCAGCCAGGCCACCATGAACGTGCTCAGCTGGGACCATGTGGGCAACGTCTACCTGGCCGGGCGCAGCTATGCCGGGATCAGTGCGACGGCGGCAGTGGTGCACCGGATGACGGGCACCGTGTCTGCGGCCACCACGGACAATGAGTACATGCTGGTGGCCACCGACCAGGAGGGCGGCTACGTCCAGGTCCTCAATGGCCCCGGCTTCTCCAGAATTCCGACGGCGCTGTCCCAGGGCACGCTCTTCGCGTCCACGCTGGCGGCGGATGCCAGAAACTGGGGAAACCAACTGCGGTGGGCAGGCGTCAAGGTTGACCTCGCCCCTGTTTTAGACACGGTCACCCAGGCCTTTGCGCCCTACAACGCGCCAATCGGATACTTCCAGCGCGAATACGGGTACACGCCGCAGGCCGTCTCCGCCAAGGGCAATGCCTTCCTGGCCGGGATCAGGGCCGGGTACGTCATGCCAACGGCCAAGCACTTCCCGGGGCTGGGGCGTGTCACGGGCAATACGGACGTGACAGGCAACGTCCACGACACCCAGACCACCATCAACGATCCCGACCTGCTGCCGTTCAGGACCGCCATTGCCGGGGGCGTGCGCTACATCATGGTCTCCAGCGCCTACTACGACAGGATCGATGCCCGGCCCGGCAAGATCGCGCCGTTCTCCACCATTGTCATGCGCACCATGCTCCGCTCGCAGCTCGGCTTTACGGGAGTCATTGTTTCCGACGACCTGTGCAACGCCGCGCAACTGTCCCCGTGGAGCTGGGGCGTGCGGGCCAACAACTTCTTCAACGCCGGCGGCACCATGCTCCTGTGCGCCAACCCCAACGCCATCCCCTACATGTACGGCGCGGTCCTGGCGCTGGCCCGCGCCAACCCCGCCTTTGCCGCCGAGATCAATGCCGCGGCGCTGAAAGTGCTCACGGTGAAGGCGGGCGGCTAGGCTGGCAGCGTGAATGATTCGCCGCGGGTAGTGGCCGTGCACCGGGACAGGGAACACCGTTTTGGCAAGCCGCTGGCTGCCGCCATAGAGCTTCTGGAAGGGCTTGGCGTGGCAGGGGATGCCCACTGCGGCAGGACCGTCCAGCACCGGTCCCGGGTGCGTGCTGACCCGGCCCAGCCGAACCTGCGCCAGGTCCACCTCATGCACGGGGAACTTTTCGACTGGCTGGCAGGCAGGGGCTTCACGGTGGATCCGGGCGCCCTGGGGGAGAACATCACCACCTCCGGGCTTGACGTGCTGACCCTGCCGCGCGGCACTCTGCTGCACATCGGGGGCCGCGCCGTGGTTGAAGTGACAGGACTGCGAAACCCCTGTTCCCAGATTGAGGACTTCCAGCCGGGCCTCCTGAAGGAGCTGGTCGGGAGGAACGACGACGGCGGCATCGTGCGGCGGGCGGGAATCATGGGCGTGGTGCTCCAGGGCGGGCCCGTCCGCGCAGGTGACTGCATCGCCGTCGAGCTTCCCGAAGAGCCTTGGCAGGCGCTGGACCGCGTTTAGGCCGATCCCGGGCCCACGTTGTTGGCAATCGTCACCACTGCGGACAGTTCTCCCCGGCCCGGATACCGAAAATTATGCCGTCGCGGCAGCCGCAGCCTTCGCCGCTGCCGGCAGGGACGCAAAAATGCGGTTCATGGCGGCATCGTCGTGCGCGGCGGAAAGGAACCAGGCCTCGAACACGCTCGGCGGCAGGTAAATCCCGGAATCCAGCATGGAGTGGAAGAAAGGCGCGTAGCGGAACGCGTCCTGGGCCTGGGCGTCGGCGTAGTTGTGCACGCCGTTCGCAGAAGTGCCAAACGCGACTGAGAACAAGTTCCCGGCGCGCTGGATGGAGTGGTCCACGCCCTCCGCCGCCAGGGCACCGGACACGGCGGCGGACAGTTCCAGCGAGCGGGCGTCCACGGTCTCATAGACGGATGAGGTGGCCGCCCGAAGCGTGGCCACGCCGGCTGCCATGGCCACGGGGTTCCCGGACAGGGTGCCGGCCTGGTAGACGGGGCCCAGGGGCGCCAGATAGTCCATGACGTCGGCGCGGCCGCCCAGGGCCGCCGTCGGAAGTCCGCCGCCAATGACCTTGCCGAAGGTGAACAGGTCCGGCGTCCAGCCCTCGGAGGAACCCGTCAGTCCCCAGTATCCGGCCGGGCCCACACGGAATCCGGTCAGGACCTCGTCCAGGATCAGCAGCGCCCCGTGCTCCGTGGTGATGCGGGACAGCCCGGCATTGAAGCCCTCGGCAGGGGTCACAACGCCCATGTTGGCGGGCGCGGCCTCGGTGATGACGGCGGCGATCCGGTCACCGTGCGCGGCGAAGGCGGCCTCGACGGCGGCGAGGTCGTTGTACGGCAACACCAGCGTTTCCGCAGCCGTCGCGGCGGTGACGCCGGCGGAACCGGGCAGGGCGAGGGTGGCCAGGCCGGAGCCGGCTGCGGCCAGCAGCGAATCGAGGTGGCCGTGGTAGCAGCCGGCGAACTTGATGATGAGCTCCCGGCCCGTGAAGCCGCGGGCCAGGCGAACGGCGGTCATGGTGGCCTCCGTGCCGGTGGAGACCATGCGCAGGTGCCCCACGCCGGGCACGCGGTCCTTGACCAGCGCGGCCAGTTCGCTCTCGGCAGGGGTGGAGGCGCCAAAGCTCAGGCCGTGGTCCACGGCGGCGTGAACGGCGGCCAGCACGTCAGGGTGCGAGTGCCCCAGCAGCGCCGGCCCCCACGAGCAGACCAGGTCCACATATTCGCGGCCGTCGGCGTCGGTGATGTACGGGCCCCTGGCATCAACCATGAATCGGGGGGTGCCGCCCACGGAGCCGAAGGCGCGCACGGGCGAGTTCACCCCGCCGGGCATGAGGGTCTTGGCGCGGTCGAAGAGTTCCTGCGAACTGGTCATGAAAAGGTCCTTGGCGTAAAAGTGGGGAATCGGATGGGTCAGTTGTTGCGGAGCCAGCCGGCCAGCTCGGCCGCCCAGTATGTCAGGATCATGGTGGCGCCGGCCCGCTTGATGCTCAGCACCGATTCCTCAATGGCGGCGCGGCGGTTGATCCAGCCGTTCGCGGCGGCGGCCTCAATCATGGCGTATTCGCCCGAAATTTGGTAGGCGGCGACGGGCACGGGGCTCATGGCGGCCACGTCGGCGAGGATGTCCAGGTAGCTCATGGCGGGCTTCACCATGACAATGTCGGCGCCTTCGGCCAGGTCAAGCTCCACCTCGTGCAGGGCCTCGCGGCGGTTGCCCGGGTCCATCTGGTAGGTCCGCCGGTCGCCCTGCAGCTGGGAATCCACGGCTTCGCGGAACGGGCCGTAAAACGCGGAGGCGTACTTCGCCGCGTACGCCAGCACGGACACCGAGGTGAATCCGGCGGCATCAAGCGCATCGCGGATCACGCCCACCTGCCCGTCCATCATGCCCGACGGCGCCACCACGTGCGCGCCAGCCGCAGCCTGTGCCACGGCCATCTTGGCGTAGATCTCCAGGGTGGCGTCATTGTCCACCGAGCCGTCGGGGGCCAGCACGCCGCAGTGGCCGTGGTCGGTGAATTCGTCCAGGCACAGGTCGCTCATGACCACCAGGGCGTCCCCCACAGCGGCACGGACATCCCGAATGGCCCTGTTCAGCACTCCGTCCGGGTCCAGCGAGGCGGTCCCGGCGGCGTCGCGGACGGCCGGAATGCCGAAGAGCATAATGCCGCCCAGCCCCAGCTCCACGGCCTCCCGGGCTGCGGCGAGCAACGATTCGGTGGTGTGCTGCACCACGCCCGGCATGGAGGAAATGGCGCGCGGTTCGCTCAGGTCCTCGCGGATGAACACGGGCAGGATCAAATCGGCCGGGGCCAGCTGGTATTCGGAGACCAGCCGGCGCATGGCCGCGGTGGTGCGCAGCCGGCGCGGGCGGTGCTGGGGGAAGCTCATTTCATCTCTCCTGTGGTGCTGGGGGTGGATTGCTGCACGGCCGCAGCCAGGGCGGCCACGATTCCTGCGGGCGTGGGGTGTTCGGCCGTGGCGGCAATGCGCAGGCCCAGCCTCTCGGCCTCGGCCCGCGTGGGCTGCCCGATCGCCACAACCAGGCAGGATTCCGGCAGCGGCGACAGGGTTGCTGCAACCCTGCGCGCAGCGCTTCCCGAGGCAAGCACGACGGCGTTGACCGCCCCCGCGCGCACCTCCCCTGCCGCTTCGGCCGGGGTGAGCAGGGGGTAGCTGCCGGAACCGGGTTCCGGGCGGGAATGCGCCAGCGCGGCCGTCAGCCGAAACGCCGGGTCTGCCGGGTAGTCAACGGTCCGGTACGCCGTGACTGTTTCCGGCGTCCAGCCCTTCGCTGCGAGGCCGTCAGCGAGCGTCGGCTCGGCCAGGTTGGACTGTGGCAGCAGCACCCGGGCGTTGCCGCCCCGGTCCGGGCCGCCGTCGTCCGCAGGAAAGCCGGGCCACAGGGCCACCAGCCCGGCAGCGGACTGCACGTCCACGGGCGCCAGTTCGGCGTGGATGCCCTCGGCGGCCAACACGGCAACGGACGTGGGCCCGATGGTCGCCACCCGCGTACCGGGGGGAACCAGCTCCGCCAGCACCGTCCCTTCAGCCTCACACCACTGTTTCAGGGCGCGCACCGTGGTGATGGAGCTGATGACCAGCCAGGCGTACTCGCCGGCCCGAAGGCGGTTCAGCGAGGCGCCGAGGAGGTGGTTATCTCCAACCTCAAAGTCAATGAGGGGCACCAGCACGGGCTCGGCACCGGCGGCTGCCAGGGCATCGGCCAGGGCACCGGCCCGGTCCCGGCTGCGCGTCACGGCCACGCGGAGCCCCGCGAGCTCCCCCGTCATTTCCCGGAGCCGGACAAATCTGCCAGGTCCGCGGCGCCGCCGGCGAGGAGTTCCTCGGCGAGGTCGATGCCCAGGAGGGTGGCGCCCACGGTGGTGAGGCCGTCGGTGGCTTTTTTCAGGCGCAGGGACCGGGTGCCGTCGAGCGAGCAGACCACCGATTCCAAGTACAGCATGGAGCCCTTCCGCCACGCGAGCGCCCCCACGGGGGCACTGCAGCCGGCCTCCAGGCGTGCCAGGAGGGCGCGCTCGGCGGTGACAGCCAGGCGGGTGTCGTGGTCATCGACGGCAGCCAGCGCCTGGCCGAGGACGCCCGTCAAGTCCGTGTCGGCCGTGCGGCACTCCAGGGCCAGGGCGCCCTGGCCGGGTGCGGGCAGCATGACGTCGGGTTCGAGGTACTCTGTCACGGCGTCCAGCCGGCCTATGCGGGACAGTCCCGCGGCGGCAAGCACCACGGCGTCGAGGTCGCCCGTCTTCCCCGGCACCACCTCAGCCGTTGCGTTGCCGGGCAGGCCGTGAACGCGTCCCAGCCGGGTGTCCACGTTGCCGCGGATGTCCACAATGTTCAGGTCCGGCCGGGCGGCGAGCAGCTGCGCGGCGCGTCGCGGGGAGCCCGTGCCGACGGACGCACCCGCGGGCAGCTCCGCCAGCGAGACGCCGCCGCGCGAGCACAGGGCATCGCGCGAATCGGCGCGCACCGGGATGGCGGCCAGCGCCAGGCCCGGCATGGCAGCGGTGGGCAGGTCCTTGAGGGAATGCACGGCAACGTCCACGCCGCCATCCAGCACGGCGGCGCGGAGGGCGGCGGCAAAAACGCCGGTTCCGCCCATCTGGGACAGCGGGCCGGTCAGGACGTCGCCGTCGGTCCTGACCGGGACAATCTCCGCCTCAAAGCCGCCCACAGCCTTGAGCTGTTCGGTTATTTGCCCTGTCTGGCTGAGGGCCAGCTTGCTCCCGCGGGTTCCAATTTTCACAGTAGCCATTGTCTCAGACATGCGTGGCGGAGCCGCCCCGGGCCAGCGCACCCTCGGATAGTGCAGCCACTCCGGGTGCCAGGCCCACGGTGCTGCCGTGTTCGGCGATGGCGGGCTTCTCACCGCGGAAGTTGCGGGAGTCCCCGGCCGGGGCAATGTCGTACCAGGGGCCCAGGTCCGTCATGGCGGGGCGGTCGGCGATGTGGTTCGCCACGGTACGTTCGCAGACCAGGTCCACCAGGCCGGAGACAAACAGCGGGTGCGTGCCGGGGGTCGGTGCGCGGTCAAAGGCCAGGCCCAGTTCAGCGCACGTTTCCGCGGCCTCCGTGTCCAGGTCCCAGACAACTTCCATGTGGTCGCTGACAAAGCCCAGCGGCACCACCACGATGCCCTTGGTGCCGGCAGCCGCCAGGTCCGCGATTGCGTCGTTGATGTCCGGTTCCAGCCACGGCACGTGCGGGGCGCCGGAGCGGGACTGGTACACCAGGGACCAGTCGGCGCCCTCAACGGCAGCAGGCTCGACGGCGGCCATCACGGTCCGTGCCACGGCCAGGTGCTGGGCCACGTAGGCGGAACCGCCCTCAAAGGTGCGCGGTTCGTCGTCGGAGCGGCCGGCGGCCTCGGCGTCCCGGGTGGGGATGGAGTGGGTGGAGAACAGCACGTGGACCGGCGCCTCGGGCGTGCCGGCGGCGGCCAGTTCGGCACGGACCTTCGCCAGCGAGACGGCGGTGCCCTCAAGGAACGGCCTGACGAAGCCGGGGTGGTCAAAGTACTGGCGCACCTTGTCAACTGCCAGCTTGCCGTCCAGGCCGGTGGAGGCCAGCGCCATGCCGATGTCCTCGCGGTACTGCCGGTCGGAGGAATAGCAGGAGTAGGCGCTGGTGGTGACCATCAGGAGGCGGCGGTGTCCGGCGTCGTATGCTTCCTGCAGCACAGCGGGAATGTATGGGTCCCAGTTGCGGTTGCCCCACAGCACCGGCAGCTTGATGGAGCGGGCGGCCAGCTCGGCTTCCAGGGCAGCCTTCAGGGCGCGGTTCTGGGCGTTGATGGGGCTGATGCCGCCGTTGGCGCGGTAGTGGTGGCTGACCTCTTCGAGGCGCTCGTCCGGGATGCCGCGCCCGCGCGTGACGTTGCGCAGGAACGGGATTACGTCATCCTGGCCCTCGGGCCCGCCAAAGGAGGCCAGCAGGATCGCGTCGTACTCGGCGGGGGCCGCACGCAGCAGCGCCGCGTCCAGCCCGGCGTGGGGGGCTGCGGTCATCGGAGGACCTCTGCAACCTCGGCTGCGCTGATCCGGCGCCCGGTGTAGAAGGGGATCTCGTCGCGCACGTGCAGGCGGGCGTCGGTGCTGCGCAGGTGGCGCATCATGTCCACCAGGTCGGTCAGCTCGTCGGATTCCAGGCCCAGCAGCCACTCCCAGTCCCCCAGCGCAAACGCGGCCACCGTGTTGGAGAGGACTTGCGGGAAGTCGCGGCCCAGGACGCCGTGGTCGCGGAGCATCCGGCTGCGGTCCTCGGCGGGCAGGATGTACCAGTCATAGGAACGCACGAACGGGTACACGCACACCCAGCCCTTGGGCTCCTTGGTGCCCATGTACGCGGGGGCGTGGCTCTTGGCGAACTCGGCTTCACGGTGCACGCCCATGGCGGACCAGGCGATTTCGGTGGCGGAGAACAGTTCCGTGCGGCGGATGTCGCGCACGGCCTTTTGCAGGGCTTCGGGCTGGGCGCCCACCAGCCACACCATGATGTCGGCGTCGCTGCGCATGGCGGAGACATCGTAGGCTCCGCGCAGGGTGATGTTCCGGGCCGCGAAAGTGGAGGCCAGCTCCTCGAAGGCCGCTGCGGCGCCTTCGCCGCCGGTGTAGGTGCCGGTGCGCTTGAACACGGTCCACAAGGTGTACGGCGTGGCCTGCGCAGCGTCGGGCTCGGAAGTTTTGGTGACAGATTCGGCAGAAGTGTGGCTCATGGGTTCCAGTGTGCACCCTGGGGGACGCAAACAGGAAACCCAGCTTCTCTACATGACGTAGAAAGTGGCGAACGTCACTCCGTGGCGGCGTCCACCAGGGCCCGGACCTGCCGGCGCGTGCCGGCCACCACGGCGGCCAGCCCGTTCCCGGACATCCAGCCGCCCGCCAGCACCAGCCCTGGCTGCTGCTGCGCCAGCGCATGGATCTGCGCCACCCGGCCCTGATGCCCGACGGCGGCAAACGGCAGTGCGCCCCTCCAGCGGACAATGTCGGAGCCCAGGACGTCGGCGTCGGTGATGGGCACGCCCAGCAAGGTGCTGGCGTCTGCGAGCGCCGTGGCGGTCAGCGCCGCACCGTCCACGGGCCGCGCGGTCAGGCGGACGGCATCGGCCGCCGCCACCCCGGACCGCCCGTAGGAGAGCCGCAGCACGTGGGTGCCGGGCCCGGTGGAATCGGCCAGCCAGTCCCATTTGGCCGTTGCGTGGGTCAGCGCCTTGGCGGAGATGCCCTCCACCTGCGGCGCCACGAGGATGCCCGTGCCGCGGGGCTTGGAGTCCAGCTCCGGCACGTCCACCACCAGCGTGACCAGGCGGATGTCCGGCCCCGGGGCGGGGGCAAAGGGCAGCAGTTCCGGCACCTCGGCGGCGAGCAGCTTGACGGCCGTGGGGCCGTCGGTGGCCACCACCAGCACGTCCACGGACTCTGAGCCGCTGTCCCGGCCCGCCTCCCAGTCCACGGTCCAGGGGACGGGGGCGCCGGCGTCGTGCCTGGACTTGGCAGGCCGGCTGATGCGTGTCACGGCGTGGCCGGAATGCAGCGCTACACCGTTGGCCCGGAGCCTTTCCACCAGGGCGGCCACCAGGGTGTGCATGCCGCCGTCGAGCCCGCCCACGGCGGAGCCGGGCTTGGAACCGGAGGCCCGCAGGGCTGCGACGGCGGCTGCCAGTGAGCCGTGCTCGCGGATGCCGGCGCGCAGGCCCGGCGCCACCATGTCCACGTCCAGGACTTCCGGATCGGCGGAGTGCACGCCGCCCACCACGGGCGCCACCAGGCGTTCCAGCACGCGACGGCCCATGCGGGCCCGGACCAGCTCCGCCACGCTCAAGACGGCCTCGGTGGTGCCCACGCTGGCGGACATTTTGGCGTCAAGGGTGGCCCGCAGGATCCCGGAGGCGCCCAGGGCCGCCCGCACCTCGGGTGCATGCAGGTCCGACGGGATGCCCAGGATGCCGGTGCGGGGCAGAGGCACCGGGCCGTCCGGCAGCCACACCCAGGCGCCGGCGGGGTCCGGGGTGACGATCTTCCCGGCCAGCCCCAGCTCTTCGGCCAGCTCGGCCACGGCTGTGCTGCGCGTGGCGAACGATTCAGCCCCGCTGTCCAGCTCCACCCCGGCCACCTCGTGGACCCCCACGCACCCGCCCCAGGAGGCTGCGGCGTCGTATACGCCCACCTGCCAGCCGGCCGCCTGCAGGTCCAGGGCCGCCAGGAGTCCTGAGATCCCCCCGCCCACCACGGCAGCTCGGCGGGGCGCGGTGCTATGCAGCGCCGGGGTGTGCTGGTGTTCGGGCATGGGGCCTCCTTGCGGGCTCGTGTTACGGCTCGATCGAGTGAATCAGTTCAACCACGCGGGTCAGCACGGCCGGGTCCGTCTCGGGCGGCACGCCGTGGCCCAGGTTCACCACGTGGCCGGGCGCTGCGGAACCTGCCGCCACCACCTCGCGGACATGGGCCTCCAGCACCGGCCACGGGGCGCTGAGCAGGGCCGGGTCGATGTTGCCCTGCAGCGGCACGGTGCCGCCCAGCCGGCGGTTGGCCTCGTCCAGCGGCAGCCGGTAGTCCACGCCCATGACGTCCACGCCGACGTCGTGCATGGCCCCGAGCAGCTCGGAGGTGCCGGTGCCGAAGTGGATCAGCGGCACGCCCGTCCCGCGGACATGGTCCAGTGCCCGGGACGACGCCGGGGCCACATGTTTGGTGTAGTCGGCCAGGCCCAGCGACCCCGCCCAGGAGTCGAAGAGCTGGCCCGCGCTGGCACCGGCCTCGATCTGGGCACGCAGGAACTTGCCGGAGGCGTCGGCAGCCCAGTCCATGAGCCCCTTCCAGACGTCGGGGTCGGCGTGCATCATGGTGCGCGGGCCCAGGTGGTCGCGGGTGGGGCGGCCCTCCACCATGTACGCGGCAACGGTGAAAGGTGCGCCGGCAAAGCCGATGAGCGGGGTGCTGCCCAGTTCGGCCACGGTCAGGGCCACGGCCTCGCGGATGGGGTCCAGGGATTCGTCCGTCAGTTCCGGCAGGGCGGCCACGTCGGCGGCCGTGCGCACCGGGTGGTCCAAAACGGGGCCCACGCCGGGGACAATGTCCACGCCCACGCCGGCCAGCTTGAGCGGGATGACTATGTCGGAGAAGAAAATGGCGGCGTCGGTGTCATGGCGGCGCACGGGCTGCAGGGTGATCTCCGAGGCCATTTCGGGCTTGAGGCATGATTCCAGCATGGTGGTGCCCACGCGCAGCTCGCGGTATTCGGGCAGTGAGCGGCCGGCCTGGCGCATGAACCAGACGGGGCGCCGGCTCGGCGTGCCGCCGCGGTAGGCGGTGATCAGGGGCGAATCGGAGGTGCGGCCGTCCATGAGCGGATGGTTTGGGCTCAGTGTCATGGCACCACCATACAGAGGGAAACCGGGAGGCGTTTGTGCACAACTTGTCCGCCCGGGGCCGCATTCAGGGGCGGAACGGCCGCAGCCGGGTAAGGAGCATCACAGCCCTTTGGTGACAAATTAGGTCATCCTGTCCATAAACTCACATGTAAAGGGTCTACGATATTGGAATTGTGGTCCTTTTCTCTCTCGTAGCCTCGCACTCCAACATTGACTTGGAAACCGTTGCCCGCCTCAGCGCAGGTGCTGCGGCGGTCAGTGCTGAGGTGGTGTCGGGAAACAATGCCGTGGCCGGGCTGGTCACGCTCGCCACTTGCAACCGCTACGAACTGTATGCGCAGGCCCGCAGCGCCGAGGAGGTTGAGGACGCCCGCCAGAGCATCGTGGCCGCCGTCAGCGCCCACTCCGGGCTGGCCGAACACCAGGTTGCCGAAGCGCTCGCCACCCAGGAGGGCCCCGCCGTTCCGCGCCACCTGTTCGCCGTGAGCACCGGCCTGGATTCCGCCGTCGTGGGAGAGCGTGAAATTGCCGGCCAAGTGCGCCGGGCCCTCAGCACGGCCCAGGACGCCGGGGTGAGCACGCCCGCCCTGGTCCGCCTGTTCCAGGCCGCCTCGAAGACCGCGAAGGAAGTCGGCGCCCAGACGGCGTTGGGTCGCCGCGGCATGTCCATTGTCTCGGTGGCCCTGGAACTGGCGGCCGACCTCCAGGACGTCCGCTCGCTGGCCGGCAAGACTGCGGTCCTCTTTGGCACCGGTGCCTACGCAGGGGCTGCCATGGCCCAGCTGGCCCAGCGGGGCTGCACTGACATTCGCGTATATTCCATCTCCGGCCGGGCGGAAACGTTCACCGCCTCACGCGGCGGCACGGCGCTGAGCGAGGAGACCTTGCCGGGCGCGCTGGCCGAGGCGCACCTGCTGGTGGGCTGCAGCGGCTCCGAGCAGCAGCTCGCGGCTGCGGACCTGGCCGGGTTGCGCCCCGGCGGATCGGCCCAGCTGACCGCGATAGACCTGGCTCTCTCCCACGATTTTGCCCCCGACGTGGCGGACCTGCCGGGCGTTGACCTGCTGACCCTGGAGACCGTCCGCCAGGCCGCCCCGGCGGAGCAACAGGAAACCCTGTCCGAGGCCGCCGCCCTGGTGGCCAGCGCCGCGGAAAGCTTCGAGCAGGCCCAAAATGCACGGTCCCTGGACCACGCCATCGTGGCCCTGCGCCGCCACACCATGGCCGTGCTGGATGACGAAATTGCCAAGATCCGCCAGCAGCACGGCTGCACCGCGGCCACGGCCGAGGTGGAGTTCGCCATGCGACGCATGGTCAAGCAGCTCCTCCATGTGCCCACGGTGCGGGCGAAGGAGCTGGCGGCGGCAGGGGACGCCGAAAGCTACCTGTCGGCGCTGGACGCGCTCTATGGCTTGAAGGTCGAGCCGGCCGGACTCCAGGCTGCCGCGGAGGAAAAGCTCGCCATGACGCACGACGGCGGCGAGTCGGCCAGCGCCTGACGCAGCCTCGCTTGCAGTGGTCGAGAAGCAAGCGCCGGTGGTCGAGCAGCGAGCCCTGCGAGCGCGTCGAGACCCGGTGGTTGAGACCGCCCGGCTTGTCGAGCAGCGAGTACAGCGTTGGCTTCCACGACGATCGGTGGTGCAGCTCCTGCGACCACTTCGGTACACGACCCGCAGGAGCTGCACCATCGATTCCCGGCGCCACCACCAACCCGCAGGAACTGCACATTCGAATCGACCATGGTGCGCCCGCAGCCCGGGCGGACCCCGAAAATACAGATGTGGCTGTCCACGACAGTCGTCGACGGTTGAATCACCGATGCGCGGCGCCGACCACACGCCCAGTCAGCAGCGATGGCGACATAGCCCGGCCGTAAGTAACCATCCCTGCTGACTCGAACCGCGGGCGGCCGCGGGACGGTCCACGACAATCGACGGTGCAGCACCTGCGACCATTTCGGTGCACAACCCGCAGGAGCTGCACCATGGAATCCCGGGACGGGCACCAACCCGCAGGAGCTGCACTTTCGAATCGACAGTGGCGTGCCCGCCGCCCGGGCGGACTCCGAAAATTCAGATGCGGCTGGCCGCGGCAGTCGTCGACGGCCGAATCGCCCATGCGCGGCTCCGACCACACGCCCAGTCAGCAGCGATGGCGACTTAGCCCGGCCGTAAGTCGCCATCCCTGCTGACTCGAACCGCGGGCGGCCGCGGCACGGCCCACGACAATCGGTGGTGCAGCACCTGCGACCACTTCGGTACACGACCCGCAGGAGCTGCACCACCGAATCCCGCGACTACCACCAACCCGCAGGAGCTGCACTTTCAATTCCCTGCACCACCACCAGCACGCAGGAGCTGCACCATCGAATCGACAATGGTGCGCCCGCAGCCCGGGCGGACCCCGAGAAAATACAGATGTGGCTGTCCACGACAGTCGTCGACGGCCGAATCACCGATGCGCGGCGCCGACCACACGCCCAGTCAGCAGCGATGGCGACTTAGCCCGGCCGTAAGTCGCCATCCCTGCTGACTCGCGGCGCCAGCGAACGCCGGACGGCTCGATCCGGGCCCCGGATCACCCGAGAGTGCGCAAATGGCGGCCCTCGGCACCCCGTCAGCCCAGGGCGTTGACCCGGGTCAGTTTCGCTGAAAGCTCCCACAGCTTTCGCGCGGATTCACTGTCCACGGCGTGCGCGTCCACCCCGACAAAACGTGCAAGGGGCGATTCCGGGTCTGTGGGACGGGCAATGTCGCAGTCCTCGCAGTACACCCCGCCCTTGCCGTCCAGCTCGGCCGAGGTGGCGGCCCACACAGACGTTGCCGCGCCTTGCTTGGGCGTCTTAAACCCCTGGCGGAGGGTGCCGGATTCATCCATCCAGCCGGCGGCCACCATCTCCTCACGGGCCAGGTGGCGCTGCAGCCCGGTCATGATGCCTCCCGGGTTCACAGCAAACGCCCTGACCCCGTGGTCCCGTCCAAGCCTGTCCAACTCCACGGCAAAAAGGCTGTTGGCCGTCTTGGCCTGGCCGTAGGCCTCCCATTTGTCGTAGCCGTGCGTGAACTGCGGGTCGTCAAAGTGGATGCCGGAGCGCTTGTGGCCTGTGGAGGACAGCGACACCACCCGTGCGCCGCCGTCGGCCAGGGCAGGCCACAAGCCGTTGGTGAGCGTGAAGTGGCCCAGGTGGTTCGTGGCAAACTGTGCCTCCCAGCCGGGCCCCACCCGGGTTTCCGGGCATGCCATGATGGCCGCGTTGTTGACCAGGATGTCCAGGCTCCGGCCGGAATCAACATAGCCGCGGGCAAAGGCCTTCACGCTTTGCTGGTCGCCTAGGTCCATGGCCCGAACCTCCACGGAGCCCAGTCCTGCCTCGGCCAGCACGGTGCGGGCATGGGCGGGGCGGCGGGCGGGCACCACCACGCGGGCCCCGGCGTCGGCAAGTGCGCGCACTGTCTCCAGCCCCAGGCCCGAATAGCCTCCCGTGACAATGGCGTCGCACCCGGCCAGGTCCACGCCGTCGAGCACTTCGGCGGCCTCGGTGTCGTGGCCCCAGCCGGAGCCGATGGGCTGCTGCGGGGTGTCTTCGTGCAAACGGTGGATCATGGGACTCCCCTTGTGGCGGGTGGCTTCTGCCAAACTATTCGCTTGCGCGGCTTTTGTCGCCAGCCAACCACGCGTCGATCCCGCCGTCAAGATGCACGACGTCGGCATATCCGGCGGCCTTCAGGCTCGCCAGGGCCTGCGCTGAGCGCCCCCCGGACTTGCAGTGCAAAACCAGCGGCACATCCCGGGGGATGTCCTTCAGTGCGGTGCCGTCCTTGATCCCGCCCACCGGCACCAGCACGGAACCGGGAATGCGGGCGATGGCAAATTCCACGGGCTCGCGGACGTCCACCAGCACGAAGGAGTCCTCCCCCCGTTCCCTCTTGGCCAGGCGGGCGGCGAGCCGGTCCGCGGAGATGAGCTCGTTGCGGTCCTCTTCCTCGCCCTGGGGCAGGAGCCCGCAGAAGAAGTCGTAGTCAATCAATTCCGTGATGGGGGCGGCCGCGGGGTCCTTGGCGATGCGGATTTCACGCCAGCGGGCGGTCAGGGCGTCAAAGATGAGGAGGCGGCCCAGGAGTGTCTGGCCGATGCCGGTGATGAGCTTGACGGCCTCGGTCACCATCATGGCGCCGATGGACGCGCACAGCATCCCGAACACGCCGCCTTCGGCGCAGGAGGGGACAGTGCCGGGCGCCGGGGGCTCGGGGTAGAGGTCGCGGTAGTTGGGGCCGTGCTTCTCCCAAAACACGCTGACCTGTCCGTCGAAGCGCAGGATGGAGCCCCACACATAGGGCTTGCCCAGCAGTGCCGCGGCGTCGTTGACAAGGTAGCGGGTGGAGAAATTGTCCGCGCCGTCCAGGATGACGTCGTAGCTGCTGAAGAGCTCCAGGGCGTTGGAGGAATCCAGCCTGACGGGGTGCAGCACCACGTTCACGCCAGGGTTCAGTTCAAGGATGGCGTCGCGGGCGGATTCCAGCTTGGTGCGGCCAATGTCTGAGACGCCGTGGATCACCTGGCGCTGCAGGTTGCTCAGTTCCACGGTGTCGTCGTCAATGACGCCCAGGGTGCCCACCCCGGCGGCGGCCAGGTACAGCAAGGCGGGCGAGCCAAGCCCGCCGGCGCCGATGACCAGCACCCGGGCGTTCCGCAGTCGCTGCTGGCCCTCCAGGCCGATCTCAGGAATGAGGGCGTGGCGGGAATACCGCTCCATTTCCTCCCTGCTCAGTGCAGGGCCGGGCTCCACCAGCGGGGGCAGCGAGGCCGCACGGGTGGGGGTGAGCTGTTGGATCAGGGAAACCATGCTTAATACGATAGTCCGGCCTGGTCGGAAAGGATTGTTACCCACAGGTAGAATGGCAGGGATCCTTCCCGCAAGGTCATATGGGGAGGAATTGAGTGAAAGGCTCTCGCGATGACTTTGGACGCCTCCCCCGGAGAGCACAACACCCGCCGTGCCCCGCTCCCCAGACTGCCGCGTGACGAGCGCCGGGCGCAGCTGTTGGCATCGGCCCTGGAAGTTTTCGTCCACAACGGCTACCACGGCGCCGCCATGGATGAAATTGCCGAGGCCGCCAAGGTCAGCAAGCCCGTGCTGTACCAGCACTTCCCGAGCAAGCGCGAGCTCTACCTGGCCCTCCTGGACAGCCATCTGGCATCCCTGACCACCATGCTGCTTGCCGCACTGAACTCCACCTCGGACAACAAGCTGCGCGTGCAGGCCACCATGAAGGCGTATTTTCATTTCATGGCCAAGGACGACCAGGCTTTCCGGCTGGTGTTTGAATCGGACCTGGTCAACGACCCCGATGTGGCCGCACGGCTGGAAAAGTTCAATTCGGACTACGCCGACGCCATTGCCGGGGTCATTGCCGAGGACACCAAGCTGGCCCACCTTGAAGCCACGCTGCTGGGCCGTGCACTGGCCGGAATGGCGCAGGTCAGCGCCCGCTACTGGCTCGAAGCCAACGGCGACCTGGACATCGAAGTGGCCAGCGAGCTGGTCTACCGTTTAGCTTGGCGCGGAATTAGCCGCTTCCCCAAGGAACCGCAGCTCCCGTCGGCATAGAGTTTGCTTGTACTTTCATTTTGCACGTTTGCACCGAGGAGACACCTGTGGAAATCAAGATCGGCATCCAAAACATCGCCCGCGAAATTGTCCTCGATTCGGAGCAGTCGGCAGAAGACATTGCCGCACTGGTCTCGGAAGCCCTGGCCAAGGGCTCCGAACTGCGCCTCAAGGATGAGAAGGGCCGCATCGTCATTGTTCCGGGCAACGCCCTGGGCTATGTTGAACTGGGCGCCGAAGAGGCCCGCCGGGTTGGTTTCGGCGCACTGTAGGCCTTTTAGGCTTCATACTCCTTCCAGGAAAGAGGACCACTCATGGTTGCCTTGGTCATCATTGCGTTGACGGCCGGTGCCTTTGGTGCCATAGCCTGGGGCGTTGACAAGCACCGGACCACTTTTGGGGCACTGCTGCCGGCCGGCGCCGCCGTGGTTGCCGCCGAGCTGGTCTGGATGGCCACCATGGCATTGCGCCTCGACACCTCCCCCGCCACGGCCTGGATCCCCTGGATCCTGTCGATGGTGGTGGGCGGGGCCGTGGCGTGGGCCGTGGCCGGCTACGTGGGGCGCACCCGGCACGCGAAGGCCGTTGCGCGGACCAACGAAATCCTGGCGATGCACTAATTCCCGCCAGGGTTAGGCGCCGCGGCCCGCCTCCGTGCACACGCACAGCCGGTTCCCCTGCGCATCCGTGGCAATGACGAAGCGCGGCGCAGCCCCGTGGTCCAGCGAAGCCCCTGCGGCTTCGACGGCGGACAGCACCCCCGGGCTCTGCGCGTACGGCACGGTCACATCCAGGTGGAAGCGGTTGACATTGGGCGTGGCCGTCTGCTGAAACCACACGGACGGTCCGCGGCCAAACGGGTCCACCAGCGCACCGTCCTCCGCCTTGCGGTAGCCCAACGCGGCGCGCCACGTCTCTGAAATTGCGTCCGCATCATCCGTGTCAATGGCAATTTCCACTGTGTGCAGCAACTCCGGACGGGCCGCCGCGCCGGCCTCTGACGCCGCAGCGGAAATTGCCCGCGCAAGGGCCACGTCCCGGGCGGTCACCTTGGAGCCGGCGTCATGGGAGGTCAGGGCCACAAACAAGGTGTCGTAGCGCCAGTCGACGTCGGGGTGGTGGTTGGCTTCCTGCGCCAGCGCCCCGATCGCGGCAAACAGCTCCAGTGCCGCGGCCGACGTCGGGCACTTCAGTGCCGTGCGCAAGGCACCAAGGCCCAGGGTCCAGTCAGGCAGGGAGGCCAGCTCGGCGTCGATCTCGGGGCGGGTCAAAGCATCGTTCGCGGCCACGGCAGGCTCCTTCAAGATTCCGGTCTAAAGGTCCGGGCGGCCCTCCATGGCGGAGGACGCCAAGGCGTGGGCCCGCTTGGGAATGCGCCCGGCCCGTGATGCCAGTCTGCCACCGATCACGGCGTGTTTGAAGGCCTCGGCCATGCGCACGGGGTCCTGCGCCCGGGTCACGGCCGTGGCCAGGAGCACGGCATCACAGCCCAGTTCCATGGCCAGTGCGGCGTCGGAGGCGGTCCCGATGCCGGCGTCAAGCACCACGGGGACGGAGGCGCGGGAGACAATTAATTCGATATTGTGCGGGTTCAGGATGCCCAGCCCCGTGCCGATGGGGGCGCCCAGCGGCATGACGGCGGCAGCGCCCAGCTGTTCCAGCCGCAGGGCCACCACCGGGTCGTCGTTGGTGTAGGCAAAGACCTTGAAGCCGCGGTTCACCAGCTGTTCGGTGGCCTCGACCAGTTCGACGGCGTCCGGCAGTAGGGTGTGCTCATCGGCGATGACTTCCAGTTTCACCCAGTCCGTCTCCAGCGCCTCACGCGCCAGTTCGGCCGTCATGACCGCCTCGCGGGCCGTGAAGCAGCCGGCGGTGTTGGGCAGCACGCGGATGTTGTTCTCGACCAGCAGCTCAAAAAGGTTCGTGCCGCCGCTGCCGCCGCTGCCCGGGGCGTAGCGCCGCATGGCCACGGTGGTCAGTTCGGTGCCGGAGGCCACCAGCGCGGCGCCAAGCCCGTCAAGGCTGGGCGCGCCGCCCGTGCCCATGATCAGGCGGGAGCCCAGCGGGACTCCAGCCACGATGAACGGGTCCGTTGCTGTCAGGGTTTCAGTCATGGTGCTTCACTTTCCTCAAGGTTTGGTGCGCGGGCGGCGCTGGCTTAGCCGCCCTGGACGGCCGTGACGACCTCGACGTCGTCGCCGGGTTCCAGCGTGGTGCCGGCCCATTGGCTGCGGGGCACAATGTCCTGGTTGCGGGCCACGGCCACGCCCAGCCGGCCGCCGTCGGCAGGCTGGCCGCTGGCCAGGATGGCCCGGCCGGTGACAGCCGTGACCAGGTGCGCCACGGTGGTTCCTTCGGCCAGCGGACGGGCCGCGCCGTTGAGTTGGATGGTGCTCATGGTGTCTCCTCAGGTTCGGTGTGAGTTGACTGCAATGCGGGCGAGAACCTGTCCGGGCGGAACTGCTCCCAGGCCAGGTCCGTGACTCCGCCCAGCAGCTGGCGGGTGATGTGGGCGGCAATGGCCGTCAGAAGGACGCCGTGCCGGAAGAATCCCGTGGCGATGATGAGCCCCGGGATGTCCCTGCCGTGAGGGCCCGGAACACGGCCCAGCAGAGGTGCGTTGTCCGGGGTGCCGGGGCGGGCGCGGGCCGTGGTTTCCATGAGTTCCAGTTCGGCCACGGCGGGCACCAGCACCTGGGCGTCTCGCAGCAGCTGGTGGACTCCCCCGGCGCTGACGCCGGCCGATCCGTCCTCTCGCATGGTGGCCCCGAGCACCACGGTGTTGTCATTGCGCGGCACCAGGTACACGGGCAGTCCGCGGACCAGGCCGCGGATGGTGGCCGTGGTGAGCGGGCGCAGGTGTTCGGGGACGCGCAGGCGCAGGATGTCGCCGTACACGGGGCGCAGAGGCAGCACCAGCCCGTCCGGCAGGCCCTGCAGCGTGGGGGCGGCCAGTCCGTTGGCCACCACCACCTCCCGGGCATGGACCTCCCGGCCGTCCTCCAGCAGCACGCCCGTCACCCTGGAGCGGGTGTCCGCCGGGTCCTCATGCAACAGCTCGACGGCGTTGCGCCGGATGGAGGTTTGCTCCTCGCGGAGCCGGCCGCGCTCGGCCGCCACCACATTGAGCTGCACGCGGATGGCCGTTGCCACGCCGCGCGGATCAACCTGGTGGTCCTGGGGTATCCGGAAGGCGCAGGAAATGTGAGGGCCCACCAGCGGTTCCTGGGCCCGTGCTTCACGGATGGACAGCTGTTCAACGTCCAGCCCGTGCGCCAGCTGGACTTCACGCAAGTCAGCCAGCGCGGCTCGGTCCGCAGCATCGGCACCCAACACAAGCGTCGGCGTCGTGCGGAATCCGGTGTCAGCGTGCCCGGCGGCCACCAGCGGCGCCACAAACTCCGGCCAGCGGGCCGCGGAGGCAAGCGTAAGCGCCAGCAAGCCCTCCTCCTGGTAATGGAGTTCGCTGACCGGTGCCAGCATGCCGGCCGCGGCAAAGGTGGCTCCCGTGGCCGGCGAGGGGTCGATGACGGTGACCGCATCGCCGGCCCGCTGGGCTTCCCAGGCGATGCCCAGGCCCACGATGCCCCCGCCCACAACGGCCACGTCGGTGGTGATGGTCTCCGGCACTGTGCGCGCCATTTTTGGGTCTCCTTCCCTACGCCGGCATGATCCGGATCAGGTTCCACGCCCTTGCGGGCGCCTGTCGGTCGGCGCAGTCGGCGCCCTCTCAGCCAGCTTTCCTGGCTCCCGCGGTACTGAACTAGTCTAGGAGATATGCACACCCCTTCGCTCACACATGACGCCATGCCCCTTTTCTCCGCCCTCGCCGAGCCGGCCCGGGACTCGCCCACTGTGGCCGGCGCCAGGCTGTATGTCTGCACTGACGCCCGCCGGGACCGCGGGGACTTTGCCGAGTTTGTCCGGGCGGCGTACGCCGGCGGCGTGGACATCATCCAGCTGCGGGACAAGTTCCTGGAGGCCGCCGAGGAACTGGAGTTGCTGGCTGTGTTGCGCTCTGTTGCGGAGGAATTCGGCAAGCTGTGGGCGGTCAACGACCGTGCCGACATTGCATCCCTGTCCGGCGCCCCCGTGTTCCATGTGGGGCAAAAGGACCTGCCGCTGCCAGCCGCCCGGTCCCTGGTGGGCCCGTCGGTGTCCGTGGGTCTCTCCAGCCACGACCGCCTCCAGGCCTCCGCCGCCGCGTCCAGCCACTTCGCCGACTACTTCTGCGTGGGGCCGCTGTGGGCCACGCCCACCAAGCCTGGCCGGGCCGCCGTCGGCCTTGACCTGGTGAAGCACGCCGCCTCCCTGCGCACGTCCAAGCCGTGGTTTGCCATCGGCGGGGTGGACCTTTCAAACGTTGACGCCGTGGTGGAGGCCGGCGCCTCCCGGATTGTGGTGGTCAGGGCGGTCACCGACGCTGAAGATCCGACGGCGGCCGCCCAGGAACTGCTGTCCCGCTTGCCTGCGCTGGGGTAGCGTCCGCGGCCGTTGCCCTAGACGAGCCCCGCGATCCCCGCCATCCGCGCCAGGACGTCCAGCTGCACGTCGAAGAGGGCTGCCGGGTCGTGGAAGGTTGACTTCCCGTATTGGCCAAACACCTCGAAGCTGACGGCGCCAAAAATCGCCGCCCAGGCCAGGACTCCGCGGGCCAGGGCGTTGTCATCCGCCGTGATGCCCCATTCGCTGCGGATGGCCTCGAAGTCCGCAGCGAGAAGGTGGCCGGGAACGGATTCCGCCTCTGTGCCGGCATGTTCTTCGGCTGGACCCGCGGGCGGTCCGCCAGCCCTGATGCCCGCAGTGTAGGCGCCCTCCAGGATGCCCACCAGCTTGGCGATGACGCGGGTGCCCGGTCCCGTTGTCTGGTCCGCGGGGGCGTCATAACCTGGCACGGGTGAGCCAAAAAGAAGTCCGTAGCGGGCCTGTTCAGCCAGGGCCCATGTTCGGACGGCCCGTCCCAACGCCCGGAACCGCCCCGAATAATCGGCCTCGGGAACCTTGTCCACGGCCGCATCCACGGCGTCTCCCAGTGAATTGTAGGCATCCACCAGCAGCAGGGTCAGCAACTCGTCACGGCTCTTGACGTAGCGGTAGACGGCGGAGGAGACCACGCCAAGGTCGCGGGCCACGGCCCGCAGCGACAGTCCCGCCGCTCCGTGGACGGCCAGGTGGCGGCGGCCGATCAACAAGATCTCATCCATGGTCTGGAGCCGTGCGCGCTCCCGCGGTGTTTGTGCCATGCCCTGATTTTGAACCATTGTGAGAGCGTCGTCAACTTTAGTGAGCAGTGCTCTTGACATTGGCGGTCCCCTGTTTGACACTTAATTTTAGAGAGCACCGCTCTCTAATTCACAAATTCCGCTCCACAGAATCGAGACCACCATGGACGCCGTCAAGGTCGTCACCGGCGCCGGGCCCGTCGGCTGGACCGTTGCCACTCAACTCGCCGAAGCCGGCCAGCACGTCAGGGTCCTGACCCGTTCCGGTTCGGGTCCGGAGCATCCGGGCATTGAAAGGCTGCGCGTGGACGTCAGCCACCCGGGGGCACTCCGGGCGTCACTGGCCGGCGCCGACGCCATTTTCCATTGCGTTCATGGTTCCAAATACAACGCCGAAACATGGCGGCGCGAGCTCCCGGCGGCCGAGCACGTGGTGCTGGCGGCGGCGGGCGAGGGTGGCGCCGTCGTCGTTTTCCCGGAGAGCCTCTATTCCTACAGCCAGCCCAGCGCCGTCATGGCGGAGGACAGCCCGCGCCTGGCCGAAGGCGGAAAGCGCGGCGTACGGACCCTCTTGCTGGCAGCCCGGGCGGCCTCCCCCACGCCCACGGTCAGCGTGGTGGCCTCGGACTTCTTCGGCCCGCAAGTCCGCAACGCCCATGCGGGCGAGCGCATGGTCCCGCAGCTGCTTCGGGGACGGCGAGTGTCCGTGGTCGCCCGGGCGGATGTGCCGCACTCGTTTACCTACGTCCCGGACCTCGCCGCGGCCATGATCAGGGCAGCCGCCATGCCCGGCCTGTGGAATTCCGTGCTCCACGCCCCCACCAACCCGGCCCTGACGCAGCGCGCCCTCGCCGCCGCATTCACCTCCGCCGCGGGGCTGCCGGCGCCGAAGGTGGGTGCCGTCCCGGCCTGGGTGCTGCGTGCCTCGGGGATGTTCTCCAGCGACGTGCGGGACCTGGCGGAGACGCTGTACCAGTTCCAGCGGCCGTTCATCATGGACTCCGCCGCCAGCCAGGAATTGCTAGGGCTGGCACCCACTCCGCTGGAAACCGCGGCGAAGGAGACCGTGGAGTGGTGGCGCGGGCAAGCCTAGCTGGCAGGCTCGGCCCGTGCGGCAATCTTGCGCAGCAGGGCCGCCAGCTGCGCCTTCTCCCCCGCAGCCAGCCCGGCAAGCAGCTCCCTCTCGCGGTCCAGAAAGTGCGGAAACTCGCGGTTGACGAGCTCCGTTCCCAAGGGCGTTAGGCGCATGAGGACCACGCGGCCGTCGCGCTCCCAGGGCAGCCGCTCCACCAACCCGCGGCGCGCCAGGCGGTCAACGTTCTTGGTGGTGGAAGCGCCGCTCAGCATGGTGGCCGCGGTGACCTCGCTGGCCCGCAGGGGCCGGTCGCTGCGCGCCAGCGTGCAGAGCACGTCAAATTCCGCGCGCGACACCGCCGCCGCCGCGAGGTCGCGCTCCACCCGCTGGGAGGCCAGCGCGCCGATCCGGGAAATGCGTCCCATCACTTCAATGCTGGAGACATCCAGGCCCGGTCGCGCCTTTTCCCAGCCGGCCCGGGCGCGGTCCACAAAGTCGCCCGTCGATTCGAAGTCCATTCCCCCATCCTAGAGAGGATCCTCACACACTTCACATCTATTTTACTAGTAAATTACTTGCTAACATGAAAGCATGCCCACCCTGACTCGTGTCCGCGACTCCCACGCCGCCCTGGCCCATGCCGTATCGCCGGGCGCTTGGCGAAGGTCCTTCGCCATGCGCCCGGCAGACGCCATCTTCGCACCAGCCATCAAAGTAGGCATTGCGGCGTCGCTGGTCCTCGTCTCGGGCGGACTGCTGGGGCAGGGGCAACTCGCTGGCATCGCCTCCCTGGGCGCACTCGTGTCCGCCTTTGGCCGCTACCAGCCGTATCCGAGGCTGGGGCGCATTCTGGTCCTGGTCGCCGGCTGCCTCCTTCTTGCCGCGGGCGCGGGCTCGCTCATGGGCGCCGCCGGCGTGCCGCCCTGGTACCAGATTGCCGTGTTTTCCGTTCTCGCGGGCCTGGCTGCGCATGTGTTCGGGGCCTTCGGCGTCACGGGACCGGGCGCCGTCATCCTGGTCTTTGCGGCCTCAGCGGGCTCCGGTTACGCGCACACCGCGGACGCCGTTCCGCGCGTTCTGGCGGCCGTCGCCCTCGGCGCCGGAGCCGGCTGGATCGTGGCCATGGCCCCCGTCCTCGTGGAGCCGATGGGCCCGGCCCGGCTGGCCGTGGCGCGGGCCATCGCCGCCGTGGTTCAGCTGGGGACTGACGACGCCGGCACCCGGCTTGGCGATGCGGCCTCCCCTTTGCGCCGGGCCCGGGAGTCGGTGGCACTCAGCGCCGGCCGCCAACGATCCGGCGAGCTGCGCGCCGTCAGGCTGCAGCGTGAGGCTGCCTCGCTGCACGGGTTGCTGGACGAGGCCGAGGCGGCCCTGTCGCTGGCCGGAGAGGCCCGCGCGGCCGCTCTAGGGCGCCTGGCCCGGCACGAATCGGCCCTGCGCAGGACGTGGCGCACAGCGCCCACCCCCGGCACCACTGCCGGAGGGCCGGCGGTGGGGGCGCCGGCGGCGGGAGCTGGAGCCGCACGGCCCGCCCCTGAGGGCTTTCTAGCCGCGGCCCGTGCGGGCCTGGGTTCGTGGGCCAGCGCCGGCTGGGCCGTGCGGATGGCCGCGGCGTCAGCACTGGCCGGCTGGGCCGCCGTCGGGCTTGGGCTGGGGCACCCGCTGTGGGCGTCGATGGGCGCCGTGGCTGCCCTGCAGGGGCTGGACTACAGCACCACCGTCCAGCGCAGCATCCAGCGCCTGCTGGGAAATGTGGCCGGCGCGGCCCTGGCCGTGGCGCTGCTGTCGGTGCCGCTGGGGTTCTGGCCGTCCGTGGCGCTGGTGGTGGCGTTCCAGGTGCTGGCTGAGCTGCTGGTACTCAAGAATTACACGCTGACGACCATTGCGGTCACGCCGATGGCGTTGCTCATGACGGGGCTCGGCTCGCACCTGGGCCCTGAGGCCGCGTTCAGCCGCGTGGCAGACACGCTGGCGGGGGTGGTGGCTGGCGTGCTGGTCGCGGCCGTGAGCATTTCGCGCACGGACAGGGCGCATGTTGCGCCCGAAGGCTGACTCCACGCCAGTTCAGGACAAGCAGGGCGTTCAGGACGGGCAGAGGCAGAAGGGGTGCCCGGCCGGGTCCAAAAAGATGCGGACCGTGGCGCCGGGCTGGTGTGCCGCTTTCGTGGCGCCCAGTTGAATCACCGCGGACCCACCGGCGTCCAGATCGTCCACCACCACGTCCAGGTTCATCTGCCGCAGTGATTCCTGCCCCGGCCAGCCCGCGTGAAAGCCCCTCCCCCACTTCCGGCCCAACGGGCACATAACGTGGATGTTTGCTGCAAACATCCACGTTATGTGCCTGTTCGGCCGCAGCGTGGGGGCCAAAAGAAGGGTCTCAGAGGTGCATGGCCTGTGCCAGCAGTTCAAAGCTGCGGATCCAGGCCGTGCGGTCGGTGACCTGTGTGGCCACGATGAGCTCGTCGGCGTCAGCCTTGGCGGCGAAGTCCTCCAGGTAGGCGCGGGCGGCGTCGGGGGTCCCGACGGCGGAGTAGCGCATCATGTTCAACACCTGTTGGCCGGCCGGGGAATCGAGCAGCAGGTCCATCTCCGCCTCGGTGAACGTCTGGCCGCGGCCCACCATCGAGGCCACCCGGCGGCGCTTGGCCGTCAGGAACAGGGAGTCGGCGGCTTCCTGCGTGTCGGCCACAATCGCGTTGACGCCGGCAATGACGTAAGGCTCCGCCATGGCCGCCGAAGGCTGGAAATCGCGGCGGTAAATGCGCACCGCGTCTTCGAGGGCCTGCGGGGCAAAGTGCGAGGCGAAGGAATACGGCAGCCCCAGGGCCGCCGCCAGCCGTGCCCCAAAGAGGGATGAGCCCAGGATGTACAGTGGCACGTGGGTGTCCTTGCCCGGGTAGGCATTCACTCCGGAAATGCGGGTCTGGCCGTCAAAGTAGGCCTGCAGTTCCTGCACGTCGGAGGGAAAGGTGTCTGCGGCGGACGGGTCCCGGCGCAGCGCCCGCATGGTATTTTGGTCGCTGCCCGGCGCCCGTCCCAGCCCCAGGTCAATGCCTCCCGGGTGCAGGGTCTCCAGCGTGCCGAACTGCTCCGCAATCTGCAGCGGCGAGTGGTTGGGCAGCATGATCCCGCCGGCGCCGAGCCTGATGGTGGACGTATTCGCAGCAACGTGGGCGATCAACACGCTGGTGGCCGAGGAGGCGATCGAGGGCATGTTGTGGTGCTCGGCAAACCAGATCCGCTTATACCCCCACCCTTCGGCCTTTTGTGCCAGTTCCACGGAGGCCCGGAAACTCTCCGCAATGCCGGACTCGCCAATGTGGGCAAGGTCAAGGATGGAAAGGGGAAGCGTCATGGGTGGTGCCTTTCAGGTGGTCTCTTTAGCGCCAACCCCGGAACGGGCCGGGATATTTCCGCCGGGCCGACGCCGGGGCGCCGCATCCTCAAACGACAGCCGGAACGCTCAGCCGCTCGATGGCGGCCAGGGCGGCCGCCCGCCCCGCGCGGGTGGCGCCCAGGGTTGATGCGGACGCGCCATACCCCACCAGGAGCAGCCGGGGCTCGCGCGCCACCTTCACACCGTCCATGACGATGCCGCCACCCGGCTCGCGCAATTTGAGCGGCGCCAGGTGGTCCAGGGCCGCACGGAAACCGGTGGCCCAGAGAACTGCATCCGCCTCAAACACCGAGCCGTCCGAAAAAACGGCACCCGTGGGCGTCAGCCTGCTCAAGGGGCCCCGCGACACCAGCGTTCCGGCGGCAATGCCGTTTTGGTACTGCTGTGTTAATGGCAGTCCCGTCACGCCGACCACGCTGAGCGGCGGCAGTCCGGCTGCGGTGCGCTCATTGACGCGGCGTTCCACGTCACGCCCCCAGTCGGGGTTGAATTCGCGGGTGGTGAATTCCGGCGGGCGGCGCGTGGACCACGCCGTTTCCACTCCGGCATCCGCCAGCTGGAGCAGGAACTGCACTGCCGAGGTGCCGGCGCCCACCACCAGCACGCGCTGCCCCGCAAACTCGGCCACGGAGCGGAAGTCATGGGTGTGCAGCTGCCGGCCGGCAAACGATTCCACTCCCGGATAGTGCGGCCAGTGCGGCTTGTCCCAGGTCCCCGTGGCGTTGATGACCAGCCTGGCCGTGAACACGCCGCCGTCCGTCTCCACCGCCAGGGGCGGGCCGGAAGTGTCGGCGGGGACGCCGCCGTCGTTCTTGGCCTCCGGCCGGACGGCCAGGACCTTGACCGGCCGCCGGACGGGCAGCTCAAAGGCCGCCTCGTACCGTCCGTAGTAACGCTCGACGACGGCGGACGCGGGCTCCGCGGGATCGGCCGGGCCCAGCTTCATGCCGGGGAGGTCGTGGATGGCGTGGGCAGCTCCCAGGGTCAGGGACGGCCAGCGGTGGCGCCATGCGCCGCCGGGTCCCGGGTTGGCGTCCAGGACCACAAAGTCCCGCCCCGCGGCGAGCCCGTGCCGGGCCAGGTAGTAGGCGGCGGAAAGCCCCGCCTGCCCCGCCCCAATGATCACCACGTCCAGCATTTCCACCCTCCGTTGCCCTTTTATGGCTTGAACGGGCGGCCCCGGGCGGCTATTCCAAACGTGAGGGAAGCCACTGCCGGGACGCGGCCCGGTCCGCTGCCCACACCGCCACGGCACCGACGGCGTACGCCGCCAGGTCCCAGCTGGAAAAGGTGGTGCCGAAGACAAGGCGCGACGGCGGGAAGCTCTCGGCCAGCTGCGCGGGGATGCCCGTCAGCTGGGAGAATTCAACGGCGGCGCTGAACCCGAAAGCCGCCAGCGCCAGCCAGTGCCGCGGGGTCCGCGGCGCGATCGCGGCCAGCACCAGGTAGACCAGCACGGTGTACAGGGCGTCGGCGGCCAGGCCGGCCGGCCCGCCCAGGGAGAGGTAGTGCAGCGCCAGGCCAAGAATGACAACGCCGACGGCGGCAACAATCAGCGCGGCGCGCCGGGACAGGGGTGCTTTTGCGGTGGCCATGGGTACGAGTCTACAAAGGCCGTCATCAGAGATCGGAGTAGATGTCCCGGCGGTGTGCGATGTCGATAACAAGGACCAATATCTGTTCATCGTCGATGGTGACCAATATCCTGTAGTCGCCAACCCGGTAGCGCCAAAACTCTTCGCTCACCAACTTCCGGCCGAGCTGTCGCGGGTCATCCGCAACGGCAAGCCTTTCCTCAAGAAACCGGCGGATTCTCCGCGCAACGACCGGGTCCAGCTTCTTGACGGATTTTTGGGCTTTCGGCGTCAGGCGAATCGAATAACTCACACCGGCCACTCGACATCCGCAAGGTCGACAGATTCGTCGTTCGACTGCGTGAATTCCTCGAGGGCGTCCTTGGCAAGGAAATAATCCTCATACTCGTCCAAAAAGAGAACTATCGCTTCGGTGGCGTAGAACGTCCTCGACCTGCCGGTCCGCCGGGCAAGCGCCTCCAACCGGGCCTTGGTTTCGGTGTCCAGGCGAACATTCAGCTGCGACATGCCGCTCTCCTTCCGTATGTATACAAGTATAGATGCGGAAGGCCGGCCTAATCCA
>NZ_JAAKZI010000015.1 GCF_011045165.1 Arthrobacter silviterrae
ACACTAGCCCGGTGCAGGTACCTTGCATAGCGTGTTCAGGGGAACGGCAGACAAAATGAAATGTGCCGGCCTGCCCCGTGGGGCCGACCGGCACATTGAGGGTGCAAAAAGGGCTCAGGCAGCCTTGACGAAAGCCACGTCAAGGGTGATTGTGACCTTGTCGGAGACCAGCACGCCGCCGGCTTCCAGGGCTGCATTCCAGGTCAGGCCGAACTCCTTGCGGCTGATGACGGTCTTGGCCTCGAAGCCTGCCCGGGTGGCACCGAACGGGTCCACGGCAACGCCGTTGAATTCACCGGAGAACGTCACGGTCTTGGATATGCCGCGGATGGTCAGCTCGCCGGTCAGCTCAAAGTCGCCTTCGTCACCGGAGACGCTGGTGGAGGTGAAGGCAAGCGTGGGGTGGGCTTCCACGTCGAAGAAGTCGGCGCTGCGCACGTGTCCGTCGCGGTTGTCATCGCCAGAGCTGAAGCTGGCGGCCTGGATGGTGGCGGTCACGGCAGCGTCGCCCAGCGTGGGGCCGAGTTCCAGCGTGGCGGCGACGTCGGTGAACTTGCCGCGGACCTTCGAGATGCCGGCGTGGCGGACGGAAAAGCCAACTTCGCTGTGGGCCGGGTCAAAGTTCCAGGTCCCCTGGCTCAGGCCTACGGTTTCAACGGTGGTTGCAGTCATGTGTTGCTCCTTGAAGAGGGTTTGTGTGCAGCTTGTCAGGTTCCCGATCGGGATGCCTTCACGCTGTATAAGCATGCGTTTGCATCTAATATTCCCGGCCCGGGAACTTTTTCCCAAACTTTTTTCCAGCTTGCCCGCGCAGCCTGTGAATTCCCTGATTAACCCCTTGTTGCGTAACTTTGAGAAACTTGGACACATGCCCCGAGTCACTGTTCATCTTCTGCGCCATGGTGAGGTATTTAACCCCGACGGCGTGCTCTACGGCCGGTTGCCGAATTTCCACCTGTCCGAGCGCGGCCATGCCATGGCCGAGCTGGTGGCCGGGCACTTCAAGGACCAGGCCGACGCCGGCAACGCCCCCGTCTACCTGGTGGCCTCGCCCCTGACCCGGGCCCAGGAGACGGCACAGCCCACGGCCTCCGCACTGGGGCTGGACATTGTCACCGATCCGCGCATCATTGAGGCCAGGAACCACTTTGAGGGCATGAAGGTCAGCAAGGGCGAGCTGCTCAAGCCCAAGCACTGGCGCTACTTCGTCAACCCACTGCGCCCCTCCTGGGGCGAGCCTTACCAGGCCCAGGCGGAACGCATGCTGGCAGCGGCACGGGATGCCCGCCGTCGTGCCTTTGAATTGGGAGGGGACGGCGCGCAGGCCATCATGGTCAGCCACCAGCTGCCGATCTGGGCCACGCGGCGCAGCGCGGAGGGGCGCCGGCTCTGGCACGATCCCCGCAACCGTGAATGCACCCTGGCCTCCCTGACGTCCCTGACGTTCGACGGCGACGACGTGGTGGGCGTGAGCTACAGCGAACCGGCGGCGGCCCTTTTGCCCGGCGCCGCCACCACCCCGGGAGCCTGAATGTCCGGCTTCGGGTAGGCAAAAAGACCATTTTCGACGTACTGTAGAAGTTCCAAGCGCAAAAATCCGGGGTGACGCGCCTTCCGGAAACCAAAAAAACGAAAGACTTCCTCGTGACTTCCTCCATGAGCAGGCGTTCCTTGTTCGCCGCCACCGGTGCCGTGCTGTCCGTGGCCCTCGCCGCGTGCACGGCCAACGACCCCCTGGCCCAGCAGGCCGCGGCCGGGGACAACAAGGGGTTCGTGGCCGGGGACGGCTCCGTCACCGAGTATGCGCTGGCCAAGCGCTCGGACCCGGTGGAATTTTCCGGCAAGCTTTTTGACGGCACCACCATTACCGCAGCCTCAGTGCGCGGGAAGGTCACCATCCTCAACTTTTGGTACGCCGCATGCTCCCCCTGCCGCCTGGAAGCGCCCAGCCTGCAGTCGCTGTACTCCGAGTTCAAGGCCCAGGGCGTTGACTTTTTCGGCGTGAACATCCGTGACGAGGTGGCCACGGCGGAGGCCTTCGAGCGCACCTTCAAGATCGGCTACCCGAGCATCATGGACAAGGACGGCGGCGTGCTGTTGGCCCTGTCCCGGCGCAACCTGGTGCCGCCGGCCGCAGTGCCCACCACCTTGGTCCTGGACCGGCAGGGCCGAGTCTCGGCCCGCATTCTGGGGACCGCGGACAAGAGCACGCTCAAGGCCTTGATCACGTCCACGCTGGCCGAGAAGTAGGGACGTTGGTCAACAACCCATTTGCCGAAACGATCTTCAGCGGCTCCATGCTGCTGGCCATCCCGGTTGCCCTGCTGGCCGGGCTGGTGTCGTTTCTCTCCCCCTGCGTGCTGCCGCTGGTCCCCGGCTACCTGGGCTATGTCAGCGGCCTGACCGGCGCTGACCTGCAGAACCAGCGGCGCGGGCGCATGCTGGCCGGCATTGGGCTGTTTGTCCTGGGATTTTCCCTCGTGTTCATGCTCATTGGCGCTGTTTTCGGCCAACTGGGTGCGTGGCTGAAGGGCTCCGACGCCGCGTGGGTCACCCAGGTGCTGGGCCTGGTGGTCATTGTCATGGGAATTGTGTTCCTGGGCGGGCTGGGTTGGTTCCAGCGGGAGGCCAAGGTGCACGCGAAGCCGCCGGCCGGGCTGTGGGGGGCCCCGCTCCTGGGCATCACTTTCGGGCTGGGCTGGGCGCCGTGCATCGGGCCGACATTCAGCGCCGTGCAGACGCTGGCGTTCTCCGACGGCACGTCCGCGACCAAGGGCGCCTTCCTGACTTTTGTGTACTGCCTGGGCCTCGGGGTGCCGTTCCTGCTGATCGCCCTGGGCGTGCGGCGCGGCCTGGGCGCACTCGCCTTCTTCCGCACCCACCGCCGAGGGCTGCAGTGGTTCGGCGGCGGGATGCTGATTGTCCTGGGGCTGCTGATGGTTACGGGGCTGTGGGGAACATGGATCAACAACCTGCAGTTCTGGTTTGCCGGTGAAGTGAGATTGCCAATCTGATGAGGAATGACTCGGTGCAAGACGTGCAAAGCAAGAAGCCGGCCAAGGATGACATTGCGCTGCCCCGGCTGGGGTTCCTCGGCATGCTCAGGTGGGCCTGGCGGCAGCTGACCAGCATGCGGACGGCCTTGTTCCTGCTCCTGCTGCTGGCCGTGGCGGCCGTTCCGGGTTCGCTGTTCCCCCAGCGCCCCTCCAACCCCTCAAACGTGACCCAGTATTTGGCGGACCACCCCACCTCGGGGCCCATCCTGGACTGGTTCAAGCTCTTTGACGTCTACTCCTCACCCTGGTTTGCCGCCATCTACCTGTTGCTGTTCACGTCCCTGGTGGGCTGTGTGCTGCCCCGGGCCAAAATCCACTGGAAGGCCATGCGCTCCGCGCCGCCGCGCACTCCCAAGCGCCTGTCCCGCCTGGCTGAGTACGGCACCGTGGAGATCCCCGCCGGCAGCGGCGTCGATGCCGCGCAGGCCGTCAAGGACGCCGCTGCAGTCCTCAAGGCCCGCCGCTACCGGGTTGACGTCCGGGACCTGGACACGGACAGGCCCTCCGTGGGGGCGGAAATCGGCTTCCTGAAGGAAGTGGGAAACCTGGTCTTCCACATCTCCATTCTTGGCGTGCTCGCCTCCGTGGCATACAGCGGACTTGCCGGGTACAGTGGCCAGCGGATCGTGGTCGAGGGTGAAACCTTCGTCAACACCCTGGTGGGCTATGACACCTTCACCCCCGGGGCCTACTTCAACAGCGACCGACTGAGCCCCTACTCCGTGCAGCTGGACAAGCTGGCCGTCACCTACGACAGGGAGTCCCCGGGCCACTACGGCCAGCCGATCGACTTCACGGCCAGCCTGACCACCAAGTCCGGCCCCGACGCGCCCGCCAAGAAGCAGGTCCTGAAGGTCAATGACCCCGTCGCCCTGGGTGGCACCAACATCTACCTGGTCGGTAACGGCTATGCGCCGGTGGTCACGGTCAAGGACAGCAAGGGCAACATTGCCTTCCAGGGCCCGGTTGTCACCATCCCCACCGACGGCGCCTACACCTCGCTGATGGTCATCAAGGTCCCCGACGCCAAGCCCAACCAGCTCGGCTTCGTCGGCTTTTTCCTGCCCACAGCGCTGCTCGACAAGACCACGGGCGTCACCTACGGCTCCGACCCGGATCCCATCAACCCGCAGCTGAACCTCAACGCCTACACGGGCGACCTGGGACTGGACAACGGCATCCCCCGCAACGTCTACACGCTCGACACCTCCAAGCTGAAGCAGATCAATGGCCGCGACATGAAGGCCGGCGGCATCGTGCTGGCTCCCGGGCAGAGCTACTCGCTGCCGGAACACAACGGCACCATCAGCTTTGACGGGATCAAGCGCTACGCAGCCCTGGACATCCGGCACGACCCCGGACAGAACTTCGTGCTCATCTTTGCCGTCCTGGCCCTGGCCGGACTCATGGCGTCACTGTTCATGAACCGCCGCCGCGTGTGGATCCGCACGGGCAACCACCCGGACGGGCGCACCATGGTCGAATTCGGCCTGCTGGCCCGCGGCGAGGACCACCGCCTGGCGGGGGAATCGGCGGCCATCGACAAGGCCCTCCACGCAAAGTGGCTGGTGCCAGTGGACACACCGGTGCAAGATGGTAAGCAGACACCCACTATCCAACCCGACGCCGGCCAGCGCGTCACCGTGTCAAGTAAGGACCAGTAATGCCAGGAATCAATGCAGGATTCGCACTGCTCAGCCAGCAGTTCATGTTCATGGCCGGCGTGGCCTATGCCGTGGCGTTTGGTGCCTACGCCTGGGACCTGGTGGCCTACAGCAAGCTGATGCGCCGCGGCCTGGCGCTGGAATCCGCCGCTGCGGCGGACTCCGTGGCCGCCGCCAGGCTGGTGGGCGTCGGTTCCGCCGGCAGCATTGGCCAGGACCTCGGCGCGGGTCCCGAAGACCGCGGAGTACGGCCCAGCAGCAAGGTTCATGCCGGCTCGGACGGCATTACGGCCGGCGATTCCATGAAGTACGGCCCGGAAAAGCGCCGCGCCGCCAGGGTGGCCGTGGCACTGACTGTGCTGGCCGCCGTCGTCCACGGCCTGGCAGTGGTCTTCCGCGGGATCGGTGCAGGCCGCGCCCCGTGGGGCAATATGTACGAATTCTGCACCACCGGCGGGTTCACCGTCACACTGATATTCCTGCTGGTCCTCACCCGCCGCGACCTGCGCTTCCTCGGCACGTTCATCATCGGCCTGGTGCTGATCATGATCACCTACGCGTCCCTTGAGGCCTGGACCCCGGCCGGCCACCTGGTGCCGGCCCTGCAGAGCTACTGGTTGATCATCCACGTCTCCATCGCCGTCATGTCCTCGGCCCTGTTCACCATGACGTTTGCCATGTCCGTGCTGCAGCTGTTCCAATCCCGCCGCGAGGCGTCCCTTGCCTCCGGGAAGCGGGACAAGGCCCTGGTCATGCGGCTGGTCCCGAATGCGCTGAGCCTGGAGAACATGTCCTACCGCATCAACGGCATTGCGTTTGTGGGCTGGACCCTGACCCTGATGTTTGGTTCCATTTGGGCGGAAAAGGCGTGGGGCCGCTTCTGGGGCTGGGATACCAAGGAAGTCTGGACGTTCGTGATCTGGGTGGTCTACGCCGGCTACCTGCACGCCCGCGCCACCCGCGGCTGGACCGGCACCCGTGCCGCCTGGCTGTCCATCGCGGGCTACCTGTGCGTGGTATTCAACTTCACCATTGTCAACGTCTTCTTCTCCGGCCTGCACTCCTACGCGGGCGTGGGCAGCTAGAAGTTTCCCCCGCGGCCTGGTCCGCGCGCCGCCGAGAGTACACTTCTGGCGACCTCCGATGTACGGAGGTCGCCAGAAGTGTACACTCGACGAAATTTCGGGCAGACTGCCCGCCAGAACTGTCCCTTCGCGGCTCAGGCCACATCTTTTCGCGTGCCCAGCAGGCCCAGCAGCGACGTCCCCGCGATGTTTTTCGGGTCCGGCCAGCCTGCTTGAACCAACATCCGTGCCACCTTGGTGACGGCTGCCCGCCCACCGAAGCGCATGTCCTCCCTGTTGACCAGCACCTGGCGCCAGCCAAGCGACGCCGTGATGAAATCCCTGTCGTGGTCCTTGCCGTGCTGTTCGGGCGTGAAGTGGTGGTCGCCGTCGTACTCCACGCATGTCCGGTACTCCTCGCAGCTGAGGTCCGGGGCGACCAGCGCGTTTCCTTCGTCGTCGAGAAGTTCACAATTGGGCACAAACAATGGCAGGCCCGCCCTGACGATGAGCAGCCTCAATCTTGTTTCGGGAGGCGAGTCAGAGCCGACGCGGACCAGGCCCATCGCCTCGCGCAACCGGCGGATGCTTCGTGCGCTCTGGTGGCCGGCGAGGTAGGCATTCAGCTCATCCAGTTCCACCATGGCGACTTTGGGCGGGCCAAAGCTGCGGCGGTGCTCGCACACGATCTGGTCGCCCACGGCAACCAGCTCATCCAGGGAGAGCAGCTGTGCGAGGTCCAGGAACGTACGCTGCACAGTTGTGACCGGGACTCCGGCCACCTCGAGGACGTCCGCGGCGCCAAGTTCCATCCGATGGCCGCGTACCCGACGCCGGCGCGGCGTCCCCATGCCTGCGGGCCGCGCCAGGTCCAGGAATCGGTCATCCTCGAGTCGCCGGGGCAGGTAGAGGCCGTGGATTTTCGCGGCCGTAAGATGGCTGACGACCGCTGAAACAGTGCTGTCCGTGTAGGGCCGGCAGGCGTCGAGGACGTCAAATGGCACATTCTTGTGCACCCGAATGCCCCGGCTGGGCATCCACAGGTCCGAGGCCCGGGTCCTGGACCGGGTGACGCCGGCTTCGCGGGCCTGTTCCACGGTGAAAGGACGCGTGGCGAGGTGCGGGGGGAGCGGTGATGGCTTCGTCATGAATCCATTAGGGACCCTGACGGGACGCTTAAAGCCGGATTTTGGGGGCCCGCGAGAAATCTGTGGATAACGGCCGCCGAGAGGACATGTGGGGAGGGCTGGCGGTTGCTGCAGTCCGCCGAATGTACACGAATGGCGGCCCGCATCGGGTGCGGGACCGCCGAGCGTACACATCCGGCGACCCGACTCGGGCGCACCCCGCCAGATGTGTACTATGGGCGCACTTGGGGGTTGTTCAGCGCGCCAGAGCTGTACACTCGGCGCCGCAGCAATGGCACCGTAATGGCGCCCAGCTAGCTCCGGACCGGGCGCCGTTGTGCGCTAGTGCTTCGTTTCGTCGTTGGGGTGCGGGTTCGGCTGGCCGTCGCGGAGCCTGGCCTCCCGGGCGTCGAGTTCGGCCTTGAGCTTGCGGAGGCGCTCGGCCTCGGCCTTCTGCGCGCGATTGACCTCAAGGTTGCGCAGGAACAGGGGGTCGTCGTCGGGCGCGGTGAACTGGGTGGGGCGCCCGGAAGGGGACTGGCCGCGGGGCCCGGAGGTCCACGGGGCCGCAGGGGAGGAAGTGCTGTAGCGCGGGCGGCCCAGGAAGAACCAGAGGAGCACGCCGATCACGGGCATCAGCACGATGACGATGATCCAGGCGGGCTTGGGAATGCTCCGGACATCCGCCGGCTCACTGCGAAGGCAGTCGATCAGCCCGTAAATGAAGAGAACCACACCGAAGACCACTGGGATATAACGCATAACCCAATTCTACCGTTGCAGGACAAATTGCCACTGGGCGGGCTTTCAGGAACAGCCGCTAAACTTGGGCCGTGGCTTTCTTCAAATACTCACTGATCCGTGGCGTGCTTTTTTTGGCATTTTTCCTGCTGGCGTACCTGGTCCTCCAGTTCAGCCCCCTCACGTCCACCCTGATTGCCGCCCTCTGCGCTTTTGTCGTGAGCTTCTTCCTGTTGCGCAAACAGCGGGACGGTGCCACCGCGGTCATTGCCAGGCGGCTGGCCCCCAACGCAGACACCACGCAATCCGCCCAGGCCCTTGCAGACGCCGACGCCGAAGACGCCCTGGTCGATGCCAACCCCGACGTGTGGGTTGATGCGGACCGCAAGAACGGCACCCCCCGCATCCAGCCGGAAGGCTGAGCCCCGGTGCGCTGGATGGAGACGGAGCGGCTGGCCCTCGTGGCGACGTTCCGCCAGGCCGATCCGGATGCACCAACGCTGTGTGAGGGCTGGACTGTCCGCACGCTGCTGGGCCACCTGGTCCAGCGCGAACACAATCCGTGGGCGCGAATGCTGGACACCACAGCCCGCCCTGTCCCGGGCCAGGAAAGGCGCCTCGGCGCCCTCGTCGCGACAGCCCGGACGGCGGCCGGATATGAGGCCCTCGTGCAGCAATTTGCCGCCGGCACCGGTCCCCTGAACCCCATGACGTGGCTGGGGGACGGGGGCCAGCTGCTCGAATACGTGGTCCACCACGAGGACGTGCGGCGCGGCACCGGCAACAAGGACCCCCGGACCCTTCCGGCGGGCCAGCTCGACGCGCTATGGAAGAATCTGCCCCTCATGGCCCGCTTCACCTATCGCCGCTGCCCCGTCGGTGTCAGCATCGCCTCGCCCGGCCGCGGCACCACCGCCGTCCACAGGGCGCCCAGCGGCCGCCGGCCGGCCGCCGTCGTGCTGGCCGGGGACCCTGTGGAAGTGGCGCTCTGCGTCTCAGGCCGGCAGCGTGCTGCAAACATCGAGGTCACTGGCAGCCCGGAAAACACGGCCGCATTCCACGCGTGGGCCGCCGGCAAATAGCCGCCCGGCCCAGCCCGGTGCAGGCCGGCTACAGGCCCGTCAGCACCATCGCCGCGGCAAACAGCACGCTGAACCCCAAATTGAGCAGGCCCGTCTGCTTCAACACGGGGATGAGGCTCTTGCGCTGCTTGCCCTGGAGCATCAGCCAGCTCGGCATGAGCATGAACGGGATGAGCAGCAGCACCAGCAGGATCCACGGCTTGGCGGGCACCAGCGGCATCATGAGTGCCAGGGCCAGCCCCAGCATCACCACGTAGCTCAGCCGCGCCTTCCTGTCGCCCAGCCGCACCGCAAGGGTCCGCTTCCCAACCTCCCGGTCTGTGGGGATGTCGCGGACATTGTTGGCCATGAGAAGTGCGACGGCGATCAGTCCCGTTGCGACGGAACCCAGGACTGCCGCCGTGCTCACCTGGCCGGCCTGGGTGAACGTGGTGCCGAGAGTGGCCACGGGGCCGAAGAAGACAAAGACAAAGACGTCGCCCAGGCCCAGGTAGCCGTACGGGTTCTTCCCTCCCGTGTACCCCCAGGCGGCCAGCACGGCACCGGCGCCGACCAGCAGCAGCCACCACGCCTGGGACAGGACCACTAGGGCAAGCCCGGCCAGCATGGCCAGGCCCAGCGCGGCAAAGGCCGCCATTTTCACGTCGCGGGGGCGCGCCGCACCCGATCCGACCAGGCGCAGCGGCCCCACCCGGACCTCGTCGGTGCCACGGATGCCGTCGGAGTAGTCGTTGGCGTAGTTGACGCCCACCTGCATCAGGAGCGCCACGAGCGCGGCCAGCACCGCCCGGCCCCAGTGCAGGCCGTGGAGGTCGTAGGCGGCGGAGGTGCCAATGATCACGGGGGCGATTGCCATCGGAAGCGTCCTCAGGCGGGCGCCTTCAATCCATTGCCCAACAGTGGCCACGGCTTTGCTCCTTGTTTGCGGTTGCGTTGTGAACAGGCGGCAAAAACTTGCCAGCTTCCATTGTGCCTGTTCGCCGCTACTTCGCGGCGGACGCAGCCTCTGCCAGCAGCGCCAAAATGGCCGCCCTGTCAGGCTTTCCGGTGGAGAGCACGGGCAGTTCCGAGACGAACAGCACAGTGCGCGGCACCATGTGGGCCTCCAACTCCGCCGCCGCGCCGGCCTTCAGCTCCTCGGCCGAGCAGCTTCCCACCACCAATGCCGCCACCTGCTGGCCCCATTCCGCCGAGGGCACGGGCCCCACAAACGCCTCCCGGACACCCTGCACACGGTGCAGCCCGTCCACCACGGCGCCCGCGGAAATCTTCAGCCCGCCGCTGATGATGACGTCGTCCACGCGGCCCAGCACGCGGAGCCGTCCCTCCCCGTCCACCTCGCCCAGGTCGCCGGTTTCATACCAGCGCGAGCCGCCGCCGTCGTCCTCGGTAAAGGCGGCGGCGGTCAGGGCGGGGTCGCCCAGGTAGCCGGTGGCGAGCACGTCCCCGCCCAGCCACACCCGGCCGTCGCGGATGGCGAGCTCCACGCCGTCGAGCGGGACGCCGTCGTACACGCAGCCGCCGCAGGTTTCGCTCATGCCGTAGGTGGTGACCACGTTGATGCCGGCCCCGCGCGCAGCCTCGAGCAGCACGGGGCTCGCCGGCGCGCCGCCCAGCAGGACCGCGTTGAAGCGCCGCAGCACGGTGAGCGTCTCCGCGGTGGGGTTGGTCAGCAGGCGCGTGAGCTGCGTGGGGACCAGCGAGGTGTAGCGCAGCTTGTCGGTGAGTTCCTCCGCGGCCGCCGTGAACGCCTCCGCCGTGAAGCCGCCGGAGAGGTCCATGGCCCAGGGGCGGGTGCCGGCAAACAGGCTGCGCACCAGCACCTGCAACCCCGCCACGTAGTGCAGCGGCAGGGCCAGCAGCCACTGCCCCTCGCCGCGCAGCGCCATGGCCGTGCCCACGCTCGACGCCGCCAATGCGTCCACGCTGAGCATGGTCCGCTTCGGCGTTCCGGTGCTCCCCGAGGTGCGCACGACGGCGGCAATGTCAGTTTCGCTGCCGGCCGGCAGTCCCAGCTCGGCCTGGGGGATGAGGGTGAACGCAGGTGGTTCGCCGGGTGCGGTGGGGTCGATTTCGACGGCGGGGCCTTCGCCGTGCAGCGCGTCGGAGAGGGCCTTGAGCAGGGGTTCGATGTTCATGTTCCAGTTCGGTTCAGAAGTAATAGGGGAAATTGGACCAGTCGGGGTCGCGCTTTTCCAGGAACGCTTCCTTGCCCTCCACGGCCTCGTCGGTCATGTAGGCCAGGCGGGTGGCCTCGCCGGCGAAGACCTGCTGGCCGGCCAGGCCGTCGTCGGCCAGGTTGAAGGCGAACTTGAGCATGCGGATGGCCTGGGGGGACTGGCGGGCGATGTCCGCCGCATACGCCAGGGCCGTGTTTTCCAGCTCGGCATGGTCCACGGCCTCGTTGACGGCCCCCATGGCGACCATGTCCTCGGCGGAATATTCGCGGGCCAGGAAGAAGATCTCCCGTGCCTTCTTTTGGCCGATCTGGCGGGCCAGCAGCGCCGAGCCGTAGCCGGCGTCGAAGGAGCCCACGGTGGCGTCGGTCTGCTTGAATTTCCCGTGCTGGCGGGAGGCAATGGTGAGGTCGGCGACCACGTGCAGCGAGTGCCCGCCGCCGGCGGCCCAGCCGTTCACGACGGCGATGACCACCTTGGGCATGGTGCGCATCAGGCGCTGGACCTCCAGGATGTGGAGCCGCCCGGCCCGTGCGGGGTCGATGGTTTCCTTCGTTTCACCTTCCGCGTACCGGTAGCCGTCGCGGCCGCGGATGCGCTGGTCACCGCCGGAGCAGAAGGAGTGGCCGCCGTCCTTGGGGGAGGGGCCGTTGCCGGTGAGCAACACGGTGGCCACGTCCGGGGTCATGCGGGCGTGGTCCATGGCGCGGTAGAGCTCGTCAACCGTGCCGGGGCGGAAGGCGTTGCGCACTTCCGGGCGGTTGAAGGCGATCCGGACGGTGGGAAGGTCCCTCGTGATGTTGCCCGCCGCGTCCCGCTCCACCTGGCGGTGGTACGTCATGTCCTGGAAGTCGAAGCCCTCCACCACGCGCCAACGGGTGGGGTCGAAGATGTCGGAAACCTGCTCGGGAAGATTGTCTGCGCTCACCCTCACGATCTTAGCGGGCGGGCCGTCAGCTAATGCAGAACTCATTCCCTTCAGGGTCTGCCATGGTGAACCAGGCGTGCGGGCCTTGGCTGGCCTCCCACAGGAAGGTGGCGCCGCGTTCCTCCAATTTTTCCCGGACCGCAGCCTTGTCGTCACCGCCCAGCCGCAGGTCCCAGTGGATGCGGTTCTTGCCGGCCTTTTCGCGGGCCCCGGACTGGAACAGGATCCTCGGCTGCCCGCTGCCTTCATTCGGGCCGGCGGTGATTGCCTGGCCGTCTTTCCAGACCAGCACGCCCAAGTGGCGCATGGTTTGGTCCTCGGTGGCGAAACCCTGCTCCGCCATGGAGCGGATGAACGCCTCATCCGACGGCTCCACCTCCCAGCCCATGGTTTCCGCCCACCAGTCGGCGAGTTCGTGGGGCTGGAGGGCGTCGACAACGATCTGCAGTGAATAGGCCATGGGAAAAGTCTGCCGCGACCCGGCCCGCCCGTCCAGCACTTCTCTGTGGGGACGTACCCGGCGTGGGTTCTGCCCCAGATGCACCGTGGGGCAGAACCCGCGCCGGGTTTTGCCCCACGGCATCCGCTACTGTTTTTTCATGACAGCAATTGCACCGATAACACTGCGCGGAAAATACGTCACCCTTGAGCCGTTGAGCCAGGACCACCATGACGGCCTGGTTGAAGCAGCGTCCGACGGCGAACTCTGGAACCTCTGGTACACCTCCGTTCCGCGGCCCGAGGGCATGCGGGAGGAGATCGAACGCAGACTGGCCCTGCAGGAATCCGGCATGATGCTGCCGTTCACCACACGCCTGAACGATCCGGCCACGGGGGAACCGGGCAGGGTCGTCGGCATGACGACGTACTGCAACATTGTCCCCGAGCTGCCCCGCCTGGAGATCGGCTACACCTGGAATGCGGCCAGTGTCCAGGGGACGGGCACCAATCCGGACAGCAAGCGCCTGCTCCTGGGGCATGCCTTTGAAACCCTCGGATGCGTGGCCGTTGAATTCAACACCCACTGGATGAACATGCAGTCGCGCACGGCCATTGCCCGGCTCGGCGCCAAGCAGGACGGCGTGCTGCGCTCCCACCGGCGCATGGCCGACGGCTCCCTGCGCGACACGGTTGTCTTCTCCATCCTGGCGAATGAATGGCCGCAGGTGCGCAGCGGCCTTGACCTGCGCGTGGCCAAGAAGCGCTAAATGCCTGCAGCGGAGATTCCCCACTGGGAAGGCGCCGTCAACGCGCGCCTGCTTACCGGGGACATCTACCGGATGGGGCGCAGCGAGTGGCTCACCGAGCGCGGCTGGCGGCAGGTGTTCGACGACGGCGTCCGCACAGTCATCGACCTGCGGAACCCGGGCGAGCGGAAGCGCAGGCCAACCGACCCGGTGGTCGGCGAAGGCGCGATGGCGGGATTTGACGTGGTCAATGCCCCCACGGAGGACCCCGACGACGACGAATACCGTGCGCTGGTCCAGCCGTACATGAACCACCCGCGGCTGTACGCCGACATCCTGCGGCTGTTTCCGGCGCAGGTGGCGGGCGTGTTCAAGGTGCTGGCCGCCGCGCGGGGCAAGGTGGTGATCCACTGTTCCGCTGGCCGGGACAGGACCGGGCTGGTGGCGTCGCTATTGCTGGCTCTCGCCGGACAGGCGGACCGGGCCGCCGGCCAGGACGAGCTCGCGTCACGCGGGATCAACAGCTGGCACCTGGTGGCACCCGTGAAGCACGCCTACGAGCACTACCTGGCGGAGCACGAGCTGGCCGGGGTGGTGGCGGACCGCGAGCAGGCGCTGGCCCGGTTTGTGGACGGGCTGGACGTCCGCGCGTTCCTCCTGGCCAACGGCGTCACGACCGCGGAAATCGACGCCATCGTTGCGAGGTGCCGCTGAGCGGAGCCGGCGGGTGCCGCGGTGCGTGAAACCTTTCGCCACGTCGCGGACAATACAGTGCATGGGGAACATGGAGAGCACCGGCGAAGCTGCCGACTGGGAGCGCAGCCTGAGGGGCGACGGCGAGGCATTTGGCCTGGTCTTTGACCGCCACAACGCGCGCGTCTTTCGCCACGCCTATGGCTTCCTGCACAACCGGCACGACGCCGAGGACGCCACCGCGGCTGCCTTCCTGGAGTTGTGGCGCAGGCGCTCAATAGTCCGGCTAGTCAATGGATCGGTGCTGCCGTGGCTGCTGGTGACCACCACGAATTTGGTGCGGAACCACCAGCGGGCCGCACGGAGGTACCGCGCCTTCCTGGCCGCCCTGTCCCGGGAGGCTGAATCGCCTGACGCTGCCGATGAGGCCCTGGACCTCAACCCCCTTGACGCCATGGAACCCGAGCTGGCCGCGGCCGTGCTGGGGCTGAAACCGGCTGATCGTCAGCTCGTGGCACTCATCGTCGTGGCGGGGTACAGCATCGGCGACGCTGCCGCCCTTCTGGACATCACGCCATCCGCCGCCAAAACCCGGCTGCACAGGGCGCGGCTGAAGCTGCGGGAGGCGATGGCGCCGGAGCCGCCCGACCATGCACTGCCGGGACCGCGCGAACTCGAGGGAGAACTGCCATGAACCAGATCGAAATGGACCGCACATTCCAGGGCGCGTTGCGGGCCGCGCTGGTGGCGCGCGTCGAGTCCTCTCCGGCCCGGGCCAGGCGCCGCCGCGTGTGGACGGGGGCGGGCCTGCTCAGCGGCGTGGGCGTGCTGGGCGGGGTGGCCGCCGCGGCGTCGGGGCTCTGGGTGCCGCCGGGCGCGGACGTGGTCTCCCCGCTCGCGAATCCCGTCACGGTGACGCGGACGGGCCCGGCCACGGTGGAATTGGGTGCGGTGCCTGGCGGGGCAACGGGAGTCTCGCTTTCGCTGACCTGCCTGACGCCCGGCAATTTCATGTTCGACGACGGTGCCTCCGCGCGCTGTTCCGCCGCCGACATTGGCACCCCGTCCGCGACGACCGCGTACCGGCAGGAGCTGGCGCGCGGGCAGCACACCGTGACCATCAAATCCGGCCCCGACGATCAGTGGCGGCTGGAAGCCACGTACGTGAATGCGGCGAGCAGTTCCTGGGGCGTCAATGCCAAGGGAGAAACGTACGGCGTGCAGAACGCCAACGGGTCCCCTGTGCTGATCGCCGTGGTGGCCACCAACGGGGCGGAAGGGTATGTGTACGGCAGGGAGCTGTCCGTGCAGCCGGACTTCAAGTCCCCTGAAGAGGCGTTGGCGTGGCAGTCTGCGCACGCCGGGACGTCCGTGGAAATCCCCGTGTACCGCAGCGACGGCGAGACCAAGGTGGGCGTATTCCGGGTCGGCGGGTAGGAATTGCCGGGCGAGCTTTGGCTGCGATTTGAGCCCTAACTACGAATTGCGGGACCAAATAAGAAGATAGGCCTCTTTCTTCTTCGTTAACTGGATACCGGGGCACTGTGTTGCCGCCCGCTTGGCGCCGCGGGTACGTTGGAAGGACCACCGGCCGGCCAGGCCCCAACGACTCGAGGCACCTTGCGTTTCCCCCAGCAATTCAAGAACTGGCTTTTCAACACCCCTGGTATCGCCGACACTGCGAGGTTCGGCACGCTGGCTGAAAAAGCCGCCGCCCGTGCCGACGCGGCGGCCCCCGAAGCCGGCCTGGCGGAGGCGGGGAACATCCTCCGGCAGATGCGCGGTGACGATTCCCCGAACTGGTCCGGGCAGCCCCTGGAGGACTACCTCTTCGCCGCCCGCATCCTGGCCGAGGAGTCGCTGGGAATGACACTCTTCAATACCCAGCTGCTCGCGGCGGCCACCATGCTCCAGGGCACGGTGGTGGAGATGGACACTGGTGAAGGAAAAACACTGGTGGGCGCGCTGGTGGCGGGCGCCCATGCCCTCACGGGCCGGCGTGTGCACGTGCTGACCGTCAACGATTACTTGGCACAGCGCGACGCCGCCTGGATGGGCCCCTATTTCGACAAGCTGGGTGTCACCGCGGCTTCCGTGACGGCAAACAGCACCCGAGAGGAGAAAAAGCTCGCCTACGGTGCCGACGTGGTGTACGTGTCTGTCAACGAGCTCGGCTTCGACGTGTTGCGGGACCGCAGCCGCACCTCGCCGGAACAAGCCGTTCTGCAGGACTTTGACGTGTGCATCGTTGACGAGATCGACTCGGTGCTGGTGGATGAGGCCGTGGTTCCGCTAGTCCTGGCCGGCCGGGCCCGCACCGAACTGCAGGGCGTGGACGTGGCGGATTTTGTCAGCAGCCTGGACCCGGACACCGACTACACGGTGGAACCGGACCGGCGCAATGTCTCCCTCAGCGACGCCGGCATCAACAAGGCGGAGGCGAGGTGGCCCGGCGTCGAGCTTTATTCCGCGGCAGGCACGCCGCTGTTCTCCTCCATCAACGTTGCCCTGCATGCCCAGGTGCTCCTGGAGCGCGACGTCGACTACATTGTGCGTGACGGACAGGCGCAGATTGTTTCCGATTCACGCGGCCGCGTGGCGCACACCCAGCGCTGGCCGGACGGGCTCCAGGCCGCCGTGGAAACGAAGGAGGGCCTGCACAAAACGGAGCAGGGGGAGGTGCTGGACCAGCTGCTGGTGCGCGACCTCATCAAGCAATTCGCCACCGTCACGGGCATGAGCGGGACCGCCGTGGCCGTGGCCGAGTATCTGCGTACCCATTACCTGCTCGACGCCGGACGCATCCCGCCGCATGTGCCCTCCATCCGGCGCGACCTGCCTGAGCACATCTATGCGACGGCGGAACAACGCGACGCCGCCGTCGTCGAGGCAGTGTCGGCCGCCCACGCCACGGGCCAGCCCGTGCTGTTGGGCACCCACAGCGTCTCTGCCTCCGAACGCTTCGCGGCCGCGCTCACGGCCAGGGACGTGGAATGCCAGGTCCTCAACGCCCGGAATGACGCGCTGGAGGCGGAGGTCATTGCACAGGCAGGCCGGAAAAACGCCGTCACGGTTTCAACGCAAATGGCCGGCCGCGGCACCGACATCCTGCTCGGCGGCAGGGACGCTGGCGCGGGCGAACACCAAGAGGTGGCCGAGCTGGGCGGGCTGCTGGTGGTTATTGCGGGCCGCTTCTATTCGGCCCGGCTGGACGGACAGCTCAAGGGCCGGGCCGGGCGGCAGGGTGATCCAGGCGCCAGTGTGATCTACTCCAGCGTGGAGGATCCGGCCGCCAACGGGCAGGAGGCGCACGGCCTTGAGCTGTCGGCCTCGGTTGCCGGGGACGCTGACGACGACGGCCTGCTCAACCGGGCGGGCATGGACGGGCTCCTGGACCGGGCCCAGCGGCTGGCCGAGCAGGAACGGTTCACGACCCAGGAAAATTCGTGGAAGTACAACGAACTCATCGCCTACCAGCGCCGGGTGGTGCTGGCCGAGCGGGACAGGGTGCTGGCGGAGGACGCTGCGGCGCTGGCCCCTTTTGACGGGGCGGAACGATGGGACGAATTCCGCGCGGCCCTCGGTGACGGGGAGCTGGTTCGTGTTTGCCGCCAGCTCATGCTGTTCCACCTGGATGCGCACTGGAGCGACCACCTGGCGCTCCTCTCCGAACAGCGCGCCGCCATCCACTTACGGGCCCTGGGCCGGCAAAACCCACTGGATGAATTCAGGCGCGAAACCATCCTGGCCTTTGAGGGGTTCCTGGACCGGGCCGCCGACAGTGCACGGGAATCCTTCGACGGCCTGGAACTGGCCGGCGGCACGGTGGACCTGGAGGCGGCGGGCATCCGCCGGGCGTCCTCCACCTGGACCTACGTGGTGAACGAGGACCCCTTTGGCAGCCAGTCGGACGCCATTGTGAAGTGGCTGCTGAAAAAGATGGGCAAATAGGCTCCCGCCCCACGCCGCGAAAGCGAATACTGGAGGGGCGGGCAGGCACTCTGCAACGCCAATGTGAGGGGATGATCGCCGTGGCACAACTCATTTACGCCGCAATCACGTCGCTGGACGGCTACGTCAACGATTCAAGTGGCAACTTTGATTGGAGCGAGCCGGACGAGCAGGTCCACGCCTTCGTCAACGATTTGCAACGCCCCATGGGCACGTACCTGTACGGGCGCCGCCTGTACCAGACCATGAAAGTCTGGGAAACCATGTACGGGCAAACGGACCTGCCCCGCGTGGTGCGCGACTATGCGGAGCTGTGGCACCAGGCGGACAAGGTGGTTTACTCCCGGACATTGCACAAGGCGGAAACGGCCAGGACGCGGATCGAGGCCAACTTTGACCCGGCCGCCGTCCGCCGCATGAAGACGGAGGCGACGGCGGACCTCGCCGTGGGCGGCGCCGAGCTTGCCGGCCAGGCGCTGGCAGCCGGGCTGGTGGACCAGGTCCACCTGTTTCTCTCGCCCGTCATCGTCGGCGGCGGCACCCGTGCACTGCCCCACGACGTCCGGACCGGGCTGGAACTGCTGGACGAGCACACGTTCGGCAACGGCGTGGTCCACGTTCACTACAGGGTTCACAACGGGACTTAACCCAGCAACCCCCACAACAGCCAGGCGGAAAGCGCCGCGCAGCCGGCGATGACCACGGCGAAGCCCGCCAGCCACGCGGCTGACGGGACGCCGGTGGACTGCGCCAGGATCCAGGCATCCGAGGTGGCCAGCTGCCGGCGCCGGGTGGTGTGGACGGCGGCGACCTTGAAGAAGTCGCGCACCGAGCCCACGCCCAGTGCGATGCCCAGGGCCAGCACCACGTAGCTGACACCAAGGGGATCCACCAGCATCACCAGCGCCTGGGCAACAGCGGCGCTGGCCAGCGCCACCAGAATCCCCGTGAAATTGCGCAGGAAAACCAGCGCCGCCAAAAGCACCAGCGCACCCACCGACATGGCCGCCCCGGCCCAGCCTGCCGACACGGACCAGACCAGCACGGCCCCCACCACAGCGGGGGCCGGGTAACCCCAAAACCCGGACCAGGTGGCACTGAAGCCGCGCCGCCCGCTGCTGACCAGCTGGCCGGAATGGTCCAGGCCGATCTTCAGCCCGTGAACGAAGCGGCCGGTCATGAGCGCGGCAAAGGCGTGGCCCAGCTCGTGCACAAACGTCACATACAGCCCGAACCACCGCCACGTGGCGCGCGGAATGCTCAGCACTATGGCCACTGCCACGATGCCCAGCAGCACGACGGCGGGGACCACGGGCGTGCCGGTCCGGATGAATCCGGCCAGCACGGCGTGCCACCAGTCGGAGACGGCGCCTCCCAGCTGGCCTGCGGTTCCCTGTAGTCCTGCAGTTCCCAGCTGTCCGGAGGCAAAAGTCATGATTGCAGACTAAACGATCAATCTGGCAGCCCCGCAACTACCCCCGTTGGCCTCAGCCCCCGGCCCCTGACCGCCCCACCAGACCCTCCCTCACGATCTGGGCTCTTTTCCCAATCCCTCCCTCACAATCCGGGCACTTTTCCCAATCCCTCCCTCACCTGCGCTGAGCGTGAAATCCCTTGCAGGCAAAACCGGCGCAGGGTTGGGTGGACAGCATGGCAAACATCCTGATCCTCGGCGGCACGGCATGGCTGGGCAGCACCATCGCCCGGCTGGCCCTGGACGCCGGCCACCACGTCACCTGCCTGGCCCGCGGGGAAGCCGGCGCTTTCCCGGAAGGGGCCGTCGCCGTCGTGGTTGACAGGGACAAGCCTGACGCCTACCGGCACGTGGCCGCGCAGAAGTGGGACCTGGCTGTGGAACTGACCCGGGTTCCCGCCCATGCCCGGGGCGCCCTTGAAGCGCTTTCACCCCGCACCCGCAACTGGGTTTTCGTGTCGTCCTGCTCGGTGTATGCGGACCAGTCCGCCCCTGGGCAGCGGGAGGACGCCCCCTTGCTCGCCCCGCTCCAGCCCGGAGAGGCGTACGCCTCCGAACTGTACGGCGAGGCCAAGTCGGGGTGCGAGCAATTGACCACGGCAAATCGCGGCGGCAACGCGCTGCTGGTCCGGCCCGGGCTGGTCGGCGGTCCGGGGGACCCCACCGCGCGCAGCAGCTACTGGCCGCTGCGTGTGGCGGACCGCCGTGAGCCGGTCCTGGCGCCGTACCAGGACGGCGGCGGGTACCGGCAGCACGTCCAGCTCGTCGACGTCCGGGACCTGGCGGCCTTCCTGCTTCATGCCGGGCTGGCCGGGCGGACGGGCCCGGTCAACGCAGTGGGGGCTTCGGTGCCGCTGACCGATGCGCTCATCGCGGCGCGTGAGGCGGCCAACACCAACCCGTTGATAGTCCCGTACCCGCTCTCCGCCATGGCGGACGACGGCGTGTCCCCCTGGAGCGGGCCGCGGTCCCTTCCGCTGGTGCTCCCCTCGGGTGACGACTACGCTGGATTCGCCCGGCGATCGGACGCCCGGGCGCTGGACATGGGGCTGGTGCGCAGGCCCCTCGTGGAGACGTTCCGGGACATCATTTCAGCGGAGGAGCCGTGGGCCGGGCGCCAGCTTTCCTCGGGGCTGAGCGGGGAGGGCGAAGCGGAGCTCATTGCGCGCCGCAGGCCTGCCCCGGGAGCTGAGGCGCCGCATGAATCGATTGACGGCCCTTGACAACTCCGCCCCGCCCCGTGCAAGACTGGAAAAGTTCTTATCCCCTCCGTGAGGAAACTCCCTTGAAGATCATGGTCGCCTTCGCCTAATCCGCGCCGCAGCGACGCACGCCTCTGCCACAGGAAAGCGTGCGGCTCCCGGCGCATCCATGCCCAGGGAGAACCATGCCGAACACCCACCCCATTTCGCTGTCCCACGCCACTTTTTCCTGGCCCGACGGCACCCCGGTCTTCACCGACCTCACCACCACTTTCACGGAAGGCCGCACCGGCCTGGTCGGCCCCAACGGGACGGGCAAAACCGCCCTCCTGCGCCTTATCGCCGGGGAACTGGCGGCCGACGGCGGCACGGTGGAAACGTCGTCGGCCGTCAGTTACCTGCCCCAAAAGCTGACCCTGCGCACGGACCAGCCCGTGGCCGAGCTGCTGGGCCTGGCCGACAAGCGCCGCGCCCTGGCCGCCGTCCTGGCAGGACGGGAGGACGGCATGGCAGGGAACCTGGAGGTGGTCGGGGACGACTGGGACATTGAGGAACGCGCCGTTGCGCTGCTGGCCGGCTACGGCCTCCCGGCGTCGGGCCCGGAATTCCTGGACCGCACCGTGGGGACGCTGTCCGGCGGCGAGGCCATGATCGCCGCGCTCGCCGGGCTTGAGCTTGCCGCCCGGCCCATCACCCTCCTGGACGAACCAACAAACAACCTGGACCGTGCCGCCCGCCACCGGCTCTGCCAGGCGGTGGAAAATTGGCGCGGCACCCTGCTCGTGGCCACGCATGACAGGGAACTGCTGCAGCGCGTGGACGCCATCGCCGAGCTCCGGCCCGTCCGCAGCCGTGCGTGGTCGGGGGAGCGGGTGCAGCTCATCAGGCACGGCGGCAACTGGGACGCGTACGCGGCGCAGCGCGGGGCGGAGCAGGAAACCGCCGAGCGCATGGTCCGAGACGCCGGCGCCCGGTTCGCACTGGAAAAGCGCCAGCGCATTGAGGCCGAGACCAAGATTGCCCGCAGCGCCCGGCAGGGCCGAAAGGCGGCCGAGTCCATGCCCAAAATCCTTGCCAACGAGCTGCGCAAGCGTGCCCAGGAGTCGGCCGGCAAGCTGCGCGGCACCATGGGCAGCCGCGAATCCGACGCCGCAGCGGCGCTCGCTGCCGCCCGCGACGCCCTCCAGCCCGATTCCCGCATCAGGATCGGGCTGCCGGGAACCGCGGTGCCCGCGGGCCGGACGGTGCTGGACGCGCCCACCGCCGCGGTTGCCCTGGGCGAGATGTACGACGGCGGCACGCCCCTTTCGCCCCAGGCCCGCCTCACGCTTCGGGGGCCGGAGAGGGTGGCGCTGACGGGGCCCAACGGTGTGGGCAAGACGACGCTGCTGGACGCCCTCCGCCCCCATGCCTCCGTGCCGGTGGGGTATTTGCGCCAGCGCATTGGTGTGGAGGATGACAGGTGGGAGGGGCTCGACGACTCGCTTTCAGTCATTGAAAATGTGCGGGCCGCGGCGCCGGACGCGGCGCTGGGGGTGGTTCGCGAGCAGCTGGCGCGCTTTCACTTCCGCGGCACGCTGGTGGACCAGGCCGTGGGGGAGCTGTCTGGGGGCGAACGCTTCCGCGTGGCCCTGGCCAGGATCCTGCTGGCGCAACCGGTCCCGCAATTGTTGTTCCTGGACGAGCCCACGAACAACCTGGACCTGGCCTCCATCGAGCAGCTGGTCTCCGCACTGGCCGACTTCCAGGGTGCACTGGTCGTTTCCAGCCATGACAGCGCCTTCCTCAGGGAATTGAAGCCGGACCGGGAATGGGAGCTGCGGCGGCCAACCCCTCTATAGGCTGGGGTGTGTGATCGAACCAACAGGAACCACCCGCCGATTCCAGCTGACCCTGCGCAAGCCCTGGCACAGGCTGGGGCCCAAGCCGACCGTCGTCGTCAATGGCGTGGGGCAGCCCGCCCAGTGGGGCACCCGGAACTGGAAAGTACCCGGGGACGGTGCCGCCGTCGTGACAATCTTCCTGTTCAACAGGCTCTGGAAGTTTGGCGAGGTGGAATTCGTGGCGGAGCCCGGAGCCTCGGCGCCACTGGTGTATTCAGCACCCTGGCTGCCGTTCGGCCCCGGGAGGATCCGGTCGGCCCCGGGTTCCGACTGATTCGAAAACGCCCTCACCAGGCGGAAGCGAGCAGCCCACCCAGCAGTTCGCCGTCGTCGACCTCCAGCCCGCGGGAGGTGAACCAGGCGCACATGTTGCGGCAGTCCCGGGCCAGCAGCTCAGCGCCCTGCAGGTTGCCGGCCAGGTCCACCAGCTGCGGCAGGTCGATGACCACCAGGCGGTCGCCTGCGGCCAGCAGGTTGTAGGGGGACAGGTCGCCGTGGGCAAAGCCCATCCGGGCAAATGCCGTCATGGCGACCACCAACTGCTCCCAGTAGGACTGCAAACGTTCCGGACCGGGATTGACAGACTGCAGGCGCGGTGCTCCCACCCCCGGATTTTCCGGGTCCTCGATGAACTCCATCATGATCTCCGTGCCGCAAATCTGGACCGGATATGGCACAGCTATGCCAGCTTCGAAGGCCATGCGAAGGTAGCTCCACTCGGCGTCGGCCCAGCGGCCCGCCTCCACCTCACGGCCATAGCTGCTGCCGGTTTTGAGGGCCCGGGCGTCCCGTGAGCGCCGCACGGACCTGCCCTCGGTGTAGGCATCGGCGCGGCGAAATAGCCTTTGCTCGGCGGAGCGGTAGCGCTTGGCCGCCAAAAGCACGCCCCGGGAATCCGCGGCGCGTTCGACAAGAAAAACGTCCGCCTCCTTGCCCGTTTTCAGGACGCCCAGCTCGGTGTCGACGGCGGCGGCATCCTCGATGAGCCAGTCCGGGTAGGGCTGCGGGCCCCGCATAAGTTTTTCCAAACCGGGCCAGGTGGACCAGCGCTGGTTGTCGGCGAGGGAATCGTCCAGGACGTTCCAGTTTGAGGCGCGGAGCATGGCTTCGCGGGAACGCCGACGGGTGGTGTTTGAGGTTTTTTCGAAGTGCTGTTGGTCAGCAGAATACTTCATGGGTGAATCGACTCCTGTGGAAGGACAAGCGAATGTTTTGGGCGCGGAAGGCTGCGCGAGCAATCATTGGGTCCTCCTTGGAGTCGATTCGAATATTCCACGGCCATCTGACCACGGCACAGCCGGTCCTGTCAACGACTTCCTGACACGGCCCGGAACCGCCCCCACACCACAAAGCCATACAAGGCCAGCACGGCCTGGGCCATGAAGAGAAAAACCAGCACGGAGCCCTGCGTAGCTGCTGCAACTCCCAGCAGTGAGACGAGGGACGACACCGCGACCAGCAACCACGCCCAGCGCGAGCGCCGCGCCAGCCCCGCGAGGCCGCCCACAAGGAGCCCGATGCAGAACCCGGAGAGCAGGAGCTGCGCCAAGGGGAGGCCGGCCAGGCTGCGGGACGCCGCCAGAACCCGCTCCAGCACCACCAGCGGAAGGACGTAGCAGACGGCGTACAGCAGCGCGACAAGTGCGGGCGCCACCAGATCACGGGGGCGGAAAGTCCGCAACGCGATTCTGCGGACCAGGGGCCCATTGGCGGGTGCCCGCCAGAACCGGGACAGCCCGTAAATGCTGGCGCCAACGCCCACCAGCGATGTCAGGGACACCGATACGCCATAGGCGAGCAGCTCCGGGGCAGAGCCAAAGAGAGCATAGGGCAGCGTGAGCATTGCCCCCGGAATTTCCAGCGCAAATGATCCCATGGCGAGCCACCAACCCACCTCGTTGCGCCGCGCCAAAAATGCCTCTGACGCGCACATAATGAGTACCCCGAGGATTTTCAGCACCAAGGAAAATGCCTGCAGCGGGTTGAAAATGGGGCCGAACAGGATATCCATCACCCCACTCTATGTGGGCCCCGGCGACTTCCGGCGAGGTCCCCACGGTGATCCCTGCCGCAATATGGCCCGCAGCGGTGCGCACCGTGCTTGGATGGAATCAGACGCTCGAAAGGCGGTTCACAGCCATGGCCCGTGGAATATATGTCAGTGCCACCACACCCGGATCCGGCAAGACACTTGTGTCGCTGGGCCTGGCCGATGCCCTGCACCGGCATGCGGACAGGATCGGCTTCTTCCGCCCCATCACCTCGGCCCCCGACGCCGAAGCGGACCCCACGGTGGCGCTGCTGCGCCGCATGTACAAGCTCGACGCCGGCGTGTGCCGCAGCGCCATGACCGGCGCAGAGGCCCGGGCGCTGTTGGCGGCCGGCCGCCGCGAGGAAATTGACGCCCGCTGCGTGGAAATTTACAGCCAGATCGCCAAGAACGCCGACGTGGTCATCGTTGAGGGCACGGACCTCACCGGCCAGGACGCCGCCGTCGAATTTGACCTCAACGCCCGCCTGGCAAACAACCTGGGCCTGCCTGTCCTGGCCGTGATTGGTGCCCGCGGGCTGACGGCGGAGGAGACTGCCGACGCCGTGGATGTGGCCCGCAAGGAACTGGTCGCCGAAAACTGTTCGCTGCTGGCCATGATGGTCAACCGGGCTGAACCGGACAAAGTGGAGGCCATCAAGGCCGCCGTGCGCCCCGGGGCCAGCCACCGCCCCGTTTACGTCATTCCCGAGATCGAGGAGATTTCCCGTCCCACCGTGGCGGAGGTGGCCGCCAACCTGGGCCTGCGCCAGATTGCCGGGAGTTCCGAGCTGGAGCGGGACGTGCACGCCATCAAGGTGGCCGCCATGACAGTGGGGAATTTCCTGAACCTGCTGGAGCCCAACGACCTGGTGATTGTCCCGGGGGACCGGGCCGACGTCATGGTGGCGTCCCTGGCCTCCGCCTTCTCCCCTGAATTTCCTGTCCCAAGCGGCATGATCCTCACCGGCGGGCTTCCCCCGGACCCGCACGTGCTGCCTTTCCTGGCCCATGCCCCGTTCCCTGTTTTCGCGCACGACGACGACACGTACAGCACCGCCCGCACCGTCAGCGGGGTGCGCAGCGAGATCCACTCCGGCCAGCGCCGCAAGGTTGCCGCCGCAATGGGCGCCTGGGCCCGCAACGTGGACGAGGCCGAACTTTTGGAGCGTGTCTCCCTGCCGCGGCCGGCCACCATGACACCCCTGCGGTTCCTGCACGAGCTCATTGAGCGGGCCCGCAGCGAACGCAAGCACATTGTGCTGCCTGAAGGCGGTGATGTCCGCGTGCTCAGGGCAGCGGAGATCCTGTTCCGCCGCGATGTCTGCGAGCTGACGCTGCTGGGCAAGAGGTCAGCCATCGAGGAGCTCGCCGCGGCCCACGGCGTGGAATTGGGCGGCATTGCCGTGGTGAACCCGGAAACGTCACCGCTGCGCGAGGAGTTTGCCGTGGAGTACCAGCGCCTGCGGGCGCACAAGGGCGTGGACCTGGCCCGTGCCCGGGAAGTCATGGCGGACGGCTCCTACTTTGGCACCATGATGGTCCAGCGGGGCGAAGTGGACGGCATGGTCTCCGGCGCCGCCCACACCACGGCCAACACCATCCGGCCGGCGCTGGAATTTGTGAAGACCCGCCCCGGCGTCAGCATTGTCTCCTCCGTGTTCCTGATGCTGCTGGCGGACCGGGTGCTGGTCTACGGCGACTGCGCGGTGAACCCCGAACCCAATGAGGAACAGCTGGCGGACATTGCCATTGCCTCGGCGGCAACTGCCGCACAGTTTGGGGTGGAGCCGCGCATCGCCATGCTCTCGTACTCCACGGGGGGCTCCGGTGCCGGATCGGCCGTCGAGCAGGTGCGCCGCGCCACCGAGCTGGTGCGCAGCGCCCGTCCCGACCTGGCCGTGGAGGGCCCCATCCAGTACGACGCCGCCGTGGACGCCTCGATTGCCGCCTCCAAGATGCCGGCGTCGGAGGTGGCCGGGCAGGCAACCGTGTTCATTTTCCCGGACCTGAACACGGGCAACAACACGTACAAGGCAGTGCAACAGTCCTCCGGCGCCGTTGCCGTGGGGCCCGTGCTGCAGGGGCTGAACAAGCCCATCAACGACCTCTCCCGCGGCTGCACCGTGGAGGACATTGTGAACACGGTGGCCATCACCGCCATCCAGGCCCAGGTTTCGGCAAGCCCAACCACCGAACGCACCGAAACCACCGAACGCAAGGAACCCTAATGCGCGTGCTCGTCATCAATTCCGGCTCGTCCTCCCTCAAGTACCAGGTGCGTGACACCACCACCGATGAGATCCAGGCGAGCGGGCTGATCGAGCGCATCGGCGAGGGTGGCGGCGGCCCCGCCAACCACGGCGTGGCCATGGACCAGGTGGCGGCGGGGCTGGAAGGAATCCTGGCGCAGAAGCCGCTGGACGCCGTCGGCCATCGGGTGGTGCACGGCGGGGAGCGATTCAGCGAGCCTGTGCTCATCAACAATGAAATCACCCGGTCCATTGAGCGGCTGAACCCGCTGGCGCCACTGCACAACCCGGCCAACGTGCTGGGCATCCGCGCCATCACGGCGAAGTGGCCGGCGCTGCCCCAGGTGGCCGTCTTTGACACCGCGTTTCACCGGACCCTGCCCGAGTACGCGTGGCGCTACGCCGTGCCGGACTCGCTCTACCGGCAGTACGGGATCCGGCGGTACGGCTTCCATGGAACCTCGCACGAATTTGTCATGGGCCGGGCCGCGGAGCTGCTGGGCATTCCGGTCCCGGACTTCAATGCTGTGGTGGCCCACCTGGGCAACGGGGTCTCGCTGACCGCCGTCCGGGGCGGGGCCAGCGTGGACACCTCAATGGGATTCACGCCTCTCGAAGGGCTGGTGATGGGCACGCGCAGCGGCGACCTGGACCCGTCCATCCTGATTTTCCTGCAGCGCCAGGGCCTGTCCGCCGATGAGATTGACACCTTGCTCAACCGCGATTCCGGGCTCAAGGCGCTCGCCGGCAACAACGACATGCGGGCCATCGTGGAGGCTGCCGAGGCCGGGGATGCGCACGCCCGGCTGGCCCTGGACATCACCTCCTACCGGCTGGCGAAGTACATTGGCGGCTACCATGTTGCCGTGGGCGGCGCGCAGGCGCTGGTGTTTACGGCCGGGATTGGCGAGAACTCGGCGGCGTTCCGTGCCCTGGTGGTGGACCGGCTGGGTGCCTTGGGCCTGAAGCTCGACGCCGTTGCCAACCTTGAGCGGTCCGGCTCGCCGCGGGTGGTCAGCACCCCCGAATCGGCTTTCCCCGTCCTGGTGGTCCCCACGGATGAGGAGCGCGCCATCGCGGAGGCGACGGCCGCCGTCGTGCTCGGAACGGAGCAGCGGTAGGCTCTTTGCATGGTTGAAATTCCGTACCCGCTCACCACTGAACGCCTGGTCCTGCGCCAATTCACGCCGGCCGACCTGGAGCCCTACTACGCCTACCAGCGCCTGCCTGAGACCGCCCGCTACCTCCTGGGCGGGCCGCGCAGCTACGTGCAGTGCATGGCGCGCATTGCCAAGTACATCGAGGACCCGTTTGCCGGTCCGGGGGACTGGGCCACCTTTGCCGTGGAACGTGCGGGGCAGCCGGGCCTGGTGGGGGAGCTGGCGCTGAAATGGAACTCCGGCGGCAAGCCGGACAACGGCGTGGGGCCGGAACTGTTGGGGGAAATCGGCTGGACGCTGGCACCCGAGGTGAGGGGGCAGGGGTACGCCACGGAGGGTGCCCGGGCCGTGCTGGACCTGGCCATGGACACGCTGGGATTCCACCGCGTGGAGGCCCGCCTGGACGCCCGCAATTCCGCCTCCGCTGCCATTTGCGAGCGGCTCGGCATGCGCCGGGAGGGCGTGCTGCGCGACAACATGTACCTCAAGGGCGAATGGACGTCCGAGGCCATTTACTCCGTGGTGCGGTCGTAGGGCGGGTTACCGCAGCTCCGTGGCCCCGATCGCGTCGGCCAGGAATGCGTAGTCCCAGGCGCGCGTCTTCCAGCCCTCGTACCGGCCGGACGCGCCGCCGTGGCCGCCGTCCATCTCGATCTTGAGCACAATGGGCTCGGTCCCCGTGGAAGTGGAACGCAGTTCCTGGACCCACTTGGCCGGCTCCACGTACAGCACCCGGGTGTCGTTGAAGCTCGTCACGGCGGCAATCTTCGGGTAGGCCACTGGGCGCACGTTCTCATACGGGGTGTACCCCTTCATGTACTTGTACACCTCCGGGTCCGTGATGGGGTTGCCCCATTCCTCCCATTCCAGGGCGGACAGCGGCAGCTCCGGGTCCAGGATGGTGGTCAGGGCGTCCACGAACGGCACCTGCGCCACGATGGCCGCGTACTTCTCCGGGGCCAGGTTCGCCACGGCGCCCATCAGCAGCCCGCCGGCCGAGCCGCCCATGGCACCGATCCGTGCCGGGTCCACCCAACCGGATCCCGCCAGCCAGTCCGTGGCCGCCACGAAGTCGGTGAAGGTGTTCTTCTTGTTCAGCTTCTTGCCGTCCTCGTACCAGTGCCTGCCCATCTCGCCGCCGCCGCGCACGTGGGCAATGACGAAGACCACGCCGCGGTCCAGAAGGGACAGCCGGGGCACGCCAAAGCCGGGGTCCATGCTGACCTCGTAGGAACCGTAGCCGTACACCACGCCGGCGTTTGACCCGTCCCGGACCAGGTCCGCGCGCCGCAGCACGGACAGCGGCACCCGCGTGCCGTCGCCGGCCACGGCCCACTCGCGCGTGGCCACATAATTCTCGGACCGGTAACCGCCCAGCACGGGGGTCTCCTTGCGCAGCAGCAGTTCGCCGCCCGCCGTGCCCACCGGCAATACGTAGTCGTAAACGCGCGGCGGCGTGAAATCGGAGGTGTAGACCAGCCGGATCACGGGGGACTCAAACTCGCTCCCGCCCATCGAGGCCGTATACAGTTCCTCATCAAAAACAGGCTCGACGCCGGCCGCCTGCGCCGCGGTTCCCAGGCCGTCCAGGGGGGTCACCTGGACGCGCTCAATGGTGTCCTGGCGCAGCGACACCACCATGTGGGTGGCTGTGACGGTGGCGCCGTTGATACGCACGGTCTCGTCATGGGCAATGACGGTGGTCCAGTCCTGATCCGCCAGGGGCTTGGCGAACTCCGCGGCGTCCACCAGGGAAATCATGGAATTGGCGGCGTCGCGGTCATGGGTCAGCAGGACCTTTTCGACACCCTCCCACAGGAACGGTTCGGCGTCGTACAGGACGTGCTCGCTGCGCGGGATGAGCGTCTGCAGGCCCTTTTCGGGGGCGGCGAAGTCCAGCAGGCGGGTTTCGCTGAACTCGGAGCAGCCGATGCTCACGGCCAGGTGGCGGCGGTCGGCGGAGAGGCCGAACCCCGTCCACATGGCCACGTCGTCCTCCTGGTACAGGACCTTGTCTTCGGAGACCGGCGTGCCCAGGACGTGGGTTTTCACCTGGTACGGGCGCCAGGAATCATCCGCCACCATGTAAAAGAGCGTGGTGCCGTCGGGGGAGAAGGCCAGGCCGTAAAACGCCTTGTCGATGGTGTCCGGCAGCAGCTCGCCGGTGCGCAGGTCCTTGATCCGGACGGTGAACAGCTCGTCGCCGGCGTTGTCCACGGCAAAAGCGTACAAATTCCCGTCACGGGTCACGGCGGCACCGCCCAGCGAGAAGAACGGCTGTCCCTCGGCCTCGGCGTTGCCGTCGAGCAAAATGACTTCGCCCGGGACGTCCACGCCGGGCTCCACCACGGGCGGCGTCCAATCCTCGACGGCACTGCCGTCGCCGCTGGCCTTCACCCGGCACTGGATCGAGTAGGCGCTGCCCTCCACCATGCGGGCGTAGTACCACCAGCCGTCCTTGCGGCTCGGCACGGACAGGTCCGTTTCCTGGGTGCGGTTCTTGATCTCATTGAAGATGTCCGTGCGCAGCTGTTCCTGGCCGGCCGTGACGGCGTCAGTAAATGCCTGCTCCGCGTTGAGGTGCGCCACCACTTCCGGGTTGTCCTTCTCGCGCAGCCATTCGTAGTTGTCCGTGAAGGTGTCGCCGTGGTGGGTGCGCTCCACCGGCACCCTTTTGGCGACGGGGGCTGCGGCAGCTTCGGTTGCGGACGGGGTGGCTGCGGCATCGGGAAGGGTCATGGATCCACTGTATAGACCACTGCCCGGCGCGGCACGGGTGTATGCCCACAGCGGAGCGCGGGTTGACCGTGCGCCCCATCACATGGAATATTTATAGAACGAACGGTCGGTAATTTGGCGGCCGGGTCCCTGGCGGAAGCAATTGCCACGCCGCAGAGCACGTTCGAAGGGTACTTTCATGGCCACAGCATCACCACAGGCATTTTTGGTGGACGGCGTCCGGACGCCCGTGGGCCGCTACGGCGGCGCCCTCGCCACCGTCCGGCCCGACGACCTCGCCGCCCTGACCATCAAGGAACTCATCACCCGGACCGGAATCGACCCGGCCGACGTCGACGAGGTCATTTTCGGCAACGCCAACGGCGCCGGTGAGGAAAACCGCAACGTGGCCCGCATGGCCTGGCTGCTGGCTGGCTTCCCCGACACCGTCCCCGGCATCACAGTCAACCGGCTGTGCGCCTCCGGCATGAGCGCCATCACGATGGCGAGCCACATGGTCAAGGCCGGGGCGGCGGACATTGTGGTGGCCGGCGGCGTCGAATCGATGTCCCGGGCGCCCTGGGTCATGGCCAAGCCGGAGAAGGCGTTCGCCAAGCCAGGCGCCACCTTTGACACCTCCATCGGCTGGCGCTTCAGCAACCCCAGTTTCCTTTCCGGGGAGCTGTCCCGCGGCGGAAAAATGACATTCTCCATGTCGGAAACAGCCGAGGAAGTGGCCCGCGTGTACGGCACCTCCCGCGAGGACTGCGACGCCTTTGCTGTCCGCTCCCACGAGCTGGCACTGGCGGCCATTGCGGCCGGCCGGTTCCGGGACGAAATTGTGCCCGTGACGGTCCGCGGCCGCAAGGGCGACACCGTGGTCGACACCGACGAGGGCCCGCGCCCCGGCACCACCGCCGACGTGCTGGCCGGGCTGCGCCCCGTGGTCAAGGGAGGTACCGTGGTCACGGCGGGCAATGCCTCCAGCCTCAACGACGGCGCCTCCGCCATCATCGTCGCCTCCGAAGCTGCCATCCAAAAGTACGGCCTCACCCCGCGCGCCCGCATCATCGACGGCGCCTCGGCCGGCCTGGCCCCGGAAATCATGGGCATGGGGCCCGTCGCCGCCACCCACAAGGTTCTCGAGCGGCAGGGCACGGGCATCAGCCAGCTGGCCGCCGTCGAACTCAACGAGGCGTTCGCCTCCCAGTCGCTGGCCTGCATGCGCGAACTGGGACTGGACACCGGCACCGTCAACAACGACGGCGGCGCCATCGCCCTCGGCCACCCGCTGGGCTCCTCCGGCTCCCGCATAGTCATCACGCTGCTGGGACGCCTGGAACGCGAGGCCCCCGGCGGACTGGGCCTGGCCACCATGTGCGTGGGCGTGGGCCAGGGCGCCGCGCTGCTCGTGGAAGGCCTGTCATGACGCACGACGCCGGGCACCTCCTCGATCCCGCCGCCTTCGCCACGCTTGTGGTCACCGAGGCGGAAGACCGCGTGGCCGTCCAGCTCAACCGGCCAGCGGTGCGGAACGCCATCGACGCGCAGATGGTGGCCGAGCTGCACGCTGTCTGCACCCACCTGGAGGCCCATCCCAAAGTGCTGGTCCTGTCCGGGATACCGGGCGACGAGGCCGCCGGGACCAAGGGGATCTTCGCCTCCGGGGCGGACATTGCCGAACTGCGCGAACGCCGCCGCGACGACGCCCTGGCTGGCATCAACTCCGGCCTGTTCGACCGAATCGCCAAGCTCCCCATGCCCGTCATCGCGGCCCTGGACGGGTATGCACTGGGCGGCGGCGCCGAGCTGGCCTACGCCGCCGACTTCCGCATCGGCACCCGCGCGCTGCGCATGGGCCAACCCGAAACATCGCTGGGCATCATGGCGGCGGCCGGTGCCACGTGGCGGCTGAAGGAACTGGTGGGCGAGCCCGTGGCCAAGCAGATGCTGCTGGCCGGGCGCATCCTCACCGGGGAGGGCTGCCTGGCCGTGGGGCTGGTCACCGAACTCGTGGAATCCGCCGAACTGCTGCCGGCCGCCCACGCACTGGCGGACCGGATCGGGCTGCAGGACCCTTTGGCCGTGCAGGCCACCAAGCGCGTGTTTCACGCCCCGCGTGAAGCCCATCCCGACATAGACAACCACGAGCAGGCCGAACTCTTTGAGTCGCCTGCCAAGTTCGCCCGCATGCAGGCATTCCTGGACAAGAGGAAGAAATGACCCCCACCCCCGACGCTCCCTCACCTTCCGGCGTGTTTTCCCCAACCCTCCCTCACTTTGTGGGGGTCCTGGGCGGCGGGCGCATGGGCGCCGGCATTGCCCACGCCTTCCTGATGGCCGGCTGCGAAGTGCTGGTGGTGGAGCGCGACGGCGACGCTGCCGCAGGCGCCCGCACCCGCGTGGAAGCCTCCGTGGCAAAATCCGTGGAGCGCGGCCTGGCCGGCAGCGCGGAGGGGTTCCTGGACCGGCTTTCAGTGTCCACCGACTACGCGGACTTTGCCGCCTGCGCGCTGGTGGTGGAGGCCGTCCCGGAAATCTGGGAGCTGAAGGTGGCCTCCCTGCAAGACGTGGAAAAGCACCTGGCGCCCACGGCGTTCCTGGCGTCCAACACCTCATCGCTTTCCATGAGCGGGCTCGGCGCTGAGCTGGAACGGCCCGCAAACTTCATCGGCCTGCACTTCTTCAACCCGGTCCCGGCTTCCACGCTGATCGAGGTTGTCATTGCCAAGCAGACCAGCCCCGCCCTGGTGACCACGGCGAAAGGCTGGGTGGAAGCGCTCGGCAAGACCGCCGTCGTGGTTAACGACGCACCGGGGTTCGCCTCGTCCCGCCTGGGCGTGATGCTGGCGCTGGAGGCCATCCGCATGGTGGAGGAGCGCGTGGCGAGTGCCGAGGACATCGACAACGCCATGGTGCTTGGCTACAAACACGCCACTGGCCCGTTGCGCACCACCGATGTTGTGGGCCTGGACGTGCGGCTGGAAATTGCCGAATACCTGGCGGAAACGCTGGGGGAGCGCTTTGCACCGCCGCAGCTGCTCCGGGACAAGGTGGCCCGCGGCGAGCTGGGCCGCAAAACCGGCAAGGGTTTTTTCAACTGGGCATAGGCCCCGCGGATTCGAGGGAAACGGATGGACATGAAGACAGCTATTGAAACGGTGCCCAGCTACATCCAGGATGCCTGGTGGACTCCGGACGACGGCGCCGGGGGCACCGATGCGCGCGACGCCAGCACGGGGGAGGTCCTCGCCCGGGTGTCGGCCGAAGGGCTGGACCTGGCCGCCGCCGTCGAACACGGCAGGACCGTGGGGCAGGCCTCGCTGGGCGGGCTGACCATCCACGAGCGGGCACTGAAGCTGCGCGAGCTGGCGCAGTACCTCAACGGCCGCCGCGAGGAGCTTTACGCAATTTCCGCCCGGACCGGCGCCACGAAGATCGACTCCATGGTGGACATCGACGGCGGCATTGGCGTGCTGTTCACGTTCTCCTCCAAGGGCCGGCGCGAACTGCCGAACGCCAACGTCATTGTGGACGGGCCGGTGGAGGTGCTCAGCAAGGACGGCTCCTTCATCGGCGAGCACATCTACACCCGCATCCCCGGGGTGGCCGTGCAGATCAACGCCTTCAACTTCCCTGTCTGGGGCATGCTGGAAAAGTTCGCCCCCGCCTTCATTGCCGGCGTGCCCACCATCGTCAAGCCGGCCACCCCCAGCGGCTACCTGGCGGAGGCGGCGGTGCGCGCCATCGTTGAATCCGGGATCCTGCCCGCCGGCTCCCTGCAGCTGATTTCCGGCTCCGCCCGGGACCTGCTGGACCGTCTGGACTACCGGGACATGGTCTCCTTCACCGGCTCCGCCAGCACCGCCAACCTGCTGAAGAACCACCCCAATGTGGCCCATGGCGGCGTCCGCTTCACCTCCGAGACCGATTCGCTCAACGCCGCCATCCTGGGCCCCGACGCCGTCCCCGGCACGCCGGAATTCGATGCCTTCGTCAAGTCCGTGGTCACCGAAATGACGGTCAAGGCCGGGCAGAAGTGCACGTCCATCCGGCGCACCATCGTCCCCAATGAGCTGCGCCAGGCGGTCATTGACGCGATTGGCTCGCGGATCACCGAGCGTGTGGTGGTGGGCGATCCCCGCGCCGCCGGCGTGACCATGGGGGCCCTCGCCTCGCTGGAGCAGCTGGCGGACGTCCGCTCCGCCGTCGAGACCATGCTCGCGGCCGGCGGCGAACTCGCCTTCGGCACCCTGGACGCACCCCGGGTGACCCTCGCGGACGGGTCCGTGGCCGCTGTCGCTGACGGTGCATTCATGTCCCCCGTGGTCCTGGGCTGGGCCGACCCCGAGTCCCCGGCCGTCCACACCCTGGAGGCCTTTGGCCCAGTCACCAGCGTGCTGGGTTATGACACGCACGACGGCGGCGCAGAGCAGGGTGTCGACGTCACCGAGGCCGTCCGGCTCGCTGCAATGGGGGCCGGGTCCCTCGTTGCCACCGTGTGCACCAACGATCCTGAGGTCGCCCGGCAATTGGTCACAGGCATTGCAGCCCACCACGGCCGCGTACTGGTCCTTAACCGCGAGGACGCCCGCACGTCAACCGGCCACGGCTCGCCCGTGCCCCACCTGGTGCACGGCGGGCCGGGGCGTGCCGGCGGCGGCGAGGAACTGGGCGGCATCCGCTCCGTCAAGCACCACATGCAGCGCACCGCCATCCAGGGCTCGCCCAACATGCTCACGGCCGTGACAGGTGTGTGGCACACGGGAGCTGACCGGGTGGCTGCCGGCGATCCGGAGTTCGGTGCCGTGGCCGGTGCCGTCCATCCGTTCCGCAAATCCCTGGCCGAGCTGCACATTGGCGACGCATTCGCCTCCGGGCTGCGGCAGGTCACGCTGGAGGACATCACGGCGTTCGCCGACACCACGGGCGACACCTTTTACGCCCACACGGATGCGGTTGCCGCAGAAAAGAATCCGTTTTTCCCGGGCATCGTGGCCCACGGCTACCTGCTGGTGTCCTGGGCGGCCGGGCTGTTCGTGGAACCCGCGCCGGGCCCCGTGCTGGCCAACTACGGGCTGGAAAACCTGCGCTTCATCACACCCGTGGCGGCCGGCGACTCGATCCGCGTGACCCTGACGGCCAAGAAAATCACCCCCCGCGTCACCGACGAATATGGCGAGGTCTGCTGGGACGCGATCCTGCACAATCAAAACGGCGAGATCGTGGCCACTTACGACGTGCTGACGCTCGTGGAGAAAGAGGACACGCTGTACAAGTAGGCAAGACCCTGTGGCGGCCCGGCATTTTTCCGGTGACTATCCGACGCGTCGGCCGCGGGCGGCCTTTGGCGTCTCCTTTACGTCACCTACAAAAAATGCCGGCTCCGCCACTGTCGGGATTACACGCGTCTGTCTATAGCTCCGTGACGTCCACGAGGTGGTCATAGAAGCAGACGTAGCCGGCGATTTCCGCGGCGGGTGGCAACGGCTTCTGGTAGCTCCAGGCCACATCCTCCCCGGACCCGCCCGCCAGCCGCCAGTAGCTGGCCACCCCCTTGTAGGGACACAGCGTTACGGAATCGGTGGGGATCAGCTGGTCCCAGTTCACGTCCGACGGCGGCACATAAATCCGCTCCGCCATGCCTGTCTCAAACACGAGGGCCGGTGTGGTGGATTCAGCCAGCGCCACGCCGCCGCTGCTGACCCTCACGTGCCGGGTGCTGTGCCGGATGTCGATGCGGTGGAAGGGGTCGCGCGGGTGGGCCTGCACGGAGTCGTCCTCCTCCAGCCAGCTGAATGCAGTGGGGTCAAATGCCACGTAGCCGGCGAGGTCCGGGTCGTCCAGCTCAAATGCGCCTCCCGCCGCGGTCTGTCCGCCGGACGAGACGTCCAGTGCCGTTCCCGGGGCGCTGTGCTGGCCAAAGGGAATGCCGGGGTGCAGTACAGGGGGCAGATCCGGTGACGGCGGCGTGGGCGGGGCAGGGCTCAGGACACCCACGACGTCGTTCGCCGGCACCGCGTAGCACGGCACCACCCGCCGTGGTTCCCAAAGCACCACGGCGCTGCGGGTGTCCAGCACGGGGACCCCGCCCAGCAGTGCGCGGATGTGTTTGGCGGTGGGTTCGTAGCGAAGCTCCGGCAGGAGTGCCCAGAGTGAGGCTGATATCTTGGTGGCCATGCCTCCAGCGTGCGCCGTGCCGGGCTGGCCGTCAATCCAGTTGCCGCGGGTACCGTCCCCGGCGCCCCCCGACCGGCGTCCACCGCCCGGGGCCTGAGTCACGACATGCCGCGGTGGTATGTGTTGCGTCGCTCCGTTCGCGTGATGTCGTCACAGTAGGGCGGGGTGAACCAGGCGGTGCCACCGACGAGCCTGACGGTCCAGCCACGCTCGTGGAGATAGTGGTGGTGAAGGCTGCAGCAGAGGACGCCATTGTCCACGCTTGTCGCCCCACCGTCCTTCCAGGGGCGGATGTGATGGGCTTCCGCCCACTGCGGCGGCGCCATGCAGTCCGGATAGGCGCAGCCCATGTCCCGGGCGGCCAGGATCTTTCGTTGTGCGAAGGTGAACAGCCGCTGCGTGCGGCCAACATCCAAAATGCCGCCGTTGCTGTCGCGCAAAAGTTGGGTGACGTCGGCATCGCATAAGTCTTCCTCGAACAGGGCCAGGGGGACCCTGCCGCTGTACGGCACAAGGACCGTGCCGGCAGCAGCCTGTTGGTCGAGGTCTTCCTGGCTTGTGGAGAGGTAGAGCTGGGACTTCAGCCCACCGTTCAGGGGCAGCTTGTCAGTGCGGGCGGCCAAGCGGACGCAATTGATCAGCCCGTCGAGAAGTCTTTGGCCCCGGGTGCGCCTGTCCTGGACGGCCGGGTCGGTGCTTTTGGGGTCGATGGGGTTGAGCCCCTCCAGCTCCGCGTCGGAGCCGGGCTCGGGCACCAACACGCCGTCAACCAGGCGCGGCCACGGCTCTGCGCCGTCACCTTCAGGCTGCGGTGGCCAGTCCGGTGCGGGCCCCAAGGTCCAGGGGACTTCGGCGGCCTGGGATGGCCTGGCCCAGCCGTTGCCAGGGCCGCAGTCGAGGAGGTCCGGGATCCAGAACCACTTGTCGCCGAAAAAGCGGGGCGGGATGGCATGCGGTGGGGCTCCCGGAGGCGGGGCCGGAAGGTCTTGGGCTACCAGTGGCTGAGGCCAACCGGGCGATGCCCATGGGCTGATGGCGACAGAAGGCGGCTTAATCCAGGTGCTGCCGTCGTCCCCTGTGGACGGCGTCCACAAGGGCTGCCTCGGATCCAGGAGGACTGGTGGGGATTGCTGTGCTTGAGGTTCCTGCGGTACTGATGGAGATTGCTGTGGTGGCGGGGATTGCTGTTCTTGAGGTGCCTGCTGTGTCCGCGGGGATTGCGTGGTCTGCCCGGCACGGCCCACGTTCAGCAGTTCTGTCAAGAACTCCAGCTGGTCCGGACCGGGCCCGGCCGGATTGGCTTGCTGTTCCAAGCCCGCCTCATCGTCATTCGCCCGTTTGTCATTCGCCCGTTTGTCATCCGCCTGTTCGGCATCTGCCCCCTCGACATCTTTCACCCTGGGACTCGTGGCCCAACCGATGCCAGCCATGAGGTGCTCATACTGGCGGATGGTTAAATGCCCGTCGATGCGGACCATTCCGCGCCATTGACGGCGGAAGAAGATGCCCTGCTTGGCCAAGAGCTCCGACTCGGACGGCTTTTGCCCGTCCGGGTCAAGGAGTGCCATGGCATGCGCGCCCAGGCGGCGGAGGAATTCAGGCGGCTCAACATCCGCATGCCCGGTGAGATTTTGTTCCAGTTCGCGCACCTTGTTTTCGGGAACGGTCCCCTCAGCGGCAAGGCGTGACGCCGCATCAACAAAACCGGAAATCATGACGGCCTGTTCAGCTGAAACCCGCCCGGAGAACAAGGCCGAGCCCAGCACCGGCTGAGTGGCCTCCGCCGTGACCTTCGTGAGGGCGTCGGTGGTGGGCAGGAAACGACTGGCCAGCCGGAGGCGGCGGGCAGATTCGGCGCGGCTGAGCCTGAGGGAATCGCTCAGGAATTCGCCGGGGGTCCGGGATCCGGATTCTTCGTAACGGCCGTCATCCATGCGGTTCGACAACTCCCCGGCGGCCTGGACCAGGAGGCCTTGCAGGTGCCGGTTGAGCTGCTCCAGCTGTTGGGCCCAGGCGACGGCCTCGGCATCCGTGAGGGTCCCAAGCTCAAGCCCCAAGGGCGAGGAAATGAGGGGTGGGGAAACAGGCGGCGAAGCAACAAGCGGTGAAGACGGTGCCTGTGCTGCTGAGGCGGCCCGCACTAGGGCGTTGGCAAGGCCCAAAAGCTGGTGAATGTGTTCACCAGCCGCGCTCCCATGCTGTGCGGAACCGGGCTCTCCCGGCGTCCTTGCCGTTGCTTCCATGCCTCCACACTACGCGGAAGCACTGACACTGTTCGAGAGAAATTCGAATATGTGGAAAACTCCACAACCTGCTCCACCTGTGGAGGGATGATCCCCGAAAAATCGCCGGTTCGCCGCCGCAGACGGCTACTTGTGCAGCCCTTGGAAGGACATGGTGATGACGTCGTCGGCCAGCTTTTCAGCCGAGAGCGGGCCCCCGGGCTTGTACCACTCCACGATGGAGTTGATGGTGCCAAACAGCAGCCGTGTGATGGTGCCGGGGGCGATGTCGGTGCGCAAGGAGCCTTCCAGCTGGGCAGTGGCGACCAGCCCCGTGATGGTGCGGTCGAAAACGCGGCGCCGGGCCAGGGCGTCGCGTTCCATCTCGGTGTTGCCGCGCAGGCGCAGCAGCAGGGTCACAAAGGGAAGCCGGTCCACCAGCACCCCGATGGTCCCCCGGAGCACAAACTCAAGGCGGGAGTCGGGCGGGCCGGACATGGCGCCGTCGAGCTTCAGGACGCCCTCCAGGCCGCCCATGGCCTCCTCCAAGGCCAGCCGCAGCAGTTCCTCCTTGGACGGGACATGGTGGTAAATGGCGGACTTGGAGATGCCCAGGTGCTCCGCCAGCAAGCCCATCGACGTGGCGTCATAGCCATGTTTGTTGAACACATCCACGGCAATCCGGAGCACTGACTGCTGGTCGTAGCCGGGGCGGCCGCGCTTCGAGGAGGACGTGGCGGTGGCAGGGGCGGAGTTGGGCATGGTTCCTAGTTTCTCACGGGGACTTCGGCTGGGGCTCAATCACCGGCCCTGGGCCCGGCCTTGGGGCGGTTGTCGTAGATCCGGCGGAGCTTGCCGTTGGAGCGTTCCAGCGAGCCTGGTTCAACGACGTCGATCACGCAGGAGGAACCCACATGGATCTTGATTTGGGACTTCAGTTCGGCGGCGGCGGCCGCACGGTCCGAGGGGGTGGTGTTTTCGCGCGGCTCAATGTGGATGGTCATTTCGTCCATCCGGCCCGTGCGGGTCAGTTCCAGCTGAAAATGCGGGCTAAGCGCCGGAATGCGCAGGGCGATTTCCTCGATCTGGGAGGGGAACATGTTCACGCCGCGCAGGATGATCATGTCGTCGCTGCGCCCGGAAATGCGGGACATGCGGCGCATGGAGGGCCGTGCCGTGCCGGGGAGCAGGCTGGAGAGGTCCTTGGTGCGGTAGCGAATGATCGGCAGCGCCTCCTTGGTCAGGGAGGTGAAGACGAGCTCGCCCTTGTGTCCGTCGGGCAAGACAGTGGTGTGGTCGAAGGGGTCAATGATTTCCGGGCGGAAGTGGTCCTCCCAGATGTGGTTGCCGTCCTTGGTTTCCACCGATTCGCCGGCCACGCCAGGCCCCATGACCTCGGACAGCCCGTAAATGTCGCAGGCGTCCAGGTCCATGCCGACTTCCAGCTCGTGCCGCATTTCCTCCGTCCACGGCTCGGCGCCGCAGACGGCAAATTTCAGCGAAGTGCTGCGCGGGTCGATTCCCCGGTGGGTCATCGCGTCCATGATGGTCAGCAGGTAGGTGGGGGTGCACAAGATGGCGTCCGGCTCAAAGTCCAGGATCAGCTGGATCTGCTTTTCCGTCTGCCCGCCGGACATGGGAATCACGGTGGTGCCCAGTGCCTCGGCACCGTAGTGCGCGCCCAGGCCGCCGGTGAACAGTCCGTAGCCGTAGGCGTTGTGGACCTTCATGCCGGGCCGCACGCCGGAAGCCCGCATGGACCGGGCCACCAGGGACGCCCAAACATTGAGGTCGTTTTGGGTGTACCCCACCACCGTGGGCCGGCCCGTGGTGCCGGAGCTGGCGTGGATGCGCACCACCTCGCTCTGCGGCACGGCGAACATGCCAAACGGGTACTCCAGCCGGAGATCTTCCTTGGTGGTGTACGGAAACTTGGCGAGGTCAGGCAGTTCACGGAGATCGGAGGGGTGGACGCCGGCCTCGTCAAACTTGCGCTTGTACATGGGCACCCGGTCGTAGGCGTAGGCCAGGGTGTGCTGAAGCCGGCTGAGTTGGAGGGACTCCAGCTCCTCGCGGCCCATGAGTTCCGCTGCATCCAGCTGCGAGGGGTCGGTCTTGGTGGTGTCGGTCATCGATGACGGACCTTTCAATTCGTGTGTCTATTGGGAATGGTCCGGCTGCGCCCGCGGAATTCGGCCACCACGGTGGGGGAGCCGCCGTTTTCGGCAGTGACCTGCACGTCATACAGCCCGCTGCGGCCCTGCTGCTGGCGGCGGTTGGCGACGGCGGTGATCCGCTGGCCGGCGCGCGTTGGCGCCAGGAAATTGACGTCGACGCCGGACGCCACCGTCACGTGGCTGCTGTCACCCTGGGCGGAGTTGCAGGCCAGGGCAAAGGCGGAGTCGGCGAAGGCAAAAATCATGCCGCCGTGCGTGATGCCGAAGCCGTTCATCATCTCCGGGCGCAGCGTCATGGCAATGGTGGCGTGGCCGTCGCCGAACCCGAGGACCTCAATGCCCAGCCACTCGGACGCGTAGTCGTTCGACAGGATCGGGTGCCGGGCCCCGGCCTCGCTGGACGCCATGTGTTGCTCCTCACTTTTTCTTACCGAATGTTCATTAGGTAATACCCTCCGCACCCGTTCTGTCAATCCGGGCCCGGTGTGATTGACGAGGCGCCCGTCACACTATATTCTGAACGAACGGTCGGTAAATAATGATGGCACCACACTAGAGGAGTTTCCATGGCACGGATCGTGCAGCCGGCGGGCCAGCCCGCCCCCACCAACGCACCCAATGCACCGGACGCCCCAGCCTCGAATGACGCCGCGGGCCAGGCGAACTTTGACGCCATCATTGCCAAGGACTCCCGGGTGGAGCCCAAGGACTGGATGCCGGAGGCCTACCGCCGCTCACTGGTGCGTCAAATCTCCCAGCACGCCCACTCGGAAATCATCGGCATGCAGCCGGAGGCCAACTGGATCACCCGGGCCCCGAGCCTGAAGCGCAAATCAATCCTCATGGCCAAGGTCCAGGACGAGGCCGGCCACGGGCTGTACCTCTACTCCGCCGCGGAAACGCTCGGCACCACGCGCGATGACATGATGGACGCCCTGGTGGCCGGCAAGGCCCGCTATTCCTCCATCTTCAACTACCCCACCGTGACCTGGGCGGACATGGGCGCCATCGGCTGGATGGTGGACGGCGCCGCAATCTGCAACCAGGTGCCGCTGTGCCGCGCCTCCTACGGCCCGTACGGCCGGGCCATGGTGCGCGTGTGCAAGGAGGAGTCCTTCCACCAGCGCCAGGGCTTCGAGATCCTGCTGGAACTGGCCCACGGCACGCCGGAGCAAAAGGCCATGGCGCAGGATGCCGTGAACCGCTGGTATGCCCCGTCGCTGATGATGTTCGGCCCGCCGGATGACGATTCACCCAACTCCAAGCAGTCCATGGCCTGGAACATCAAGCGCTTCAGCAATGACGAGCTCCGCTCCCGCTTCGTGGGCATGCTGGCCGAGCAGGTCAAGGTCCTGGGCCTGACCCTGCCGGACAGTGAGATCCGCTTCAACGAGGACACCAAAAAGTGGGAATACGGCCCCCTGGACTGGGAGGAATTCAAGGAGGTGCTGGCCGGCCGCGGCCCGTGCAACGCCCAGCGCCTGGAACGCCGCCGCTCCGCCCATGAAGACGGCGCCTGGGTCCGCGAGGCTGCCGCCGCCTACCACGACAAGCAGCTGGCCAAGCAGGCCGCCGAACAGAAAGCAGCAGCCTGACCATGAGTGAAGGAACATCAACTGAAGGCGCGACGGCGGCTGCCGGGGCAGGTGCCCACCGCTGGCCCCTGTGGGAGGTATTTGTCCGTTCCAGCCGCGGGCTCAGCCACGTCCACGCCGGATCCCTCCATGCCCCGGACGCCTCCATGGCGCTGCGCAACGCCCGCGACCTCTACACCCGTCGCAACGAGGGCGTGTCCATCTGGGTGGTTCCCTCCGACGCCATCGCCGCCTCCGACCCGGACTCCAAGGGCGCCTTCTTTGAATCGCCCCAGGGCAAGGACTACCGCCACGCCACGTATTACACGAAGAGCGAAGGGGTGAAGCACCTGTGACGGCCGACATGCACGGAGGCGGGGCCTCCCTGGGGGATTCTTCCGCCTCCGCCACGCGCATCACACCCGGTTTCGCACTGCGCCCCGAGGACATTGCGCTTGCCGCCAAGCAAGGCACGGCCAGGCCCGGCGCGGACGTGGCCGAATATGCGCTGCGACTGGGCGACGACGCCCTGATCCTGGCCCAGCGCCTGGGCCACTGGATCTCCCGTGCGCCGGAGCTTGAGGAGGACGTTGCCCTGGGCAACATCGCCCTGGACCAACTGGGCCACGCCCGCTCCTTCCTCACGTATGCGGGCAGCGCCTGGGGCAAGTCCGAGGACGATCTTGCCTATTTCCGCCGCGAACCGGAATTCCGCTCCGCGCACCTCTTTGAACAGCCCAACGGCGACTTTGCCGCCACCATTGCCCGGCAGTTCATTGCAGCCAGCTACCAGTTCCCGCTGTACCGTGAACTGGCCAAGTCCAGCGACCCCATGCTGGCAGCCATCGCCGCCAAGGCGGTCAAGGAAGTTGACTACCACCTGGACCACAGCACCCAATGGGTGCTGCGCCTGGCCGGCGGCACGGAGGAGTCCCGGCGCCGCATGGATGCGGGGCTGAAGCTCATGTGGCCGTTTGTCGGCGAGCTCTTCGAGGACGATCCGCTGACCGCCAAGGTCGGGGACGCCGGCGTCGTGCCGTCATCGTTGAAGGAAGAATTTGACCGGGGCACCGGCGCAGTCCTGGCCGAGGCCGGGCTGGACGTGTCGGGCCACCCCATGGCCACGGGCGGGGGCCGCCAGGGCCGCCACTCCGAATACCTGGGCTTCATCCTGGCGGAGATGCAGGTGCTGGCGCGCGAATTCCCCGGGGCCAGCTGGTGAGTGCCGTGCAGACCGGAACTAGGACGGCGCAGCAGCAGGCCTGGGACGTTGCCGCGCGGGTGTGCGACCCTGAAATCCCCGTGCTGACCATCGCCGACCTGGGCATCCTGCGCAGCGTTGAAGTGTACGACGCCGGGTCCCCGGGTGACGCTGCCCCGCAGCTAAGCGCACCCAAGCCTGCCGTGCAGGTCACCATCACGCCCACCTATTCCGGCTGCCCAGCCATGGAGGCCATCCGCGATGACCTGACGGCAGAATTCAGCCGGGAAGGCTACGCAAAGGTTGACGTGCTCATGGTGCTGTCCCCGGCGTGGACCACCGACTGGATGAGCGAAACGGGCCGGGCCAAGCTGGAGGACTACGGCATTGCCCCGCCCAGCGGGCACTCGCGCGCCGGCGGCCACAGCGGCCCCGTCCGGCTGGCCCTCCAGGTCAAGTGCCCGCAATGCCAATCGCTCAATACCCGCGAACTTACCCGCTTCGGCTCCACCTCCTGCAAGGCGCTCTACGTCTGCCAGGACTGCAAGGAACCGTTTGACTACTTCAAGGTGCTCTAATGACAGTTCCCGCAGACGCCACCGCCCGGCGCCGGGCCTCCTTCCACGCGTTGACGGTCAAGGCCGTCCGCAGGCTCACGGACGACGCCATCGAGGTCGCCTTTGACGTGCCAGCCAAGCTGGCCGGCTGGTACGACTACCTGCCGGGCCAGTATGTGGCCCTGCGCGTGCAGATGCCCGGCCCCGACGGCGTGGACCGCGAGGTGCGCCGCAGCTACTCCATCTGCGCCGTGCCCGAGCAATTTGAGGACGGCAGCTCCGAAGTGCGCGTGGCCATCAAGCGCGACATTGGCGGTGAATTCTCCACCTGGGCCAACGCGTCCCTGGCTGCCGGCGCAGTCATGGACGTCATGAGCCCCATGGGCGCGTTCATCTCCAAGCATGGCAGCCGGGCGGGGTCAGAGGCGGGCGTCTCCAATGTGCTCAACAGCATGAACCACCCGGAAACCCTGGCGCCCACGGCCGGAACGTACGTGGCCATTGCGGCCGGCTCCGGCATCACGCCCGTCATGGCCCTGGCCAAGTCCCTTTTGCGCGGCAACCCGGACACCCGCTTCGACCTGGTCTACGCCAACAAGGCCACCATGGACGTCATGTTCCTGGAGGAACTGGCGGACCTGAAGGACAGGTACCCGCAGCGCTTCGCCCTGCACCACGTGCTCTCCCGCGAACAGCGCATTGCCCCCCTGATGAGCGGGCGCCTCGACGCGGAGAAGCTTCAGGCACTGCTCGGCACCGCCATCCACGCCGACGACGTCGACGAATGGTTCCTGTGCGGGCCCTTCGAACTGGTGCAGCTGTGCCGGGACGTCCTGGAAGCCCGCGGCGTGCCCCGCGACAGGGTCCGCTTTGAACTGTTCACCACGGGCCGCCCCGACCGGCCCGAAGGCCAGGCCGGCCGGCCGGTCCTGGTGGATGAGTCCGAGGAAACGTACAAGATCACCTTCACCCTAGACGGCCTCACGGCGGACATCCTCAGCCCCACGCACGCCCGCGAGTCCATCCTCAACGCTGCCCTGCGCGTACGCCCCGACGTTCCCTTCGCCTGTGCCGGCGGCGTCTGCGGCACCTGCCGGGCCAAGCTGGTGAGCGGCACGGTGGACATGGAGGAAAACTACGCCCTCGAACCCGACGAAGTCGCCAACGGCTACGTCCTCACCTGCCAGTCCCGCCCCACCACCCCCGAGGTCACCGTTGACTACGACGGCTGACGGCCCCGCGCCGCGGGCGGCGGAGCCGGCGGTTTGTGTAGGCGCGCATCGCGGCCGGCGTGGCGCGAAGTGAGCTCTGCGAACGGAGCGCCACCTCCGGTCGTGTCTAAGCGCCGGCAAACCGCCGGGCCGCCGCCGACAACGAGGAATCATCGCCACCAACCGAGGAGCAACCGTGATTGAGCTTTCCATTGCCGGCGGAGTGGCCGAGATTGTCCTGAACGCGCCGGAGAAGCTGAACTCGCTCAACGAGGCCGCGCTGGGGGAGCTGTCGGCTGCCTATGACGAGGCGGCGGAAGGCGCAGCTGCCGGCGCCGTGCGTGCCCTGCTCCTGAGGGGTGAGGGCCGGGCGTTTTGCGCCGGGCGCGACATTGCAGGCGTGGAGGCCGCCACGGATGACGTCAGCGGCTACCTCGACGGGCTCCTGGCCCCGCTCATGAAGAAGATGGCAGCATTCCCCGCCCCCACGTTTGCCGCCGCGCACGGCGCCTGCCTGGGGGTGGGGCTGGGCCTGCTGGTTGCCACGGACGTGGTGTACGTGGCGGAGAACGCAAAGATCGGATCGCCCTTTGCGAACCTTGGCGCCACGCTGGATTCCGGCGGCCACTGGCTGTTCACCGAAAGGCTCGGCACCCATCGGGCGCTGGACCTGATCTACACGGCCGAGCTCATCAGCGGTGCCGAGGCGGTGGCGTCGGGGCTGTTCAGCCGGGCGAAGCCGGCGGAGGAACTGCTGGACTTCACCCGGGCGGCGGCGGCCAAGGCGGCCGGTGGGCCCACCCGGGCATTCATTGCCAGCAAAACCCTCGTGGCACAAATCCGCGACCGCAGGCTGGGACTGTGGGACGCCGTCGTGCTTGAAAATGAGGCGCAGGCGGCGCTGTCCAAAACAGCAGACTACGCCGAAGGTTTCGCCGCCTTCACTGCCAAGCGCAAGCCGGGCTTCACCGGGAAGTAGCCGCCCCTACTTCCGTCCCGTGAAGTGCTCCATGGACTTGTAGACGCCGAAGACTCGCCCGGCCACCAGGTCCCAGGCGGCCAGGGGCAGCACGCCGCGCAGGGCCGTGCTCAGCTTGACGGTCCACGGCATCATGAGGATGGGCGTGCCCTCCTTCATGGCCTGCCACACTCGCTTCGTCACGTCCGCAGGCTCCAGGAGCGGGGTCAGCAGTGGCCCGCGGGCGCCTTCAAACATGCCGGTCTTGATGTAGGAAGGGCAGAAGGTGGTCACCTTGATGTGGCGGTGGCCGGCCTGCGCCAGTTCCAGCCGGAGCGAATCGCTCCAGCCGATCACGGCCCACTTGGAGGACGAGTAGACACTCATGCGCGGGTTGGCGAGCAGCCCCGCGGCGGAGGCCACGTTGACTATGCGCGAGGGCCGCCCGCCCGCGATCATGGCGGGCAGGAACTCGCGGGTGATGTGCATCAGGGCCAGCGTGTTGATGGCCATCGTGGCGGCAATGTCCGCACGCTGGTCGTGTTCCCAGAAGTACTTGCCCCGCACTATGCCGGCGTTGTTGATGAGGATGTCCGGCGTGCCGACTTCCGTGCGCACCCTTTCCGCGGCAGCCTCGATCGCCTCCAGGCTGCCGACGTCCACCGCGTAGCTGTGGATCTCGGAGCCGCGGCCGGCAAGCTCCGCCGCGGCTGCTTCCAGCAGTTCGCCATTGATGTCCCACAGCACCACATGCGCGGCACGGTCCGCCACGGCGAGCTGGGCGTACATCTTCCCCATGCCCATGGCGGCGCCGGTGATGAGGACGGTGGTTCCAGCGAGGGATGCGAGGGTCTCGGTCATGGGGTTCCTGACGACGGGGAGGGGATGAGCTTGCCGGGGTTCATGATGCCTTCGGGGTCCAGGGTGTCCTTGATGCTGCGCAGCACCTGGACGCCCAGGTCCCCGATTTCAGCGCGGAGGTAGGGTGCGTGGTCCAGGCCGACGGCGTGGTGGTGGGTGATGGTGGCGCCCGCGGCAACGATGGCGTTGCTGGCCGCCGCCTTGACGCGGGCGTTTTGGGCCAGCCCGTCCTCCTCCAGCCCGGCGAGGAAGGTGAAGTAGAGGGAGGCGCCGTCGGAATAGACGTGCGAGATGTGCGTCTGGACGTACGCGGCGGCGCCTTTGGCCTGGAGGGCGCTGAGGATGGCACCCCGCACACTGCGGTACGTGTCTTCGAGGCGCCCCCAGGTGGCGGCAGTCTCCAGCGTCTCCACGTAGACGCCCCGGGTCAGCAGCTCGTCGCGCAGGTACGGTCCGCTGAACCGCCCGTGTTCCCATGACTTCCCGGGCAGCGGCCCCAGGGCGATGCCGCCGGCCTGCCGCAGGATCCGGGCACTGCGCCGCTTGCGGGCGCGTGCCTGGCCCGCATCGCCTTCCCAGACAAACAGTGCCAGCGCCGGCGTCTTCTGGCCGCGGACAGCGAGGTAGTGGGACAGTGCGCCGGTCTTCGCCCCGCCCAGCCTGAAGGTCGACGCCGTTTCATCCGTATCGCTGAGCCGGCACACATGTGGCATGTCGCCCCGGGCGCCGTTGTGCCGGAGCTTGCGCAGGGCCTCCGCCCCAGCCTCAAAGGTGGGGAAGGTCCATGCGCCGTACACCTTGGCCTGCGGTGCGGGGACCACCTTGACGGTGGCCTGCGTAATCACACCCAGTGTGCCTTCGCTGCCCAGCACCACGTCGAGCAGTTTGGGTCCGGCGGCCGATCCCGGCGCCAGGGAGCCGGCGTCGAACGGGCCCGCGGGCGTTTCGAGGTGGGCGGCCTTGACCAGCTGGTCCAGGCGTCCGTAGCCGGTGGAGGCCTGTCCGGCGGACCGCGTGGCCACGTAGCCGCCCAGCGTGGCCTCCTGGTGGCTTTGCGGAAAGTGCCCCAGCGTGAAGCCGTGCGGGGCCAGCGCCGCCTCGATGGCCGGGCCGCGGATCCCGGCCTCGAAGGTGGCGGTGCGGGAGGCCGGGTCCACGTGGAGCAGCCGGTCCAGGCGCCGCAGGTCCAGGGTGAGGGTGCCGGAAAACTGCCCGCGCAGCGGTTCCACCCCGCCCACCACGGAGGTTCCGCCGCCAAATGGCACCACCGCCACTTTGCGCTTCACGCACAGGGCCAGGACGGCGCCCACTTCCTCGCTGCCGCCCGGGTAGACGACGGCGTCCGGGGCGCCGAGGGCATCCCCGCTGCGGCGGCGCAACAGGTCCGGGGTGCTCTTGCCGCCGGCGTGGAGGATTCGTTCCGCAGCGTCCGTGGAGACGTGCCCGGGGCCCACAATGTCGCGCAGTTCCGCCAGCACGGAATCGTCCAGTGCGGGTGCGGACAGCCGGACATCGGCGAGGGCTGTGGGCGGGTGAATGGCCTCGACGCCTGCCAGCCCCAGCGTGCGGCGCAGGAACTCGAGGGCGGAGGCGCTCAGCGGCCGGGCGCGGTAAGGGTCGCCCCAGCCGTACCAGACCGACCGGGGGATTTCCTCTGTGAGGTGGGTCACCATAGGATACAGTGTGACACATGAAGTCACAACGTACCAGCACGCCGGCTGATGACAAGCTGCTGGCGGCCACGCGGGAGGCCGTGGTGGTCCACGGCGTCCGGCGGACCACTGCGAATGACATTGCCGAGAGGGCGGGCATCTCCCGCATGACGTTTTACCGGCGGATGGGCTCGGTGGACAACGCGGTGCTGGCCGCGCTCACCGAGGAGTTTCGCCGCTACGCAGGGGTGGCGGGCCACCCGGCCTCAGGCACTGCCCGCCGCCAGCTGGTGCACTTCGCGGTGGAAAGCGTGCGGGTGTTCGCCACCTCGGAGCTGATCGCCTCCATAGCCGAGCGCGACCCCGAATTCCTGATCCCCTACGTGACCGACCGCTTCGGCGCCAGCCAGCAGATTGTCCTGGACAGGCTGCAGGCACTGCTGGACGCCGGCGCCGCCGACGGCAGCATTGAGGCCTCGGCCGGCACAGCCACCACGGTGCTGCTGGCTGTCCAGGGCGTGGCGCTCTCCTCCCGGGTTTTGCTGAAGTCGGGCTCGTTCGAGGGCACCGTCGCTGAACTGGGAAAGATGCTGGAACGGTTCCTGACGCCGTCGGGCGCCACGGCTGACGGCGCCGTTCGGGCCGGAGGGGAGTGACCGTGGCCAACCCCACGTGGATCAATGACACCACGCGCCGGAGCTCCCTGGACCATCTGGCCGGGCACCCGGTGGACGTGGCCGTGGTGGGCGGCGGCATCACCGGCGCCGGCGTGGCGCTGGATGCCGTGAGCCGCGGCCTGAGCGTGGCGCTGGTGGAAGGCGGGGACTTCGCCTCCGGCACCAGCGGCTACAGCTCAAAGCTTATCCACGGGGGCATGCGCTACCTGGCGTCGATGAACTTCGGCGTGGCCTGGGAATCCGCCGTGGAGCGGCGCTGGCTCATGGAGCGGATCGCCCCGCACCTGGTCCGCCGGCTGGGGTTCGTCATTCCGGTCACCCGCGGCAATCCTGCCTGGGAGCCTGCCGCGGAGGCGTTCGGAACGGTCCTCTATGACGTGCTCCGCCGGTTCTCGGGGCTGGGCTCCGCTGTGCTGCCGCGGCCCCGGCTGCTGGCCCGCCGGGACGTGGCGGCGCTGGCTCCCGCCCTTGACATGGAGTTGGTGCGCCGCGGGATTCTGTACTGGGACGGACAGGTGGTTGACGATGCACGGCTGGTGTTTGGCGTGATCCGGACGGCGGCCGGGCTCGGGGCGCATGTGCTGCGGGACGTGAACGCCAGCGCCCTGACGGCCACGGCGGTCCATGCCGTGGACACCCGGACGGGTGCCGGCGTCACGGTCAATGCGCGCGTGGTGGTCAACGCGACGGGCGTGTGGGCGGCCGGCTTTGAGCCGGAGTTGTCGATGACCCCCAGCCGGGGCACGCACCTGGTGGTCGACGCGGAGCGGCTGGGCAACCCGCAGGCTGCACACACCGTGCCGGTGCCGGGGCACTTTGGCCGCTATGTATTCGTCCTGCCGCAGCCCGGTGGCCTGGTGTACATCGGGATTACGGATGAGGAGGACCGTGGTGCGGATGGGCACCACCCTGCGGTTCCCGAGCGCGACGTCGGCTTCCTCCTGGACATTGTCAACACCACCTTGGCCGTGCCGCTGTCGCGCGGCGACGTGGTGGGTTCCTTTGCGGGGTTGCGGCCCCTCGCGGAAGGGGCGCACGGCCATGGAGATGGCGGCACCGCCGACATCTCGCGCCGGCACCTGGTCCTGAACGTTCCGGGTGCGCCCATCACGGTGGTGGGCGGGAAGCTGACCACGTACCGGCGCATGGCCCAGGACGCGGTGGATGCGGCGTCGGCGAGGCTGGGCGTCTTCGCCCCGTCCCGCACCAGGACGCTGCCTTTGGTGGGGGCTGTTCCTGCGCCGGAGCTGGCAGCCGTGGACGCCCCGGCCAGGCTGGTGGAGAAATACGGCACTGAAGCCGCCAGTGTCCAGGAATTCCAACGGCTGGATCCGCTGCTGGCGGAGCCATTGTTTTCCGGCTGCGACACTACGGGCGCCGAACTATTGTTTGGCATCCTTGCTGAGGGCGCAAGCAGCGTGGAGGACCTGCTGGAGCGGCGCACGCGGCTTTCCTTTGTGCCCGCGGAAGCCGCCAAGGCGCGCGGACGGGCCGCGGAAATTCTGGCCCGCGCAGGCACTTTCGGGGCTGCACAGTGAGCGCCGCAGCCGGCGCGGTCCCAGGCGCGGTCTCCGGCGGCCTTCCGTCGGGAGGGGGTGCGCTGCTGCTGGTCAATCCGACGTCCGGACATGGCCGCGGGCTGCGGCACCTGGACCGGACGGCAGCTGCACTGCGGGCCGCGGGATGGGCCCCCACGGTGTCCGTCACCCGGAGCCTGGCGGATGCCACCGCCCAGGCCCGGGCGGCCGCCCCGGGCAGCCTGGTGGCAGTGCTTGGCGGGGACGGCTTCCTCGGTGCGGCCGCGGCGGGCGCATGCGAATCGGCCGCCGTCGTCCTTCCCCTGGCAGGCGGCCGGGGCAACGACACAGTCCGCCGGCTGGGCCTGGACCTTGACCCCGTCAAGGCGGTCCGGGGCATGGGCAGCCTGGTGGTCCGCGAGCTCGACCTCGGGCTGGTCAACGGGCGCCCGTATTTCGGGGTGGCCAATGTGGGCTTTGACGGTCTTGCCAACGAGTACGGCAACAGCGCCCGGCTGAACCTGGGCCCATTCGTCTACCTCTATGGCGGGATTAAGGCCCTGCTCGACTGGAAGGATGTGACGTTCACGCTGGCCGTGGACGGCATCGAGACAACGTTCCCGGGCTGGTTTGTCGCCGTCGGAAACGTGGGCCAGTATGGCGGCGGGCTGGGCATCTGCCCCCGGGCCCTAGCCGACGACGGCCTGCTCGACGTGGTTTCCCTGGGCCGGGCGTCGGCCCTGGGCGTCGCAGCCACGTTTGTGCGGTCCTACCGGGGCAGCCACCTGCGCCAGCCGAACGTCAGCTTCGTGCGCGGCCAGCGGGTGGAGATCAGCGCCAACCGGCCCCTGGCCATCTATGCCGACGGCGAGAAGGTGGCGGCCCTGCCGGCCGTCGTCGAACTGGCGCCCCGCGCCGTCAAGGTGCTGGTTCCGCCGGGCTCGCCTGTCCTTGGCTAGGCGTGGCGTCAGTTCAGCGGGCGGGTTCCCTCCGGCAGGACGCCGTCGTTCATCAGCTGCGTGGCGGCGTCGGCAATGGCGGTCAGGGCCACCCGCTGGATCCACGGGCCGTAGGAAATCCTTGCCACGCCCAGTTCCTGAAGCTTGGACGGCGTGAGTGAGCCGGGGACGTTGATGACGCTCACCTTGCCGCGCCCGATCCCGGCCACCAGTGACTTCACCGTGGGTTCGTCGAGCTTGCCGGGGACAAAGATGCAGCTGGCGCCAACCTCAAGGTAGGCGCGGCCGCGTTCGACGGCGGCCTCCAGGACCTCCCTCGGATCGCGGTCGGCGCCACGCAGGAAAGCATCGGTGCGGGCGTTGAGGACAAAGTCGATCCCCTCGGCGGAGCCGGCCCGGACGGCCTGCTCCATGCGGGCGACCGCCTGGGGCAGCGGGATCATTTGGTCCTCGATATTGGCACCCACAATGCCCACGCCGATGGCCCTGCGGATGGTCTCAGCGGGGTTGCCGTAACCGCGTTCCAGGTCCGCCGTGACGGGCAGTTCCGTTGCGGCGGCTATGCGGCCCACGGCCTCGATCATGGTGGCGACGGGAATGTGCTCGCCATCCTCATAACCGTAGGAGGCCGCGATGGAATGGCTGGCGGTGGCCAGGGCCTTGGTGCCGGGCAGGTCCGAGATCACCCTGGTGCTGATCACGTCCCACACATTGGCCAGTTGCAGGATTTCCGGGGCCTGGTGGAGCCGGAGGAGTTCGGTGGCTTTGCTTGCTGTGCTCATGGATCGAGCCTAGCCCTCATTGGGTGCGGCGTCAGGGGGTGTGGGGGACGGTGTCCTCCTCCTCCACAACCACGGTGTTGACCATGTTGTTGATCTCCTCCGTGGTCAATGCCACGTGCACTGCCCAGATGTAAATGATGGCGCTGAAGACGGCCGTGGCCACGATGTCCCAGTACAGCGGGAACCATGGGTGGGCCAGCGGGCCGAAGTCGCTCAGGTACACGATCAGGCCCATGCCCACCAGGTAGACGGGCAGCCATTGGGCGGCCCTCCAGTCCATTTGCGGCTTGGTGGGGTTCAGCCCGAACACCCTGTTGCCGACCAGGATGACGTAGCCGATAAGGATGGCGACGCCCAGCTTCCAGTCCGTGTTCCAGCCGGTCCACAGGATCAGCAGGTTCGCCACGATGAAGGCCAGGGGCGACATGACGGTGGCAGCCGGCAGCCGGTACGGCCGGTCCTCGTTCGGCAACCGGCTCCGGAAAACTCCCAGGGCCAGGGGTGCGCCGGCGTACATCAGCACGCTGGCACTGGTGATCAGCCCGACAATCGACTGCCAGGTGGGGAACGGCAGGAAGCAGACGCAGCCAATGACGAATGCGGCAATCAGCCCCACCCAGGGGACCCCCGCCTTGTTCGTCTTCTCAAAGACCACCGGCACGTAGCCGTTGCGGCTGAGCCCGTACGAAACCCGGGACGACGCCGTGACGTAAATCAGTGCGGTCCCACCGGGGGAGATGAGGGCGTCAATGTAGAGGATCGAGGCCAGCCAGCCAAAGCCCACCAAGGTGGCGATGTCGGCAAACGGACCCGTCATGGCGGTGTACAGGCCGTTGGTCCAGGTGGTGCCGATCTGGGAGGCGGGCAGTGCCACCAGGAACGCAAACTGGACCAGCAGGTAGATGATCACGCCGATGATGGTGGAACCGATGACTGCCCGGGGAATGTCCCGTTTCGGGTTCTTGCTTTCCCCGGCCAGCTGGTCCGCCTGCTCAAATCCCAACAGCGCAAAGACGATGCCGCCGGTGGAGACGGCGGACAGGATGCCCTTGACGCCGTCCGGGTCAAAACCGTTGGCGGCCGTGATGTTGCCGGGGTGGAAATTGAACACCGCCAGCATGAAGATGGTCAGCAGCGGCACGCCAACCTTCCACCAGGTCGCGGCACTGTTGACGGTGGCCAATTTCTTGATGCTCAAAAAATTGATGGCGGTCACGAAGGCCATGAGGAGGATGGCAACCGTGAGGCCGTTGCCGGTCAAGGTTGGTTGCGGACCGGCTGCGGTCTGCTTAATGACCAGCCAGGACTTCGCAAAGGAATAGTGCCCGGCGTAGTTGATCATGGCCTGGACCTCAATGGGCGCCACGGTGGCCGCCTGCACCCAGGAGAACCAGCCAAACGATGCCCCGACGGCGCCGCCAAAGGCGTAGTGCGGGAAGCGAGCCGTGCCGCCGGACACGGGATACATGCCACCAAGCTCCGCGTGCGGAAGGGCCAGGATTAAAATGCAAACGCCGCCAATGACCCAGGAAATCATGGCGGCGGGGCCCGCAATCTGCAGGGCGTCCTTGGCCCCGAATAGCCATCCCGAGCCGATGATGGAGCCCGTGGAGGCCCACAGGAGCCCGATGAATCCGATCTCACGTTTTAGGCCCGGCCTGGCGCGGGTTGGTGGAACAGGTGTCTTCAGAGTTGCCATGGCTTGCTCCCATTCTCAGTGTCCCCGCACCAGAATGCGCTCGGGCGGAATAAAGGTCAATGGGAAAAATGTGATTCATGGCATATTCATGGTCTAATCGCGCGCGTGTACTAATGAGTGGGGGCCCGCGCGGCCCGCCTACCGCGCGTCCAGGTCCTCAAAGATGAGGAAGGTCTGGGTGTCCTGCACGCCGGCCATGGACTGGAGCTGGTCAAAGATCACCCGGCGCAGGCCCGTGTTGTCCTCGGCGCGCACCAGCAGGATCACGTCGAAGTCCCCACCCACCAGGGCAATGTGCTGCACTTCGGGGATGGCGCGCAGTTCCTCCTTGAGTTCGCGCCAGGAATGCTGGCTGACCTTCAGGGTTACATAGGCCGAGGACTTCAGCCCTGCCTTGACGGGGTCCACCAGGGCAGTGAACTTGGTCAGCACCCCGGTGGACGTAAGCCGGGAAATACGCGCATAGGCGTGGGCGCGGGAGATGTGCACGTTCTCCGCCACCGTGGTCACGGACAGGCGGCCGTCGCGGGTGAGCTCGGCAATGATCTTCCTGTCCACGTCATCGAGGAGGACCGGGGCGTTCTCCGGCATGGGGCTCCTTGGGTGGGTGAAGTGGGGTGCGCGCCGGGGCGGGTGCCCACCATAAGACAACAGTGGCAGGTAATGCACATCACAGTGCTGTTTTGTCTTTCAGAATACGGCAATTGATCGCAGTATTCCAGAGTTTGGCGGCCTTGTGGATACAAAACGATCCAGGAATCCATACTTGAATAACGGAACATCTTTGCCTAAGCGCACCTCCCGGAAGGAGTGGGAATTCAATGACGAACCACCCGGAATTTATGGAATACCCCGGCAACGCCGGCCGCGCCGAAGGCTATCTGCTGCCCTCTGAGGAGCCGGTCCAGCTGATTGCGGCCGACGGCAGCGCCACTGGCAACGACGGCTACAAGGAGCCCTACCAGCTGCCCGGGCCGGCAACGCTGGTGGAAGGCTACGGCCGCCTGGTCATGGGGCGGCGCGTGAATGAACAAGCGAACGCGCTGGTCCGGCAGGGGCGGATGGCGGTGTATCCCTCCTCCACCGGGCAGGAAGCGTGCCAGGTGGCCGCCGACATGTCCCTGCGCGGCAGCGACTGGCTCTTCCCCACCTACCGCGACACCGTGGCCATCCTGGGCCGCGGGGTGGATCCCATGGAAGCCTTCGAATCCCTGCGCGGGGACTGGCACAGCGGCTTTGACCCGCACCAATACAACACAGGCCTGCCCACCACGCCCCTTGCCACCCAGTTGCTGCACGCCGTGGGCGTGGCCCATGCCGCCAAGCTGCGCGGCGAGGACACGGTGGTACTGACCCTGTGCGGCGACGGCGCCAGCAGTGAGGGCGACTTCCACGAAGCCCTGAACTTCGCCGCAGTGTTCCACGTGCCCGTCGTGTTCCTGATCCAAAACAACCAGTACGCCATCTCCGTGCCCCTCATCCGCCAGTCCGTGGCGCCCTCGCTGGCCCACAAGGCCGTTGGCTACGGCATGCCCGGGGAGCGCGTGGACGGCAACGACCTCGCGGCCCTGCTCGCTGTGGTGGGGCACGCCGTCGAACGCGCCCGCAATGGCGGCGGGCCCTCGCTCGTGGAGGCGCACACCTACCGGATGGAGTCGCACACCAACGCCGACGACGCCACCCGCTACCGCACCGCAGCGGAAGTGGCCCAGTGGGTCCCGAAGGATCCCCTGCTGCGGCTGCAAAAGTACCTGCACGACGCCGGGCACCTGGCGCCCGCCGACTCCGAACGTTTCGCCGCAGACGCCGAAGCCGTCGCCAAGACCCTGCGCGACGGCCTGAACACCGAAACCGTCCCGGACCCGGCGGAACTGTTTTCCTTTGTCTACTCCGAGCCGACTCCGCAGCTGCGTGAGCAGGCCCGCCTGCTGGCGGACGAGCTCGCCGCCGGCCAGTCCCTGGAAGGAGCGCTTCGATGACCGCCATGGCGCACAAGCCCCAGCCCCAATCCGGCACCGCAAGCCCTGCCGCCGAGCCGGAACTCTCCGGCATGCAAACCCTCACCTTTGCCAAGGCGCTGACCCTGGCCATGGCCGACTCCATGGCCGTGGACCCTTCCGTGCTGGTGTTTGGCGAGGACGTGGGCACGCTGGGCGGCGTGTTCCGGGTGACCGACGGGCTGACCCGGCGTTTCGGCGAGGACCGCTGCTTTGACACCCCGCTGGCAGAATCCGGGATCATCGGGATGGCCACGGGCATGGCCATCAACGGCATGAAGCCTGTGGTCGAGATGCAGTTCGATGCCTTTGCCTACCCGGCGTTTGAGCAGATCACCAGCCACGTGGCCAAGATGGGAAACCGCACCAAGGGAAAGGTCCGCCTTCCCATCGTCATTCGCATCCCCTACGCGGGCGGCATTGGCGGAGTGGAGCACCACTGCGATTCCTCCGAGGCCTACTACGTCCACACGCCCGGCCTGACGGTCCTGACGCCGTCGACCGTCACGGATGCCTACACCATGCTCCGGGACGCCATCGCCTCACCGGACCCCGTCATCTTCCTGGAGCCCAAGAAGCTGTACTTCTCCAAGGACACCGTGGACGTGGATGCCCTGCGCGCCCGGTACGGCGCCGGCAGCACGGCCCCCAGCACCATTGGCCGTGCAGTCATCGCCCGCGAAGGCTCCGACGCCACGCTCATTGCCTACGGCCCGTCCATGGCGGCAGCGCTCGCCGCCGCTGAAACGGCTGCCGCCGAAGGCCGCTCCCTGCAGGTGGTGGACGTGCGCTCCCTGGTGCCGTTCGACGACGAAACCGTCTGCGCCGCCGTCCGCTCCACCGGGCGGGCCGTGGTCATCGCGGAAGCCCCGGGCTTTGCATCCATGGCCTCCGAGATTGTGGCCCGCATCCAGGAACGCTGCTTCCACTCGCTGGCCGCGCCCGTGCTGAGGGTCACCGGCTTCGACATCCCGTTCCCGGCACCCCGGCTGGAAAAGTACTACCTGCCCGGCGTGGACAGGATCCTGGACACCGTCGAGGAACTCCAGTGGGAGGAATCATGAGCCTGCAGGTCTTCATGCTGCCGGACCTCGGCGAGGGGCTGGTTGAAGCTGAACTGGTCACCTGGCTGGTGGCCGTGGGCGACACCGTCCACGTTGACCAGCCCATTGCCGAAGTTGAGACCGCGAAGTCAGTGGTCGAGGTCCCCTCGCCGTTCGAAGGCGTCGTGGACACGCTGCACGGCGCCGAAGGGGACACCCTGGTGGTGGGCAGGCCCCTCATATCGGTGGCTCTCCCTGGCGCGGCTGCCGCACCCGCGGCCGTGGCACCCCCGGCTGGGGACGCTTCGGTGCCTCCAACGCCGCCACCCGTGGCCGAGAACGTCGGCGGGTCCGGAAACGTCCTGATCGGCTATGGAACGTCGGGGCATGGCGGTGCGGGGCGGACACGGCCCTCCCGGCTGCACAGGATCAACCAGCGCGCGGCGGTTGGGAGCGCTGCTGCCACCGTGCCGACGGCGCGCGCCACGGCCCCCCTGGTGGTGTCGCCCCTGGTGCGGAAGATGGCCCACGATTCGGGCCTGTCCCTGGCCGAGATTCAGGGCAGCGGGGCGGACGGGCTGATCCGGCGCCGCGACGTGGAGGCGGCTCTGGCCCTTGCTTCGGCGCCTGCCGCTTCGGCGCCTGCCCCTCAGGCATTGCTTGAGGTGCCTGCCGCTGGGCCTGCCGTGGATTCCCGGACCGGGCTGCAAGTGCTCTCGCGCACCGCCCTGACAGGCGTGAAAAAGGCTGCCGCCACCGCGCTGGCCCGCAGCCGCCGGGAGATTCCGGAAGCCACCGTATGGGTGGATGTGGACGCCACGGCGCTGGTGGAACTGCGGGCCGGGCTGAAGGCCAAGGACGGCTCCGCGCCCAGCCTGCTGGCCTTCGTGGCGCGGTTTGCCACGGCGGGCCTGGCACGTTTCCCCCAGCTGAACACGCAACTGGTCAGCGAGAACGGCACGGACACAGTTGTCGAATTTGACGGCATCAACCTTGGCTTCGCCGCGCAGACCGACCGCGGCCTGATGGTGCCGGTGCTCCGCGGCGCCCAGGGCCGCAGTGCCCGTGAACTGGATTCGGCCATCAGGGCCGTGACCGGCAAGGCACGCGAGGGCAAGGCCGGCCCGGCGGAACTGTCCGGGGGCACCTTCACCATCAACAACTACGGCGTGTTTGGCGTGGACGGTTCGGCCGCCATCATCAACTACCCGGAAGCCGCCATGCTGGGAATCGGGCGCATCACGGACAAGCCGTGGGTGGTGGACGGGCAGCTGTGCGTGCGCAAGCTGACCGAGCTGACCCTCGCCTTTGACCACCGCGTCTGTGACGGGGCAGTGGCTGCAGGCTTCCTGCGCTTCATCGCCGACTCCATGGAAAACCCGGCGGGGGCGCTCGCGGATCTGTAAGGTCTTGGCGCTACAGTGAAGACATCATTTCGACGCCGTAGGGAGCCACCATGACCGCTGTCCGCCCCCATCGCCCCGGGTGCCGTCGCTGATGGCCATCCTGGACATTGCGGTAGTTGTCCTGCTTGCCATTGCCGGCCTGATATTCCTGTTGCTGCAGTCCTGGCTCGCCGCCACCGTGGTTCGCCGCGTTGTGGGCGTGCCCATCGGATGGCCGCGGTCCATTGCCGTCGGGTTTGTCATGAGCGCCGCGATGGGCGTCACCGTGCAGTATCTCTTCCGTGCCGCAACGGGCCAAAACACAAACGGCCTGAACGTAACGGCCCCTGTGGCGGCCATTTTCCTGGTACTGGCCGTTGGCTGGATCTTTGCGCTGGGCGTGGCCGCGCTCGTGTTCATCGAGGCAGGGTTCCCCACGGGATCCCTGCCCGGGCCCGCCGCGGTCTTCACGGGGTGGAAGGCGCGGCGGCGGCGCGCCCGGCGGTACAGCGAAATTATCTCCATCGCCGTCAGGCACGGACTCGGCTCGAGGCTGCGCGGATTTGGCCGGGGCGACGCTGTGGAACGGGATGCGAAGACGGCCAGGGCCCTGCGTGACGCGCTCAACGAGGCCGGCGTCACCTTCGTCAAGCTGGGCCAGATGCTCTCCACCCGGCGCGACTTGCTGCCCGGGGTTTACATCCGTGAGCTGGAAACGCTGCAGACCAAGGCCACACCGGAGCCGTGGGAATCGATCGAGGCAGCCATCGCCGAACGGCTCGGGCGCCCCCTGTCCGAGGTGTTCGCGGAGGTGGACACCACACCCTTGGCGGCGGCATCCGTGGCCCAGGTCCACCCGGCCGTGTTGTTGGACGGCACACCGGTGGTCATCAAGGTCCAGCGCCCCGGCGCCCTGGAACAGGTCGACCTTGACTCGGACATCATCATCAGGCTTGCCGCATGGCTGAACAAGACCACACCGTGGGGGAAGTCCCTGGGCGTGCACGCGCTCGCCAAGGGCTTTGCCGGCTCGCTCGAAGAGGAACTGGACTACACGGTCGAGCTGGAGAACATGCGCAGCATCGAGCACTCGCTTAATGCCGGCTCGTTTAAAGTCACTGTCCCACACCCCCACGCGGAGATTTCCGGGGAGAGGCTGCTGGTCATGGACCGGCTGCCCGGGCTGCCCGTCGGCTCAGCCGGCGCCTTGTTGACTTCCCTCCCCGCAGCAAGGCGCAGCGAGCTGGCCGCGACCCTGCTCGGCGCCACACTGCAGCAAATCATCACCGACGGGGTCTTCCACGCGGACCTGCACGCCGGCAACATCTTCATCTCCCCCGAGGGGACGCTGGGCCTGCTCGACTTTGGTGCCGTCGGCCGCCTCGACCCGGCCACCGCGTCCGCCCTGGCCATGATGCTGTACGCCATCGACAAGAACGACGCCGCGGCGGCCACCGACGCCCTTGTTGAGCTCCTGGACAGGCCCGAGGACCTGGACGTGAGGAAAGTTGAACGTGAGCTGGGTGCCCTACTCACCCGCTTCAGGCAGGGCTTCCGGGCCGGCGGCAGCCAGCAAATGTTTGGGCTGCTGTTTGGCCTGGTCATTGCGCACAGGTTCACCGTCCCCGCCCAAATCGGCGCAGCTTTCCGTGCCCTGGCCGCCGTCGAGGGCACCCTGCTGCTGATCGATCCCGGCATGGACCTGGTGGCGGCCGCCCGGGCCGAAGGCAGCCGGCTGGTTTCGGCAAAGGTCACCTTTGGCAGCGCCAAGGACGAAATCGAGCAGCAGCTGATGTCGCTGCTGCCGATGCTCAACCGCCTTCCGCGCCGCGTCAACAAGATCAGCGAGGACCTGGAACAAGGCCGTTTTTCCATGAATGTGCGCGTGCTTGCCCACCCCGCCGACCGCCGCTATCTCACGGGGCTGTTCCAGCAGCTGGTCGTGGCGGTCCTGGCCGGCGCCGCCGTGGTTGGTGCCATCATGCTGATCACCAGCAACGGCGGCCCGCTGCTGACGGGCCAGGTCCGGCTGTACCAGGTGTTTGGCTTTGCCCTGCTCTTTGGCGGCTTTGTGCTGGGCATGCGCGCCCTGATGCTGGTGTTCAAGCGCGACGGCGGCGGCTGAGTCTGGCGCGCACCGGCCCGTGAGGCGTGAACGGCGAAGGGTCAGCTGCGGCCGCCCGGAGGCCCCACCACCAGCAGTGCCGTGACGATGGCGGCCACAACCACGGCAAAGCCGGGCACCAGCAGCACGGGCCGGTTGAGCAGCACGCGCAGCGCCTTGCTGCGCAGGGTGTGGTCGCGGGGGTCCGCCGTCGCGGCGGTGCGCCAACCGCCGTCGAGCCTGCCGTGCCTTTCCAGGTGCCGGTCAAAGGGGATCGTGGCGTAGGGCAGGAACGCCGTGGCCATGGCAGTGGCGATCTTCCGCTTGGACCAGTGCTGGTTGGTTCCGACCATCACCGCGCAGAGGATGTAGGCGACAAAGACAATTCCGTGGATGGTGCCGGCAACGGCCACAGGCAGCGGGCCCGCCGTGAAGCCGTACTTGGCCACCATGCCGGCGATCAGCAGGGTCCAGGTGATGGCTTCTGCGGTGGCGAGGGATCGGTAAAAAGTGCGGGGGCTCACGCGGTGTGGTCCATTTCGGGTTGTGGGTTGTGTGGGGCAAGGTGTGGGGGAAGTTCGGGGCGGGCGGCGGCCGTCCGTGCCGCGCGGGCAACGAACACGGAGCCTACCAGGCCGATGAACAGGAAGGCGGCTGCGCCGAGCACGGAGGCGCCGACAGCCTGGGCGAAGCCGCTCGAGAGGGCGTCCACAGCGGCAGGGCCGGCCGCGCCCAGCGGGCCGTGGCTGCCGAGCCGTGCAAGCTGGGGGACCACGCCGCCGGCTGAGTCGCGCAACTGGCCGGCCAGGGTGGTGGCCTGCCCCTCCGGCAGTCCGGCGACACCGCCCAACAGGCCGCCGGCGCGGGTGAAGGCGAAATGTGCCAGCAGGCTGCCCATGATGGCTGAGCCGAGGGCGGCGCCGAGCTGGCGGACCGTGCTTTGCGTGGCCGAGCCCTGGCCGGAGACGCTGGTGGGGATGTCGGCCAGGACGGTGCCCGTGAGCTGTGCCGAGGCCAGCCCCAGGCCCAGCCCGTAGACCACCAGCAGCGCCGCGATGAGCCAGATTGAGGTTGTGGCCGTGATGGACAAACCAAGGACCAGCAGGCCGGCAGTTTCCAGCGCCAGGCCGAGGATGACAACATTGGGCGGGCCCATCCGCGCCGCGAGGTGGCGGGCGGAGGCGCCGGAGAAAAACGCCCCGAGCGCCATGGCGGCGAGCACGAAGCCCGCCCCCAGGGTGCCCAGGCCCAGGATGTTGATGAGGTACAGGGGCAGGACCAGCAGCAGGCCGAACTCGCCGATCGCCACCATGGCGGCCACGGCGTTGCCCCAGGAGAATGTCCCGACCTTGAACAGCGACAAGTCAAGGATGGCGGAGCGTTGGGCCGCGGCGCGGTGCCGTTCCCACAGGATGAAACCTGCCAGCGCAACGAGGCCGGTGGCCAGGGCCAGCGGCACGATGGAGATCGCTGCGTCCGCCGGCCAATGGATGGGGCCGAGGTCCAGGGCGGCGCCGGCATTCCACCAGCCCAGAGTTGGCCCCTCGATCAATGCGAAGACCAGCAGTCCGAAGCCGACGGCGCTGAGCAGCAGGCCGGGCACGTCCATTCCGGCACGGGCCCCGGGCGATTGGGTTTCCGGCACAAACAGCAGGGCTCCGGCCAGGACCAGCACGCCCAGCGGCACGTTGACGATGAAGATCCACTGCCACGCGAACGACGACGTCAGCCACCCGCCCAGCAGCGGGCCGATGGCGGCCATGCCGGAAATGACGGCGCCCCACACGGCAAAGGCCGTGGTTCTGTCCTTGCCGAAGAAGGTCGAATTGACGCTGGAAAGCGTCGCGGGCAGCACGGCCGCGCCGCCCACGCCCTGGACCAGACGGCTGAGGATCAGCCCGGCGGCCCCGTGTGAGAGTGCGGCCAGGATGCTGCCTGCCATGAACAGGACCACGCCGATGATGAACAGCTTCCGCCGGCCAAACTTGTCGCCCAGACGGCCGCTGGTCAGCAGCAGTGCTGCCAGCACCACCGAGTACAGGCTGTTGACCCACTGCGCGTCATTCAGGTCCAGGTGCAGATCGCTGATGATGGTGGGCAGGGACACGCCCACGATGGTGCCGTCGATGACGATCATGGACAGGCCGCCGGCCAGGACGCCCAGTCCCGCCCATTTGTTTCGGGTCCGTTTGCCCGTTGTTGTCACTCCACCCTGCTTTTCCATGCTTTAAGGCTAGTTTGGTGACGGAATGTCAGCATCAATCAAACGGTTGATTCAGCGCCCCGCTGCCCTCCGGCCCTAGGCTTGGACCATCAACACGGGAGGGCCCATGGGACAGGAATGGCAGGAACTGCGCGGCGGCATCCTTGTCACCGCGGCCACCGCCGACCGGGCGCTGGTCAACACGGGCCTCGTGGTGGGGCTTCGGCGCGCACTGGTGATCGACACCGGCTGCGGCCCCCGCCATGGCGCAGAGCTGCTCGCCGCCGTCCGCCGCGTGACGCCGCTGCCGCTGGTGGTGGCGAACACCCACGCCCATTGGGACCACTTCTTCGGCAATGCCGTATTCAAGAACGACGGCGCCACCCAGTTTTGGGCGCACGCCACCGCCGCGCGTGGCATGGCTGCGACGGGGGAGGCGCAGCGGCAGGAGGTGGCCGGCGTCGAGCCTGGAATGGCGGCAGGGGAGGGCCCGCTGACGGAGTTGGTGCCGCCCACCTGCCTGGTGGGCGCTGATCCCGCGGTGCTGGACCTGGGCGGGGTGTCCGCAACCCTTTTCACGATGGGCCCGGCCCACACCGGCGGCGACCTCATGGTGGGTGTGGAGGGGGTGCTCTTTGCCGGGGACGTGCTGGAGGAAGGTGCCGAACCCCAGTTTGGGGATGCGGACCGGGCAGGGTGGATACGGGTGCTGCGGACCCTTTCCGGCATGGGCGCGGAGTACCCGCAGATGGTCCCCGGGCACGGGAAACCGGTCACAGCGGCATTTGCGGCGCACATGGCTGACTCCATGGAGGCCGGGCCGGGTCCCGCCCGCCCGGGTCTAGAGTGGGGGCAGTGAGCAAATCAGCAAATCCCGGTGACTTCAGCCTGTGGTCCATCGCCATTCCGGCGTTTGGGCCATCGTTGTTGTTTGGCATCGGCGAGGGTGCCATCCTGCCCGTCATCCCGCTGAGCGCCCGGGACATGGGCGCATCCCTGGCCGGTGCCGCCCTGGTGGTGTCGCTGATCGGCATAGGCTCGCTGGTCAGCAACATCCCGGCGTCCATCATCACGGCCAGGTATGGCGAACGCCGCGGCATGGTGGGGGCCGCCCTGCTGAGCCTGCTGGCCATGCTGCTGTGCGTCTTCTCCGGCAATCTCTGGTTCTTTGGCCTGGGCGTGTTCCTGATCGGTGCTGCCGCTGCCGTGTTCAACCTGGCCCGGCAAAGCTACCTGACGGAGGCAGTGCCGCCCACGCTGCGCGCCCGGGCCATGTCCACTCTCGGCGGGGTGGGCAGGATAGGACTGTTTGCCGGCCCGTTCATTGGAGCCCTGGTCATCCACCTGGTGGGCCTGACCGGCGCGTACTGGGTGGCCGCCGTCTGCGTGGCCGGGGCCGGGGCGGTGGCCTGGGGCCTGCCGGACCTGGTCAGCGGGGATGGTGTGGCGCCCAAGGGTCCCCAACCCACCTTGAAGTACCTGCTCGCCACGCACCGCAAGGTGTTCCTGACCGTGGGGATAGGGGTGCTGCTGGTCAGTTCCGTCCGTTCCTCCCGCCAGGTGGTGGTGCCACTCTGGGCCGACAACCTGGGGCTCAACCCGGCCGTGACGTCCCTGATCTACGGCCTCTCCGGCGCCGTCGACATGCTGGTGTTTTACCCGGCGGGGAGGGTCATGGACAAGAAGGGCCGCATTGCCGTGGCCGTCCCGTCCATGGTCCTCATGGGTGTCTCCCTGCTGCTCATGCCGCTGACCACGGGCGCCGTTTCGCTGCTGCTGGTTGCCATGCTCATCGGCTTCGGCAACGGCATAGGGTCGGGGCTCATCATGACCATGGGGGCCGACTACTCCCCGCGCAACGGCCGCGCCCAATTCCTGGGCATCTGGCGCTTCCTGTCAGATTCCGGAGGGTCCAGCGGTCCCGCCATCCTCGCCGGGCTGACGGCAGCCGTGACGCTGTCCTTCGGCATCGCCGCCACGGGATTGCTGGGGCTGGCCGCAGCGGCCGTGCTGGGTTACTGGATTCCGCGCAACAAACCCGTGGCCCGCTGAGCCACCGCCCGAAGCGGGCCGGAAGACGGCCCGAAGCCTGCCGCTCAACCTCAAAAAGCTGTTGACGCCCCGGCCCGGGCCGCGAATCATGGAACCATGAGCGCACAATTCGAAACGGTGTGGCAGGCCCTGCGGGACAAAGTGGAGGAGGGCTGGGCGCCCGGAATGGTGGCGGGCATCCGGCACCAGGGAACCACGGAGTACTTTGCAAGCGGCGTGCGCACGCTGGGCCGGCCGGAGCAGATGCGCACCGACACGCCGTTTCGCATTGCCTCGCTGAGCAAGCCCGTGGCCGGGGCCATCGCCGCGTCCATGATTGCGGATGGCACGCTGGCACCCGATGACCCCGCGGACGTGTGGCTGCCGGAACTGGCCTACCCCCGCGTGCTGACCCGCCCCGATGCCCCGCTCGACAGCACGGTTGCCGCCACCCACGACATCACCGTCCGCCACCTGCTGACCCTGACCCACGGGCTGGGCGCCGTCTTCGCAGACACGCCACTGGCCCGCGCCATCGCAGAATCGGGGATCCTCACCGGGGCCATTCCTCCTGACCTGGAGCCCGGTGAATTCATGCACCGCGTTGCCCGGCTTCCCCTGGAGCAGCAGCCGGGGGAGAGGTGGAAATACCACACGGGCAGTGACATCCTTTCCGTGCTGCTGGCCCGCGCGGGCCAGGCCCCGCTGCACCAAATTCTCACCGAACGCATCACCGGCCCGCTGGGCCTGAAGGACACGGCCTTCTTCGCGGACCCGAACGAACTGCCCACCGCCTACCGCCCCGGCCGCGCAGGCCTGGAGGTCCTGGACCCTCCCGACGGCGCCTTCGCGCGGGAACCGGCATTCGAGTCCCTCGGCGGCGGGCTGGTCTCCACCGTGCCCGACTACCTGGCGTTCCTGGCCGCGCTGGCGGACGGCACGCTGCTGCCGGACGAACAGCGACGCGCCATGACCGGCGACCAGCTCACCGATGCGCAGCGCGTAGGCATGGAGGAAGTGGCGGGCCCGGGCACCTCCTGGGGCTGGCAGGTGGCCGTCACCACGGACGGCCGCGATCCGTGGACGGCACCCGGCGGCTACGGCTGGACGGGCGGCACCGGCACCGCTGCTTACGTCAACCCGTCGGCGGACTTCATTGGCGTGCTGTTCACCCAGCGCGCCATGGGCGGACCGCAGGATAATTTCAATTACTTCTGGGAGCCCCTGGCTGCGGCCCTGGGAAGCTAGGCCCTGACAACCTAACGGGAAGGCCGGCGTCGAACCTGGAAGGTCAGGAACAGCGTGGCGGCCAGGGCCAGGCCGTAGCCCACGCACACAATCTGCCCCACCCCGGCCAGGAAGAAACTGGTGGTGCTGGCGGCGGGATCGGGAACCACGGAGTGCAGAATCAGTCCCGTGGCCAGCGCGGCAAGCAGCGCGAGGGCACCTGCCGCGGCGCTCCACCACAGGCTCGACGCCCAGTGTTGGCCCGAACCCAGCCACACATTCCACTTCGTGCCTGAACGCAGCACCAGCACGGCGGCCGCCAGCGTCCAGACCGAGACCACGAAGAAGGCGGCCAGCACGTCGGCAGGGCGGTGCCACTGGTTGATCAGCGTGGACACGCCGGCAATGATCGCGTAGCTGCCGCCCACAAATGCTGCGGCCGGGCGCCAGCGCGGGGACACCACCAGAAACACGGCCGCGGCAGCACTGGCCGCCAGCGTGCTGTGCCCGGAAGGGAGCGAATTCAGGGCCAGCGTTGTCACCCCCACGTCCGGCCGGTTCGGCAGCCACACCTTGATCAGCTGGGTGCTCAGGTTGGCTGCGCCCATGGCAACCAGGGCAATCCCGGCGGCCTTCCAGCGGCGGCGCGCCAGGGTGACGAAAAGAACCACGACGGCGGCAATCACCACCGAGGTGACGGGCAGGTAATCCAGGAGCTGGGACGTGGGCACCCCAATGATCCGGCGGGCCACGGCGGCCTCCACCAGGGCGGATTCGTCAATGTACTGCCCCGTGGTGCTCTTGACGAAGAAACCGTACGTTGCCACCAATCCAGCCAGGCACATGAGGGCGGCCACCACGAAGGGGGCTGCGGACAGGGGCGCGCGGAGGGAGAGGTGGCTTCCGTGGTGGGTGTTCATCCAGACTAGGATCCCATGGATTCTTGGGAGGAAGCTGGCGGCGCTACAGTGTTCACATGCCGTCCCTGGAAGAACTGCTCGCCTGCGCCCATGTCGTCACGCTGCCCATGCGGGTGAAGTTCCGCGGTGTGCTGGAGCGTGAGGTGCTGCTGCTTGAGGGGCCCGCAGGCTGGGCCGAGTTTGGCCCCTTTCTGGAGTACGACGACGGCGAATCGGCCAGGTGGCTCGCATCGGCCGTGGAAGCGGGCTGGGACGGGTACCCCGCCCCGGTGCGCGGCTGGGTACCCGTCAATGCCACGGTGCCGGCCGTCTCCGCCGACGAGGTAGCGAACGTGCTCGGTGCCTTTGACGCCGTGCACACCGTGAAGGTCAAGGTGGCTGAGGCCGGCCAGTCATTGCGTGAGGACATGGCGCGCGTGGCGGCCGTGCGGCAGCAGCTGCCGCATGCGCGGATCCGCGTTGACGCGAATGGCGGCTGGGACGTGGACCAGGCCGTGCAGGCGCTGGCGGCGATGTCCGTGTACGGGCTGGAATACGCCGAACAGCCGGTGGCCACTGTGCCTGAACTGGCCGCGGTGCGCCACGCCATGGAAGGCTCGGTGCTGATTGCGGCGGATGAGAGCGTCAGGAAGGCCGCCGACCCGCTTGCCGTTGCCCGCGCCGGGGCGGCCGACCTCCTGGTGGTCAAGGCGGCTCCCCTGGGCGGCGTGCGCCGTGCGCTGGACATCGTGGCGGAGGCCGGGCTCCCGGCCGTGGTCAGTTCCGCCCTGGACTCCTCCGTGGGCATCCGCGCCGGCCTGGCGCTGGCAGCGTCCCTGCCGGACCTTCCGTACGCCTGCGGCCTCGGCACAGTGTCCCTAATGGCCGCCGACGTGGCCGCCGACAGCCTGGTTGCCGCGTCTGGTGGCATCTCGGTGCGCGATGTCGCCGCGGACCCGTCCCTCCTGGAGCGCTTCGCCGCCGCGCCCGAACGCCGCGACTGGTGGCTGGCCCGCCTCCGCCGCTGCTTTGCCCTGCTGTAGCCCGGCATGGCTAGAGTGGTGGCGTGACGTTACTGAATTCAATGGACGCTGCCCGGTACGTGGTGGATGCACTGGAACGCGGTGGGGTGCGCCACGTGGTGGTGGCCCCCGGATCCCGCAGTGCGCCCCTCGTGTACGCGCTCGCCGAGGCCGAAGCGGACGGTCGGCTCACCGCCTATGTCCGGATTGACGAGCGCGTTGCAGGGTTCACGGCACTCGGATTGGCGCAGGGCTCTGGGGCGCCGGCCGCCGTGCTGACCACCTCCGGCACGGCCGTGGGGAACCTGATGCCCGCCGTCATGGAGGCCAACCATTCCGGCACGCCGCTGCTGGTGCTTTCGGCCGACCGCCCCGAGGAACTGCGGGGCACCGGTGCCAACCAAACCACAGTTCAACTGGACCTTTTTGGCGAGCATGTGCGCTTTGCCACTGACGTTGCCGCCGGGGTTGACCCCACCAGCGCCATCGACACGGCGCTCAGTGCGGCCAAGGGACGCCTGGAGGGCATTCCGGCCGGACCCGCCCAGGTAAATTTGGCCTTCCGCGACCCGCTGACGCCCGCCCTTGACGGTTCCGAATGGGAACATTTGGCGCCGGTGGTTGATCCTGCGCCGCTGGTTGAGCCTGGCGAAACCCCTGGATCTCGACAGGCTCGATCAACGGGGCTTCTGGATCGATCAGCGGAAGTCTTTCCGGCCATTGCCCTGCCCGCCGCCAGGCACCGCACAGTGGTCCTGGCCGGGCACGGGGCCGGTCCGGCGGCGGAACACTTTGCCCGCACCCTGGGCCTGCCGCTGCTGGCCGAGCCCTCCTCAAACGCCCGATTCGGCCCCAATGCCATCGGCCCGTACCGGCTGCTGCTGGACCACTTCGGCCCGGATTCCGCGGCGCCGATTGAACGCGTGGTGGTGTTTGGCCGCCCCACGCTGTCCAGGCCCGTTGCGCAGCTGCTGGCCCGGCCGGACCTGGAGCGGGCGCTCTATGTTCCCCGCCCCGTGGCCTGGTTTGAGGCCGGCCGCCGCCCGGAACTGGTGCTCACGCAATGGGGCCAATTGGTAGGTTTTGCCGGCTGCGGCCCGGACAGCTGGCTGGCGGCCTGGCAGGATGAGGCAGCCGGGGCGGAAAGCGCCCTGGACTCAGCCTTGGACCCTGCCTTGGATTCAGCGCTGGACTCGGCCCACCCTGGAACGCTGTCCGGTCCTGCCGTGGCCCGCGCCGTCTGGGCCCGGGCCCAGGAAGATTCCGTGCGGGGCGGCGCCGGCCTGGGCCGGGCCGGCAACCTCATGCTGGGCTCGTCAAACCCCATTCGCGACGTGGATTTGGCGGGACGCCCCGGGCTGGACGCTGACGCCCAGCCCGGTGTCCATGCCAACCGCGGCCTGGCCGGGATCGACGGCACCATTGCCACCGCCATGGGCATAGCCCTGGCCTCGGGATCGCCCACCCGGGTGCTGCTGGGCGATGTCACGTTCTTGCACGACGCCGGTGCGCTGCTGTTGGGTGCGGGGGAGCAGGAGCCGGACATCCAGCTCATCGTCCTGAACGACGGCGGCGGCGGCATCTTCTCCGTCCTGGAACACGGGAGGCTGGCCGCGGCACCCAACTATGCGGACGCCGTCGAGCGCTTCTTTGGCACGCCCCACACGGCGGAGCTGGGGGCGCTGGCCGGAGCCTTCGGGTGGCGCCACACGCTTGTGCGCACGGCGGCGGAGCTCGCCGCCGCGCTGGCCCCTCCCGTGCGCGGCCGCAGCCTCATTGAGGTCGCGGCCACCCGGGAGGGCCTGCGCGGGCTGCACGAAAACATCCGTGCAGCCCTGAACCGCGGGGCGGCTAAAGGACGCGGCTGAGGAATTCCTGGGTCCGGTGGTGCTGCGGGTTGGCGATGATGTCGCGCGGATTGCCGCTCTCCACCACCACCCCGCCGTCCATGAACGTCAGGGTGTCGCCCACTTCGCGGGCAAAGCCGATCTCGTGGGTGACCACGATCATCGTCATGCCGGACTTGGCAAGGTTCTTCATGACCTCCAGGACGTCACCGACCAGCTCCGGGTCAAGGGCGGAAGTGGGCTCGTCGAAGAGCATCAGTTCCGGCTCCATGGCCAGGGCCCGGGCAATGGCAACGCGCTGCTGCTGGCCGCCGGAAAGCTGTGACGGGTAGAAGTTGGCGCGGTCGGACAGGCCCACCATCTCCAACAGTTCCAGCGCTTTCAACTTTGCCGCCGACTTGGACTGGCGCTTGACCTGCGTGGGTGCCTCAATCACGTTCTGCAGCGCGGTCTTGTGCGGGAACAAGTTGAAGCGCTGGAACACCATGCCAATTTCCCGGCGCTGGGCCGCGATTTGCTTGGCGTTCAGGTCGTGCAATTTGCCGTTGACCTCGTGGTAGCCGATGAGGTCGTCATGGACGTAGATCCGGCCGGCGCTGATGGTCTCCAACAGGTTGATGCAGCGCAGCAGCGTCGACTTGCCGGAACCGGACGGACCGATGATGACGGAGACTTCGCCCTGCCGGACGGTCATGTCAATGCCCTTGAGGACATGGTGGTCGCCGAAGAGCTTGTGCACGCCCTGGATTTCCACGAGCGGCTTGGTCCGGGCCGTGGCCTGCTCTTTCAATGGTGCGGTCTCGGTCATGACTGGCCGCCTTCCGTGGTTCCACCGGACGTTTCCACCGGTTTTGCGTGCGCTGCGGCCACGGCCGCCGTGGCCTTGACGGGTGCCTTTGTGACGTTGTCCACGCCCTTGCCGAAGTGGCGCTCAATGTAGTACTGGCCCACCATCAGCACCGAGGTGATGACGAGGTACCAGAATGCGGCCACCATCAGCAGCGGGATGGGCAGGAACGTCCTGCTCGCCAATGCGTTGGTGACGAACGTCAGGTCCAGGGTGAACGGGACAGCCAACACCAGCGAGGTGGTCTTGAGCATGCCGATGGTTTCATTGCCCGTGGGCGGGATGATGACCCGCATGGCCTGTGGCAGGATGATCCGCCACATGACCTTTGAGCGGCGCATGCCCAGCGCCTCGGCAGCTTCCATCTGGCCGTTGTCCACGGACTTGAGCCCGGCACGGAAGATCTCCGCGAGGTATGCCGATTCATTCAGGCCCAGGCCCACGATGGCGGCAACGGTGGCGTTGATGACAGTGGCCGTGTCCCAGGAAAACAGCTCAGGTCCGAAAGGGACCCCCACAATGATCTTTGGATACAAGGCGCCCACGGAGCCCCAAAAGAGGAGCTGGGTGTAAACGGGAGTGCCGCGGAAGAACCAGACCCAGACCCAGGAAACGTACCTGAACAAGGGATTGTCCGACTGGCGCATGAACGCCAGGAGGATGGCCAGCACAATGGCAATGACCATGGAGGTGACCGTCAGGATCAGGGTCCACCCCACGCCCTGGATCACCAGCACGTCGAAGAGGTAGGTCCGGAAGGTGCCCCAGTAGAACTTGGGGTTGGTGGTCATCGACTGGATGACCAGCACCAACACCAGCAGGATGACGGCGGCCCCAACCCACCGCCACGGGTGGCGAACGGGAACTGCATCAATCAGTTCCACGTCGACACCCGCGTGATGGGAAGGCCGGCGCGTGAGGAGACGGCTCAACGGTTAGCCCGCCGTCGGGTTCAGCACGGCCTTGGGCAGGGCGCCGTCCGTGTTGTTCCAGTTCGTGAGGATCTTGGTGTACGTGCCGTCCTGGATCAGCTTGTTCATGACTTTTTCAACGACTCCCGCGAACACTGTGTCCGTCTTGGCAATGGCAATGCCCTGCTGTGCGGAGTCATAAACGGCACCCAAGGTCTCAAGCTGCCCGTTGGTCTTGGCCAGGGCATTCTTGATGATGGGGGAGTCGGCGCTCATGGCGTCGATGGTGCCGCCCACCAGGCGGGTGGTGACATCCGTCTGGTTCTTCAGCGAAACAATGGTGATGGCGGGCTTGCCGGCCGCCACGCACTTGGCCGAACGGTCCTTGACGTCGGGATCTTCCTCAACCGTTCCCGTCTGGACGCCCACCTTCTTGCCGCAGAGGTTGTCCATGGTGATGCCCTTGGGGTTGCCCTTCTGAACCGCCCACAGCACGCCGGCGTTGAAGTAGCTGACAAAGTTCACGGCCTTGGAACGCTCCGGGTTGATCGTGAAGGAGGACATGCCCAGGTCGTACACAGTGCCGAGCTTTGGCAGGATGGAGGAGAAGTCGGCTGTGTGGACCACGGCCTTCTTGCCCAGCGTGGCGGCGATGGCCTTGGCCAGGTCGACGTCGTAGCCGATGGGGGTTTGGCCGTCCTTGTCCAGGAATTCGGCCGGCTCATAGGACGTGTCGGAGCCAACGTCAATGGTGGCCTTGTCCTTCAGGGCTGCCGGGAGCAGGGCAATAAGTGCATCATCCTTGGCCACGGTGCTGGGGTCAAAGGTTGCCGGGGCGGACGCGCCGTTGGAGGACCCTGAGCCTCCGTCCTGGGATGCGGTGGTGCAGCCTGTCATCGCCAATGCGGCGACGGCGGCGACAGTAGCCAGGCGAACGGTCAGCCTAGTTGAAATTTGCATGTTTTACCCTTTGTTTCTTAGCTGGAGCAGAGCGATGGAATCTAGTGTAGCGCCCTGTGATTTGCATCACGGTAAACGATGTTTCACTATTGAACAACTTTTTCGGCCGCTTTGCAAGGGGCCGGGGAAGGACGCTGTCTGTAATTCCGGACTCTGTTAGCCGTGCAGTCCCAGGGCTTGGAGCATGGGACGGAACTTCGCCCATGTCTCCGCCAATTCGGCCTCGGGGTCTGACGCCTCCACAATGCCCGCTCCGGCGTAGAGCCGTGCCTGGTGGGGCGATTCCAGCACTGCTCCGCGCAGGGCGATTCCCCACTCGCCATTGCCGGCACCATCCAGCCAGCCAACGGGACCGGCGTAGGGCCCGCGGTCCATTTTCTCCAGTTCCAGAATCAACTTCCCGGCGTTGTCCCGGGGGGTGCCGCACACGGCTGCCGTGGGGTGCAGGGCCTCCACGAGGGCCAGGGACGTGGGCAGGTGGCCGTCAATGCCTGCCAGCTCGGCCGTCACGTCGGAGGCCAGGTGCCACACGTTTGGCAGTTCAAGGATGAACGGAACAGCCGGGAATGACAGGTCGGTGGCGAACGGGGCCAGTTGCCGGGTCAGGGACCGGACGGCAAAATCATGCTCCTGCCGCTGCTTGTCGGAGCCGCCCAAAACGGTGGCGGCGAAGTCCACGGAGCCGGCCGGCTCGTCCTCCCGGTCCAGGGTGCCGGCCAACACCCGGGCCTGGGCCGTGGTGCCGTCCACCTTGATCAAAATTTCCGGCGTGGCGCCCACCAGCCCGCGCACCCCGTACGTCCAGCATTCCCCGTACAGTGCCGTCAATCGTTGCAGGATTGAGACACGCCGCAGCGGTTCGGCGAACGTGGCCACCACATCGCGGGCCAAAACCACCTTGTCCAGGCCGCCTTCGGCAATGGCCCTGACTCCCGCGGTGACGGATTCCTTCCACTCCTCCTCGCTGAGCGCGCCTGAGGTGAGCGAACCGGCGGAGGCGCCCTCCGGCGTCGTGCCTGTGGCTTGGAAGGCGGACTCGCCGGACGCCAGTGCCGCACACAGCAGCGCGTGTGCGGAAGCGGAGGTGGGCGCGGTGCCGTCAACCGTCAGCTGGGTGAGCCAGGCCGTGCCGTCACGGAATCCCACCACCAGTGCCGGGATGACCAGTACGGATGGGTGGGAGCTGGTTTTGGAGAAGGCAAAGGAGCCGAAAGCCAGGGCCCCTGTGCCTGGGATGCGGACGGGGTCCTGGACCTGGGCTTGGGCGAGCACCTGCTTCCACCACTCTTCGGCGTCGGCAAAGCGTTCCGGGCCCGTGCCGGAAAAGCTGGCAATTTCGCCAAAACCGAGCAGGCCCTCACCGCGTCGCAGCCAGCAAAACGCGTCGGTGCGGAGCAGTTCGGCGGGAGAGGTGGCGGAATATTCACCCAGTGCAGCGGCGTCCAGGGCCGTGGTCAGGGTGCGCAGCGCAGGCGTGCCGGGGGATGCAGTCATGATGGATCAAGATTACTCGCTTGGGGCAGCCCGGCGTTGGCGGGCCGTGGGATGGGCCACAGGCGCCCAGGCCCGATGCACGAACCCGGGCAAAGTTTGAGACACTAAGGGGGTGAACCGTGCATCCCTTGAGAAGCGTCCGGCAGAAGTGGCAGCCATGTTTGACGACGTGGCCCCCAAATACGACATTGTCAACGACATCCTGTCGATGGGGCAGACGCGCCGCTGGCGGCGGATAGTCTTTGACGCCGTCGGCGCATCGGCCGGCCAGCGCGTGCTGGATCTCGCGGCGGGAACCGGAACCTCCAGCGAACCGTACGCCGACGCCGGCATTCATGTGGTGGCCTGCGACTTCTCCGTGGGCATGCTCAGGGTGGGCAAGCGCCGCCGCCCGGACATTGACTTCATTGCCGGCGACGCCACCAGCCTGCCCTTCGCGGACAACTCCTTTGACGCCAGCACCATTTCCTTTGGCCTGCGCAACGTCATCGACCCGAAGAAGGCGCTGCGGGAGATGCTGCGCGTCACCAAGCCGGGCGGCAAGCTGGTGGTGGCAGAATTCTCCCACCCCACCTTTGCCCCGTTCCGCACCGTTTACACCGAATACCTGATGCGCGCCCTGCCGGCCGTGGCCCGGAAAACTGCTTCCAACCCGGACGCCTACGTGTATCTGGCGGAGTCCATCCGTGCCTGGCCGGACCAGGACAACCTCTCCGCCTGGCTCACAGAATCCGGCTGGGACGCTGTTGCCTACAGGAATTTGAGTGGCGGCATTGTGGCAGTGCACCGCGCTGTGAAGCCTTCCGCCGCCCCTTCGCCGAAGCCCGCCGCGAACTGAGATGAAGGTACTTATCGTTGGGGCCGGCCCCGCCGGTTCCACCGCAGCGTGGCACCTTGCCTCCGCCGGGATCGAAACCATCGTGCTGGAAAAGACCCGCTTCCCGCGGGAAAAGGTGTGCGGCGACGGCCTGACGCCGCGCGCCGTGCGCGAAATGCAGCTCATGGGCCTGCCGCACGTGGCCGGGGACGGCTGGCGCAAGAACAAGGGCCTGCGCCTGATCGCCGGCGGGCGCACGGTGGAAGTGCCCTGGCCCGAGCTCAGCAATTTCCCCAACTATGGGCTCATCCGCACCCGCCTGGGCTTCGACGAGGCCCTGGCCCGCCACGCCCAGGCCGCAGGGGCGCAGATCCTGGAGGGCCACTCGGTCACGCAGGCCCTGACGGACGGCGGCGGCACGGTGGTGGGTGCCAGGGCGTCGCTGTTGGACGGGGCCGGGCGGAAGACGGGAGAAACGCGGGACTTTCATGCCGACGTGGTCCTGGCCGCGGACGGCAACTCCACCCGGACAGCCGTGTCCCTGGGTCATGAAAAGCGCGACGACCGGCCCATGGGTGTGGCCTACAGGACGTACTTCACCTCCCCGCGCCACGACGACGACTGGATGGAGGGCTGGCTGGAACTGGCCGCGCCCTCCCGTGCCGGGCAGCCAGGCAAGCCGCTGCCCGGCTACGGCTGGGTGTTTGGCGTGGGCGACGGCACCTCCAATGTGGGCCTGGGGATCCTGAACTCGTCCAAGGAATTCGGCAAGCTGGACTATCGGGCGGTGCTGCGCGACTGGACCGCCTCCATGCCGCCGGAGTGGGGCTTCACGCCGGAGAACCAGGTGGGGCCCATCCGCGGCGCCGCCCTCCCCATGGGCTTCAACCGCACGCCGCACTACTCGCCCGGGCTCATGCTGCTGGGCGATGCAGGGGGCATGGTCAGCCCCTTCAACGGCGAAGGCATTTCCTACGCCATGGAGTCGGCCCGCTATGCGGCGGAATTCATAGTCCGCGCCGCCGGCACCAATTCCCGCCTGGCTGCAAACCACGCATTGTCCGGCTACAGCGGCTTTGTCCGCGAGCAGTGGGGCAGCCACTTCACGTTGGGCCGGGTGTTTGCCGCACTCATCGGCAAACCGGCCGTGATGAAGCTGGCACTGCGCACCGGCATGCCGCTGCCCGCCCTCATGCACTTCGTGGTCCGGCTCATGGCCAACCTGACCGACCCGGGCGAACGCGGATTTGAGGATAGAGTGATTCAACTACTGGAGAAGCTGGTCCCCGCGACCGGCAACCAAGGCGCCAGCCGCATGTCCAAGCAACAATCCCTACCAATAGTTAGTGTTAAGCAGTGACTACTTCCGCGAACCACAGCTGGACCCACGCCGGCCATGGGCTTCCCGCCACTGAAGACCCCAACCCCAGCACCATGGCCATCGCCACGGGGCTGGCACTGCCGTCAGGTTTTGCCGCCGTCGCCGAAGACCCGGAGCTCGGTCCGTCCATTGCCATGAGCATGGCACGCGTGGAAAAGGTGCTGCGGGAGGCCATCGCGAACTCGGATCCCCTGGCAGACGCCACCAGCCGCCACCTGGTGGAGGCCGGCGGCAAGCGCATCCGCCCCCTGCTCACCCTGCTGGCCGCGCACCTCGGGGACGCGAGCCGGGCGGAGGTGGTGCAGGCCGCCGTCGTGGTTGAACTGACGCACCTGGCCACGCTCTATCACGACGACGTGATGGACTCGGCGCCCTACCGCCGCGGGGCGCCGACGGCCCACGAGGTGTGGGGCAACACGGTGGCCATCCTCACCGGCGACCTCATCTTTGCCCGGGCCTCAATTCTGGTTTCCGAACTGGGCGGCCGGGCCCTGGAAATTCAGGCCCGCACCTTTGAGCGCCTCTGCCTGGGACAGCTCCATGAAACCGTGGGCCCCAGGGCGGATGAAGACCCGGTGGAGCACTATCTGTCCGTCATCGCAGACAAGACCGGTTCGCTGGTGGCTGCCTCCGGACAGCTCGGCGCCATCTTCGCCGGCGTGCCGGAGGAACACCAGAACGTGATGCTGGACTACGGCGAAAAGGTGGGCATCGCCTTCCAGCTCGCCGATGACGTCATTGACGTCACGGGGCTCAAGCAGGTCTCCGGGAAGTCGCCCGGCACGGATCTGCGCGAAGGCGTGCCGACCCTGCCCGTGCTGCTGCTGCGCAAGGCCGCGGCCCGCGGCGACGCAACCGCCAACTCCGTGCTGGAACTGGTGGACGGCGACCTGAGCGGCGACGACGCCCTCGCCGCCGCCGTGTCCGCACTGCGCGCGCACCCCGCCACGGCTGAATCGTGGACCGTGGCGAGGCAATGGTCCGCCGACGCGATTGCCGCCCTGGCGCCGCTGCCGGACGGCATTGTCAAGACCGCGCTGGCCAGCTTTGCCGAGGCGGTTGTCGACCGGGACGTCTAGCCGACCGGGACGCCTAGTTTTCGTCGTCCTCGGTGAAGACCCAGTCCAGCATGTCCAGCACAAATTCACTGAACGTGCCTTCCTCGTTGACCCAGGCACCCGTGGCATTGTTGCGGCGCCACACGATGGGGTCCGGAATGTCCGCCTGGTCGGAGCGCATGCCCCAGGTGTAGTTCTCGTCTTCGTCTTCCAGGAACAGCAGGTAGCCGTCCTCGATTTCCAGCTCCTCGGGGTCCCAGAAGTAGTAGTAGGCCTCCATGAGTTCCTCGCAGTTGCCCACGGCGTGCAGGAATTCACGCAGGGCCTGCGGGACCTGAATGCCCAGCTCGGTGAAGATCGCATCCAGGTCGGCCGTGTCGATCCCATCGGCGGCTTCCCACGCCCCTTCCAGGTACTGGGGCACGAGGGCACGGAACTTCTCCACGAAAATTTCGGACATTCACTTCTCCAAGCTTGGCATGGGCACTGCTGCGGGCTGCACCCTCAATCCTAGCGGCGCCGCCATCGCGGGCTTGCCCAACTGCGGGCGGCCAGCGGGGCGTGCCACTTGAACTTCAGGGCCAGCATGCGCAAAACAAAGACGACGACGGCGGCAGCCGTCCCGGTGGCAAGGTTCAGCCAGCCCAGGTGCCACAGAGCGGTGGCCAGGCCGGCGCCCAGGAACGCGGGGATGGCGTAGAGGTCCTGCGGGTCAAAGACGCGCGGCACGCGGTTGGCCGTGACATCGCGCAGGATGCCGCCGCCCACGGCCGTGGTGACGCCCAGCAGGAGAGCCGCCGCTGCATTCATGCCCGCATCCAGGGCCTTCAGCGTACCGGTGATGCAAAACAGGGCCAGCCCGCCGGCGTCGAACGTCAGCACCAGGCGGCTGACCCGTTCCACCCCGCCCACCAGGAAATACACCACGGCGGCCGCCAGCAGGGGCGGGAGCATGTAAACGGGGTTGCTGAAGGCTGCTGGCGGGCCGGCGTTCAGCACCAGGTCACGCACCACTCCGCCGCCCAGTCCCACCAGGGAACCCAGCAGCACCGATCCCACCAGGTCAAAACCCTTGCGCGCGGCCAGCAGGGAGCCTGAGACGGCGAAGAAGAATACGCCCAAAAGGTCCAGCATCAGGGCAAGGTTGAGGGGCATGGCAGCTGTTCGTCTCTGTTGGCAGTGTTCTCGGGTGGTGCAGGCCATGGCACGGGCCGGCTTAAGCGTACGGTGGCTGGCACGCAACGGGCCAACGGGCGTGTCATCGACGGCGATCGTGGATACGCTGGCACCATGGACTACGCCCACGCGCACCCGCTCATCCACATCGAGGACTTTCGCATGCAGTTTGGCGAGAAGACTGTCATTGACGGGCTGTCCTTTGACGTGGCCCCCGGGGAGACATTCGGGTTTCTGGGCAGCAACGGCAGCGGCAAGACCACCACCATCCGGGCCCTGCTGGGCATCTACCGCCCCACCTCGGGGACGCTGCACATCAACGGGAAGGTGTTCAGTGACGACTACGGTGCACGGCTTGGCTACCTGCCGGAGGAGCGCGGGCTCTACAAAAAGGAGTCGGTGCTGGACGTCATGACGTACTTTGGCCGGCTGAAGGGGCTGTCCCGGCAGGAATCGCAGCAATTTTCCCGCGACTACCTGGACCGGGTGGACCTGGCCGACAAGGCTGAGGTGCGCGTGGACAAGCTCTCCGGCGGGCAGCAGCAAAAAATCCAGCTGGGGGTGACCATCATGAACGACCCCGAACTGCTGATCCTGGACGAGCCCACCAAGGGCTTTGACCCGGTGAACCGGCGGCTGCTGATGGACATCATCGAGGACAGGAAGAAGGCCGGTGCCACCGTCATGATGGTCACGCACCAGATGGAGGAGGTGGAGCGGCTGTGCGACCGAATTGTGCTGCTCAAGGACGGGCGAAGCGAGGCCTACGGCACCATCGATGAGGTGCAAAACCAATTCGGCGGGCGCACCGTGCGCCTCAAGCACAGCGGCACGGTCCCCGATTCCCCTGACTACACGGTGACATTGCGGGAAACCAACTATTCCGAGCTGGCCCTGGACGACTCCGTGGATGAGGCCGAGGTGCTGCGCCGCCTGGTCCAGGCGGGCGTGGTGGTGCGCGGCTTTGTTGCGGCGAAGCGGAGCCTGGACGACATCTTTTTGCAGGTCTACGGCGAAAAGGCCGCCGTCGAAACGGGGGCGAAATAGCATGGCACGCCACAACCTGGGCACCGTGGTGCACTTTGAATTCACCCGAACCGTCAAGAAGCGGCGCTTCTGGATTGCCACCCTGGCCATCCCCATTCTGCTGGCCATAGTCTTTGGCCTGGTCTTCGCCAGCAACTCCTCCACGAAGTCACAGGCGGACGCGCAGAAGCACGACAAGATTTCCTTCACTTACACGGACTCGTCCGCCCTGGTGGACCCCGCGCTGGCCAAGGCCATGGGAGGAACGGTGGAAGCGGACCCGGGCACCGCCGTCGAACGTGTCAAGGCCGGCACCCTCAACGCGTACTTCAGCTACCCGGCCAGCCCGGCCAAGGAGACGGTCAACGTGTACGGCGCCGACCAGGGCATCTTCAAGAACGGCACTTATGACGCCGTGGCCAAGCAGCTGCTGGTGCTGTCGGCCCAGGAAAAGGTGGGCTCGGCGGAGCTGGCCGCGGCCGTGCAGGGCAATTTCCGTTCGGACACCCAGACGTACAAGGACGGGCAGCTCTCCGGCGGGCTGGAGACAGTGGTGCCGCCGCTGCTGTTCCTGGTCCTCTTTTATGTGGTGATCATCCTGCTGGCCAACCAGATGCTGGCGTCCACGCTGGAGGAGAAGGAAAACCGGGTCACCGAAATGATCCTGACCACGCTCAACCCGACCACGCTGGTGGTGGGCAAGGTGATCTCCCTGTTCCTGGTGGGCGCCGTGCAGGCACTGGTCTTTGCCACGCCCATGGTGGCCGGCTACGTATTCTTCCGCGACCAGATGTCCATGCCGGACTTCGACCTCTCACACCTGCAGTTCCAGTTCTGGCCCATGCTGGTCGGTGCGCTCTTGTTTGTGGGCGGCTTCATCCTGTTCACCGGCGTCCTGGTGTCCATTGGTGCGGTGATGCCCACGGCCAAGGACGCCAGCACCGTGTTTGCGCCCGTCATGATCATGATGTTCATCCCCTTCTACATTGTGACCATGGTGGTCAGCGACCCCGGCAACCTCATTGTGCAGATCTTTACCTTCTTCCCGTTCACCGCGCCCATCACGGCCATGCTGCGGAACGGTTTTGGTTCGCTGGGCGGACCCGCGGCAGCGGTGGTGATCGTGGAGCTCTTTGTCTTCGGCTTTGCGGCCCTGCGCCTGGCCGTGCACCTGTTCCGCTACGGCTCCATTGAGTACTCGCGCAAGCTGTCCCTTCGGACGGCATTTGCCAGGAAGGGCTGAGGCCCATGGAACGCAGGGTGCTGTGGGTGGCCATCCTGGCGTCCTTTGTGGCGTTCCTGGACGGGGCCATTGTGAACGTGGCGCTGCCGGCCATGACCCGGGAGCTGGGCGGGGGGATCACCACGCAGCAGTGGGTGGTGGACGCCTACCTGCTCACGCTGGGCTCGCTGATCCTCATTGCCGGCTCCCTGTCCGACACCCTGGGCCGCGTGCGGATCCTGCGGGCCGGGCTGCTGGTCTTTGGGGTGGCGTCCCTGGCCTGTGCGTTTGCCCCCAGCGCCCTGCTCCTGGTGGTTTCGCGTGCCGTGCAGGGTGCCGGGGCCGCACTGCTGGTGCCCAGTTCCCTGGCATTGATCACCTCCACCTTCAGCGGGCCAGCCCAGGGCAAGGCGATCGGCAGGTGGACGGCGTGGACGGGTACGGCGTTCCTGGCCGGGCCCCTGCTGGGCGGGCTGCTGGTTGACTACTCCAGTTGGCGGCTGGTGTTCGCCATCAATGTGCTGCCCATTGCCGCCACCTTCTGGCTGCTCAGGGGCCTGGCCCTTCCCGCAGCCGCCGCGGACGACGCCGGGTCCCCGACTGCCGCGATTGACGTCACCGGCGCTGTGCTTGCGTCGGTGGGGCTGGCCGGGACGGTGTTTGCGCTGATTGAACAGGACAGGCTGGGATGGGGGAGCCCGGCGGTCTTTGTGCCCTTCACGCTGGGCGTGGCTGCCCTGGCCGTGTTTCTTTGGTGGGAGGCCCGCACCGCGCAGCCCATGATGCCGCTGCCGCTGTTCCGGACCAGGAACTTTGGCATGGGCAATGTGGCCACGGCCTTCATCTATGCCGGGGTGTCGCTGGGCGGGCTCATGATGGTCCTGTTCCTGCAGGAGGTGGCGGGATTTTCTGCCGCGCTCGCAGGCCTGGCCTCGATGCCCACCGCGGTCATCATGCTCCTGCTGTCCGGCCCTTTTGGCACGCTGGCCGGAAAGTACGGGCCCCGGCTGTTCATGGCGGTTGGCCCCATTGTGGCGGGAACGGGCTACCTGCTCATGGCCACCACGTCCGTCCCGTTCAATTTTTGGCTGCACATCCTGCCGGGCATCCTGGTGTTCGCAGTGGGCATGTCCATGACGGTGGCACCCCTCACCGGCGCAATCCTCGGCGCCGTCCCCACGAAGCAAAGCGGCATAGGATCGGCCATCAACAATGCCGTTTCCCGGGTGGCCGGGCTGATCGCTGTGGCCCTGGCCGGCGTGATGCTTGGCGGTGTGCTGGACTTTGACTCATTTCGACGCATTGTGGCCATTACGGCGGCGCTGTTCATCACCGGCGGCGTGATTTCCGCCCTGGGCATTGTCAACACGGGGTTGCGGGGCGTCAAGCAGACACAGGCCGCCGCTTAACGCCGTACATTGGCTTGCAACGGCCCTCTGGCGGGACCCGTATTGATGAAAGGAAGCACTCCATGGGCCTTGAAACTGTGATGGTTGCCTGCTCGCACGGCACCAACAACACGGAGGGCCGGGCGCGGATCAACCAGCTCCGGGCGGACATCGCGGCCCTTCGCCCCGGGCTTACGGTGCTGGAGGCCTACGTCGATGTGCAGGAGCCGGCCCTGCCCGATGTGGTGGCGGGGCTGCCCGAGGGGGTTCGGGCCGTCGTCGTGCCGCTGCTGCTGACGGTGGGCTACCACGTCCAGGTGGACATAGCCCAGGCCGTGGCAAGCCGGCCCGGCACTCTCGCCGCCGCACCGTTGGGGCCGGATCCGCGGCTGGCCGGGCTGCTGCATGAACGGCTCGGCACGCTGCCCCACGGGTGGGGGATTGTGCTGGCCGCGGCCGGTTCCTCGCGTCCGGAGGCGGCCGAACAGATCGAGGTGCTTGCGGCGGACTTGGCCGTTCGCAGGCCGGAGCGGGTGCTTGCGGCCTACGGCGCCAGCGCCCGCCCCTCGGTGCCGGAAGCAGTGGCGCAGCTGCGCGCGGAGGGGGCGTCCGGCGTCGCGGTTGCCTCCTATCTGCTGGCGCCCGGCTACTTCCACGACCAGCTCTCGCTGGCCGGAGCCGATGCCGTGTCCGAGCCGCTGCTGCCGTCCGGGCTGGTGGCACAGCTGGCGCTGGAGCACTTCGACGCTGCGGTGTCCCGGACTGCCTAATATTTCGGCACGGGGGTTCCCGGTGAACTTGGCGACGGGTGACGCCGTGCGCTGGCCGTCACTCGTGGATCGCATTGGCGTGCGATCCTGCGCAGGTCCAATTCACCGAAATTCTCAATTTCGTGTTGCGTTCCTCCAGCCTGTTTGATGTTGATGTCGAGGACTGACCCCGTGATTTTCGGAGTCAGAACGGTGGGCTTGTGCGGACGAAAATCCTGTCCAGCATAAGCCCCGCTCACCCGGCATTTTTGCGGGTATACGGGTATACGGGAATCCGGCGACCCTGGCGACACGCGGATTGTTGTTCCGGGGAATTTGGTGGTGGTTGGACCGGTCGTTGACCGGCTTACGGGACACTTCGCCAATATCTATACGGGACACCCCTTGCGGGACGGATTGACGCTTCGAACGCAGGTTTCAACCCTCGTAGCATGTATTCATGACAGACCTGCAGCAGATTGGGGTTAATGTTGGAGCCCCGTGGTTGCCGCCTGGCAGCTCAGCAGAAGTATGGGTAGGGAACAACTTTCCTGCCACAGAACCGGCAATCGTCACAAGACTGCTCCACATCCGACGGACGTCAGGCCATGAGCCGGAATTCTTCTGTGTTCCAACAACCAGAGGTCCAAATCTCCCGACGCGTTATTTGTGGAACGGATCCGACAGCGAGTCCCTAGCGATCGGTACTTCCCGACTGATATTGGAAATCTTCGAGCAAACCGACGTCGCTGCCCACTGCATTGGATTTATTCGAAATGTCGTCCCTACTCCCAACTCCAGCTACACCTACCCTGTGCCATGGGCTCACGTGCCCATATTTCTGGTCGCCGACACCGCCCACCCGATTGTTGACGGCGAGTGGTTTGGAGTCGATCGTGCCCGAATCGAGTTGTCTGACCGGCACTGGTGGCCGATCGTCGAGCATTACCTAGCAAGGAACGACGCCTAACACGTATACAAAGCTCACTAGTCCAAGGTTTCCCAGGTGTAGGCCCGCTCAGGGTTCCTTAGGGGGTATCGCGATCAGTATGACTTTCCTTTCAAAGAACGTACTTCATGTACATTTCAAAATGCTGGATGTACAGTTTAGTTATGTCCACTGTCAGCGTCGCAGACGCACGCAACCACTTTTCAGAAGTCATCGATCGCTCGAAAACCGAAGCGGTGTTCATCGAGCGCCGCGGTCATCGCGCTGCCGTGGTTGTCAGCCCTGAGCGGTATGAGCAGATGCTTGAAGCTCTGGAAGATGCCGAAGATGTCGCCGCATTTGATGAGGCGATGGCAGAGGAAGGCCCCAACATCCCTTGGGCTCAAGTGAAAGCTGATCTGGGCTGGGTATGACTTACCAAGTCGAGTTGCGTCCTGCCGCAGTTCGCGCGTTGAAACGAATTGACCATCAGGATCGCGACCGCATTCGTGGAGCGATCGCGCTCCTTGGTGAGGATCCACGACCGCCTGGCGCCAAGGCCCTCCAAGGGCGTCCCGGCCTCAGAGTTCGCATAGGGGACTACCGTGTCGTCTACACGGTTGATGACAACATCCTCGTTGTAGCAGTGATCACGCTTGGACATCGTAGCAACGTCTACCAACGCTGACTGCCCGCAGACGAATCAGCTTTTGGCCACCCCTATGCCCCGCAGAGCGTTCCCGCTACGGACAGGCTCTGGGTGGCTTCCATTGGCAAGCCGCAGTCCAGTGGCTACCCGACTCAAGTCGCCCTTACCGTACGAATTTATCCGTTTTCTGCGGCGCCCCCAATTGACGGGCCCACGGGCTGCTTGGCTCCGTTCTGTTCAGAATTGCCAGACGCCCATTTAGACTGGGCGCATGATCCCACAGCCCCCACCGATCATGCCCGCCGGAGATGCTGCGCATCGTCACCGTGAACTAGCGGAGTCGTTCGGCGCGCATGCCGAACGCTATGACAGTGCCCGCCCGCGCTACCCGACCGCCCTGGTTGACGCCATCTCTGACCGGATGCGTGGACGCTCGATTCTCGATGTGGGGATCGGGACCGGAATCTCCGCCGAGCCTTTCCGGGAGCGCGGATTCGCCGTGCACGGGATCGAACCTGATCCACGGATGGCCGAGCTTGCGCGTGCCAAAGGGTTCGTGGTCGAGATCGCCAAGCTCGAAGAGTGGGAGGCCGCCGGGCGAACGTTCGATGCAATGATCGCGGGGCAGACTTGGCACTGGGTCGACCCGGCCGCGGGCGCCGCCAAGGCCGCTTCCGTCCTTCGGCCGGGCGGCATCCTTGCGCTCTTCTGGAACGCGGGACGCCCGTCTGGCGAACTCGCCACCGAGTTCGCGGCAGTCTTCGACTCTCTCCACACCGGATTGCCGTTCAATCCCTGGGCTCCGGTCTCCGTGGCCGACCCCTATGGGGCCATCATCGACGCAGCCGCAGCGGGCCTGCGCACGACCGCAGCGTTCAGCGAGCTTGACCGGCTCTCCTTCGATTGGCAGGCGACCGCCACACGCGACGCGTGGCTTGAGCAGACATCAACCTCAGGCGGAATCAATCGACTCCAGAAGGACAAACTGGACGCCCTTCTACAAGGCATGGGCGCCGCGATCGACGCCGCAGGCGGCAATCTCACCGTCGACTACACGACCGTTGCAGCCATTTCCGAGCGGCAGCCCACACGGCACAACGCAGCCTGAGCGCGGATTAGCTAACGCTGGCGCTGCGCACACCGTCCGGCCCACATCATGCGACGTGACCGGCCATTGTCTGGCACCCGGTGAGGGTTTCCCCAGCGGACCTCAGATGCGGTCGCGTGGCAGGGGTTGGTCGGGGTCGGCTAAGCCGGCCTGGATGCTTCGAACGATTGAGGCGAGAATGCCGGACGTGAGCAGTCCCGGCCCGAGCGGACCAGCTGAGTCCTCACCAACGGGCGGCAAGCGCCGGAGCGCCCCCCTGACCTCGTCAGACACATGGTCCAGTTGCCACCGGATCTCTTCACCAACCGCATCGGGACGATCGGGCGCGGCCAGCCCGGCCGCTTTCGCGGCGTAGGCGGCCGCGCCCAAGGCATGGGCGCCCATGTGAGCGACGGCCGCGGCCTGGGCGGCAGCGCGAGCAGCCGCCACCGCCGCTGGAGTCTTCACCTCCCGCGCGGCACGGCCGGCGACAAAGCGCCGGCGGATCTCCCCGGCCGCGCCGAGGTCACCGCGGGCAAATGCCCGGGTCCGGGCGATGGCCACTCGCGGCCGAGCATCGGCCGGAGCCTCCGTCTCAAATAAAGCCAAGACGCGCTCCGCACAGTCAGCGGCCCACGTTGCGACGATACGGCGATCGGTCTCGCTTAAAGCCTGCGGGGAAGCCATACCAGCACCATCTCACACCTGACAGAGAGCCGATGGCACCACGACGAGCCCCACACAGGCCGATCCAGGTTGAGTGACCTCAACCGGACACGGCGAGCTGTCCAGCAGAGCGTTCCCTTACGGGACGCACCGAGCATCGGCGGGCCGGCGAATCTCGATCCTGCTGACGGCCACAACAAGGCCAGCGTCAGGTGAAACAAAGCCCGGGCCCATGACATGCGGATCCGTGACCTACGCGGACCCGCCCACCTAGGCGACCGGTCCGGCGTCGTGCTTGTTGCGCGTTGCCAAGCACAACCGGGCCGGAAATGGGGCACGTGACGAAATATTGCCTAAGGTGAACCCGCGTTGCATCCCTTGTTTGCCGTCAATGGCGGGCAATCTACGCTCGTTTCATGACACAGACAGCTCTAGCCGGAGCAACCGCCCCTGGCACTGACAACGGGACAGCCACCACAACTGCAGGGGCCGCCGCCGCGCATGCCTCCCGCCCTGTCCGCGTGCGCCCCGCAACGAAGCCGCATGGGCAGTGGGTTGTGGACGGCAAGGCCCCGCTGAACCCTGTCGAGGCGTGGAAGCAGGAGGACGACGGTCTCTCCGTGCGCCACCGCATTGAGACGATCTACTCCAAGCAGGGCTTCGACTCCATCGCCGACGACGACCTGCACGGCCGGTTCCGCTGGTGGGGGCTGTACACGCAGCGCAAGCAGGGGATCGACGGCGGCAAGACGGCCTCCCTGGAACCGCACGAGCTTGAGGACAGCTACCTCATGATGCGTGTGAGGACCGACGGCGGCAAGCTCACCACCGAGCAGCTGCGCGTGATCGGCCAAATTTCTGTTGACTTTGCCCGCAACACGGCAGATTTGACCAACCGCCAAAACATCCAGTTCCACTGGATTGAGGTGGAAAACGTCCCGGAGATCTGGCGCCGCCTCGAGGCCGTGGGCCTGCAAACCACAGAGGCGTGCGGCGACGTTCCCCGCGGCATGCTGGGTTCCCCCGTGGCAGGCATTGCCAAGGCGGAAATCATCGACCCCACCGATTTCCTCCAGGAGCTGCGCGACCGGTTCATCGGCAACCCACAGTTCTCCAACCTGCCGCGCAAGTACAAAACGTCCATCACCGGCTACCCGGACCACGACACCATCCACGAGATCAACGACATCTCCTTTGTTGGCGTGCGGCACCCGGAACTCGGCCCCGGCTACGACCTGTGGGTGGGCGGCGGGCTCTCCACCGCGCCCCGGCTGGCGCAGCGCGTGGGCGTGTTCGTGCCGCCGGAGGACGGTCCGGCCGTCTGGGAGGGCGTCACCAGCATCTTCCGCGACTACGGCTACCGGCGCATGCGCAACAAGGCCCGCCTGAAGTTTCTGGTGGAGGACTGGGGTGCGGAAAAGTTCCGCCAGGTCCTGGAGGATGAATACCTTGGCCGCAAGCTGCCCGACGGCGTTGCCCCGCCGAAGGCCACCGTCAACGGCGACCATGTTGGTGTCCACGAACAGAAGGACGGCAAGTTCTTCATCGGCGCCGCCCCGTTTGTGGGCCGCTTCTCCGGCACGCAGATGCTGGCCCTCGCGGACCTCCTGGAAGCCCACGGCTCCCACCGCCTGCGCACCACCCCGCTGCAGAAAATCATTGCCCTGGACATTTCCCAGGACAGGGTCGAGGCAGTGGTGGCCGGCTTGGACGAGCTCGGCTTGTCCGCCCGCCCGTCAGTGTTCCGCCGCAACACCATGGCGTGCACCGGCATAGAGTTCTGCAAGCTGGCCATCGTCAACACGAAGGACACGGCCATCGACGTGATCGGCCAGCTCGAGGTGCGCCTGGCCGACCTGGTCGACGCCGGCGTGCTGGGCGATCCCATCACCCTCTACCTCAACGGCTGCCCCAACTCCTGCGCCCGCATCCAAACCGCCGACATTGGCCTGAAGGGCATTGTGGTCCCCACGGACGACGGCGGCACAACAGGAGGCTTCCAGGTCCACCTGGGCGGGGGCTTGTCTTCGCACAACCGCGAAGAGGCAGGCCTGGGCCGCACCGTCCGCGGCCTGAAGGTTGCCATCGACGACCTGGCCGACTACGTGGAGCGCGTCATCCGCAGCTATGCGGCCAACAAGCTGGCGGAGGAGACCTTCGCCGAATTCGCACACCGCGTGGATGAGGAGCTGCTGAAATGACACGATCCGATCCGCTGGTCGAGCTTGTCGAGACCCCGGTCCGCACCCACGCAGAACTGAAGGCCCTGGCCAAAGCCGGTGCCGCCGAGCTTGGCTGGGACGCGTCTGCCAAGGATGTCATCGCCTGGGTGGCGAAAAACTTCAAAACCGGGGCGGCCGCCGTCGCCTGTTCCATGGCCGACGCCGTGCTGCCGGCCCTGGTCGCCGAGCAGCTCCCCGGCGTGGACGTCCTTTTTCTGGACACCGGCTATCACTTCCCGGAGACCTATGCCACCCGCAACGAGGTGGCGGAAAACCTGCGGGTGAACGTGGTGGACGTGAAGCCGGAGCACTCCGTGGCGGAACAGGATTCGCTGCTGGGCAAGGATCTCTTTGCCCGCGACCCTGCCCAATGCTGCGCACTGCGGAAGGTGGAGCCGCTGCACCGTTCGCTGCAGGGCTACGAACTGTGGTTCACCGGCGTGCGCCGCGACGAGGCACCCACACGGACCAATACGCCGCTGGTCAGTTGGGACGAGAAGAACGGCCTGGTCAAGGTCAACCCGGTTGCCACCTGGTCCTATGAGGACCTGCTCGCCTACTCGGAGGAGAACCTCCTCCCCGTCAACCCATTGCTCAGCCAGGGCTACCCGTCCATCGGCTGCGCCCCGTGCACCAAGAAAGTGGCCCCCGGCGCGGACCCCAGGTCCGGACGCTGGGCCGGAACCTCCAAGACAGAATGCGGATTACACGTATGAGCACCCAAGTCACTGAAGCTGTGATTGACCCCGTCGATGTCCTGACATCCCTCGACCTCCTTGAATCCGAGGCCATCCACATTATTCGCGAGGTGGTGGCTGAGTTTGAGCGCCCCGCGCTGCTGTTTTCCGGCGGCAAGGACTCAGTGTTGATGCTGCACCTGGCCACGAAGGCGTTCTGGCCGGGCAAGGTGCCGTTCCCCGTGCTGCACGTGGACACCGGCCACAACTTCCCGGAGGTCATCGAGTTCCGCGACCGCACCGTGGAACGATTGGGGCTGCGCCTGGAGGTGGGCTCCGTCCAGGAGTTCATTGACAGGGGCGAACTTGCAGAACGGGCTGATGGCACCCGCAATCCGCTGCAGACCGTGCCGCTGCTTGACGCCATTTCACGCAACAAGTTCGACGCCGTGTTTGGCGGCGGCCGCCGCGACGAGGACAAGGCCCGCGCCAAGGAGCGAATCCTGTCCCTGCGCGACGAGTTCGGCCAGTGGGACCCCCGCAACCAGCGCCCCGAACTGTGGAACCTCTACAACGGCCGCCACACGGTGGGCCAGCATGTGCGTGCCTTCCCCATCAGCAACTGGACCGAACTGGATGTGTGGAGGTACATCGCCCGCGAAGGCATTGAGCTGCCGCCGCTGTACTACGCCCACGAACGCGAAGTTTTTGCCCGCGACGGCATGTGGCGGGCAGTGGGCGAGGTTTCGCAGCCGCTCCCGGACGAGGAAGTGGTCATCAAGCAGGTCCGCTACCGCACTGTGGGGGACATGTCCTGCACCGGGGCAGTGGTCTCCAACGCCACCACCGTCCATGACGTGGTGCGCGAAGTTGCCGCCTCCACCCTGACCGAACGTGGCGCCACGCGGGCCGATGACCGCATCTCCGAGGCAGCCATGGAAGACCGCAAGAAAGACGGCTATTTCTAATGAGCATCATCGAAGCCCCACTCGCGCAGCTGACCCTGTTCCGCTTTGCCACCGCCGGCTCCGTCGACGACGGCAAGTCCACCCTGGTGGGCCGCCTGCTCCATGATTCCAAGGCGATCCTGGCCGACACGCTCGACGCCGTCACCCGAACGTCGGAGCGGCGCGGCTTTGGCGGGGAAAACGGCAGCACCCAGAAGATTGACCTGGCGCTGCTCACGGACGGCCTGCGCGCCGAGCGCGAGCAGGGCATCACGATCGACGTGGCCTACCGGTACTTTTCCACCGACCGCCGCAGCTTCATCCTGGCGGACACCCCGGGACATGTGCAGTACACCAAGAACACGGTGACGGGCGCGTCCACTGCGGATGCCGTCGTCGTGCTTGTCGATGCCCGCAAGGGCGTGCTGGAGCAGACGCGCCGGCACCTGTCCGTGCTGCGGCTGTTGCGGGTGCCCAACGTGGTGGTTGCGGTCAACAAGATTGACCTGGTGGACTTCAGCGAGTCAACGTTCCGCGCCATCGAGGCCGATGCCCAGGCCGTGGCTGGCGAGATCGGCCTCAGCGATGTGCTGGTGGTCCCGGTGTCCGCGCTGGAGGGCGACAACGTGGTGGAACGCTCCGCCCACACGCCCTGGTACACGGGTGCCACGCTGCTGGAGATCCTGGAAACCCTGCCCACCACAGACGAGCTGGAACGCGGGCTGGAGCCGTTCCGCTTCCCCGTCCAGCTGGTCATCCGCCCGCAAGGCGCGCTGGCCCCGGAGCTTTCTTCCGCGTTCGACGCCGGCGCCTCCTTCCGCGACTACCGCGCCTATGCGGGGCAAGTGGCTTCGGGCTCGGTGTCCGTGGGTGACGAGATCACCGTGCTGCCGTCCGGGCGGAAGGCGTCAGTGGTGGGGATTGACTTTGCGGGGCGTGCCCTGGACCGTGCCGTGGCTCCCCAGTCCGTTTCGCTGCGGCTGAGCGAGGAGATCGACATTGCCCGGGGCGACGTGATCGCCGCCACCGGGACGTTTGGAGAGGTCAAGCAAGACTTGTATGCGGAGCTGTGCTGGCTTTCGGCCAAGCCGCTGCGCGAGGGTGCCAAGGTACTGATCAAGCACGGCAGCAAAACTGTTCAGGGCCTGGTCCGCGCCGTGACGGGCAAGCTGGACCTGGAGACGTTTGGCTACGGGGCTGTTTCGGGCTTGGAGCTGAATGACATTGGCACGGCACAGATCCGGCTGTCCTCGGCACTGCCCATTGAGACGTATGCGCTGCACCGGCGCACCGGCGCGTTCCTGGTGGTCGACCCCCAGGACGGCAACACGCTGGCCGCCGGCCTGGTCAAGGACCACCCGGGCGACCACGAGGATGAGCGCTACGTGATCTAGCCCCTGGTGGCCGGGCTTGTCGCCGGTGGTCGAGCTTGTCGAGGCTCTGGTTTTGCCGCCGTTTCCGCACTTTTTGGCGCCGCTGTGTCGGTCGC
>NZ_JAAKZI010000016.1 GCF_011045165.1 Arthrobacter silviterrae
GAAGACCAGGTCCGCAAAATGAAAAAGGCCTGTCCCGGTCGCAATGACCGGGACAGGCCCCAATAGGGTTTGTGGAGATGGGGAGAATTGAACTCCCGTCCGATGTTGCTTTGTCAGGGCTTCTCCGGGTGCAGTTTGCGTCGGTTTTTCTCGGCCCCAGCTGTCTCGCAAACAAGCAGCTGCCAGGCCCAGTTGTATAAGAGTCCCCTAAGCGCCTACAACAAGAACTTAGAGCAGTGGCCCTCTAAATGACGCCAGGATCCGGGACGAGAGCATTCCCGGGCTGACGGACTGTCTTACTGCTTAGGCAGCAAGAGCGAAGTCAGTGCGATTTGAGTCAGCACTTATTGTTTTACAGAGATCGTTTACGAGATAACCCTGTATCCTCGACCCGCTTCACCTGTCTCGACAAACACCGTCGAAACCGATCATCCCCTATTGTGTTTTCAAAGCCACGCCCGGTGCAAACCAACCGTGGACTACTTAGCTTAGCGCATTCGGGGCCGGATTTATTTCCCCAACAGCCCGGTAGCGGACTTTGCATTCAACACGAGCAGGGCTGCTGCGTCAACCTGTGCTGCAAAGGCGGGGTCGGACTGCGCCGCCGCCACGAGCCCTTCATACATTTGCGGGAGCAGCGCCTGGTCGGTGCACAGCGCCATGGTGCCTCCGGCGGCAATGAAGTCCACGCCCCGCTCCGCAATGGGCACCCCGGAGACCTGGACGGCGTCGCACATGTCGTCGCTGACAATGATGCCCCGGAAGCCAAGGTCCCCGCGGACCATGCCCTGGATGATGACGGCCGAATACGGGGCCAGTTGGGCCGCATCAATTTTCGGGTAGTACGCGTTGGAAAGCATCAGCCATGGCACGCCTGCATTGACCGCGTCGCGGAACGGCTGCACATAAGGGTCGTTGCGGACCGTGACGGAGTCCGTGACGCCCGCGGTGACGTCGGTGTTGCCGATCACCCGCCCCAGCCCGGGAAAGTGCTTCACGGTGGGGCTGATGCCGGCGGCCAGCATGCCCCTGGCAAACGCCACGCCGTGGCTGGAGACCGCCGCGGGGGTGTAGCCGTACTCGCGCCCAAAGGCGCCGATCGGTGCGTTCTGAGGGGCAAAGGCCGCCCCGGGGACGGTATCCAGGACGGGGGCCAGGTTGACGTTGACACCCACCGCTGCCAGCTGCTGCCCCCACCGCGTCGCATCGGCCTGCAGCTGTGCCGGCGGCAGCTGGCCCTGCACGATGGCCTGCGGGATGGTGTCAAGGCCCGGTCCCTGCATGATCTGCACAAAACCGCCCTCCTGGTCCGTGGCCACAAACGGCCTTACCCCGGCCGTTCCCGGGCCAACGTGGGCGGTGACTGCGGAGACCACGGCCGCAATCGCTCCCGATCCGGCGGCGCTGCGCCCCTTCATGAACACGTTGCCCACGTGCAGGCTGTCCAAGGCATACAGGGAATTGGCGTCGGCCCCCGTGACCGGAGTCGACACCATGAGCACCTGCCCCACCTTCTGCGCCAGGGTCATGGCCGCCAGCCTTTGGGCGGCAGGGCTGCCCTGCGCCGGGCCCGACGCCGGAGGGGGCGTTGCGCTGGTGGGCGGCGGTGGCGCCGTGCTCGGCACGGGTGGCGCGGTGGTGCTTGCCGCCGTCGTGCTTGCCGCTGACGGGCTGGCCGCTGTCGTGCTTGACGGGGGGCTGGAAGAGACTGAAGCAGGAGGCGGCGTCGACGCCTGGACGGAGGGGGGCGCAGTGCGGGGAACGAAAAGGAAAGCCAGGACCAGCCCGGCCGCGAGCACTGCGGCCACAGCCGCAACAATCCACCACCTGGCCCGCGTTGTCATGTGCGTCAATTCCTCAGGTGCAGGTGGGCGGCGTTGAGTTCATCCATTTGCTCATCCGTGAGCTCATCGAGCACCTTGCGTTCGCCCTTGTCGGACTTCGAAAAACGGATGAAGAGCAGGATCATCACGGGCAGGTCCATGACCTCGGCGATGAACCACAGGAAGTCCCCGCCCAACTGCTGGTCCACAATGCTGCTGGGAAACCAGGGCGGCTTGGGCCCGGAGAATGCCGCTGCGCCGTCGAGGACTGCGGGGGAAAGGCGCATGACAATGCCGGGGACGGCGTCGGCCAGGAGTTCGATGAAGGCGAAGACAAATTCCAGCATGATCAGCGCCGTGCTTACCTTGGTCTGCTCCTCCACCATGGGCAGGACCATGAGCAGGCCCAGCAGGGGGATGAAAATGCTTAGCAGGCCCTCAAGCACGGGGCTCAGGCGGGATACGCCGGCCAGGGGCGTGAGCATCATCGACAGCACAATCAGGCCCACCACGGGCGCCACGGCGCTGTTGGCAAAGAACTTCATGGGCCGGCGGGCGGCGGCCCCCAGGGTGGTGCGGAGGCGCCCGGGGCGCACGGTGAGCCGCGCCAGGCCTACAGGCAGGCCAAGGGCGAGTCCGGCGGGGACCACAAACAGCATGATGGCGATGCGCATGGAGAATGCCCACCTCAGCTCCGGCGACCAGGTGCCCAGGAAGCCGAAGTTCGCCAAGGTGTACAGTCCCAGCCCCATGAGGAAGAACGCCGCGGCCCGCCACAGGGGCCACCGGATCCCTGCCCGCGCAGCCCGGGTCAGACCCCACGAATACAGCCCTCCGGCACCCACCACCAGGGCCAGCGCCCAGGGGTCCAGGCTCCACGTCGACCAAAATTCGCTGATGGGTGGCACGATCTAGCCCCTGTTCTTCTCCCGCATGGCGCGCAGGGCCTCGCGGTTGTCCTGCTTTTCACGCAATGACTGGCGTTTGTCGTAATCCTTCTTGCCGCGGGCGATGGCAATCTCCACCTTGGCCCGGCTGTCCAGAAAGTACAGCTGCAGCGGTACAATCGTGAAGCCGGATTCACGCGTCTTGGACGCGATTTTTTCCAGCTCGTCGCGGTGCAGCAGCAGTTTGCGGCGGCGGCGGGCCGTGTGGTTGGTCCAGCTGCCGTTGAGGTATTCCGGGATGTAGACGGCCTCAAGCCACAGTTCGTCGTTGTAGAACGTGGCGAATCCGTCCACCAGGGAGGCCCGGCCTTCGCGCAGCGACTTGACCTCGGTGCCCATGAGCACCAGCCCGGCCTCGTAGGTGTCCATGATGTGGTAGTCGTGCCGGGCCTTGCGATTGGTGGCCACCACTTTCAGGCCACTTTCCTTGGGCACTGTACTGCTCCTTCATTGACAACTTGGGACGGGTTTCCAGTTTAGCAACGATCACCTTGCGTCCCTGCGCGGCCCTAGAGCAGCGTCATGGGGTCCACCGGGGACCCGTTGAGCCACGTCTCAAAGTGCGCATGGCAGCCGGTGGAGTTGCCGGTGCTGCCCGAGTAGGCGATCAGCTGGCCGCGGCTGACCTGCTGGCCTGCCGCCACCTGCACGGAGCTGTTGTGGTAGTAGATGGTCATGAGGGCGTTGCCCTGGATGACGCCGTGCGTGATCTGCACGGTGTTCCCGCCGCCGCCGTTGGTCCAGCCGGCAATCACCACGGTCCCGGCGGCCGCCGCATACACGGGCGTGCCGCAGGTGGCACCAAAATCGACGCCCGTGTGCATGTACCCGCCGGTGCCGTTGAAGTCGATGGTGCCGGGAGGCGTCTGGCGCCAGCCAAATCCGGAGGTGATGGGAATGTTCCCGGCGAACGGGTGCGCCAGACCGAAGGCGGAGGGGTTGCCCGGTGCCGGCGGGACGTAGGGCGGGGGCACAAAGTTGTTGTTGCCTTGCTCGGCGGCCTTTTGCCGTGCCAGCTCGGCCTGGCGGGCGGCTTCGGCAGCCGCCGCCTTGCGTGCCGCCTCAATTTCCTGGCGCTGGCGTTCGGCGATCTTCGCGGCAACATTGTCCTGCTGCTGCTGCACCACCTTGATTTTGGCCTGGATTTGTGGCTTCTGGGCTTCCAGCTTGGCGTTGATCGCGGCGGAGTCGCTGATGAGCTTGTCTACGGCGGCCTTCTTCGCCGCAGCCTGGTCGCGGGCAGCCTGCTCGGCCACCAGTGCCGCGTCCGCCTGTGTCTTCAGGTCCTTGATTTCAGCCTCCACGGCAACCAGCCGTGCCTGCGCATTCTGGTTGGTGGCTTTTTCCGTGGTCAGCCGCTCAAGGGCGGCGTTCTGGCTGCGCATGGCCTGTCCGGCCAGGTCGATGGAGTCGGCCAGGTCGCCGGAGTTGCCCACCCCCAGGATCAGTGCCAGGTTGGGCGGCAGTCCCCCGGCCTTGTAGGACTGCGCGGCCAGCTGGCCGATCATGCTCTTTGTCTCGGCCGACTTCTTCGCCTCGAGGGCAATCTGGGCCGTGATCTTGTCCTTGCTTTGCTGGGCCAGGCCGATGCGGGCTGCGAGGGAGTTGACCAGCTCGGTGGCCGCACCAACGCGGTTCTGTGCATCGGCCAGGGCGGCCTGGGCCCCCGGCAGCTGGCCCTGGTACATGACCAGGTCCGAGGCCGACTTGGCGATGCCGGCGTCCACGAATTCCAGGGCGGAGGCGGCGTCGTCGGCCTGCTGGCGAAGGGCCGCCGCCTGGTCGTCGAGATTGTCCGCATGGGCGGCCGGCACCAGTCCCAGCATTCCCACAAGCACCAGCGATGCCAAGGTTCCGCCCATGCGGGCCTGCCACCGTCCTCCACGCCGCGGGGTGGTCACCGCGCCTGTTCCCCCGCTTGATGTCGAATTCATGTGGGCAATGCTCCTAGGTCTGTGACTCGTGGTGATGTATTGCCGTTCGTATCGCACTGGCCGGGCAGAAAGTGATGCCGTGGTCTATGTTTTCAGATTTTTGCGCAATGATACAACCGAGGATACGCCTGCCAGGAGGATTCCGAGCAGAATCAGCACCGGATAGATGACCAGCGCCTGGGTCTGAGAGATGACCGGCGTGCCCGAGGACCCCTTGGCCAGGTAGTCGCCGAGGAAGAACCTGACGATTCCCCAGACGGCCCCGGAGGCCAGCAGCGCGCCGATGGTGGAGGCAATGATCCCCTCGAGGGCAAACGGCAGCTGGATCACTGTCTTCGAGGCACCCACCAGGCGCATGATGTTGATCTCGCGTTCGCGCGACTTGGCGGAGAGCTTGATGGTGGTGGACACCAGCAGGGCCGCGCAAATAATCATCAGCCCCGCCACGATCATGGCCACCAGGGTGGCAATGTTCATGAGGTAAAACAGCGAGTCCAGCACCTTGCGCTGGTCCACCACCGAGTCGACGCCGGGGGTCGCGGACAAGGACTCGTTGATGATCTGGTATTTCTGCGGGTCCGTGAGCTTGATGCGGAACGACGACGGCAGGTTGCCCGCCTCCACCGAGTCCACCATGGGGGAATTGGCGAACTGCTCCTTGAAGTGGGCCAGTGCCTCCGCCTGGGTCTCAAACGTCCACGATTCCACGTACGGCTTGACGGCCGGCGAGGCCAGGATGCCCTCAATGTTCTTCTTCTGGTCCGCCGTGACGGGGCCGCCGGCACAGTTGGTGTTGGTGGGGGTGTCATTGCACAGGAAGACGGTGACCTGGACCTTGTCGTACCAGAAGCCCTTGAGCTGGCCGATCTGCAGTTGCAGCACCCCGGCCGCGCCGACAAATGTCAGGGACACAAACGTCACCAGGATGACGGAAATGACCATGGTCAAGTTGCGCCGCAGGCCGCTGCCAAGCTCGCTGAGGATGAAGGCTAGTCTCACGGCTGGTCCCCGTTCGTCGTGGCGTCGGAGGGGTGTTGCCGTGCCCCGGGGCGCGGGTAGATGCGGCCGCGGTTGCGTTCGAGCCGCGGCGGCATGGCATCGTCAGCGGGTGCCACGTCCCTCTCTGTTGCGGCACTCACGGCGCGCTGGCGGCGGGTCTGGGGGGCGCCCTCGTCCATTGCAGGCACGACGGCGGGAGCCTGGCTCCCAGCCTCGTTTGCAGCTTGGGCGGCGGGAACGATGGGGATGGTGGAAGTGTACTGGGCGGCGTCCTCGTCGCGGACCACCTTGCCCTGGCGCAGTTCGATCACGCGCTTGCGCATGGAGTTGACGATGTCGTCGTCGTGGGTGGCCATGACCACGGTGGTGCCGTTTTGGTTGATCTTGTCCAGAATGTCCATGATGCCGACGCTGGTGACGGGGTCAAGGTTGCCGGTGGGCTCGTCGGCCAGCAGGATGTCCGGCTGGTTCACGATGGCGCGGGCAATGGCCACGCGCTGCTGCTCGCCGCCGGAAAGCTCGTCGGGGAGCCTGTGGCCCTTGCCTTCCAGGCCCACCAGTTCCAGCACGCGCGGCACCTCGGTCCTGATGGCCGCCCGGCTCTTGCCGATGACCTGCATGGCGTAGGCGACGTTGGCGAACGCCGTCTTGGTGCTGATGAGGCGGAAGTCCTGGAACACGATGCCGATGCCGCGGCGGAATTTGGGCACGCGCCAGCTGGGGACGTTGGACACGTTCTGCCCGGCCACATACACCTGGCCGGCCTGGGTCTTGGTTTCCCGCAGCACCAGGCTGAGGAACGTCGACTTGCCGGAGCCGGACGGGCCCACCAGAAAAACAAACTCGCCGCGCTGGACTTCAAGGGAAATGTCGTCGAGCGCGGGGCCGATTTGTTTGAGGTGGGTGATGCTCACATTTTCAAAACGAATCATGACTTTTCGTTGCCCTTCCAGCGAACGGTGCTGGCATGCCGGTGCCTGGGCGTGGGTTTGGGGGAAGAAACCACCAGCGTTACGACTATAGGCACCAATTGGCGGCATCGCTGGACCCGTGCCGGTGTGTCGGGATCCGGAATGTTATGGATGTGCCGGGTTGCGGGAGCGGCTAGGTGTAGGAATCACCGCGAATGGGGGCCTTGATCAGTGCCCGGTCATACAGCACGCGGGCATTGTTTTGCACCACCAGCTCATGGGCCAACTCGTTGCCGGTGCGTTTGTCGCGGACACTGCGGTAGACGCTGTTGCGGCGGTAGACGTCGGGGCCCACCTGCTGGAAATGGGAGTCGCGTTCCTTGATGTGGTACTTCACGTCCAGGGGTTCCTGGGCCCGCAGTTCCCCGCGCAGGTGCTCTTCCGTCACCGAGATGCGGAACTGGAATGTGTTCCGGGTGGGGTTTCGCACCCGGTAGTCCAGGTAGTTGTACACAATGGACGTCCCGGTGCCGAAGGGAATTTGCCGGTTGAAGTCAGGGAACAGGTCAATTTCCCCGTGGTGGTGGTGGTGTTCCGCAATTTCCAGGGGGCTGTGCAGCACCATCCAGTGCAAAAGGTTGGTGAACTGGCACAGGCCCCCGCCTAGGCCTTCCGCGGGTCCGTTGTGGCTGATGGTCAGGCCCGTCCGGTATCCCTTTTTTGCCGAACAGCGCCCCACCAGGGTCCAGAAGGAAAACGTCTCCCCCGGGCGAATCAGGATTCCGTCAATGTGCGGGGCGGCCAGGCCCAGGCTGACGGCCTTGTTTTCCTGCAGGGCCAGGTCCACTGTGCCGAGCTTGCGGCGGATGAGCGAATTGTGGCTGTAGACACTGACCGGCAGGTCTTGCATGTTGCGCGTGCGTGCCAGGGCCGCCCGGTGGCGGAAATTGGCCAGCTTCCGCAGCACGATTTGCCGCTGGACGGCGATGGCAAAAGTGAGTGGTGAAATTTCCCCAAATAATTTCCGTGCCAAAGTGGTACTTCCCCCGTGAAAGTGCGCCAACAGGTGACTTGTGACAAGGGCCACTATATCGCCATTTGGGCGGCGCGCCCTGCTGGTTTACTGGTTTTCGGCGTTGCGGTTGTCCGCCCGCCAGCGGATACCGGCGTCGATGAAGTCGTCGATTTCCCCGTCCAGCACGGCCGAGGTGTTGCCCACTTCGTACTCGGTGCGCAGGTCCTTGACCATCTGGTACGGGTTGAGCACATAGGAGCGCATCTGGTCGCCCCAGGAAGCCTTGACGTCCCCTGCCATGGCCTTTTTAGTGGCGTCCTCCTCCGCTTTTTTCAGCAGCAGCAGGCGGGACTGCAACACGCGCATGGCGGCGGCACGGTTTTGGATCTGCGACTTTTCATTCTGCATGGACACCACCGTGCCCGTGGGCAGGTGGGTAAGCCGGACGGCGGAGTCCGTCGTGTTCACGGACTGGCCTCCGGGGCCGGAGGAGCGGAACACATCCACGCGGATGTCGTTGTCCGGGATGTCGATGCTGTCCGTCTGCTCAATGAGCGGGATGACCTCGACGGCGGCGAAGGAGGTCTGGCGACGTCCCTGGTTGTCGAAGGGGCTGATGCGCACCAGCCTGTGCGTGCCGGCCTCCACGCTGAGCGTGCCGAAGGCGTAGGGTGCCTTGACTTCGAAGGTGGCCGACTTCAGGCCTGCCTCTTCAGCGTAGGAGGTGTCCAGGACGGAGGTGGGGTAGCCGTGGCGTTCGGCCCAGCGCAGGTACATCCGCAGCAGCATCTCGGCGAAGTCGGCCGCATCCACGCCGCCGGCACCGGAGCGGATGGTCACCACGGCCTCCCGTTCGTCATACTCGCCGGCCAGCAGCGTCACGATCTCAAGGTCCTTGAGGGACTTTTGCAGGCTCGGAAGCTCCTTGGCCGCCTCAGCAAGCGTGTCCGCGTCGCCTTCATCCTGGGCCAGCTCCACCAGGACCTCAAGGTCGTCGATGCGCGATTCAAGCGTGCGCAGCTTTTCCAGCTTGGACTGGGCATGGCTGAGCCGGGAAGTCACCTTTTGGGCGGCGGCGGGGTCGTCCCAGAGGTTGGGTGAGCCAGCCTGGTCCGACAAGTCTTCAATGTCCTCCAAGAGCCTGTCCACCTCGGACACCTGCTCAATGGACGTGTAGGTGGCGCGTAGCGCCCGGATCTCTGCGGGAAAGTCGATCTCTGCCATGATATTCAAGCCTACGGCATGCTTGGCGCACCTTCCGCGGGCGCCCGGCCCTACAGCACCAGGTGTGCCCGGGCCGTGCCGGTCACGGTCATGGCAATGCCGTCGGGTACAAGGAAGTTGATGAACCAGGGATGGACCGTGCCGGTCAGGTTCACCTGGGCGGTCCGGCCGTCAGGGGTGCCGGTGCCGGCTGCAAGGCGGACGTCCGACAGCGACTTTGGTGATTCATTGCTTTCGAGGTAGGCCAGCGCGGCCGCAGTTACGCCCTGGCCGGTGAGAAGGGTGCCAGGGTCCGGGCCGTGGTTGCCGGCGTTGAGGACGAAGGTGTCGGCGGCTGCGAGCGCGGCGCCGTCTGCGGTGGAGAGCAATTTCTTGTGGCCGAGGTAGAGGCTGGACCCGGCCGCGACCACCGTCATCAGGAGCAGGGACAGCAAGACATAGCCGATCAGCAGGACCATGATGTGGCCGTCTTCCTGCGTCGTTTCGCGTGCGCCACTCATTTAAACCGGCCCACTTTTTGGGTTGCGGTGGAGTCAACTGTTGCCGCTGTCAGGTTGACGCCGGGCAACGCTGAGACCAGTGGCAGTTCGACCCTCAAGGTGACGCGGGTCCGGACCATGGTGCCCGGCGTGAGGCAGCCGCCGTCGCACGTCACGGTGAGGGCCGCCTTGGAGGGGTCATAGCCCATGTCCGTGACGGCCATGGCAACGGCCTGTTCGGCAGCCATGCGCGCTGATGCTTCGTCTCCTTGCAGCACGTAGACCTTGGCCGCCTGGTCTGCAGCCCCCACCACGGCGTAGGCCCCGCCCTGCAACTGCCCCACGGTAAGGATGAGGTAGGCCACGGGCACCATGAGGAGCACTACGAGGAACACGAATTCCACAATGGCACTCCCGACTTCTGCGTCCGGCGGTGCGTCCGGCGCTGCGCCAGGCGATGCGCCAGGCGCTTCGAACGGTCCGTGGCGCCCCGCGGCCTCTGGGTGCGAGGACACCTCACCCCGGAACCAGGGCATGCCCGCTCATCTCAAGCCGTCCGCGCGGCCCAAAAAGGCCCACCAGCGGCAGCGGCGCCGTGACGGAGACGGTCAGGATGGCCACCCCTCCAGCCGTGGACACGCTGGCCGTGACATCCTGGGCATAGCCCTCCCCCAGCGAGGTGGACAGCAGCAGTTCCGCCCGGTCCTGGGCATCCTGGGCCGTCCTGTCCGCCAGGGCCCCGTAGCGGGCCGCCGACGACGCAGCATCCGCCACAGTGTTCCGCACGTGCAGCACAAGCGCCAGCTGGATCAGGGCCAGGAACATGACGGTGACCAGGGTGGACACCAGGACGAAGTCAACCACGGCCGCGCCGGACTCCGAGGCACGTGCTACGGCTGGACCTGGCTCATGGCCTCGTTGAACAGCTTTTCCAGTGCCGGACCGGCGAGCGCCAGCAGCCCCGCCACGAGGACGGCGGACATGAGCGTGATGAGAACCCAACCGGGAACGTCCCCGCGGGCGCCGCCGGTGGCCGGGCGGAACCGGAGGCTCGGCCACCGGCTCGCCAGGCGCAACTGCCACAGTCCCAGTAGTTGCTTGACGGCGATCAGTTGCCTCAGTGCAAGTGTCGCGGCCCCGTTGTGCTTCCCCATGGTGTTTCCCCTCCAGGTGTTGGTGCAGGTGGTTTGTTGGTGGTTTGCAGCAGGTGCCCATTACAGGCCAATCTGCAGCAGGGCCAGGCCCGGGAAGACGGCAAAGACGACCGTCAGCGGGAGGACGCCAAAGACCAAGGGGATCATCATGGCGATCTCCTTGCGCCCTGCCGCTTCCATCAGTTCCCTCTTGGCGACGTCGCGGACGTCCTGGGCCTGGGCTCTCAGTACATCGGCCAGCGGCGTCCCCCGGTTTACGGCCACGCTGATGCCGTCCACGAAGCGGGTCAGCGCGGGCACATTGAGCCGGTCTGAAAATTCGCCCAGGGCCGTCACCAGCGGCACTCCGGTGCGGGTTTGGGCCAGGACCTTGGCAAATTCCGCGGACAGTTCCCCGCGGGACTGCCTGGCCACCCTGTCCAGGGCACTGCCGGCGCTCTCCCCCGCCCCCACGGCAAGGGCCATGAGTTCGGCCATGGCCGGGAACTCGGCCAGGATTCTGGCCTGCCGGCGTTTGATGCGGATGCCGAGGAGGTAGTCGTAGCTGAGGTAGCCGCCCAGCATGAAGCCGATGGTGAAGGCGAAACCCACCATGGCGTTGGTGCGCCCCGACCAGGCCAGGACCAGCGACAGCACCAGCCCGACCACCATGCCGGCGCCGGCCCAGAGGAACTGGACGGCTCGAAACTCGAGGGCGGATTCGTTGCGGCCGGCCTGGGCAAGCCGGGCGCGGAGGCCCTTGACGCTGATGTTGAAGCGGCCCAGCCTCCCCACCACATCGGCCAAAACCAGGCGGAACAGCCGTTCCAGCGGGCCAAACAGTGCGCTGGTTTCGTCTTCAGCCAGGAGCTTGGAGCGGCTCTCCAGGCTGCGCAGTTGGGGTTCCACGCGGTCGGCGAAGGTGGGCCGGCGCATGGCGGGAATCCTGGCAAAGACCGTCCACAGGCCGAACCCCAGACCCAGGCCGGTGGCCACCACGGCCGCGAGGTGGCCGTTCACCGCAGCACCCGTTCTTCCCTGGGCAGGGCGCCAATCCGCAGCATGAGCCGGTAGCAGACCACGGAGACCAGCAGCCCGCCACCCAGCACGGCCCAACCCAAGGGTGAGTTGTAGGCAGTTACAGCCTCAGGGCGGGTAGACATCAGCATGAGTACAATCCACGGTGCTGCAACGGCCAGCCTGGCCGCGTTGACAGTCCACGACTGCCGGGCTTCGAGCTCGCTGCGGGTCCTGGCGTGGTCGCGCAGAAACTCCGAGAGGGTTCCGAGCAGGCGCCCAAGGTCTGAGCCTCCCACATCCCGAGTCAACCGCAGGGCTTCGATGATCCGGTCGGCGACAGGGTCGGCCAGCCTGTCCTTGAGCCTTTGCAGGGCGGCCTCAAAATGGCCGCTGGCGCGGTAGTCGGCCCCAAACCCGGCAAACTCACCCCTGAGTTCTTCAGGCCCCTTGACTCCCAACTGGATGAGGGCTTCGGGGAGTGAGAGCCCGGCCCGGATTGCTGAGCGAAGGTGGTCCACCACGTCCGGCCAGAGCTCGCGCATTGTTGAGGACCGGCGTCGGGCACGCCATTGCAGGAGGGCAAAGGGCAGGTAGCCGCTGAACAGGCCAAAGCACAGCGCAATGGGGGCGGCACCTGTCAGGAGCAGGAAAAGCAGGGTGGTGAAAACCGCAAGGCCTGCCGTGCTGGCGGTCAGGGATGCCGGCGTCACCTGGGCCACGCCCGCCTGCTGCAGGAGTTCGCCCAGCCGGCCCCGCCTGGCCACTGCCGGCGCCCGCTCGGGGGTACTCCAGCAGGCGGCCCAGACCAGGTACAGTCCCAGGCCTCCCAGCAGGCCGGCGAGCGCGGACATCAGGCGTCACCCACCAGGGTGGCCACGTTGTAGCCGGCCGCCGCAAACTTTTCCGGCGACGGCATGGCCGAGGCTTGGGCTGTGAGGAGTCCGTCAACGGTGTCGAACACCATTCCCGATTCGATGACGCCATTTTCCACCCGCCGGCCCAGGGACAGGATTTGGCCCACGCGCCGCTTCCCATTGGGGGCCCTGACGCAGTGCACCACCAGGTCGATGCACGCCGCCACGGTGGGCAGCACGAAGGCCGCAGTGATGTTTTCCCCGGCCAGGAGGGGAAGCGTGCAAATCTTGACGACGGCGTCGTGGGCGGAGTTGGCATGGACGCTTGCCATGCCGGGCAAGCCGCTGTTGAGGGCTATCAGCATGTCCAGGCTTTCGGCCTCACGCACCTCGCCCACGATGAGGCGGTCCGGCCGCATGCGAAGGGCTTCCTTGACCAGGCGGCGCAATGGAATCTCGCCGGCTCCCTCCAGGTTGGGCTGGCGGCACTGCAGGCCCACCACGTCCCTCAGCGGCAGGGCGAGCTCAAAGATCTCCTCCACCGTCACCACGCGTTCCCGGGAGCCGATGCCGGCGGCCAGGCAGTTGAGCATGGTCGTCTTGCCAGCCTGCGTTGCCCCGGATACCAGGATGTTGAGCCCGCTGCTGACGGCGGCGCCCAGGAAGCGGGCCGCCTGGGGCGTGAGGGAGCCGAGTTCCACGAGGTGTTCCAGGCGGCTGGCGCGGGCGGTGAACTTGCGGATGTTTACGGCCCAATGGGCCTTGGTGATGTCCGGGATGACCACGTGCAGGCGGGAGCCGTCCGGGAGGGCAGCGTCCACAAAGGGGCTGCTGAGGTCCAGCCGGCGGCCCGAGCTTTTGAGCATTCGCTCGACGAGGTCCCTGACCTGCTGCTGGGTGAAGACAAGCGGCGTCAGTTCGGATTCACCGTTGCGGGCCACGAACACCTGGTCCGGGGCGTTGAGCCAAATTTCCTCCACAGACGGATCGTCCAGGAAGGGTTGCAGGGCGCCAAAGCCGGCCACGGCGTCATAGATGTGCTGCTTGGCGTCTGCCGCATGGGAAAGGGGAGGTACGGCCCCTACAAGTGAACGCTCGTCGTAATCGTTGACTGCCGCCTCGACCAGGCGCCGAACCTCGCCGCCCTGCTGCAATGGGTCCAGCCCCTTGCGGCGTATGAGCTCGCGAACTTCGTCTTCAACGAGTGTCAGTGCATCCATCAACCTCTCCGCCCCCGCGGTCCGGTTCTTCCCCTTGGTCCTTGGAGCATAACCAAGTGAATGTCCAGGCGCCAGAGGGTGGTGGTGATCTGTGGACAACCGGCGCCGCTTCAACCCCCATTTTCACAAAGCTTTCCCAGCCAACCATCATGGAACGGCCATTATTCTGGTGAAGTGAACTTTCTCTATCAGGCGCCCATCGTCAACGGCGCAATTCCTGCCGTCCTGGTCACCTCCGGGCTGCTGGCATTGCTCTGGCTGGCGTGGGGCAACCGGCGCCACCTGACTCGCTGGGTACCCGTGGCCCTTGTGATCTCCGTGCTGGCGATGGGCATTTTCTGGTATCTGGCAGAGAAAGTGTGGAACCTTTGGGGCGAGCCGCTGCCGCGCCGCCTCTACATATACGCCGGGCTGGCGCTGTTCGGCGTGTTGCTGGCGGTCCCGAAAATCGTGGCCCTCCGGCGCCTCTGGGCACGCCTGCTGGTGTTGCCGATCGCCGCCGTCGTGGTGGTTTCCGCTGCAGGAATGGTGAACCAGAACTTCGAGTATTACCCCACCTTTGGATCACTCTTTGGCGACACCGGAACAGCCATCAAGAGCCTGGCCCAATTCGAAGCTGACAAGGGCGTCGCGGAACTACCAATACCACCAAAACCGACCACCGAGGCGAACTGGTCACCGCCCGCCAACATGCCTGCCCACGGCGACGTCATCAACGTGCATATTCCGGGCCCAATCTCACATGAAGTGTCGTCAGGGGCCTTCGTGTACCTCCCCCCGGCCTACTTATCCACACCGCGCGCCAATCTACCCGTGCTGGTGCTGATTCACGGGGTACCCGGCAGCACGGTCGACTGGTTGCGGGGCGGGCAGATCAACAAGTTCATGGACCAATATGCGGCGGCGCACCATGGACTCGCCCCCGTAGTAGTCTTGCCCGATGCCGGGGCCAACTGGGCAGGGTACCCGCCGGCGTGCCTCAACAGCCGGCAGGGACAAGCGGCCACGTACCTGACTTTGGATGTACCGAACTGGATCAAGAAGACGTTTGGGGCCGGCACGATTTCCTCCCGGCAGTGGGCGATTGGTGGATTTTCATACGGTGGCACCTGTGCCATGACACTTGCCGTCAACCATCCCGAGGTTTATCCAACGTTTATTGACAGTTCCGGCGAGTCTGAGCCAACCATTGAACAGGGACATGACTTGCTTCTCAAGAAGTACTTCGCTGGAAATCCTGCCGCGTTTGCAAAGCAAAACGCCCTGGACATTCTCAAGGTAAGGCGTTATGCGGGAAGTGCCGGTATAGTCACGGTCGGATCCAGCGACAGCCATTATCGACCACAAGGCATCGAGGTATTTCGCGCCATGAAGAAGGCGGGCATGGATGTCACCCTTCAGGAAGCTCCAGGTGGCCATGCCTGGCCGGCCTGGCGGTACGGTGTGTATCAGAACATGGACTGGCTGATGAAGCGTTTGGGCGTCAACTGAGCGACCTTTCCTAACGCCATGGCCGTTCCGGCGCCTTCTGCATCTGGTCCGGCCTGATTCCCAGACCCAATGGCCCAGCCTATTGGCGACTTCGGGAAGCAAAGTGGTCCTTGCTACAATCACCAAGGACCTGCAGGGGAACTCGCTTCGAGGGACCGGCGAGCATTCCTAAGGAGAGTTCCAGAAGTTCATGACTTGGTTTCAGACTATTCCGACAATAATCGTCGCCGGGCTTGTTGTCTTCGTTCCGGGCGCCCTCCTTAGCCGGTTATTGGGAGCACGGGGCCTCGCCTGGGCCGCGACGGCGGCTCCCCTGACCGTGTCCCTGGCCGCTGTGGGTGCCATCGCCGCCCAGAAGCTGCATGTCGGCTGGTCACTATTGCCATTTCTGGGAATCACCCTTCTTGCATGCGCTGTCACAGTCGCGATCCGGCTTCCCGGGATCATGCGCCGCAGGAACACCGCACAAGGCCGTCCGCCCTGGATCCGTCCCAGCTGGACACTCGTGTTGGCCGTCGCCGCCGGGTTCGCTGTGCCGGCAATCATCCTTTTCGTTCGTTTCGCAAAGATTTTTAACACTCCGGAGAACATCTCCCAGACGTACGACAACGTCTTCCACCTCAATGCGATCCGCTTCATCCTCAACACAGGGAACGCTTCATCGCTGACCCTTGGCAACCTGTCCGCCACGGGAACAGCCAGCTTCTATCCTGCTGCCTGGCACGATCTTGCGGCGCTAGTGGTCGGTCTGACAGGCACACCAATTCCCGTAGGGGTCAACGCTCTCAACATGGTGTTGGGCGCCCTCGTCTGGACGACGTCGAGCATGTATCTCGCAACGCGTTTGCTCGGCAACCGGCCGGCCGCTTATTTGGCGACGGGCGCACTCGCAGCAGGCTTCAACGCCTTCCCCTACCTGTTGATGGAATTCGGCGTCCTGTACCCAAACTTCTTGGCGATTGCGCTTCTTCCGGCATTCATGGGGCTGGCGGCCGATCTGATGAAGCTGAGCAAAGCCCCTGGTCCCAACACTCTCCTGGCCATCATTCTCCTCGGTGTCGGCGCCCCAGGGCTTGCCCTGTCGCACCCCAGCGTGGTGATGGCCCTGGGCGCCTTCGCGATTTCGCCGCTGGTGGTCTGGCTCATCGTGACGATCCGGAAAGCCTTCGCCAACCGGATCAAGTGGCGCTGGGCAGCAGCAGCTGGGGTCTTCACCTTTTTGTATGCGCTGGGCCTGTTCTTTCTGTGGGGCGTGATTCGCCCGAGTAAGACAGCATCATTTTGGCCGCCGCTCCAGACAGTTCCACGCGCCATTGGCGAGGCCCTGACGAATGGTGTCCTGGGCAGGCCAATGCCGTGGCTCGCTGCACTACTAATGGTGATCGGCATCTATGCCGTATTCCGTCGGAAGCAGGGCTTCTGGGTGCTGGGCGGGTACGGTCTCAGTGCCCTCTTTTTCGTTGTGGCCTCCGCGTTTGAGCAAAACGGCCTGCGAGATTTTCTTACACGCGTCTGGTACAACGACAGCAACCGGCTGGCGTCCATGCTTCCCGTCTTCGCACTTCCGTTGGCCGCAATGGGCGCCGTGTGGCTTTTCGACCTCGTAGTCGCGGACAGCCGCGCCCAGCCCGTGAAGGCCAAACCGAACTCCCTTGCTTCCTTCCTGCGCAGCAGAAACGGAGGGCTGGTGTTTGGTGCTGTCGCATGGTTAGCTGTCATCGTATTGGCACAAGGATTTGCCATTGCCACAGCACAGGGCAAGGCCAGGATCCAGTATGACTTGTCGCCTGCGTCCCGGTTGCTGACGGTGGACGAGAATGCCATCCTGATGCGTCTTGATGCCCACGTTCCCAGCCACGGCATCATCATTGACAATGCCGGAACGGGGTCAGCCCTTGCCTACGCACTGGCCAACCGGCAAGTCATCTTGCCTGCCATCGGCCCCAATCCGAGTCGCGATGATTCAACACTGATCCGTTTCCTGCCTGAACTGGGAAATAACCCGGCCGTATGCGATGCCATCAAACGCCTCAACAGCTATTACGTTCTTGATTTTGGCGCACAGGAAATCAATGGCATGACTCACCCGTTCCCGAGTTCGAAGGCCCTGGCGGAGATGCCTGGGCTGAAGCTTCTCGACCAGGAGGGCACAGCAAAGCTGTACCAAGTCACCGGCTGCCGATAGGAATTCCAGACAGCGGCTGCCAGGATCAGCCCCCAGACCTATCCCGGGGCACTGCGGTCAGGCTCCGTACCCCTGCGGGTTGTCGTGCTGCCACCGCCAGTGGTCTTCACACATTTGGGCCAGGTTGCGGTGCGCCGACCAGCCCAGGTCCGCCAATGCAGCGGACGGGTCGGCGTAACTGACCGCGGCATCGCCAGGGCGTCTCGGCGCAAACTCAAACGGGATGGGCCTGCCCGCCGCGTCGCCAAACGCCTGGATGACTTCCAGCACCGAGGAGCCGTTGCCGGTGCCCAGGTTCCAGCGGAACACACCCTGATGCGTTGGCAGGTAGTCCAATGCTGCGAGGTGGCCGGCGGCCAGGTCCATCACGTGAATGTAGTCGCGCACGCCGGTGCCGTCCGGCGTCGGGTAGTCATTGCCAAAGACCATGACCTTTTCGCGGCGTCCCACGGCGACCTGGGCCACAAATGGCAGTAGGTTGTTGGGGATTCCGCTGGGGTCCTCGCCAATGCGGCCGGACTCGTGTGCGCCCACCGGATTGAAGTAGCGCAAAAGTGCCACACGCCAAGTTGCGTCTGCGGCGCCGAGGTCCGTGAGGATGTCCTCGATCTGTTCTTTGGTGCGTCCGTACGGGTTGGTGGCGTCCAACGGCATCTTCTCGATGAGGGGCACTTCTTCGCTGGCACCATAGACCGTGGCAGAGGAACTGAAGACGATGGTTCGCACGCCGTGCTTGTCCATGGAAGCCAGGAGGTTCAGCGTGCCCACAATGTTGTTTTGGTAGTACATGAGCGGCTGGGCCACCGACTCCCCCACTGCCTTAAGCCCGGCAAAGTGGATGACGGAATCGAACTCCCCAGCAGCAAAAAGTGCATCCACCCCACTTGCATCCAGCAGGTCCAGTTCAACAAATTCCGGGTGCCGCCCTGTAAGGTCCTCAACCCGGCGCAGGGACTCCGCGGATGAGTTCACCAAATTGTCAAGCACGACGACGCTGTGCCCGGCTTCCAGCAGGCAAAGCACCGTGTGTGAACCTATATAGCCGGCGCCGCCGGTCACCAAAACTTTCATGTGCCCAAGCCTATCTGGCCCAACGGGTAGACTTTAAAGTTGTGTCGTCCAACTATCCCCCCGCAGCCGATCAGGCTGCCCGCGTGTCCAGCCGCCGACGTGCCAACGTTGCCACCAACTTCCGCCCGGACGTGCAAGGGCTCCGAACAGTCGCCGTCATGGCTGTGGTGCTGTATCACCTGTGGCCCAAGCGCATCACGGGCGGGTTTGTTGGTGTGGACGTATTCTTCGTTATCTCCGGTTTCCTGATAACTGGTCACATGTACCGGGAACTGATGGCCAATTCAGGGCTGTCGCTGGTCAAATTTTGGGGTCGCCGTATCCGCAGGCTGCTGCCCGCAGCATTCGTTGTTTTGCTGCTGTCCTTGGCCGCCGTCTACTTGTGGGTCCCTGCCACATTGTGGGAATCCACGGCCCGCCAGGTGGGATCCAGTGCGCTTTACGTCCAAAACTGGGTGCTGGCCGCAGATTCCGTGGACTACTCCGCCCTTAACGCAGATGCCACGGTGGCCCAACACTACTGGTCCCTGTCCATTGAAGAGCAGTTTTACATCTCCTGGCCTCTCATCATGGTTGCCCTGCTGTGGATTGTTCGCCGACTTGCCCGGCGCGTGCCAACGCTGTCCCAATCACCACGGGCGACACTTATCGCAGGGCTGACGGCCATTGGCGGGGCATCGCTGGCATACTCCATCCATGAAACATCAGTGAATCCTGCAGCCGCGTATTTCCTCACCCCCACCAGGGTTTGGGAATTCGCCGCCGGGGCGCTCGTTGCCCTGGTTTTCCTGGACAGGCAGTTTTCCGGCCCGTTGGCAACAGCCCTCGCCTGGACGGGGCTGGGTGGCATTTTAGTCTCGGCACTGCTATACAGCAGCGATACCCCTTTTCCCGGCTATACAGCCCTGTTGCCGGTTGTCGGCACCGCTCTGCTGCTGTGCTGCAGCGGGACCACGTCCACCGCGAGTCCCGCCTGGCTCCTGTCCCGCAGGTCGGCAACCTTTGTGGGTGACATTTCATATGCCGTGTACCTCTGGCACTGGCCACTGATCATCGTTGTCCCTTACGCCCTGCAGACTGATCTCAATTGGGAGCTGAAACTTGGCATCCTCGGGCTGTCAATCCTGTTGTCCTGGCTGACGAAACTTTTTATTGAGGATCCTTTCCGGAAGGGACCTTGGTTGCGGGGTTCCGTGCGGGCCTACTCCTTCGCCGCCATCGGGATGATGGTGGTCACCGGCCTGTGCTTCGGGCTGACAACGCTCGCCAATGCCCCAGCCCACGTAGATCCCGCCCTCGCAGCCTCCAGCTGCTACGGCCCTGGCGCCCTCAATCCTGCCAATTCTTGCGGTTCGGTTCTGGGCACGGATGCCCCCAACCCAACGGCTGTTGAAGTTTCCAACGAGAATACCAATCCGTTGTACCGCGGTTGCCAGGCCAGCTACGGCGGCTCGGAGTTGGTTAGTTGCGATCTTGGTGTTCCTGCCGCCTCGGCCCGGGCCACCGTGGCGATGGTCGGTGATTCGCACGCGACGGCTTGGTATCCGGCCATGGACGTGCTGGCAAAAAAACACGGTTGGCATGTCGTCACCTATGCAAAGGCGTCCTGCCCTGTTACCACGGCACTGAGGGTCCTCAGCAATGAGAAGAACCCCGAGAATCAAAGCGCCTGCCATGCCTGGGTCCTTCGGTTGAACGACGCACTGAAAGCCGACCACTCGATCTCTGCGATCTTCACGGCCTCGTATTCGTCGGCCTACCAATTTAAGTCAGCCAGTGGTGACCCACTCAAGGTCCCCGCAGTGGACGGCTTCACCCAGATGTGGGCAGGCTGGCAGGCCGCCGGCAAAAAAGTGGTGGTCTTTGACGACGTTCCACGAACCAATGGACAATTCATTCCAACGTGCCTCTCCAAGAATCCAGGGAACGCCATGAATTGTGCCCTCCCTGTCAGTCAAGCCCTCCCACCCAGCATGAACATCACGAAGGCGGCCAAGCAGGCCGCCAAGGACGGTGTCATCGGGGTCGAGTTGCGCAGGGAGTTTTGCGACACAAAGTGGTGCTACCCCGTGATCGGCTCCGTGATCGTCTATCGCGACTACTCACACATCAGTGCTGAATATTCACGGGCACTGGTACCGTATGTGGACGCGCAACTCGGTGCCCTGAAGATTGGCAAATAATTGGCTGAAAATGATGGCCGTTTGACTGTCCTGCATCTGGGCGACATCGCCGGCACCTCGCGCAACGTGATTGAAGTTGCCGACGCGAAGGGTTTAACGTGGATCCTGCGCGACGTTCCGGCCGGCCGTGGCACCAACCCCGCCGTTGTAATGTTGCGCCGTTTGCGTGACTTGATTGCCGTTCGCTCGATCCGGCCACGCCCAAGTATTCTCCACATCAATTACGGTGTTTCGGGCTACTACGGTTGGGGCCGGCGCAACGTGGTTCTGCACCTCCACGGCACGGATGTCCGCTCCGACCTGCACTCAAGGATCCTGGGCCCGGTGGTGCGAACGTCCATCAAGCGCGCCGACGTCGTTCTGTATTCGACACCTGACATGGCCGCTGCGGTCAAGGCTATCCGGGCCGATGCCCAATGGTTTCCGGCATCCTTGCCCCCAGTTGCCGGAGTTCGGTTGCCGCTGCCGGAGCCAAGAAGGGGTACACGAATATTCTTTGCCAGCCGTTGGGACGATTCCAAGGGTGCCTTGCAACTGCTCGAACTGGCCTCGGAACTGCGCCGGGATCACCCGGAGCTTGAGCTGGTCGCCCTGGACTGGGGCACATATGCGCAGCGGGCCCGCAATCTGGGAATGCGGATGCTGCCCCACATGTCCCCGGACGAATTTCGGGCGCAACTGGCTGCAGCCGACGTCGTCATCGGGCAGCTGGCCCTAGGGGCATTGGGCCTGAGTGACCTGGAGGCCATGGCACAGGCAAGGCCTCTGGTGGCACGATTTACCCTTGACGCCGAATATGGCGAGCCGGCCCCTCTTTTCAATACCAACACGGCGCCGGCATTAGAACTGGTCCTGCAAATACTCGCTGACCCGGCCGCCGCGGCAGCATTGGGCGAACAAGGACGGAACTGGGCGCTGAAGCACCACGGCGCCGACGTACTGGAAGCGAAACTGGAAGACATTTACGCCAAACTTTCAGCTTGAGCCAGGGGGCGGCCATCGAACGGGAGCTGAGCTGTCATGTCGCGCAAGAGGCCGTTTTCTGTCTAGACCGCATTCACCCTCGCCGGCAAACCCCTCATTTTTGAAGGTCCACTAACCATCAAATGACACCATGGGCATGACACTGCGGCGCTTTCAACTCCAGTAACAAAGGCAACACTGGCCACTTCGGCATCCCACGAGTAAGCTTGCGAGTGGTTTGGGGGCCCGAGCACGGGCATTCATTTGTCCCGGACGGGTGCCAATCCCCTAACCCGACAACCCCTACCCACCGCCGCGGAGCTCTCCCCATGATTACGACTTGGTCCAAGTTTATTGACGGGTCCACCCGGTGCCTACCGCACAAGTTTGCCCTAGGTGCGGGTGCGGGTCTGGTCGCCACGGCTCTGGCGCTTTCCATGGCCATGCCCGCTGCCAGGGCCGCAACGCCCACTCCCACACCCTCTGCATCTGTGGCCGCCCTAGCACCCGCGCCCACCCCAACTCCGCCGCCGTCGGCCGTGCCGTCGAACATGATCAAGAGCACCCCGGTTCCAGTTCCACCGCCCGTCGAGTCACCAACAACTTCCGCCATGCCATCCGCAAGCCCTGCCAGCCAATCGCTTAATGACCTCATTAGACAGAATGGGGCCTACATGGGGCAGGGGGAAAAACTGCGGGCCATGAAGCAGGGCACGCAATCCATGGCCCCGCTGGCAAAGTCACTTCAGCCCAACTCACAAATGCAGTCCATGACAGCGCAGTTCATGGCTCCCGGCATCCAGGGCCTTGATGTCAGCGGTTGGCAGGCTTCGGTCAATTGGGCGACGCAATACAATCTTGGCGCACGGTTCGCTTACGTAAAAGCCACTGAAGGCAACAACTTCACCAGCAGTGCCTTCAGTAGCCAGTACACGGGCGCTGCAGCGGCTGGGCTCATCCGCGGAGCCTACCACTTTGCCTTGCCCAGCCAGTCGTCGGCCGTCTCGCAGGCCGATTTCTTCGTCAACAACGGCGGCGGATGGAGCGCCGACGGCAAGACCATGCCGCCACTCCTGGACATCGAGTACAACCCCTACTCAAACCTCGGAAATACCTGCTACAACATGAGCGCCAGCACCATGGTCGCGTGGATTCGGGACTTTTCCAACCAGGTGCAGTTTCGCACCGGACGCCTGCCCATGATTTACACGACCACCGATTGGTGGACTCGGTGCACGGGGAATTCGGGCGCCTTTGCAAACCAGGCCCTGCATATTGCGGCCTACTCGACGGTGGTTGGAACGCTGCCGAAAAGCTGGTCGGAATACAGTGTGTGGCAGTACAGCTCGTCGGGCCCATTCGCCGGTGATTCCAATGCTTGGAACGGCACCCTTGACCGCCTGAAGGTGTTTGCGACCACGGCCGACGCACCCCGGCCGGTCCCCTCCATCCCCTCCTCCGCCGATGTGGTGGCGGCAGATTCGGCTGGCATCTTGTGGGACTACCCCGCCCCGGGCGACGGCACCTTGGGCACGCCGCGAAAGATCGGTGTCGGCTGGTCCGGACTGCGCTCCATCAATGTCATCGATTGGAATGCAGACGGCGTACTAGACATTATTGCGCAATGGACTAACGGCAGCGTCACGGTGTACCCCGGCCTTCCCGCCGGTGGATTCGCACCCCCCCAAGCCATCGCCTCAGGTTGGCAAAACAACCAGCTCACCATTGGATACTGGCTCTCTGCCAGCAACTATCCACAAATCCTCAGCCGAAACCCGGACGGGGCCTTGACCCTCTGGATGAACACCACTGGGGGCGCACTGCAGGGAAGCACGTCAATCGGTAACGGCTGGGGAAGCCTCAACCTGACGATGGTCGACTTCGACGGAGACGGGAACCAGGACGTCCTGGCCCAAAACCCAGCCGGCGCCCTAACCCTTTACCGATCCGACGGTTCAGGCCGTTTCATCAGCGAGTCCCGGCCACAAGTGGGCTCTGGTTGGAACACCATGACCAGCATCACCATTGCTTCCGGATACCGATACACATCCGACGTCGGCCTCATGGCCCGGAACTCCGCAGGTGCCCTGATCTACTACCCTGTACCGGGAAACTCAACATTCGGCGCACCCTCCAATGTGGGCACTGGCTGGAATCCCATGCTCATCGCCGGCGGCGAAAACGTCAACATGAGCGTCTCAACGCCGCCAACAACAGTCGCTCCGTCCCCACCCACCCCCTCCATCAAGTCCACCTCGGACGTCGTGTCAATCGACAGCGGGGGCCGTCTTTGGCGTTACCCTGTTGCCAATGCCAAACTGGGTACCGGCGCGCAAATCGGTACCGGTTTCACCGGCGTCAAGTCCATACATGTGGCCGACTGGAATAGCGACGGGGTTCTGGACTTGATCGTCCAATGGTCAAATGGAAGGCTGTCGCTCTACCCGGGTGTTTCCACGGGCTCCTTCAACACGGCCGTAACGTTGGCAGACACAGGCTGGGGCGGCTATGACATGACTGTCGGCCAATGGATCACAGGCTCCAGTTTCCCAGCCATCGTTGCCCAGTCCCCTGATGGCACCCTGACGTCATTCACAACAACTAATGGGACATCCCTGACGGCGGGTACAGTGCTAGCCCACGGCATGACCCGCATGCATCCGGTGATGACTGATTTTGACGGCGACGGCAATGCCGACATTGCTGCTGTTAATAACATAGGCCAGCTAGTCCTTTACCGCTCCAACGGCAAGGGAAGCTTGATCCCGGAGCAGCGCCCCGTCATTGGAAACGGGTGGCAAGGGTTTACAAGTGTCGGGCCCGCGCCGGCGTTCACGTCAAGCGCGTCCAAGGGCTTTCTCGCCCGGACGGCGGCAGGGGTGCTCGTGTACTACCCCACGGCCGGATCGACCTTTGGTACCCCGTCGACGCTCGCAACAGACTGGAATGGGAACACTATTGCAGGCAGTTCGTTTCTGGCACCCCAGCAGGCCGTCCCGAGCCTCGCTGACGTTGTTGCCGTGGATGCCAGTGGAACCCTTTGGAATTATGCTGCAACCGGGTCCACGGCATTGGCCGCGCCCTACCCGATCGCCACAGGGTGGATGGGCATCAAGAGCCTTCACGTGGTGGACTGGAATTCAGACGGACTCCCTGACATCTTGGCCCAGTCAAGCAATGGGGCAATGACATTATTCCCCGGCACGAAAGCTGGGGCGCTGGGCTCCGCAATTCCATTGACCACTTATGGTTGGGGTTCAATAAAATTCATCGCAGGGAACTGGGTCAAGGGCGCTAAATATCCGGGTCTGGTTGGGACCAATGGCCAGGGCGATTTGTATTACTGGCCCAATCCGTCTGGCAGAACAATGGGCGCGGCCCAACGAATAGGCATTGGCTGGGGCTCGCTGACCATTGCCATGCAGGATTTCGATTCGGACGGCAATTCGGATTTGCTGGCTGTAGACACTGCGGGCATCATGCGCCTCTACCGCTCGAATGGTTCCGGTGGGTTCATTCCCGAGACTCGCACTGTGATCGGAACGGGTTGGTCCTCGTTTAGCCAGATCGCAGGCATCAACGGATTCGCAGGAGTGGGCACCAAGGGCATATTGACGTTCGTGGCATCAGGCCAGGCCCGCTACTACCCGGTTGACTCCAATTCAACCTGGGGTTCGCCGGCCCCTGTCAGCCAAGGTGTTGTGGCCAGCAGCGTGTCCTACTGATCGGGGCAGGGTCCGGCGCGCACTGAATCGTCAGTGTGTGCCGGGCCCGCGCCTGCGGCTACTTGCTGTCCAAAGCTGCTGTCGGGGCGGCGATGGCCGCAATAGCTGACTCCCAGCCCCTTACCTGTTGCTCCGCGGAAAGCGCGTGGGCGGCCGCATGGGCGCCCTTCTTCCAGCCTTCCACCAGCTCCGGCGTCAGGGAAAGGAGCGTCTTGGAAAGCGATGCGGTGGAAAAATCTTCTGTGACGGTGCCAAATCCATACTCACGGACCAACGCGACCATGGCGGGCGACGGGCCGACGATGACACCAAGCCTGGCCTGCACGGCCTCAAAGAACTTGTTGGGCAAGGCGTTGGCCAGATTGAAGTTTGTCGGGGGCAGGAAAACGATGGAGGCATCATAGGACTGGAGCGTTGCCACCAATTCGGCGTACGGGACGGGATCTCGGAACCTAATTCCCGGGACCCCCACGGCGCGCTGGCGCAATTCCTCCACATATGCGGGCTCGTTGGGTATCACGATCATGTCAAGGGTGAGCCAGTCCGGCGCACTGCGCATGGCATCAATGAAATTTTCAAGCTTCCTGTACCGCTGGCCTGCAGCACTGTGGATCAGCTTGATTGGCGAGCCAACTGGCCGAGGTGTGGCCTCCAAATATGGAGCCGCGTTGGTCACGACTCCTGTTGCCACCCCATAATCCTTTGCATATTCCGCGGCGATGCCATCGGAAACTGTGGTCACGGATTTTGTGAGCGGCAAGTACTTTTTACACAGCCACCTCATAAAAGGAGCAACGAAGGTACGCCATTTGATGTCGTCGTCCTTTTCGCGCGGGGCAAACTCGTGGAGATCTGCGTGGACGCCCAGCCTCGGTCGCAAGTCAAGAGCAAGCGGCAGTGCGTTGAGATCATTCGCCAGCACCATGTCAAAGCTGCCGATGGGAAGGACGGCGCGGGCCGCCTGGACCGCGGTCAAGCCCTCATAAACTCTTTTGTACTGGCGGGTGGCCAAGCCAACACGATCGTTGGTCCAGCCCCTGGAATCCTCCGGCAGGGCAAAGTGACCCGCAACGCCGTCGGGCGCTTCACCATAGGCGCAAGTAAACACGCGGTACTTGTCCTTGAACAACTCCACTTGTTTGAGAACTCTCGGATCTGAACGAATCGGCGAAAACGTGAGAATCAACAGGGAAAGTGGTTCAGTCATGGGTTCATTATTCCAGAAACAGCACGGGTGCATGACATTGCCAAGCGCTTGCTAGACCTCATGCTGCGTATTCTTGTCAGGGGACTCCTGCGCCATCTTCGCGCCCTCTACATCCGCATCAACCGCGGTAACGGGCAGAATGGCCTCATCCAGCGCAATGCGCCGTGAGAGCCTGGTGATCGAAGCTTCCATATTGCGAAACCGCTGATATGTGGTTGCCATAAACACCAGAACTGTGACGATCAAGCCATAAAGCACCAGGTCCGTACCACGGCCAATGCCGAGGAACCGCGCAACGTGGGTGAGAACCGTGGGGAAAAAAATCGAAAACGCGGCCACCAGGGCAAACAAAATGAGCATCAGTCTGCGAATCGCCAAGTGCTGGGCGTTGGAACCGCCGCGCATCAGAGCCAGCGACAGGACCACCACGGCCAGGACAAGAACAATTTGGACAACTATTTGCACAATGTCACCTAAACAAGAGGTCCGCGAGGATATTTACCGAATTCAGCAGGGATTGTCCCTTGGACTTCGAATAGTCCGTATAAATGATCTCGACTGGTTGTTCCACCCACCGAGGTTTCATTTCGGCAATCTGGTGCACCAGTTCGGAGGCGTGCGCCATCCGGTTCTGGCGAAGGTCGATTCTTCGGGCCACCGAGGGGCCGATGGCACGCAAGCCATTGTGGGCATCCGTTAGGTTCATTCCAGTCGCCAGTCGTGATTGCACCGCCGCCGTGCGCAGGACAACCCGCTTTGCAAACGACAGTTTTGTGCGCTTGTCCAAGAATCGTGATCCCAAGACTATTTCTGCCTCGCCGGAGAGTATTCTGCCTTCCATTGCCTTCGCATCCATCACCCTGTGCTGGCCGTCGGCGTCAAAAGTAATGACGCATCCCAGTTCTGGATCCTGAAGGGCATAGGAAATACCGGTCTGCAGTGCCGCGCCCTGGCCGAGGTTCATGGGATGTTGAACCACGACGGCACCCGCCTCGCGGGCCACTGCCTGCGAACCATCTGTACTACCGTCATCAACACAAACAACATGGCGAAACTCGTTCCGGAGTCCCGAGATAACAGTGCCGACAACAGACGCTTCGTTATACATGGGGATAACTATCCAAGTTCGACTCACCGTCCGAGTATCCCATAATCGATGACAACCGAGTGAATCCAGGCTGCCGACATGCCTGCAAGTTGGCGGATATCCTGTCCTTGCTTCAAAGGCCTGCCACGCGGCGGTAAAGTGCAGCTAGCTTTGGTACATATGCGTCGGCTGCATACCTAGGCCGAGCCCAGGCCGCGCCGTTCAGCCTCAAGGACGCGGCTTGCGGGTCGGCAAGTGCGTCCAACACCTGGGCGACGACGTCGTCAAGGCCGCCTTCCATGACCGGTGGAACACTTCCATCATCGGGGCGGGCCAGTCGGGTGCCGAGCGCTGCTACGGGCAATCCCATGCACAGGGCTTCGAACTCGCTGGTTGAAAAATAGTTCGAGGCCTGGCCGATGCCTACTGAGGCGTGGGCCAGTTGCGAGTGGTACGCCTGCTGCGGCATTCGATCCAGCATCCGGACGCCGTGCCGACGGGCCTGCGCCGCTCCCGGGCCCCAATCAAGTCCAACCAGGTCAGCTTTGCCGTGCAGCACCTCGCTGAGCTTCGCCGCAAGATTCAGCTGCCTGTCGACACCCTTGTCCTCATCCCATCGGGAAATGAAAAGGACGGTTGGCTTCTCCGACGGATTCCAGGACGGCAGCCCGGGTACGTCGACCAATGACGGCAGGAATTCCGCGTCAGGCCGTGCGGCCATGGCATCTTCACAATTGTCCGTATTCGCATAGAAGACATGTGCGGCATCGTCAATGGCCCGCTGGATTTCGTCGTGAAAGGTCGGCTCCTTCCATTGCCGGCGTATGTCAGTGCCATGCAAGGTCAAAACATAGGGCCGCTTGGGCATGCCGCCCTGTCTGATTAGCCGGACGCTGGTGCCATAGTGGACATGGACGGCGTCCGCAGAACGGAGTCTCAACGCCCGGCGGACGGCAAATGGAACCATCCGGAATCTTGCCAGCGTGGCATTTGAAGGTGCAGCAGTCAGGGGGCGAACCTGTTCCGGGGGCATGTAATCCCACTTCAAGCCTGTGCGGGCAGCCGCCCGCACCGTAGCCCGTGCAACGAACGCACAGTCATTAAATTGCAGAACTCTTGGCTGGGGTTCCACGACTCTCCTAACAAGTCAAAGCAAAAATCAGTCTTGAACTATCGCACCAGTGCGGACGCAACCATGAAGCGCATTGGCGCCTCCGGGTGAAATACCGCCGCAATCTCCAGAGGAAACCATGTTGCGGGGCTCGAAAAGTTTCTGCGGGACGAGGAGAGCCGGTCCATTAGGCCACAATCCCCTTCATGTCGCACCAATGCATCTACGAGGGCACGATCGGCCCTGGACAGCGGGCGCAGCGCGTTTGGGGCCGAGACCAGCATCACTTCCAGGACTTCTGCCAAGGCTGCGGAATCATCGGCGCTCCAGGAACCTGCTGCAGATCGAAGCGCGACCTGCCCAAAAACGTGGACACGCACCAGCTTGGTGACAATCGACTCCCTGGCCTTCGCAGTCAGTCCGGAAAACCAGTCGGTGGCTACCAGCCCCGTGGCAAACGCCATGTCGTCCGCAATGGGCCTCCCGGTCAAGCTCACCCTCGCCACGGCATCATCGTGCACCAGGTACCGAGGCAGCCCGCGACCATAAGTGATGCGCGCACCGGAAAACCACAATTTGGCGGAAAAGAGCTGGTCTTCACCGCTCGCATAGCTGGTCAGGAACGCCAGACCTAAGTCACGAATCAGGGACCGCTTCATCAGGCCCAGCGGTGCGCTGCGATACGCCAGTCTGTCCGAAATTGGATCAAGTCCCACCCGGCGGGTTCGGCGGACCACTGGTGTTCGGATACTGCCGCCACCTGCATGGGCCATGGGCGCCACCAAAACGTCTGCACCGTCGGCCGAAGCGGCACCTGCCCAGGCCGCCACGGCCCCGATTTCGAGCGAGTCATCGGAGCCCATGATGCCCACCCAGTTGCCTGTAGCCTCCGAAAGCCCGTAATTGAACGGGCCGGCCGGGCTCTGGATGCCATCCACATAATGAAGGAAACGAATCAGCCCCCGGTGTTCCGGGGCCACGCGATCCCTGATGGGAGCGACGTCGGTGTTGTGGCAAACCACGCTAATCCGCAGGCGTCCGGAAATTCCCGGTTCCGTGGGCAGGCCGCCTGCGATGAGTGAAGCGACTGCGCGCTCGATGGGCCGGTCCGGTGAATGCACGGCGATGACCATGTCGACCAGGATCGAATCCTGTGAGTTGGAGTCCATCCAGCTAGGTTATCGCGGAAGTGGGCAATTCTCGCGGGCTACCCGTGGCCACGGTGAGCACCTGGTCCCAGGCAAGCCGCACGGCGAGTTGCCTAACACCGCATGAATCCCGGTTAACATGGAATCATGCGAATATTGAGCGTCGTGGGCGCACGCCCCCAGTTTGTCAAGCTTGCTCCCATCGCCCGGGCCATGAAGGGGCGGGCCGAACATATCATTGTTCACACAGGCCAGCATTACGACGAACTCATGTCCGACGTCTTCTTTCAGGACCTGGGCATCCCCGCGCCCGACTACAACTTGGGTGTTGGTTCCGGCAAGCATGGCGAGCAAACTGGTGCCATGCTGGCTGGACTTGAAAAGGTGTTTGAGGAAGCACAGCCGGATGTCGTGCTGGTTTATGGCGATACCAACTCCACCTTGGCGGCAGCACTGGCCGCCGTCAAGATTCACATTCCCGTGGCACACCTCGAGGCCGGACTTCGCTCGTTCAACCGGCGCATGCCTGAGGAACACAACCGGGTGCTTACCGACCACGCATCGGATCTGCTGCTCTCGCCCACAGAGGTGGGCATGAAGCACCTGGCCGGTGAGGGATTGGCAGGGCGTTCAGTCATGGTGGGCGACGTCATGACGGACGTGCTGTTCCGTGTCCGCGAGCACCTGGCCGAAGAGCGCCAGCCCCTGCCTGACGGCGTTTCTGCGGGCAAGTATTTCGTGTGCACCATCCACCGTCCTGACAATACTGACGACCCCACGCGGCTGAAGGGCATAGTGGAATCGCTGGCGGCCCTGGGCATGCCGGTGCTACTTCTGGCCCACCCCCGGCTAAAGGCCCTCGCCGAGGCGCACGGAATCAGCCTGGCTGCCGGATCCATCGTGCTCCACGAACCTCTGGCATACCCTCAGCTGGTAAATGCCGTCGCGAACAGCGCCGGGGTGGTGACAGATTCTGGCGGGCTCCAGAAGGAAGCCTTCTTGCTCCGAATTCCCTGCACCACCATCCGTCCGGAAACCGAATGGGTGGAGACTGTCGAGCTGGGGTGGAATATGTTGGTCAATGACGACCTCAGCAAGCTTGCACCGGCGGTACAGCGGCCGGCTCCCGACCCGACAGATGCCACGCCATATGGTGACGGGAATGCGGCACAACGAACCGTTGACGCTCTACTGGAGAAATTTGCCAAATAGAAACCGGACGGCGCGCTCGGAGCCACCGCACTATGAGCTAAGGCCGGAAAATTCTAATGCACGGTTTGCCAAAGTTGCCGGGGCAGGTTCAGTATCCGTGCTGCTTGGCGGCCTTGTCGTACCGGCGGCTGACCCACAATGCCATGCCTACGAAGACCACCAGCCAGACGGCCATCGCCCATGACATGATCGATAGTGTCACGACAATGTCCCCGTGAAGCCACGGGATGAGCGTTAGGGGAATAGCCGCATATACAACGGCATGTGCCAGCATCCAGTCCTGATTGTCGGTCACGACAAAAATCGTCGAAATGGGCGACGTGATCAGGTTCATGAACAGCCACGGAACAAGTGCCTGCGAGATGTAACTGGCCTGCACCCATTGGCCACCCAACACGAGTGGAAAGATCCACGGCGACAATACGTAGATCAGGACAAACGGAATAATTCCCAAAAGGGCCGACCTGACAATCGCCGTCCTGATGAAGGGGAACATCCGCCCCCGCTCAATGGTGGCCAGCTTTTGAAAGAACACTTGTGAAATGGCGCCATTAATCAGCGCAATGGGAATCTGGAGAATTCGCCATGCCATGTAGAACTGGCCCAGGACAGCGCCTGAATAGAGTGCGGCGATCAGCAACGACATGCCCGTTGACCGGGCACTGTCCACCAAGGCGTTGGGTCCGTTGAGCAGCGGCATGCGCCGATACCGATGAAGCAGTTCCTTTAGTGAGGAATCAGCTTCTTCAAGTCCCGAGCGGGAGTCTTTGCTCTTTTGGCGCAGACGGACGAGGGCCAGGAATTGGCCTAGCAGCGAACCTATGATCAGTCCGCCCACTCCCCCAATTTTGACCAGGGCCAGGCCCAGTTGGGCCAGGCCGGTCCCGGAACTCATCAGGACCTTGTTGACGCCAATGGTCTTGTAGTCCTTGGTCCGGTTGAACCAGTAGGTCAAGGCGGTGATTTCGGACAGGCTGAATACGCTCAAGCCCATCAGTCCCAGCCATGGCGCCAGGGAAGGGGCATTAAAGGCATCGGCTATCACCCCGCCCAAAATGAGACAGACAACTGTTGATACGACGCTGGCCGCAACGATGAGGATCGTGACGCCGCGCTTGAGGACTTTTGCGTTGGCTTCAGAGCGCGGCAGCATAATGGCCATGTCATAACGCAGGGCGGCAATGACTGTCAGCGTTGAAAGAATTGATGCATAGACGGAGAACAGGCCGTAATCTTCAGGCGTGTAAAGCCTGGAAAGGACCGGGGTCAGCAACAGCATCAAAGCCTGTGATGCAACCGTTCCTGTCAACAATGTGGCTACGTGCCGGATGAATTCGTTGGCAAAGAGGGACTTGGCCCTGTTGGCCACCGAAGGTTTGGCCTTGGGCGTTAGCGACATTTTTATGCCTGCCCAACTTCACGGAAGGCTGCGCCCAGGACAGCTTTGGCGGCCGACTCTCCCACCGACACCAAGGAACAGTTGGCCACTACCCACGCCGACAACTGTTCCCGCTTGGCCGGCGAAGCCGGATTCCCGAGCAAGCGGATCATCGCATCGGCCACTTCTGCAGGATTCCACGCGCAGGTGTCACCGAGCTCGTTGTCCTCAACAATGTCGGCACCGTCGCCCTGGCCGGCGAAAATCACCGGAGTACCGCAGCCAGCCGCTGCATAGATCTTTGTTGGCTTGGCGAAGTCGTACCCTTGGCCAGGTTTGATGCTGACCAAGGCCCCTGCGGCCCCACGAATCCAGCTCGCAGCCTCATGAGGTGCCACGACTCCACCGAAATGGACACTTTCCGGGGCGATGCGCTCAGCCATCTCCTTCAGGTGGGGCTCATCGGTGCCCTGGCCAAAGAATCGCAGCTGAATGCCAGGTGCTTTGGCCAGGACCAGGGGCAGTGCCTCGATGAACACGCCGGCGCCCTGCCATTCGCTCATTGTTCCGGTGTACACAAAATAAGGAACATCCACGGACGTTGTCGGCCCCGTCAACCCAAACGTGGCCGTGTCAACCCCGTTGCCCGTTACGAGGACACGATCATGTGGGACATTGAATTTGGCCACCTGCTCGGCAACCGGCTCGGAAACGGCGACCACCGCGGCCGCATGCCGAAGGACAAAGCCTTCCAAGGCCCCCATTACCTTCTTCACGATGCCGGGCACCTCCATTGCGGAGAGCGCCTCCGTCCACACGTCAGCCGCATAATAGACGAATGGGCGCCGGAGCAGCAGCGAAGAAAGGGCAACCACCAAACCAGTGGTGGGCGGCGGTTCAGAGACCACCACGTCTGCCTTTACGGCGAGCAGCCTAAAGAACGCAGGGATGTCGAAGCTGAGGTACTGCACGTATCCGCGCACGTTTCCCCCCTTGTCACGCAAGACAGGCCAGCGCCTGAGCTTGTACGCCGGCTTGAACACGCCGGAGCCCTTGGGAGGCTTTGTGGTGATGACCTCCACCACTGCCCCCTGTTCCACGAGCCCGTCCACCAAGGCCTTCAAGCGGAAGGCCGCCGCCCCCACTTCCGGCGCAAACAGCCGGGTGGCAACGACGACCTTCAACGGTTTTTGCATCGACACTAAGACGGGATCCTTACGGTGGCGCCTGTGCGGGATGATTCCAACACTGCTTCTGCCACCACAAGGGTGTCCTGGCCCTCGGCCATGGTCACGACGTCGTTGCGCAGCCCCAGGACGGCGTCCCGGAACGCTTCGTGTTCGGTGCGCAGCGGCTCCGGCTTGGCAATGGCCAGGCGGGTCACGTTGCCCTCGGACACTCCGCGGAAGGCGGCCATGGAGTCCCATTCGGTGGCCACCGTGCCATTTTCATAAAACGTCAGGTCCGCCGTGACAGTGTCCGCAACAAAAGCGCCCTTTTCGCCGGTGACGATGGTGAGGCGTTCCTTCATAGGGGACAGCCAGTTCACCAGGTGGTTGGTTATGATGCCATTCTCCAACTTGCCTGTGGCGGCAACCATGTCCTCATGGGGACGCCCGCTGCGTGTGGTGGTCTGGGCAAAGATTGACTCAAAGCGGCTCTGGGCCAGCCAGGCAGTCAGGTCGATGTCATGCGTGCCCAGGTCCTTCACGACGCCGACGTCGGCAATTCGGGACGGGAACGGCCCCTGCCGGCGGGTCGCGATCTGGTAGACCTCGCCCAACTCGCCGTCAGCAATGCGCTTGCGCAGGGACTGGAGCGCAGGGTTGAAGCGCTCAATATGTCCAACGGCACCGATCAGGCCCTTGGCGGCGAAGGCATCCACCAGCCGCTGCCCGGCGGGGACGCTGGCTGCGATTGGCTTTTCCACCAGCGTGTGAATGCCGGCTTCTGCCAAGGCCAGTCCGACCTCCTCATGCATGCCCGTGGGGACCGCAGCAACGGCCATGTCGATACCGGCTGCGATGAGTTCCTGGACACTGTGGAGGACCGGCAGATCCTTGGCCACACCGTGGGGGTCGCCAAATGCGTCAGCTACAGCCACCAGGTCCACGCCTTCCACTTCACGGATGACCCGTGCGTGGTGGCGGCCCATCATGCCGAGTCCGATGAGTCCTACGCGCAAGTTGGCCATGGCCTAGGCACCTGCCTTCACAATGGTGTTCACGGCAGTGACGATCCGCTCCAGGTCGTCTTGGGTCAGCGACGGGTGGACCGGAAGGGAAAGGACTTCCTTTGCCGCAATCTCAGTGTTGGGCAGGTCCTCGGTGGAGTTGAAGGACGGCAGCCGGTGGTTTGGAACCGGGTAGTACACGCCGGAGCCGATGTTGTACTCGGAGCGCAGGCGCTCGTGCAGATCGTCGCGGCCCTCGGAAACTCGGATGGTGTACTGGTGGTAGACATGCTCGGCACCGTCGGCCACCTTCGGGGTGCCAACGCCCTCAAGGTTGGCATTGAGGAACGCGGCGTTGGCCTGGCGCTGCTTGGTCCATGCCTCCACCTTGGTCAGCTGGACACGACCGATGGCGGCATGCAGGTCGGTCATGCGGTTGTTGAAGCCCACCAGCTCGTTCTCATACTGCTTCTCCATGCCCTGGTTCCGCAGCAGCCGCAGCTTTCGCTCAACCTCGATGTCCGACGTCGACACCATGCCGCCCTCGCCGGAGGTCATGTTCTTGGTGGGGTACAGGCTAAACATGCCGAACTTGCCGAAGGTGCCGACCTTCTTGCCGTTCACTGCCGCACCGTGGGCCTGGGCCGCATCTTCGTACAGATCGATGCCGTGCTTCTCGCACAGGGCCGCAAACGCCTCGGCGGCGAACGGGTGGCCGTACAGGTGCACAGGCATGATGCCCTTGGTCTTCTCCGTAATGAGGGACTCCACATGGGCGACGTCGAGGGTGTAGTAGTCAAGCTCTATGTCGGCAAAAACCGGCGTGGCGCCTGTCAATGCTACCGAGTTGCCGGTGGCCGCGAAGGTGAATGACGGGACAATGACCTCGTCACCGGGGCCCACCCCCGAGGCAAGCAGGCCAAGGTGCAGACCGGAGGTACCGGAGTTAACGGCTACGCTTGCGCGGCCGTCGAGGAGCACCTGGGAGAATTCCTGCTCAAACCCGGCAACCTCCTTGCCCTGCGCCAACATGCCCGAGGCGAGTACCGCGTCTACCGCGGCGCGCTCCTCGGCTCCAATGATCGGTCGTGCTGCGGGAATGAAGTCCTGGCTCATGCTTTGTCCTCTGCCTCTTTCAGGAAGTTTCCATCTTCAATATATTTTGCCCCGGTTTGCGGGCACACCCAGAATCCACCGTCTCGCTTGAGCGGGAACCCGGCCTTGCCGACCCAGCCCAGACGACGGGCGGGAACGCCTGCCATCAAGGCAAACGCAGGAACATCTTTGGTGACTACGGAACCCGCAGCGATGGTGGCCCACCGGCCAATAGTCAGTGGTGCAATGCATACAGCGCGGGCACCGATGGAGGCCCCGTCCTCAACGGTGACACCCACTGGGGTCCAGTCATGGGCACTCTTGAGGGAACCATCCGGGCTGACGGACCGCGGGTACGTGTCATTGGTCAGCACCACGGCCGGGCCGATGAAAACGCCCTTTCCCAGCACAGCGGGTTCATAGACCAGCGCGTAATTCTGGATCTTGGTGTTTTCACCAATCTTCACCCCGGTGCCTACATAGGCTCCCCGGCCGACGATGCAGTTTTCGCCCAGAACGGCATCTTCGCGCACTTGCGCGAGGTGCCAGATCTTGGTGCCTTCGCCAAGTACCGCATTTTCTGCGACGTCTGCACTTACTGCGATGCTACTCATGCCTGTTGACCTCTTTCCGTGGGTGGCAGATTTGGGTTCCCTAACTTCTTCAGACATTGTCCAAGGCCTCTGACGGTGTCTTGGCCACTTCCAGCGCTCCTTTGTCAGACGGAGCCAACCCGCTTGCGATTTCAGGGGTCGAAGCTGGATCTACCTGGCCCGCTATCGGCAATCGCCAGAGCGTTAGCGCCGCAAACAGCAACACGCCGAGCATGGCAGGGTAACCGCGGTATACAAAAAATGCATGGATTTGGGAGTGGTTGTTTAGCACTTCGAACCAGACTACGACGACTATTGCGGACAGGGACAGCAGTGGCCAGGCCGCCACCGTGCGCAGCCCATGCCGCCTCCATATCATGAATAGTGCCACCACGATGACAATTCCTGCGGCGATCATCACAAAACGCGCAGTGGCGACATGAGTGGTCCAGTAGACCCAATTGGCCCGAGTCGGGGCAAATAAAGCATGGCTTACTCCGGAATGGCTTCCGCCAGTGCGGAACTCAATATTTCCCACGATAACTTTGTAGGTGGTCCGCACTCCCAGGAACATCGCGGAAAAGATCCAGCGCGAAACCCACGTGCCGGCGAACCCAATAATCCACACGGCTGCCGCTGCAACCCCGGCGATCAGAGTGGGCCGCAAAGCCCTCCTTCGGGCGAAGGTGATACCAGCCGCCACCACAGTGCAAAACGCCCACGGAATCGCTGGGGTGGTCAGGAGGTCCACATAGCAGAATAACGCTGCTGAAAGGCCCACAGCGAAAATGCCCCATTTGGGAGATTTGGATGCGCCCCACGCAGTTAGTGCCACGCCGAAAAACATGACTGATATTGAAAAGGCCTGGCTGAATGAGGTGGACGGAGTGGACATCAGATTGGTGGCCAGCCCCAGTGGCAACAACAGACCCGCTGCAGGCCACATGCCTGTTCGCCGGCCCAAAACGACAACAGCCAAAATGGCGCTGAACAACAGCATCGCCCCGGCCACGATCCGCATGCCCGTCAGTCCAAAGAGGGCGATGACGGGCCGTGTCACGACCGTATAGCCTGCCCAATATTTGGAGTAGCTGGACACCATCCCCGCCGGCATCGGCTTCCCTGAAGCTGTCTCAAGTAAGGGCTTTGCCCCGCCGGTGCAACTACCGAGTCGAGGCATGTACGCCGCCCTGACAAATACATTCTCACCCGGATGTCCCAAGCCTGTGGCGGCTACGATGCACTCCGTGAATGTGTCAGAAGTGCCACCCATACGGTCTATCATCCCGTCCGGGCCATAGGTCCCGGCCTTGATTGCCACGCCCAGATTGTGGGTTATGGCTTGGTCAGGGACGGTTTCGCTGGCGACGAGCAGACCAAAAAAGACGAACTGCACGACAGCAGCAACTATAAGGAATCCGCCGGTCCTACGCAGAAAAGTTTTCACTGCCATCCGTTTCCCAGTTGCTTCACCTGTCGGTTGCGCCTGTGTCATGATTTATCACCGACAGCAGGAAATGCCAGGTATGCGGTCCTAATATTTTCTTGGCGAACCTTGCGAAGCCCGTCGAGAATAATGCCGATCAACAGCGTCAGAACTGACAAAAGTATGATTGACGAGGCCAAGAACGCTGTTGGAAACCGTGCCACCAATCCTGTCTCGAGGAAGTCAATAATGACTGGAATTCCCAGCCCGACCCCCAGCAGGAACAGGACAACCGAAAGCAGGCCATTCACCAACATGGGCCGCTCCTGTTGAAGCAGCCGCCCGATCATCCCCAGGATCTTGAATCCGTCGTGGTAGGTCCGGAGTTTGCTTTCGGTCCCTTCAGCCCTATCCTTGAATGCCACCGACACCTCAGTCTGGGGCATCCGGGCATTGATGGCGTGCACCGTCATCTCCGTCTCGATTTCAAAGGCTCGGGACACCGCGGGGAATGACTTGACGAATCGTCGGGAAAAGACCCTATACCCGCTGAGCATATCGGTGGCCGGATAGCCGAATATTTTACTCACCACAGTGTTGAAGGCCTTGTTGCCCAACTCGTGGCCCGCTCTGTAGGCAGTGGCGGTCTGTTGGGTTCGAACACCCGTCACCTGGTCGTAGGGCCCTTCAAGCAGCGCTTCGATCAATAGGGGGGCCGATGAGGCGTCGTAAGTGTCGTCACCGTCAATCAGGACATAAACATCGGCATCGAGATCTGCCATGGCCCGGCGAACGACGTTTCCCTTGCCCTTGAGCAGTTCGTAACGGACATGGGCGCCAGCTTCACGTGCAGCCAAGTCAGTACCATCGGTGCTGGCATTGTCATAGACATAGATTTCCATGTCGGGGACGGCACTAGCCAAGTCAGCCACAACCTTGGCAACGGCTCCAGATTCATTGTGACATGGCACAATCGCGACTTTTCTCAAATTCACTGCGACTGGGCCTTGCCGATAACGCGGTAGGTGACGCCGGGCCACTTGTCCGCCGAGCTGATGCGCCGGCCGTCGATGAAGGCCTTGACCCCGGGCAAGTCGGCGGGCGAAAGTTGCCGATATTCGGCGTGGTCGGCCTGCACCACGGCCGCGTCGACTGCTTCGCCGAGGTGGTAGGCAACAAAGCCAAGCTTTTCCAGCTCCGCATCTGTATACATGGGGTCGTGGACAAGGGCTGTGCCGCCCCGGCGGTTGATGGCTTCCACTGCGTCAAACACGCCGGAGAACGCGGTTTCCTTTACTCCGCCGCGGTACGCCGCACCTAGGACGACGACGCGTGCCCCCGTGAGGTCGCCAAAGGCACCTTCCAGCAGGCCGATGGTGTAGTCCGGCATGTCGGCGTTGGCCGCACGGGCGGCGCGGACCACTGTGGCTTCCGGGTCGTTCCATAGGTACAGGCGTGGGTAGACGGGGATGCAGTGCCCGCCCACAGCGATGCCGGGCTGATGGATATGGCTGAACGGCTGCGAATTCGATGCGTCGATAACCTGGTAGATGTCAATACCCGTCTTGGCGGCAAAACGGGCGAACTGGTTGGCCAGGCCAATGTTGACGTCCCTGTAGGTCGTTTCCGCCAGCTTGGCGAGCTCGGAAGCCTCGGCCGAGCCCAGGTCCCACACTCCGTTGGCGCGTTTGAGGTCAGGACGGGCATCAAAGTCGAGCACGGCCTCGTAGAACTCGACTGCCTTTGCGGCGCCAGCTTCGGACAAGCCACCAACAAGCTTGGGGTACTTGCGCAGGTCCTCGAAAACCCGGCCGGTCAACACCCGCTCCGGAGAGAACACCAGATGGAAGTCTTTGCCTTCGACCATGCCTGATGCTTCTTCAAGGGCCGGCTTCCAGCGGGTTCGGGTGGTCCCTACCGGAAGCGTTGTCTCATAGGACACCAGTGTGCCGGGGGTCAGGTGCTTGCCGAGTTCGGCAGTGGCTGCGTCCATCCAGCCAAAGTCAGGCTTGGCGTCGGAGTCTACAAACAAGGGCACCACGAGGACCACGGCATCGGCGCCGGGAACGGCATCGGCATAATCCGTTGTGGCACGCAACTTGCCAGCTGGCACGAGTTCGGAAAGCTTGTCCTGCAAGTGCGCCTCGCCCGGAAACGGCTCCCTAGCGGCATTGACGAGGTCTACCAAAGACTGATTGACATCCACGCCCACCACATCGTGGCCCTTGGAAGCGAACTGGACAGCCAGTGGCAGGCCGATCTTACCGAGTGCAATGACAGCAATCTTCACGTTTTACTTGCCTTTTCTTGTCGGGCTTGGCGGCTTGCGCCCGTGCGGACGTGGCCCTCGCATTGTTACTAGACTATCCAGCTTTTTGTCAGTCGTGCGCACCTTGAGAGCCATGCCACGCCCGTTGATGAGTTGTTTCATATTCACGGTCTTACAGCCACCGCTGGTTGACGCGCGTCGAATGCCCTGAAAACTCGGCCTTGAGATGGTCCGCGTCAAAATAGAAAGTGACCGTGGCCATCAGGGCATGACACCATTCCTCATCACCAAAGTGACAAGTTAGATCAATTAATTTTACCCGAGACGGCTTCATGAGCCACACCGCGCCGCCAACGGGTCCCCTGGCAGGGCGTCTGCCCTGGAACCCGCGCGGTTAATTGGCTGTGCCGAATGGCCTTTCACACAATGTGGATTACGGACATGGCCGCTGAGCAGAAGAGCCGCCCTGACGTAGTCATCGATGTCGGCAGCGGAACAGCGACCCTAAAAATATCGGCAGCCCGGTGCTGTACGCCTCTCCTGCCTGTATCCCGACCCATCGTCCACCTCTGCCGTGCACGACGAAATCCTTGCGGGATCCCCGTTGACGCGATCTTCCACGAACGCCCTGGTGAGCCAGACCGAGCCCAGGCGTTCAGCGTGTCAAGGCTGCCTTCTGACTGCGAACTCACAGGACGAACTCGCCTTGCAATGGCACCTCAAGTGCATTTACGAATGTAGTGGTCAAATGATTGTCACGATAAACAAGCACATTGCCCACTGCCGGTCCGCTTTTGGGCACGGCAGAAATAGGAATCGAGGTCCACTACGTTTGTGTCTGAGATCCGCACAGCCGCCAAGACCAGGGGATCCGCGGTGTTCTCGAGGCCACCTTGACCTACCTGGCACAGCGGTGACGATGCGCCATTCGATCGAACACAATCTGGAACGGAAAGTGCTGCAAAAGGCACGTCTCTGATGACGGTGACCTTAACGCCGGCCTCGTGCAGCGACTCAATCATTTTCACGTATCCGTTGACCAGGTCCGACTCTTGGATCCAAGGGTCAGTAGAGTTCCTGTTCAAATCCGAATGGTGACATGGCTGCATGACCACCAATTAGGGCTCCAGGGCAATAATCTTCCTAAGCGTGCGGGTATTCTGGTCCGTACATTTGAACAGAGGACCGTTGGCTGTGACCGGCGGCGCCGCTGGGACGGACATCCTTTACGGACCATGGCCCTTGCTTCCCAGCCGCGGCGCAACCCGATGGCTGCCGGCGGATCGCTGTACTGTCCTGCATGCGAGGCTCCCACCAGCACAACTGGTCCTGCTGGTCAGGGGAATGTATTTGGTGGCGACGGCAGGATCAGCCACTGATATGCATGCCAGCAGGAACTACCGCCTGTGATACCGGGTTGGAGGACAAGGACGCCAGCCCAAAAGTGAGGTAAATCCCCACCGGCTCTCACCAGCGGCAGGCTGCCTGTTACGCGCCGCGCAATTTTGCAACGGCCTCATGAATTCCACCGTCAAAGGTCACTTCGCCATGGTCAAGCACCACTCCGCGCTCGCAAATACGTGCGACCAGATCCAAGTCATGGCTGACGACTACGAGCGTCCGTCCCTCAGCGGCCAGCTCCTGGATCTTGGCGATGCACTTTTTCTGAAATGGCTCGTCCCCAACAGCAAGGATCTCATCGACAAGAAATACCTCGGGGTTCGTGTGCACGGCCACAGAGAAAGCCAGGCGCAAGTACATGCCGGAAGAATAGAACTTCACCTCGGTGTCAATGAACTGGCCAATCTCCGCAAATTCGATGATCGATTCAAAACGTTCGTCGATCTGTGCTTCCGTCATCCCGAGGATGGCTCCGTTGAGGTAGACGTTGTCCCGGCCGGAAAGGTCGTGGTGGAATCCAGCTCCAACCTCGATCAGGCCCGCCACCTTTCCGCGTGTGCGAACGCTGCCGGTGTCTGGAATCATGACACCTGAAATGTGCTTGAGGAGGGTGGACTTGCCGGACCCGTTGAACCCTAAAAGGGCTACGGTTTCACCTTGCTCCACCATCAAGTCCACGTCCTTGAGGGCGTGGAATTTCTCCGACAAGTCGCCCTTGCGTCCCTTAATGAGCCAGATAAAGGCTTCCTTGAGGGAGCGTGTGTGACGCAGCACAAATTGCTTGCTAATGCCTTGAACTTCAATAGCGGTAGTCATCTTAGAGCTCCTGCGCAAAACGGCCCTCAAGGCGTCGGAAAGTCAGTTGGCCCCAGAGCAGAACAGCAGCGGAAACAACCAAGCCAACGGGGATCCACAGGGACAAAAGGTGGGGCGGGATGCCCGCGGATCCGTCCGTCGTCGGAAGCCAAAACGCATAATGGAAGGTCTCCACGGCGATGGTGATGGGATTGACCTGGTAGATCGAATACCACATTTCGCCCAGCTTGTGCTGAACCATCGTCCAGGAATACATAACCGGTGACGCCCACGTTGCGATCATGAGGAGCATGTCCACAAAGTTCTCTGAGTCCCTGAAGTACACATTTGCCGCACCGAAGAGCAGGCCAAGGCCCGTCGACAACAGTGCCACAATAACAAATCCCGCCACGGCAGCGAGAAGTTGGAGCAGCGACGGGTGCCAGCCTGAAAAGAGGCACGCAACGACCAGGATCAACAGCTGTGGAAAGAAATGGACCGCGGACACCCATACCGAGGCAACGGGGAACAGCTGCCGGGGAAGGTATATCTTTTTTATCAGCCCGCCATTGCCCACGATGGACCGCGATGCGTTCCCCAAGGCTTCGGTAAAGAAGTTGATCAGGATGATGCCGGAGAACAAGTAAATCGCGTAGTTGGCCAGTCCCCCCTTGTTGGTGGAACTTTGCTCCATTCCCAAAAACACGCCAAGGGCCAGGTAAAACACCACAAACTGCACGCCGGGCTTTACATAAGACCAAATAATGCCAAGCACGGAACCGCGGTAACGCACCTTCAATTCCTTGCGTACCAGCAGTTTAAGCAAAAAGCGCTCTCGATAGACGTCTGCCAGTCCGCCGCTGGTGCCCGGACGTACCAGGTCGTCCTTCGTCGATTCCAAGAGTTTAGTTTTCACTTGTTTCGCTATGTTCGGCGAAGGTCTTCTCCCACGCGTCAATGGATGTAATGCCCGCGAGTGCCTGGCGGTATTCCTGCTTCAGGCGCGGCCACTCCCGCAAGACTTCCCCGTGGACCTTGACACTGTCGACGAGCAGCTTGCGGACCAGCTTGGGGTCGCGCTTGTACCAGGACGCCGCACTCCCCTCCGCATTGCTGACAATTGCACTGTCGAACTGGGACATCCGCCACCACTTGTTGTCCTGGTGGGCCACCACGGCCTCAGGGTGCTGCTGGCGTTGCGCGGAGACGGGAGTGGCCACCTGGCGGACCACGTTCTTGGCGAGCCACGGCGCCAGCTTGACCAGCGAAGGAACGGAAAAGCCCTTGCCCCTGCGGGGCAGCTTAGCGATCGCGATGGCGGGAAAGTCGTCCACATCCGGCTTGAACTGTGTCTCGGTATAACCCTTGGCCATTGCCCGGATCTCCGGGAGCCGTGTGGACAGCATCCCGTGCAGGCTGTCGGGGCCCCTTAACAGGTCCCGCAGTGCATCGATCCTGCCCTGAACGGTGTAATACTGCATGGAAATATTGTGTTTGAGATCCAACTTAAGGGAATTCTCCACCAGCCCGCCGCCAAATTCATACGGGCTGTGCAGCAGCGCATAAATGAACCGGTTGCGGGTGTGGAAATACGATTGCCACCCAACCATGTCGTCCTTGTCAATCCACGACACGTGCCAAACCGCGGCACCGGGCAGGGTGACCGTGGGGTAGCCGGCAGCTTTCGCCCTGACACCGTATTCGGCGTCGTCCCACTTGATGAATACCGGCAGGGACAGGCCAATTTCGCGGATGACCTGGGTGGGAATCAGGCACATCCACCAGCCGTTGTAGTCCACATCCACCCGGCGATGCATCCACGCAGTTTCGCGCAGGGTGTCCTGGGCAAAGTTATGGCGCATTTCCTGGTCCGGGTTGGGCTCATCTGGCCCGATGATATAGGGGTTGACCACCTCACCGAAGGTGTGGAGCACATTGCGGTCGTGGAGATCGAACATGTGCCCGCCAACCAGGGTTGGCTTCTTGCAGTAGTCGGCGAAGACCGACAGGCGGGTGATGCTCTCTGGCTCCACCACGACGTCGTCATCGAGCAGCAGGACGTAGTCGCTGGAGTTTTTTACAGCCTCATACATGCCGCGGGCGAACCCGCCGGACCCGCCAAGGTTGTCTTGGTTGATGATACGCAGTTTCCCGCCCAGTGCCCGGGCAACCTCGTCAAAGCCGTCGGCGTCCGCAACCTTCTGGGTCCCCTGGTCCACCACGATGACTTCCTTGACCGCAGTCATGGCCTCGGGATGGGCACCAAGGATTCGCAGGTTGTTGATGCAGAAATCTGTTTTGTTCAACGTTGTGATCTCAACGGTGATGGTTCCGTTGCTACGCGGATCCTGATCCGTCAGCCATTCTGCGCGGTGGACTGACACCGGATCTGCTCCGGCGGTGACGTCAAACCAGTACCAGCCACCGTCGCCGAATGGCGCAAGGGACAAGTCGAACGTGCTTTCCACCGTTCCACTGACCCTGGCGGTCTCCACGTGCTGGAGCGAACCGCGGGCGTTGGACTTGTAGACGGAGACCGTTCCGGCTCCTTCTGTTTGCACGCGCAGCCGAACGGAACGCAACGGCGTCCAGCGGCGCCAGTAGCTTGCCGGGAACGCGTTGAAGTATGTCGAGAAGGACAGGCGCTGGCCGGGACGGGCCGATGTAGCGGTCCGGGACACGACGTCTTCGAAACGCGCGGCGTTGCCGCCCTCAGCAGCACGGGTGGTCTTCTCCCGGCGTTCCCCGCGGACAGTGGTGGGCGATGCCCCGAAGGCACCCGCCGAGGTCCCGGCGTCGAGGTAAAGCGGGAGGGTTTCCTGGTCAGCGTCACCGGGCAGGATGACCCGCTGAAGGGTGCGCCAGTTACGGGACTCTTCCGCCGCCGTCGTGCTTTCAGTCTTCACGTCTACGCTCACGCGTCAACTCCTCCGCTTTGCAGCTTCGCCCCGCCGGTAAAGTGCGGCTTGATCTTGTTGTCAAACATGCTCAGGGCCGAACCGATGGCCATGTGCATGTCAAGGTACTTGTAGGTGCCCAGGCGTCCGCCAAAGAGCACGTCCGATTCCCCGTTGGCGAGGTCGCGGTAGGCCAGCAGCTTCTTGCGGTCGTCGCTGGTGTTGACGGGGTAATACGGCTCGTCGCCCTTCTCGGCAAAGCGGCTGAACTCGCGCATGATGACCGTGGCGTCCTTGGTGTACGTCCGTTCCGGGTGGAAGTGGCGGAACTCGTGGATGCGCGTGTACGCCACGTCCTCATCCGGATAGTTCATGACCGAGCAGCCCTGGAAGTCCTCCACGGGAAGCACTTCCTGCTCCAGGTCGATGGTGCGCCAGGACAAATCGCCCTCAGCATAGTCAAAGTACCTGTCCACGGGGCCCGTGTAGATGACCGGCACCTGCCCCAGGACTGACTTGCGGCTGAATTCGCCGTCGTCGAAGAAGTCGGTGTTCAGCACCACTTCAATGTTCGGGTGGTCCGCCATGCGCTCAATCCAGGCAGTGTAGCCGTCCACCGGCAGGCCCTCGTGGGTGTCGTTGAAGTAGCGGTTGTCATAGTTGTAGCGCACTGGCAGCCGCGAAATGATCGACGCCGGCAGGTCCTTGGGGTCCGTCTGCCACTGCTTGCCCGTGTAGTGCTTGATGAACGCTTCGTACAGCGGGCGGCCAATGAGCTGGATGCCCTTGTCGTTCAGGTTCGACGGGTCGGTGCCCGCCAGCTCGCCGGCCTGTTCCTGGATCAGCGCACGGGCCTCGCCAGGGCCCATGGCCGAGCGGAAGAATTGGTTGATCGTCCCAAGGTTGATCGGCATCTGGTACACCTCGCCCTTGTGGGAGGTGTAAACCTTGTGCTGGTAGTTGGTGAACTGGGTAAAGCGGTTCACGTACTCCCAGACGCGTTCGTTGGAGGTGTGAAAGAGGTGGGCGCCGTAGCGGTGCACCTCGATGCCCGTCTGGGCCTCGTTCTCGCTGTAGGCGTTGCCGCCAATGTGGTGGCGGCGGTCCAGGACGGCCACCTTCAATCCCAGCTCTTTTGCGGCCCGTTCTGCAATGGTCAGGCCAAAGAAACCCGAACCGACGACGACTAGGTCAGCGTTCACAAACTCTCCTGTGTAGTGGTTTACGGGCACGGCGGTGCCACGTCTACCGTTCTAGGTTACCCGACCGTTACCCAATCATTGCTTGCGGGTAGCTATGACCCGGGGCACTTCACAGGCTGATTGCCATGCCCGCAGACCGGTGGTTGCACTGGCCGGAGTGCCATTTGTCCCTCCACAGCCCCTGCCGGGCGGCTGCTTGTTGACAATGCACGACGCCGGCGCTTGCGGACACTTCCGTCCCGCCTAGGCTGAAAATCCAGCAGGCCGGTCCCCGGCCGCGCATTGGCAGCGGTGCACACACAGGAGGTGGTGGGAAATGCAGTTGGAGGTCACCGCTGTGGCTGGACCGGGGATGGCGCCATTTCCGGCGGTGGAGCTGAGCCTGTCTGTCCCTGAGGATGCACCATGGCGCCCGCCTCCGGGCCCTGGGGGCGGGCAGGCTGAGGCCACGGACTCCGTTGGGCAGGCCGAGATGGGCTGCACGCAGCCTGGCAGCACGCAGCCTGGCAGCGGGGCCTGGGAGGCTCTGGCCGCGCGTTGGCCCGGTGCCGGCTTCTCCGTGGCCGGGCGCTCCGTGGCCGCCCTGCGGCCGGGGCACCCTCCGCTGGTGGACGGCGCCGTCGTGGTGGTTCATCCGGGACGCCTGAAACCAGAAGCTTTCTCGCACGGCGGGATGGGGCGTGCATCGGGTGTACGTCCCCATGCCCTGGGCGCGCCGGCACTACTGGCCGTCCGGTCAGGGCCGGCGGCCGGAGCACTGTTCCCGCTGCAACGCGGCAGCTACACGCTGGGGCGGGGGCGTTGCAGGATTCCCATTCCTGATCCCACCCTGTCCCGTTTTCACGGCACCCTGGACGTGGGAGAGTCCGCCATGACATTGACGCCGGCGCATGGCTCCACGGGGTTCAGGGTGGTCCCGGGCTGGGACCGCCGCCCCACGGCGAGCGCAACGCCGGTCAAGGGAGCCGTGGCCGTGCAAGTGGGGGACTTGGTCAGCTGCGGCATGACCGGTTTCGCCATCCTGTTGGACGTTCCCGGGGGCATCCCGCCCGCACCAACGGCAACGCCTGCCACGGCTCGCCCGGAGGCGCGCGGACCCGCCCCGGGAATGCTTGCGCCGGGCACGCCCCTTGCGGGGGCGCCCGGGGCGGGGGAACATGCCACACCGCCAGCCCAACGGCCGGGGCTGCTGGACCCGGGCGTTTTGCAGCCCCTGTCCCTGGATGCTCCCGCCGGAATGTCACGCGGACGCTGGGCCATGGTCGCCGCAGGCCTGCTGCCCCTGGTGGTCGGGGTCCTGTTTGCCTGGCTGACCGGCTCGTGGATGTTTTTGGCCTTTGCGGGCATGGGCGCCGTCACGGTCCTGGTGCCCGTCCTCGGCGGAACCAGGCACCGCCGGGACTTTGCCGCCGCCGTGGCGAATGCCGCCCGGCGAGACGCCGCCCGCCGGATGGCGGCATTCCCGGGCGCCGACGAATACCTGGCCATGGCACAGGCTTCCACTGCCGGGAACCCCGAAGGCGGATCTTTTCCAGCGCCGGGTTTTCCCGCAGCCAGGGGCATCGCCATCCGGTTGGGAACGGCCACCCAAGCCGCCAACCTTGTGTTGTTCCCTGCCAGCCCCGGATTCAATGCGCCCATTGTCAGCGGGCTTCCTGTCGCTGTCCCCCTGCAGGCAGGGGCTACCCACCTCCGTGGCGCTGCCCCTGCGCTGGCACTGCTGCTGAACTTCGTCTTGGTGCAGCTGGATTCCGCCGCAGTGCCCGTGGTGTTGCTTGGAGCCCCTGACCGAGTGCCCTTGTGTGCCCGGTTTCTCCGCAACACATTCCTGGCAACCACCCCTGAATCCGCCATTGAAACTATTCAGGCGTTGTGCCCTCCCGGCATTCCAGCCGAACAGTCGCCGCCCCCTGAACCCACTTCGAATGGAACCGGAGGCGGGCCGCCGTGCGTCCTGGTGGCGGTCGACATGTCCGTCACTGCCGTGGAAGCCGCATGCCCGGGGCTTCGGATAGTAACGTTCACAGGCGGGGTTGGGGCCGGCGTTCCCGCCGCGGCCACCCTGCGCGCGCAGGGGAACTGCGTGGCCGGAACGGCGCATGGGGTGGCGTTTGTCCCGGACGGTGTTCCGGCCCTCCTTTTTGACCGGTACGCCAGGGCCAGGGCCCGCTCCGCAACGGCCGCACCTTCACGGCGGAATTCCCTGGAACCCTGCCAGGTGCCGCCCCTCTCCAAATGCACGCCGGACGGGGTGGCGCGCCAATGGGCCGCCACGACAAACCGCCCGATAGCCCCGGTTCCCATTGGGCAGTCCCCCTCCGGTCCCGAACTCTTTGACTTCACCCGCCACGGCCCGCACCTCTTGGTGGGCGGCACCACCGGCTCGGGAAAATCCGAGTTCCTGCGCACTCTGGTGGGAAGCCTGGCAGCCACCCATTCGCCAGTCGACCTGCAATTCGTTTTTATCGACTTCAAGGGCGGGGCAGGATTGGGCACCATGCAAAAGCTTCCCCACACGACATCCCTGGTTACGGACTTGGATGGCCACGGCATTGCACGCACCATCGCATCACTCCGGGCCGAAATCCACAGGAGGGAGTCCATGCTGGGGCGCGCCGAAGCAGCGGACAGCGACTCCTACCGCTCCGGCCATGCTGGCCGAAACGCGGGGATGGCCCACTTGATGATTGTCGTGGACGAATTCCGGGTGTTGGTGGACCAGTTTCCAGAAGCCATGGCGGAGCTGATGCGAATAGCTGCCGTTGGCCGCTCACTGGGCATCCACCTGGTCATGGCCACCCAGCGCCCGCAGGGTGCCATCAGTGCCGACATCCGCGCCAACGTCACCAGCTCGGTGTGCCTGCGCGTGCAAAGCACTTTTGATTCCCAGGACGTCATCGGATCGGGATCGGCAGCCTCCATCAGCGTTGGAACCCCCGGTCGCGCCTACATCAGCCGGGCAGGCGCCCGTCCCACACAGTTCCAGTGCGCCACCCTTCGCCTTCCTGACGAGGAGTCAGCCATCCGCCCCATGGCCCTCGCAACAGCCGACGCGCTGGCGCAGGGTGCCGGACAGGCCGCCGTCGGGCATGCGGATCGTGGCACTGCTGGCCGTACCCCCGACAGCGACATAGCACCGGTGGCAGCGATGCTGACGGAAGCGTGGGAACTGTATCGAGCGGGGCCCGCCGCCGAAGGCAGGCCGGCGGCCGCACCAGCCGTCGTTGCGCCTGACCTTCCTGCCACAGTGGACGTGACTGGCCTGGCCCCTTCGGCCCCTGCCGGAACTGGCCCGGGCGAGGCCGCCGCGACGGTTGTGTTGCCGGAGGTTGGCGGGCCAGGACTGCTGTTGGGAGTGATGGATGTGCCCGAAGCCCAATCCATTGAGCCCCTCCTCTGGCGCCCTGCCACTCATTCCCATGTGGCATGCGTGGGCACACGGTCGGAATCCTCCGCCGCGGTGCGGCTGCTTGCGGGCCAATTCATCAGGGCACGTTCCACCGAACTCGAACCCATTCCACATTTCTCTTACCTCCTCGACGGCGATGGCTCCCTGCAGGCTTTTGCCGGGGACCCTGCGGTGGGCGCGTACGCCTCTCCCCGCCGGCTTCGCACCGCTGCCCGGCTGCTGGAGCGCCTGGCAGGTTTGGCCGGTTCAGACTCCACCTCCCTGGTGCTGTTCGCCTCCGATTGGGGACGCTGGCTGGCCGGATTCAGGTCGAGCCCCTGGCCATGGGCCGAGGACGAGCTGACCGGATTGGTCCGCCACGGCGCGTGCAACGTCAGCGTGGTCCTTGGCGGTGACCGCGAGCTCCTGACAGCACCGTTCATGGCTTCAATTCCCAACCGGCTGTTCCTCCCGCACCGGGCCAGCACGGAGTCCACGCTTTTGTGGCCCAAGTTGCCGCGGTTTGCACCGCTTCCAGGCCGGGCCGCCGTCTTTGGGCCAATCAATGCCGCGGCGTCAGGAGGGCTGCCCGACGATCCCCACACTGCCCAGCTTGGCACGCCAGCCGCAACGTCCTCCCGCCACCCCCTGCACGCCGGCACCGTCAGTTACCAAGGCAACGTCTCGGAACCATTGTTAGACGCAGCACCGGGCACAAACACGGGACGGACAGGTTCAGGACAGGCTTCCCACCGCGGACAGCTCCCGCCCGAGCCGCCAATTGTGGTTTGCGACCTTCCGGAGGCGCTGACACTGGGCCAGGCCCGTGACACCATGCGCAGGCTGCAGACACAACGATGCAGTGGCAACGGCAGCGACAGTGGCAGCAACAGCCATGGCGGCGCCCCCGGCAACCGCAGCTCGTCACCGGCAACATCCCAGTGCCAGGGCTATGCTTCATTGTTTGTGGGCCTCGGCGGGGACGGCCGCACCCCCATCACCGTGAGAATCCAGGCCGGGACCGTGCTGCCCCTGCTTGGCGGGCCGGGTTCGGGCCGCTCAACCTTTTTGCGGTCCGTCCGCGCCCTCAATGGGCCGGAACTGAACGCCGGGCTGCCCGCGCAGCCGGGGCCGCCCGTTCTGTGGGTGGACGACGCCATCGCCCTGGACCCTGTACCCCTTGCCGAGCTGGGCCGCCAGCTGGACCAGGGGTCAGTGGCCGTGGTTGCCCTTCCCAACCATCTGCCGTCCCTGTCCCGCCTGCCCCTGGAATGGGGGCTGAGGAACATGGAGCACGGCATCATCCTCGGCCCGAAGAGGGCCCTGGACGGAGAAGTGCTGGGCGTGCGCCTGGACACCGCGGGTTCAGAACCCTCCGGACGCGCAGTCCTTGTGGTTCGCGGCAGCGTGGAGTGGTTTCAGTTCCCCTTCGCCGACATTGGCCGGGCCGGGGAGTGAGATGACCGTGTACAACTACAGCACGGGGTGTTCGCCGCCGGTCCGCAACGAGAATGCCACCACCCTGGGCGTGAACAAATAGTAGATGCCAGCCAACGCCGGCAGCAGCAAAAGCACGCCAACAGGAACCGCACCGCCAAATAACGCAGGCATGGCCAGCGCCACCATGAGCAGTTGCCACACGAACGCAGCTGACCTCGTCCAGCGAAAACCCCTGTAGGCGTTGACGGAAACGGCGGCCAGCCCGGTTGCCAGGGCCAGTGTCAACACCACCAGGAACACAGAGCTGGCAAGGGACTGCGGCGGCTGGAAAAACGACCCAATGCCGAGCCAGAGGGCGGCTGCGGCCAGCTCAAGCGCCTCAAGCGCCACGACAGCCGCTATGACCACCACGCCAAGCGGCCGGGGCGGCCGCAAGCCCGATTCTGTGGGGGGCACGGCGCCCTTGGATGGGACGGCTCCCTTGGACGGCACAGGTTCCTGCGGCTCGGGGGCTGGCTGGTTCTGCGGGTTCCGGGGAGGTCTTGACACAAGTGCACCCTACCGGACATAGTCGGGGAACAGCCATGGGCGCCTTGGCGTTTGTGACGCATCGCTCACGTGTGGAGTGCAAATTATGCATCAATACCCCTTGTTTACAAAGAGTTAACATGACACGCTTAACTCAATGACCTAAAGGGGCCGCAGAGGCCCTTTTCTTATGTGGCCAAACGTGAAATATTTCACAAACAGCCTCCCGTTCTAATAAGGAGTGAGTGATCAGCATGGACTGGCGTAGTCGCGCAGCCTGCCTCGACAAGGACCCGGAATTGTTTTTCCCCGTAGGAAACACCGGGCCCGCTTTGTTGCAGATCGAGGAAGCAAAGAGCGTATGCCGTCGTTGCCCAGTCATCGACACCTGCTTGAAGTGGGCCATTGAGTCCGGCCAGGACGCCGGCGTTTGGGGTGGCCTGAGCGAGGACGAACGCCGCGCCATGAAGCGCCGCGCCGCCCGCGCCCGCCGCGCCAGCTAGCCACTCGCGGCCGGCCCGCAGCAGCGGTTGAACATCACGCCAGGGAATTGGTGCGTTTCAACCGCAGCTGCGGGCCGCTTGCTTTAATGGCGCCTTCTAATGCCGGCGTATCAGGGCCATTTCCAGGAACACGGTGGTGCCGCCGCCTTCACGCGGCGTCCACTCAATGGTGCCGCCCAGTTCGCTGGTGACCAAGGTGCGCACAATCTGCAGGCCAAGCCCCTCGGCGATGTGGCCGGCGGGCAAACCCACGCCATCGTCCTCGATCGTGACGGCCAGGGCGTCGTCGCCGGCGCTGTTCTTGTATCTCCTGGCCGTCATCCGGACCGTGCCTTCCCGGTCCTGCAGGCCATGTTCGACGGCGTTTGTCACCAGTTCGTTGATCACCAGTGCCAGCGGGGTGGCAAAGTCGCTGGGCAGCTCGCCGAAAATTCCTTCACGCTCGGTGTGCACCTTCTGGGATGGTGACGCCACCTCGGCGGAGAGCCGGAACTGGCGGTCGATCAACTCATCAAAGTCGACATTTTGGGCCAGTCCCTGGGACAGGGTCTCATGCACCAGGGCGATCGTGGAGACACGGCGCATGGCCTGCTCCAGCCCCTGCCGGCCTTCCTCGCTGTGCATGCGCCGTGACTGCATGCGCAAGAGGGCCGCGACGGTCTGCAAGTTGTTTTTTACACGGTGGTGGATCTCACGGATGGTGGCATCCTTGGTCACCAGCTCCTGTTCCCGGCGCCGCAACTCGGACACGTCGCGGCAGAGCACCAGGGCGCCAAACCGCTCGGTGGCATCACGCAACGGGATGGCCCGCAGTGACAGGCTCACGCCGCGCGATTCGATTTCCGTCCGCCACGGCATGCGCCCCGTTACCACCAGCGGCAGCGTCTCGTCCACCATCCGCCGGTCCTTGAGCAGCCCGGTGGTGACTTCCGCCAGGGAGCGGCCCTCCAGGGATTCCCCGTCCCCCAGGCGCCGGAAGGCCGATACCCCGTTGGGGCTGGCATACTGGACGATTCCGTCCACATCCAGCCGCAGCACGCCGTCGCCCACACGCGGCGCACCGCGGCGGGACCCGGTGGGCGAGGCAAAGTCGGGCCACAGCCCGAGCGTGGCCATCTTCAGCAGGTCATAGGCGCACTGTCGGTAGGTCAGCTCCAGGCGTGAGGGCATCCGCGAGCTGGAGAGGTCCATGTGCGTGGTGATCACGGCCAGGGTGCGGCCGTTGCGGACCATGGGGATGGCCTCCACCCGCATGGCCATGTCGGCATTCCAGATGCTGGTTTCAGTGGATCGCTCTATGTTTTGGCTCCGCCAGGCGGAATTGACCAGGGGCTCCAGTTCAGGGCGGATGCTTTCGCCCACAAAGTCGGTGTGGAACATGGTGTGGCTGGTCGACGGGCGCACGTGCGCCAGCGCCACGTACCCCTTCCGGGGGTGTGGGAACCAGAGGGCCAGGTCGGCAAAGGCAAGATCGGCAATGAGCTGCCAGTCCCCCACCAGAAGGTGCAGCCATTCGGCATCCCCCGGCCCAAAATCAGCACCCTCCCTGATCATGTCGGCAAAGATGGCCACCTGCGGCTCCTCCTGTATTGGTTGCCGGTGCCCGCACCCCTTGTGGGACGCGGGCACCGGCCGTTTAGTTGCTAGCGCCGAACGATCGAACGCAAGAGCCTCAATGCTACCGACAAGGAGGCCATGTCGTCCTGCTCAAGCTCATTCACCTCGGCAAACATCTTGGTGGCACGCGTGAGCTGTTCCTTGTTCTGCGCCTCCCAGCCTTCGATGCGTGCCATGGTGCCCGTCCCGTTTTCCGTGCTGTGCAGGACGTTGCTGGCCATGTCCGCCGTGGTGGCGTAGAGGTCATCACGCAGGGCGGCGCGGGCCAGTGCCTGCCAGCGGTCATTGCGTGGCAGTGCCGTAATCCGCTCCAGCAGGGCATCCACGCCGTAGCGGTTGTACAGCGCGTAGTACACGCTGGCCACGTCCTCCACCGGTTCGTCCACGCTGGCACTGACCTTGGCCACATCCAGCAGGGGGAATGTTTCGAACAGTTCCGCCCACTGCAGCCCGAGGGCGTCGGGCATGTTGAACGACTTGGCACGGTCGCGCCACAACTGCACGCGGTCCACGTCCACGCCCTGGAAGAAGTCCCCCATGCGGGCCCCCAGCGAGGAGACAACAGGCTTGAACTGGCCAATCACCTCGGCGATGGTGCGCTGTCCCGTGCTCTCGTTGACCAGCCACCGCAGTGCACGGTCCAGCAGCCGGCGCATGTCCAGCTGCACCGTGCACCACTGCTCCGTGGGGAACGACGGCGGCAACTCGCGCAGCGCCGCAGTCATGGCGTCGAAGTCGTAGATTTCGTGCAGGGCCACGAACGCCTTGGCAATTGCCACTTCGTCGGCGGAGGACTCCTCCATGGCGCGGAAGGCAAACGTGATCCCGCCCAGGTTCACCATGTCATTGGCCACCACGGTGGCAATGATTTCCCGTCGCAGGGGGTGGGTGTCCAGTTCGGCGTCAAAGCGTTCGGCCACCTGGGCCGGGAAGTACCGGCGCAGCGTCGACTTGAACCACGGATCATCTGCCAGGTCGCTGTCGCTGAGCGCCGTGGCCAGTTCCATCTTGGCGTAGGCGGCCAGCACGGCCAGCTCCGGCGAGGTGAGTCCCTGGCCGCCCAGGAGGCGCTCGTGAAGCTCCTCGTTGGTGGGCAGCGCCTCGATGGCCCTGTCCAGCTCGCCGTGCTTTTCCAGCCAGTCCATGAAGCGTTCGTAGCTGGGGCTCCACTCCACCACGCGCTGGCGGTCGTTGAGCAGCAGCACGTTCTGGTCGATGTTGTCCTCAAGCACCAGGTGCCCGATTTCCTCGGTCATGGACATCAGGAAGGCTGCGCGCTCGTTGGTGTCAAGCTTGCCGGCCGCCACCATGCGGTCCACGAAGATCTTGATGTTCACCTCATGGTCGGAACAGTCAACACCCGCTGAGTTGTCAATGGCGTCGGTGTTCAGAATCACCCCGTGCAGGGCGGCCTCCACGCGGCCGTGCTGGGTCATGCCCAGGTTTCCGCCTTCACCCACCACCTTGACCCGCAGGTCCCGGCCGTCCACACGGATGGCGTCATTGGCCTTGTCGCCCACTTCGGCGTTGCTTTCCGTGCTGGCCTTGATGTACGTGCCGATTCCGCCGTTGTAAAGCAGGTCGGTGGGGGCCAGCAGCACGGCCCGCAGCAGTTCCGGCGGGCTCAGCTTGACGGTTCCCTCGGGCAGCCCCAGCACCACCCTGACCTGTTCGGAGACGGGTATCGACTTGAGCGTGCGGGAGTAGACGCCGCCGCCTTCACTGATCAGTTCCTTGTTGTAGTCCTGCCATGATGACCGCGGCAGGTCATAAAGGCGCTGGCGCTCGTCAAAGGCAGCGCCCGGTTCCGGGTTCGGGTCCAGGAAGATGTCCCGGTGGTCAAAGGCGGCCACAAGGTGAACGTGGCGGGTCCGCAGCAGGCCGTTGCCAAAAACGTCGCCCGACATGTCGCCAATCCCCACTGCCGTGAACTCCTCGGCCTGGGTGTCGACGTCGAACTCGCTGAAGTGGCGCTTGACGGATTCCCAGGCACCTCGGGCCGTGATGCCCATCTCCTTGTGGTCGTAGCCGACGGAGCCGCCGGAGGCGAAAGCATCGCCCAGCCAGAAGCCGTACTCTGCCGAAATGGCGTTGGCCGTGTCGGAGAACGACGCCGTCCCCTTGTCCGCGGCCACCACCAGGTACGTGTCGTCCGAGTCATGCCGGACCACGTTCTCCGGCGGCACCACCACTTCGCCGTCGGCCGTGGCCACGAGGTTGTCGGTGACGTCGAGGAGGCCGCGGATGAAGGTCTTGTAGCTTTCCTTGCCTTCAGTGATCCAGGCGCCCCTGTCAACGGCCGGGTTGGGCAGCTGCTTGGGGAAGAAGCCGCCCTTTGCGCCCGTCGGGACGATGACGGCGTTCTTGACGGTCTGGGCCTTGACCAGGCCCAGGACCTCGGTGCGGAAATCCTCGCGGCGGTCCGACCAGCGCAGGCCGCCTCGGGCCACCTTGCCAAAGCGAAGGTGGACGCCTTCAACGCGCGGGGAATATACCCAGATTTCAAACATGGGGCGTGGGAACGGCAAACCGTCGATCCCCGCGGGGTCAAGTTTGAGGCTGAGGAAGTCACGGCCGCGGTAGTAGTTGGTGCGCAGTGTCGATTCAAGTAGGTTGGCGATGGTGCGCAGGACACGGTCGGCATCCAGCGTGGGCACCTTTTCCAGGGCGTCCAGGAGGCGTCCGCGGACCTCGTCGAGACGATCGACGCGGGTCTCTTCCGGAACCGCCGGGTTGAAGCGGGTCTCAAACAATTCCACCAGCGCCCGCGTGACGGCGACGTTGTGGAGCAGGGTGTCGGCAATGAAGCCGAACGAGTTGGTGTTTCCCATCTGGCGCAGGTACTTGGCGTAGGCGCGAAGAATCACGATCTGGCGCCAGTCCATGCCCTCGGTCAGGACCAGCCGGTCAAAGAGGTCGGATTCGCTGGCTCCCGTCGTGGCTGCCCCGAACGCGTCAGTCAGCAGGCTGGCCGTGGCGAGCGGGTCCACGCCGGCCGGGTACTTCAGGCCCAGGTCGTAGAGGAAGAAGTCGCGCTTGTCCGCCGTCTCGATCTCAAACGGGCGTTCGTCAATGACTTCAATGCCGAGGTTGTGGAAGAACGGCAGGATGTTGCTCAGGCTCTGTGGGTGCGCCATGTACAGCTTGACGCGGGCGTCGCCGTCGCGTCCGTCCTGGGAGGTGGCAGGCACGTAGACGTGCATGCCGGGCGCGCACTTGTCCGGGCCGGTCCCGGCCTCGACCACCAACTTGTAGTTGCTGTCAAAGTCCTCAAAGCGTGCAATGTCCTCGAGGGCGTCCTCCACCTCAAAGTCCACGCGGTAGCTGGCCGGGAAGGCGTCGGCCCACTTGGCGGCCAGCGGCTCGGCAGCATCCAGTGGATAGGTGTCCCGAAGCACCTGGGCAATGCCCTCAGGCCAGGACCGGGCGGCCATGACAAGGCGCTGCTCCAGCTCTGCGGTCTGGAGGTCCTCCGGGACAAAGTAGTCCTTGGGCAGCCGGATACGGAAGAACAGGCGGGCCAGCGCCGACTCGCTCATGCGGGCTTCAAAGTCGATGGAGACGGCGTTGAAGGTGCGGGTGAGTTCATCCTCAATGCGGCGGCGGACGGCCGTGGTGTAGCGGTCGCGGGGGATGTAGATCAGGGCCGACATGAAGCGGCCGTAAATGTCCGGACGCAGGAAAAGGCGGGTGCGGCGGCGTTCTGCCAGGCGCAGGATTCCGTTGGCGGTTTCAATAAGGTCCTGGACCTCAATCTGGAACAGTTCGTCGCGGGGATAGGTTTCCAGCACGGCGAACAGGTCCTTGCCGGAGTGGGAGTCCGGGGGGAAGCCAAAGTGGCGCAGGACGGCGTCGACCTTTTCACGCACCACGGGAATGTTGCGCACCGATCCGGTGTACACGGCCGAGGAGAACAGGCCGATGAAGCGCTGCTCGCCGTTGACGTTGCCTTGGGAGTCGAAGGACTTGATGCCGATGTAGTCCAGGTAGGCGGCGCGGTGCACCGTGGAACGGGAGTTGGCCTTGGTGATGACCAGGACGCGCTTTTCGCGCGCCTTGCGCTGGCCGGTGGTGGTCAGGTGCTGCACGGTCGGGTGGCTGGAGCCGTCGCGCAGCAAGCCCAGGCCGCTGCCTTCGCGGTTGACCAGCACGTCTTCGCCGTCCTGCTTGACCAGGTCGTATTCCCGGTAGCCGAGGAATGTGAAGTTGTCGGCGTCCATCCAGTGCAACAGGTCCTCGGCCTCGCGGATGTCGTTCAGCGACTCCCCTGCCAGCTCGGTGGCCAGCACTTCGGCCCGGCTCAGCGCCTTTTCGCGCATGACGGGCCAGTCTTCGACGGCGGCGCGGACGTTGGCCAGGACCTTTTCCAGCCCTGCCACCAGGGCGGCCTTTTCGGCGTCGCCGGCCTTGGCAATCTCGACGGCGATCCAGGACTCGAGGTGGGCGGCGTTGTCACCTTCGGCAATCAGGTGCGCGATGCTGGGGAGCGTGGACGTGTCCCCGCTGGCCACGCCTGCGTGGGACGGCACCTTGCTGACCCCGGCCAGGGAGTGGTCCTTCTTGTTCCGCGAGACCACGAACATGGGGTGGGTCACCAGGCGGATGGCGTGGTTCAGGTGCACCAGTTCGGCGTTGACGGAGTCAACCAGGAACGGCATGTCGTCTGTAACGATGTACACCATGCTGGCGTCGCGCTCGTCCAGCACCTCAACTTTGACGGTTCCAGGGGCGCGCCCCTGGGCAAGCTCGCGGTGCGTCAAGGCCCGGGCGTCAAGGACGGCAGGATCGTAGGCAGCGGTGTCCTCATCGGACAATTGCACATAGTAATCGGTGATGAACTGCCGGTCACCGGGGCTCAACCGGGAAGGGTCTTGTAAAGACTCGGTCGTGGGTGAGTTAGACGACATAAAAAACGCCTCCGTCAAAGAAGAAAAGGCCGCTTCTTTGCGGCCTCACACAGAGCCTAGCCCGGATTTCCGGGCCCCGCTGTGGCGATTGTTACAGTGCTTTGCGAATCTGTTGGACGTGTGCACAAGAGAGCTTTTGGATGGCCTGCCGCAGCGGCGAGTCCGGGGACACCTCCAGCAGCAGCCGCCCCTCCAGCAACGCCTTGTCAGTGGTCTCGGCATCCCAGGGCAGGAAGTGGCCGATGGGCTGCTGCGGGCCAAACCGCTCCCAGGCCTGTTCCAGGGCCTTGGCAGGGGAACCGCCCACGGCCTTGCGCCGCACCTTGTTCAGGACGACGTGGACATTGGCGCCCGGTGGTCCACCGGGGCCTTCGGCCAGCTCCGCAAGTGCCCGGATCAACCGGGGAATGCCAATGGCGTCGCCACTGCCCACGGCATAAATGGTGTCCGCCCGGGCCAGAACTGCCAAGGTGGCCGCATTGCGGCGGGGAGCAACCGTGTCGTAGCTCAGTTCCTCATCGGTCTCGAGGCAAAACCCGCAGTCGACCACCACCGCGTCCACCACCTCAAGTGCATTGATCAGCACCCGTTCGACGGCGGCAGCCCTCAGCTCCGGCCACCTGTCGGCCCGGGTAAGGCCTGTCAGCAGCAAAAACGTGCCTCCGGCGAAGACCACCTCGGTGCAAATCTTGGACAGGCTCGCAGGGGTCAGCACCCCCTGGTCGGCAACGCGGCAGGCCTGCGCAAAGGAGGCGGACTCGTCCAACAGGCCCAGGCTGCCGGCCACGGAGGCACCGTAGCTGTCGGCATCCACCACCAGTACGCGGCGCCCCTGGGCCGCGAGTTCCGCAGCCAGGTTGAGAGCCAAGGTGGTTCGGCCCGGTGAGCCAATGGGCCCCCAAACGGCAATGGCCTCGGGCCGGGCCGGCACCCCGAGTCCGGCAGGGTCCTCGGCAGCCACTTTTCGTCCCGGCGCTCCCTGTCCCGGGGAGTGGCCTGGTTTGGGCGGGCGGTCCTGTCCGCGAGGGTGTCGCGCCAGCTTGTTCAGCCGGGACGGACCACTTCCGGGCCGTGCCATCCCCCGGAGCACGGCGAAGCCCTTGGTCCGCTTCCGGCCAGGCACGACGGCGGCCGATTCGCCCTCCCCCGCAACCGGAAGTTCCTTCCCCGTGAACGCCCGCCGGCCGGAGATTCCCTGCGATGTCGGGCCCTGGTCGGCACCCACGGCGGAGGCACCTGCTTCTGAACCACCAGCACGCCCGGACGGGACAGCGCCGCCCCGGGAGCCGGCGTCGTACCCGGTGGAACTCCCACCATTGCCGGGCGGCCTGGCGGCCAACGCAGGCGCGTCGGCGTCTGCAGCGAGGGGAACGCTGAAGGCGGCCGACCGTGGATAACTGCGCGCCCTGACTGCTGCCAGCACGGCGTCGACCACGGCATGGGCCGTCACATCCCCCGTGACTGGCGAGGCGCCAATTCCGCGGAGCCGGCCGGCCTCTTCAGGCGTGCCCGCTACGGCAACCACTCCCACCCCCACTGCCGTCAGGCGGTCCACCAAGGTTGCCGTGAGTCCCTCGGAGCCCTCCGCAACCACTGCCACCTTGGCCATCCCGCTCTGACAGGCCGCCAGCAGGCCGGCCAATTCGGGGCAGCGGCGCACCACGGCGACGGCACCGCGCTGGCCCTCCAAGGCGTCTATGGCGTGCCCGCCGGTGTCCCCCACCGTCACGACAGGCACGGCGTTCATTTCCCGGCTCCCGGGTTCCACACAACGGCCACCTTGGCCTTGTTGGCCACAGCGCCCAGTATCCGCGGCATCTGTGCGTCACTGACCAGCACCAGCAGCTGCGTGGTCTTCCCGGAACCCAGGCCGCCGGAGGCCGTGTTCAGGGCCGCCACCTCAGTCCCCGGCAGCATCAGCACCGGCTCGTGGTAACCGTTGTGCTCGTCGGGCAGGGCCACCCAAACGTCCACGTGCGAACCCACGCCCACTTCCTTTGGCAAGGGCTCGGCCACCGTCAGGGAGGCTGGCTTGCGGTCAAGGGCATCAGTGCCGCCAATGCTGGAAACGGGCACCAGCTCCCCCTTCGGGACCAGGCGGACGGCCACGGCGTGGGACGGGAGCTGGTTTTCCGGGTTGAGGTATTTTGCATCCACGTCGCCCAGCCTGACCTGGACCACGCCAAAGGATTCCGGTCCCACGCTTTGCCCCACCACGAGCGAGTCCCGCGCCACAAACATGGGCACTGTCTTGTCCGCCCCACCCACCAGGGCCACGACGGAGGCCACGGACGCCAACACCAGCAGCACCCCCACCAACAGCCGTGGATCCTTCCACGACGGCCTGCCCAGCCGCGGCGCCTCCGCCTGTCCATCCATGCCCATGGCCCCCTCCCAGCAACAAGGGCCCACCTGCAACAACGCCCCCAGGCGCATGTCAGCGGCAAGGCGCTTGCCCCGACGCGGAGTGGACCGCAGTGCTTCATTCTTACCGTCAATCCGTCCCCCGGGATAGCCCCAAACACCAAATGGCGTAATTCTGTGGATAAACCGGGAATTGCGTTTTGGTGCTTGACGAGAGCAAACAGTGGATAACCAGTGCAAACCGTGGCAAAAGGGAGGATACTGGAGCCATGCCTAGATTCCTGACCCTGGCCGACGTGGCCGAACAACTTCAAATCTCTGCAGCGGCGTGCTACCAGCTGGTCCACAGCGGCGAGCTCCCGGCGTTCCAGATCGGCGGGCGGGGGCAGTGGCGCGTGGACGAGGCCAAGTTTGAACAGTTCATCGAAGACCGCCATTCCGCAGCACGCGCCATGCTCGCGTCCGAAAACGCAGCGCAGCCGGCCGCAAAACAACCCCGCTAGAACTCATTGTCCGCCGCGGACATGATGGACACCATCGCCTCCACGGGAACCACCACGCGGCCCTGCTGATTGTCACGGGCCCGCACCACGCCGTCGGCCAATTGCTGAACCACCACATAATCCGCGCCCACCTGGTCCAACACGCCCCGCAACCTGCTCGGCTGAATTGACTCCAATTCCAGGACCACCACGGCACGGTTGCGGGCCAGGACACGCAGCGCTGCCGCCAGGGAGTGGTGCACCCTGCCGCGCCGGGACGCCCTCGCCGGCCCCAGGCCCGACACGCGCAGGACCTTGGCCAGCGGCACGACCACCGAGCGTCCCCCCTCCAGCAGCAGCATCCACTGGTCTTCCACCCGCTGGAGCAGGCCATGGTGGGCGACGCCGTTGCGCAGCACTGCGCCAACTTCACCCCCCAATCCACCCCGCAGGGCGTCGGCAAGCGTCAGCCGGGCAGCCTCCATCCTCGCCAGCTCGTTGACCCTCAGCTCGAGGTCCTGCTGCTCGGCCGCATGCCATTGTGCATCCAGGTCCCCAAAAAGCCCGTCCCATCGCATGCCGCCACGCTATGGGCACCGTTCCGCGCCGTCAAGCCGGACGCCGTCCACAATTTTCACCAGGGTATGGACAAACAGATTGGAAGAGGGTCAAAATGACTTAGAACACATCAAACGTTGTCAAAGACGTTCAAATACCAAGTAGCAATCGGGGGAAGCATGAAGAAGCAGCTGGGTGCCGACGCGGCCATGGTCGTGGCCATCCTTGTCTTGGGTGCATCGCTGGTCTTCGCCGGCAGCACGCTGCTGCGACACCGGCTGGCAGGCGGCGCCGGCCCGCTGCGCTTGGAAGAACTAATTGGTGCCCTGTCTGCCGGGGCCGGAATTGCCGTGGCGCTGTGGTGGCTGGTGGCCCTCCTCGGCGCACTGATATCAACGGTTGCCCATTTGTCGGGCCGGCCTCGGCTGGCAGCCGGTGCGGCGGCCTGGTCGCCGGCATTCATGCGGCGCCTGGTGGCTGCCGTTCTGGGCCTGAACCTGATGGCCGCGCCCATGGCCATGGCCGAGGGTGGCGCCACTGCACCCGTCGACCCCAGCTGGCGTGCCGGCACAGTGGCCGCCGCTCCTGCCATTCCCGGAGTGGCCGCCACGGCCGGCGAAAGTGGCGGGGACACTGGCGGCGCGGGGGTCGCGGGCGGCATGGGCGTCAATCCGGCGTGGACCCCGCACGGTCCGGCCACGGATCCCGGGCCCCTGGTCAGCCCTGCACGGCGCCCTGCCACCGGGCTTCCCGCCACCGGGCAGCGTTCCAGCAACGATCGGGACAGGCCGGTCCCGGAATCCGGGGCGGGCACAGTGGTTGTTCAGGGCGGGGACAGCCTGTGGTCCATCGTTGCCACCGCGCTGGGCCCGGATGCCAGCGATGTGGAAGTCGCCGACGCCTGGCCGCGGTGGTACCAGGCCAACAGGGCGGTCATCGGCCCCGACCCCAACATCATTCTGCCGGGCCAGGTGCTCCTGACGCCGTTCAGCTGACCGGAATTCAGGTGAACGGTCAGGGTGGACGCAACACTTCAAAATCTCGGCGGGAGCACCGCACCAAAAGTCTAAAGCAAGCGAATCACAACGCACTGTTCAAAGGGGAAATTCATGAGCACCATGGCCATTCCGGAAGAAACTGCCACCATTACACCGCTGGTCCGGCGTCCGGCGCCAACTACAGCAGGCAACTCGGGCGCTGACTCGGTGGGAACTGTCGTCAGGATGCCGCAGCGCCTCACCGCGGCCGCTGCCGCGGCCGGCACGACAGCCCGGCCAGGCACCGCCGGCCCTATCGCCACCGTCCTGGACCCGATGAAGTCGGAACGGGCGCTGGTGGCGGAGATGACGCGCAAGATCGCACTGGCAACCCTTGAAGTGCTCAGCGGCGCCCGTTCGGTCCAGCAGCTTGCCCGTTGGCTGGACACCAGGTGCTTCAGCGCCCTGACCACGCGGGCCAGGCTGCACGCCTCGGCCTGCGCCGCCCAGGACCGCCGCCTGAGCCATGACCGCGCCCCCGGCGCAACAGCGGGCGGAACTGCCGACAACGTCCGAACACTGCACCGCCAGCCGATGGTCCATTCAATCCACTGCAGCCCGGTGTGCCCGGGAATCTACGAAACGTCTGTCGTGATTGCCGACAGCACGCGGTTCCGAGCCATCGCCATGCGTTTCGAGGAGTCCCGCGGCACCTGGAAGGTCACGGCACTGCAGATCGGCTAGCGCTTCTTCTTGCTCTTCTTCTTGTTGCCGGACCGCTTGGCCGACGGCGGCAGGCCGTCGCCGCTGGAGCGCCGTTCCACATGGACCTCGGCGTCGCCCTGGGCGTCGGGGGCCGTGAACTGCAGCTGGGCAGGCTTGGCCGGGGCTTCGAGCCCGGGGGCCGTAATCCGCGGGGCGGCATGCACGGCCTCATCGCCTGCAGCCCCTGAGGCGGCTCCGGAAACGCGGTCCATGAGTCCTGCGGGTGCTTCCGCCACGACGCCTACGGCGGTTTCAGGGGCATTTTCGACCTGGACTTCCAGGTTGAACAGGAAGCCAACGCTCTCCTCGCGGATGGCGGCCATCATGGCCTGGAACATTTCAAAGCCCTCGCGCTGGTATTCCACCAACGGGTCGCGCTGGGCCATGGCCCGCAGGCCAATGCCTTCCTTGAGGTAGTCCATCTCGTAGAGGTGTTCCTGCCACTTGCGGCCCACCACGGAAAGCACCACGCGGCGTTCAAGCTCGCGCATGGTCTCCGAGCCCAGCGCCATTTCGCGTTCGCGGTAGGCCACCTGCGCGTCGGACAGCAGTTCTGTCTTGAGCATTTCACCGGTGATGCGGCCGGGGCCGCCGGCCTCCTCGGCAAGGTCGTCGACTGAAATGGACACAGGGTAGATGGTGCGCAGGTTGGACCACAGCGAGTTGAAGTCCCAGTCCCCGGGGTGGCCCTCGTTGAGGGTGGCATCAATGATTTCATTGACGGTGTCTTCCAGAAAGTACTGGACCTTTTCGTGGAGGTCGTCGCCTTCCAGGATGCGGCGGCGATCTCCGTAGATGGCCTCGCGCTGGCGGTTCAGGACGTCGTCGTACTTCAGGACGTTCTTGCGCTGCTCGGCATTGCGTCCTTCAACCTGGCCCTGGGCCGAGGCAATCGCCTTGGACACCAGCTTCGATTCCAGCGCGACGTCGTCCGGCATGGAGGAGCGTGACATGAGCCGCTCCGCGGCACCGGAGTTGAACAGGCGCATCAGGTCGTCGGTAAGCGAGAGGTAGAAGCGGGATTCGCCCGGGTCGCCCTGGCGCCCGGAACGGCCGCGCAGCTGGTTGTCGATGCGGCGGGATTCGTGGCGCTCGGTGCCCAGCACGTACAGGCCGCCGGCTTCCAGGACGGCTTCGTGCTCGTCCTTCACCGCGAGTTTGGCTGCCTCAAAGGCGTCATGCCACGCCGACTCGTACTCCTCCGGCGTTTCTTCAGGGTCCAGGCCCTGGGCTGCCAAGGCGGCCACCGCGTTGAATTCGGCGTTTCCGCCGAGCATGATGTCGGTGCCGCGTCCGGCCATGTTCGTGGCGACGGTGACCGCACCGAGGCGCCCGGCCTGGGCCACAATGGCGGCCTCACGGGCGTGGTTCTTGGCGTTGAGGACCTCGTGCTTGACGCCCTTTTCCGCCAGTTTCTTGGAGAGGTATTCGCTCTTTTCCACGCTGGTGGTTCCCACCAGGACGGGCTGGCCGGTCTCGTGGCGGTTGGCAATGTCCTCCACGACGGCGTCGAACTTCACCACCTCGTTTTTGTAGACGAGGTCGGGCTGGTCGACACGGCGCATGGGCATGTTGGTGGGGATCGGGACCACTCCGAGGGAGTACGTGCCCATGAATTCGCTGGCTTCGGTTTCGGCGGTGCCGGTCATGCCGGAGAGCTTTTCATACAGGCGGAAGTAGTTCTGCAAGGTCACGGTGGCCAGGGTCTGGTTCTCCGCCTTGATTTCCACGCCCTCCTTCGCCTCGATGGCCTGGTGCATGCCCTCGTTGTAGCGCCGGCCCGGCAGGATGCGCCCGGTGTGCTCGTCAACGATGAGGACCTCGCCGTCCATGATGACGTAGTCCTTGTCGCGCTTGAACAGCTCCTTGGCCTTGATGGCGTTGTTCAGGAACCCGATCAGTGGGGTGTTGGCGGATTCATACAGGTTGGAAATGCCCAGGTAGTCCTCGACCTTTTCAATGCCGCCTTCAAGGACGCCGACGGTGCGCTTCTTTTCGTCGACCTCGTAGTCGTCCTCGTTGTCCAGGCGCAGCACCACCTTGGCGAATTCGCCGTACCAGCGGTTGGCGTCGCCGGAGGCGGGGCCGGAAATGATCAGCGGCGTGCGGGCCTCGTCAATGAGGATGGAGTCAACCTCATCGACAATGGCAAAGTTGTGGCCGCGCTGGACCAGTTCGTCCTTGCTCCAGGCCATGTTGTCGCGCAAGTAGTCAAAGCCAAACTCGTTGTTGGTGCCGTACGTGATATCCGCGGCGTACTGGGCGCGGCGCACTTCAGGGTCCTGGTTGGAAATGATGCAGCCGCTGGTCAGGCCCAGGAACCGGAAGACTCGCCCCATCAAATCTGATTGGTACTGGGCCAGGTAGTCGTTCACCGTGACCACGTGGACGCCCTTGCCGCCCAGCGCATTCAGGTAGGCCGGGGCCGTGGCGACGAGGGTCTTGCCCTCACCAGTCTTCATTTCGGCAATGTTGCCCAGGTGCAGGGCGGCGCCGCCCATCAGCTGGACGCGGAAGTGCCGCAGGCCCAGGGTGCGCGAGGATGCCTCACGCACGGCGGCGAACGCCTCCGGCAGCAGGTTGTCGAGGGACTCGCCTTCCGTGTGCCGAAGCTTCAGCTTGTCCGTTTCCTCACGCAGCTCCGCGTCGGTGAAAGTCTGGAAGGGCTCTTCCAGGGAATCAATGGCGTCAGCGAGCACGTTAAGTCGTTTGAGCGTCTTGCGATCGCCCGTACGAAGAACCCGCTCAAGAAGTGATGGCACGAAATTGCTCCCAATCTGTGGCTGCCTAAAAGTGGCGTGACCAGTCTACGTGAGAAGATGCACACCGAACGTCCAGTTTTCCACGTCCGGCCGGGTATTGCCTGAATGCCCGCCGTCACGTTCCATCCGGCACGGCGGGCGCGCTCCTTCGCATTTCCCGGCCCAGCTCAGCCGCCAGGTCCCCCTGGGGGAGCACGACGACGCCGGACAGTCCCAGCCAGCGGGCCATGAGCTCCAACTCGGCTGCGAGCTCGATCGCAGTTTCGGCCGGGGCGCCGGCCTCGGCATACGCGCCGCGAACTTCCAGCCGCCCGGCCTGCCGGTCCGCCTTCAGGTCCACCCGGGCGGCCATGGTTTCGCCCAGCAGAAACGGCAGCACGTAGTAGCCGAACTTTCGTTTGGGGGCCGGCGTGTAGATTTCCAGGCGGTAGTGGAAACCAAAAAGTTGCTCGAGCCGTTTCCGTTCAAACACGAGGGAATCGAAGGGGCTCAGCAGCGCCCGGCCCCGGGCCCTGCGGGGGATTCGTGCTGCCGCATGCAGGTACGTGGGCGCATTCCAGCCGTCCACGGTGACGGCTTCAAGCACGCCTTCGGAGACCAGCTGCTGCACGGAGCGTGCCGCCTCCCGTGCCGGCAGGCGGAAGTAGTCGGCAAAACAGCGCAGGGTGCCGATGCCGTGGGCGCGCGCGGCCGCCTCGATGAGCCGGTCCATGGCTGCGTCCTTGCCGCCGTCCGCCGATGCGTTCCTGCGATGGGCGGGGGGAAGAACCTTGTCCACAACCGAGTACCGGCGCTCAAACTGGTCATTCCTGGAAGCGGCACCCACCACGCCTGCCTCGAAGAGGCCCTCCAGGGTTCGCTTGACGGCGCTCCAGTTCCACCCCCACTCATCGTGGTTTTTTGTCTCAACATGGCCTATGCGGTCCTTGACCTGGCGGGCTGTCAGGGGGCGGCTATGTGCCAGGAGTTCGAGGATCCGGCCCTCCAGGGAGTCCCGCAGTGCCGGGTCGAGACTGCTGGCGCCCACCCATTTCCTGTTTTGCCACAAGAGCAGGTCGTGGAAATGTCCGGGCCGGATGAAGCTTGCCTCGTGGGCCCAATATTCCATCATCTTGCGCGGCGCTGTGCCGGAAAGGGTGCCCAGGATGTTGCGGTCATAGTCGCCCAGCCGGGAGAAGAACGGCAGGAAGTGGCTACGGGAGAGGATGTTGACGGAATCGATCTGCACCAGCTGCAGTTGCTCAAAAGTCCGGCCCACCGCCCGCGCAGTGGCGGGTTGGGTGGGCCGGACTTCGGCGAGTCCCTGTGCGTTGAGTGCAATGCGCCGGGCCTGTGACAGGCTCAGGCTTGCAGCCATGCGTGGTGCTCCTTGGGATCGATTGCTGTTCAAGTGCGGTGGTGGGGGCGGGCCCCGCGACGACACTACACCCGGGCTGGCTCATCTGGTGAGCGGTAGGCCGAAATTTCCTCGGAACCTTCGCCCTGATCGGCATTGGCGTCGAGGGAAATCACCCCGTAGGTCCAGCCGCGGCGGCGGTACACCACGGACGGGATGCCGGTGGCCGAGTCAATGAAGAGGTAGAAGTCGTGCCCCACCAGTTCCATGTTGTCCACGGCGTCGTCCAGGGTAAGCGCGGTGGCCGGAAACACCTTGCGGCGGATCAACACGGGCGAATCCCCCGCGGGGATGTCATTCTCAATTTCGTAGGGGGACCTGTCCGCCACGGCAGCCGGTTCGGTCTGCGCGTAGATGGGCTCGGTGCTGCTGACCGGGGCAAGGGACCCCGTGGCGGTGTTGACGGCCACCGGGGCGTGGCGGCCGTGGTGGACCTTCTTCCTGTCCTTGGCCCGGCGCAGCCGCTCCAGCAGCTTGCCGTAGGCCAGGTCAAAAGCAGCGAACTTGTCCGAGGCAGCCGCCTCAGCGCGGATCACCGGTCCCCTGCCCAGCACGGTGAGCTCCACGGTGAGGGGGGAATCTGCAGTACGGGACTTGGTCTCCTTGGAAACCTTGACATCGACACGCTGGACCTTGTTGGCCAGCTGCTCGATCTTCGTGAGCTTTTCGCCGGCGTATTCGCGGAAACGGTCTGAAACACTCAGGTTGCGACCGCTGATCATGAACTCCATGGTGCCCTCCAAATAACTTCGGTGACACGGCGGCCGGCTAGCAATCCACGTTACGTTCCTGGCCGCCGACGGGTGGTTTCCCCTCAAAGAGGTACCCGTTCACTCACGTTAGTTCACTGAATCCGTTTATTCATCTTTTGTGCACAAACTATTTTCGGCGAGTCCTTCCCGCGGGCCTTCAACCGTGTCACCACCGGGGGCCCTGGCTGCTGCCAGCACCAGGGCGCCGACCACGCGGGCCCCGCATATTTCCAATGTTTGGGCCGCTTCGCGGACAGTGGAGCCGGTGGTCAGGACGTCGTCAACGACCACCACAAACGCGCCGGCCAGGTTCGCTGCCGGCCGAATCCCCCACGGGAGCCCAGCCCGAAGTCGCATGCTGTTGCGGACGTTGCGCCGGCGGGCGGCCCGGCCCAAGCCCTTTTGGTGGTGCCGCCGCCAGGGCGGCCGCGCCCTGGCGGCAAGGGCGGGCACGATGACGGTGCCGGCAGGGACCCGCCGCTCCCGCTGGACGGCTCGCAGCAGCATGGCCACCGGATCGTAGCCGCGCCGCCGCCAGCCGCTTCCCGTGCTCGGGACGGGCACCAGCACCAGGTCGCGGCCGGCGGCCCCGGGCAGCAGTCCGGGCAGGCTGTCCATCCCCCGCGCCAGGCGGCGTCCCAGCACGGAGGCAAGTTCGGTGCGGCCGTGGTTCTTGAACGCCAGGATCGTGGCGGCCAGGACGTCGCGGTACTCGCCCGCCGCCACCACAGGCAGCAACACCTGCCCGAAGACGCTGACCAGCGCATCCGCGGAACCCTCGGCGCGATAGGGCGTGCGCGCCTGCAGCCGCAGCAACCGTGCACAGCCGGGGCACAGGGCGGCGTCCTCGCGCCCGCAGGAAACGCATTCGGCCGGCATCACCAGGTAGAGAAAGTCGCGCCACGCACTTTCCGCCCAGAGCCAGGCCCGCACCCACCGGCGGGCGGGCAACTCCCGGTGCCGGCCGCCGTCGAACGCCGGTTCCCGGCCCTGCTCGCCCACCACCGCTACGCCCATCGTTCAAGCATGGGCCAGCCAGCCGCCGTCGTGCAGGCCAAAGGCGCGGACTGTGGAAAGGCGCAGCACGGGCTGGGCCTGTGGAGGGCGCTAACCGGCGAAGGCTGCCTGGCGCAGCGACTTGACGGACGGCTCCCACCTGTTGCCCACGTTGTTGAAGATGCCTTCCGAGGTCTGCGCGTGGACGTTGCGCACCCCGGCGCCGGCGCTGAGCCACTGGGCGCCGGCAATTGCCGGGAGCGGCACGGGGTCCAGGGCCAGGTCCAGAATCTGGATGGTGACCGGTGCCGAGACTGCAGGCGCCATGACGGCAACGCTGGAATCATCCACCCACACACCCACTGTGGGGTTGCCGGGGTCGACCAGCGTTGCGGGCTGCGTCAGCTCCTTGGGCATGTCGCCTGAGGTGAAAATGCCGGTGATCGACACGCGGGTCACCCCGTCAGCATCCGAAATGACCAACGCGCGCGTGCCGTCCCGGGACACCCGCAGGGTGGTCACGTGCCGCCCCGCCAGCCAGGGCACCGTGAGCACCACGGGCTGGGTTTCCTTGGCGCCGGGATTGGCGTTGATGGCCATGACGGTCCCGGAACCGTCACCCGCGGCCGTCCACAGCCATCCGTTCGGGGCAAAGGAGGGCGGGGTCAGGGCCGTGCCAACGGCAGCCACCGCCGGCACCTGCCCCGGAGACACCTTGTACACCTGGCCGCCACCGCCGGCGAGGAAGGCAAATTCATTCCCGGAGTAGGAAACGGCGGGGGCGGAAGGCGCCAAATTCGCAATGGACGCCAGGCCGGAAATTGCCGAAACCTTGCTGCCGTCGAACGTGACCAGCTCGTTCTTTGACAGCGCCACCTGGGTTGACGGCACCGCCGAATCCAGGATCATCGGGGCCACCACATCGGAGGAGCCGCCCATGTCCACTTCACGCTCGTCGGCCAGGAACTGCAGGTCGGTCACCGTACTGAGGGCCTTCTGCAGCGTCAGGAGCAGCTGCGCCCGCATCTGCTGGCGCTGGCGCACGCTGGTGGCCAGGAGCGGCTGCGCCGTGAGCCCCACCTTCGCAATGCCGTTGTTGACCGGCACGGAATCCCGTTCCAGGGCTATCCCGTTGGGGAAGGCACTGACCACCGCGCCCTTGAGGTACGGCGCAGGGCCGGCCAGCATGGCGCGCACAATGGCAGTGGCCGTCCTGGGTGCCCGCCCGGCCAGCCACCTGACATCCGGCACGCCACGGGTGAACGAGGGGTCGTAAAAGTACAGCGACACCGGGCTGAACAGGGCCTGGAACGTGGAGGGCGAGAGGACCACGCCGTCGGGCGCCTTGGCGATGCGCCACTCCCCGTCCACCTGGGCCAAGGACATGTCAAGGGTCTCCGTGGTGCCGGTGTCCGCCGGGGTGAGGACGCCATTGGCATCCACCGTGGACGCCACGTCAAAGGTGACCTTGTACGTGCCCTTGTCCGGGCCCGGTGCCACGGAAAACGCGTTCTTGTACACCAGCGTCCGCTTGTCCGGGGCCCACGACTGCGCCAGCCCCGCGGTCAGGTACTGCCGCGCCACCTGGTAGTCGTCGCTGATGCCGGTACCGGACTCAATGAAACCGCGGATGATGCTTTCCGGGGATGCGCCCGCCACGGGGGCAAACTGCTGGAAGCTGACGTTGATGTTGTTGCTGTGGGGCAGCACCGGATCGCTCTTTCCCACCGGGCCCCGTGTGGGAATGGCCGCGCAGCCTGCCGCCACAAAAAGTACGACGACGGCCATCACCAGGGCGGACAGCAGGACTGCGGCGCGTGCCCGTCCCGGCACCGACAATGCGTTGGACTCTCTCACGGGAGCTCCGTCCGTGCGGCAGTGCCGGCGGCCGGCGGTTCGCCGTGGAGGGCGGGGCTGATGCCGCCGAGCGCGCCGACCACGCCCATGGCGCCCGTGTTGGTCAGGATGGGCCCCGTGTTCAGGTTCAGGGACGCCGCCCCGGCGCCGCTGTCCGGAGGGAGCGGGACCGGGGAATGCGTCAGCACGCCGCCGCGCGTGCGGGGCAGGGTCAGCCTGAAGCAGGAGCCCTTGCCGGGCACACCCCAGGCCTCCAGCCAGCCGCCGTGCAGCCTGGCGTCTTCCGTGGCGATGGACAGTCCCAGCCCGCTGCCGCCGGTGGTGCGGGCGCGGGCGGGATCGGCGCGCCAGAACCGGTCAAACACGTGGCCCAGGGCATCCGGGGACATGCCAACCCCATAGTCGCGCACCGCCACGGCCACGGCGTGTTCGTCCGCCGAGACAAAAATTTTCACCGGCTTGCCCTCGCTGTGCTCCACCGCATTGAGCACCAGGTTGCGCAGGATCCTGTCGATCCGGCGGGCATCCATTTCCACGACGCACTTGTGGCTGCGCAGCCGGGTGACCACGGAAAGTTCGGAGTGGTTGGCGTCCGCCACGGGGGCTGCAACGTCTATGACGGAGTGGATGACGGAGAAAATGTCCAGCGACTCGACATCAAGGTCCGCAACGCCGGCGTCAAAGCGGGAAATTTCCAGCAGGTCGGCGAGCAGCAGTTCAAAACGCTCCACCTGGTGGAACAGCAGCTCCGAGGAGCGCTTGTTGACGGGGTCGAATCCGTCGCGGGCGTCGAACAGGACTTCGGCTGCCATGCGAACTGTGGTCAGCGGCGTTCGCAACTCGTGGGAGACGTCGGAGACAAAGCGCTGCTGCATCTCCGAGAGGGTGGCCAGGGCGTTGATCTGGTCCTGCAGGGACGTGGCCATCTTGTTGAAGGACGTGGCCAGCCGCGCCATCTCGTCCTCGCCGACCACTTGCATGCGCTCCTCGAGTTCGCCGGCCGCCAGCTTTTCCGACACGGCGGCCGCCTGGCTGACTGGCTTGACCACTGTGCGCGTTACATACCAGGCAATGGCACCGATCAAAAGCAGCAGGATGGCGCCTGCCAGCCACAACACGGACTGGATGTAGTTGAGGGTGAGCTGGGCGCTGTTGAGGTCATAGATCATGTACAGCTCGTACTTGGTCTGCAGCAGCTCCACCTGGTTGCCCACCACGACGGCGGGATGGGAACCAGATGATCCGACGGGCAGGCTGATCGACTGCCAAAACTGTCCGGTATCGTTGGCCTGCACTGCTGCACGCAGCGTATCCGGGATGATGGCGGAGGTGACGCCGCCCGAATCGGAGGAGATGACGGCCAGTTTGCTGGTCTGGCCGGGAATCTTCACCAGGAGGTACTTGCGGTTGTCGTCGGCTGCGCCCACGGCGAGCAGGCCGAGGGTGTCCTTCACATAGGACGACACCCGGGGCTGGTCACTGACACTGGCATTGGAAAAATTGTCCTGGACCTGCGTGGCGCCGCGGGCCGAATCCTGCTGTGCCTGGGCCAGGCGTTCCTTGAACAGCCCGCTGGAGATCTGCCCCGCAAGGTATCCGCCCACGCCCACCACAGCAACGGACGCGATGACCAGCGTGGTGAAGACGGTTCGGAACTGCAGCGAGGTGCGCCAGCGCCGGGCCAGCGTACGGCCCACCTTCCGGGCGGCACGCCACAGGGCCTTGCCGGCCACTGTCAGGACGTGGAGGATCTGCGCGCCCGGGGAGGCCACCACGCGGCCGTCTGGAGACCCGGCCCCCTCCAGGGCGCCGGCAACGGCGGAAACCGCAGGGCCGTCGTCGTCCGTGGCCTGTGGGGCGGGCGCGCCAGCCTGGCCGGACGGGCCGGAATTCCTGTTCACTGCGGTCCTGCCACTGGTTTCCATGGTTGTTCCTGGACTAAATTATGCCCCCGGAGGGAGCGGCGCGCAGCCTATTGGCCGGCCTTGTAACCCACGCCACGGACCGTCAGGACCACCTCGGGAGCTTCGGGGTCGCGTTCGATCTTGGACCGCAGCCGCTGGACGTGCACATTGACCAAGCGGGTGTCGGCGGCGTGGCGGTAGCCCCACACCTGCTCCAAGAGCAGTTCGCGGGTGAAGACCTGCCAGGGCTTGCGCGCCAGGGCAACCAGGAGGTCGAATTCCAGGGGGGTCAGCAGCACCCGCTCCCCCGCCCGGCGCACGGCATGGCCGGCCACGTCGATGGTGATCTCGCCGATGACCAGGGTTTCCGGAGCCTTGACGTCACCGGGGCGCAGCCGGGCGCGCACGCGCGCCACCAGCTCGGCGGGCTTGAACGGCTTGGCCACGTAGTCATCCGCGCCGGATTCCAGGCCGCGCACCACGTCCGAGGTGTCCGACTTGGCCGTCAGCATGACAATGGGCACGTCCGACTCCGCCCGGATCAACCGGCAAATTTCAATGCCGTCAATGCCGGGCAGCATGAGGTCCAGGAGCACAAGGTCCGGCTTGTTGGTGCGGAATGTCTCCAGCGCCTTGGCCCCGTCGGCACAATAGACAGCTTCAAAACCGTCATTGCGCAGCACAATGCCGATCATCTCTGCCAGGGCTTCGTCGTCGTCAACCACTAAAATGCGTGCCTTCATACCTCTATATTTGCCTATTCACGGCCGAAAGTCGCTTTTCGCCATTCCGCGGCGCGGGAGGGCGGCGGCCTGGGACCTCATGGGACCACCACGGGAGCGCTGCAGGGATGTCCGGCGTGGCGCCCGGCGTGGCGTTCGGCGCGGCGTTCGGCGCCACAACACTTCACGGCTGGCGCGGTGAATCCCATGGGAAATTCAGTTCTTCCCGATAGGGTTTGTACAAGGACGCCGCCACCGGCGCCCGGTCCGCCCCGGCCCTTAAGCGCCGGGCGGTCCGGGACCCGTTGGGCAGCGGCCCACTTGACGGGGGACACACTCAGGGGAGCACCATGACGCAGGAACCGCAGGAGCCGCAGCAACCGCCAGGGCAGCAGCCGCAGCCGCAGTGGGGGCAGTACGCGCCCCAGCAGCCGCCGGCACAGCCGCCGCAGCCGCAATGGGGCCAGTACGCGCAGCCCCAGGGCTACGGGCAGCCGGGATACCAGCAGCCAGGGTACGGGCAGTATGTGGCACCGCCGAAGCCGGGCGTCATCCCGCTGCGCCCCCTCCGCCTGGGCGAGGTCCTTGACGGGGCGTTCCAGGCAGCGCGCCGCAACGGGAAGGCCATGTTTGGCTCCGCCCTGATATTCCAAGCCATCTCCGCCGCGCTGTCCCTGCTGATCATTGCCTTTGGCTTTGGCCAATTGGGCCTGCGCCTGATGGACGGCAGCTTCTTCACCGGCTCGTCCTCGGGCGGGCCAACCCCTGAGCAACTCGATTCGCTCCTCACCACCGGAATCGGAACAATTGCGGGGCTGATTGCGGTTTCCTTCGTGACAGCGCTGGCCCAGATGGTGCTTGAGGGGGCACTGGTGATTCCCGTGATGCGGGCAGTGCTCAACCGCAAGACCGGATTTGGCCAGATGTGGCGGCTGGCCCGTCCGCGCGTCGGATCGCTGCTCCTGCTTGCCCTGATGTACGCCGTGGTGGCCACCGTCGCCGTCGGAATCTACATCGGCCTGCTCGTGGCCCTTGTGCTCGGGGTGGTCAACATGAACAGCGAAACAGGCCCCCTTCAGGCGCTGGGGCTGGGCGTCCTGCTGAGCCTGCCGTTTGTGGCCGCTGCCGTGTGGGTCAGCGTCAAGGTGATCCTGGCTCCGGCCGCCATCGTCAGCGAGAACCTGCCGGCCTTTGCCGCGGTAAGGCGTTCCTGGCGGCTGACGTCCCACAACTGGTGGCGCACCTTCGGCATCACGGCGCTGGCCGCCATCATTGCCTCCTTCATTGGCGGCGTTGTCACCGCGCCAGTCGGCATCATCCTCGGCATGCTCACTCCCGTCATGGCGCCCAACCCCACTCCCGACCAGCTGCTCACCACCACCCTGATTGTCCAGGGCATCTCCGCGTTCGTCGGCGCCCTGGTGGGGGCCATCACCATGGCCTTCCAAAGCGGCGTGATGGCCCTGATCTATGTGGACCTGCGGATGCGCCGGGACGGCTTTGGGCTGGCGCTGCTCAAGGAGTCGGAATCAGGCACGGACGACGGCGGGATCCCCGGCCGCGATTGGACGGTCCCGGCAGGCGCCGTGCAAGGGGCCCCGACCGGTGTGCCTTACGCGGGGACAGGGTACGGTGCGCCCGGCGGCCCGTCCGCCCCAGGCGGCCAGTGGCCCCAACAGTGGCCCGGACAGGAAGTACCCGGCCCTCAGGCGCCCGCGCAGCAGTGGCCCGGACAGCAGTGGCCCGGACAGCAGGCGCCAGACCCTCAGGCACCCGGCCCCCAGGCACCCGCCCAGCCGGAGCAACCCACGGTGTGGCCCAGCGATTACCCGGCCGGGATGTATCCGCCAGCCCAATATCCCCCGGCCCAGTATCCACAGCCGCCATACCAACCGAACCAGCCGCCGAACCAGCCTCCGTACCAGGGCTTGTAGGCGCACCCCGCATGATTTTTTCCGCCCTGGCCCCGTACGCCGCCGTCGTGGATGTCCCCGTCACCCCGGGGGCGGATGAGGCGCGCCGCTGGGCGCAGGAGGAACTCGCCAAAAAGGTGTACCAGGATGCCAAGCCCGGCCTGGCACAGACCATCCTCGGCTGGCTGAAACAGGCGCTGGGCGACTTCCTGAACGGCATGGGTTCCGTGCACGGGGATGCCGCCCTGTTGCTGCTTGTCGGCCTGGCACTGGTGGCGGCGATTGCCGCCGTCGTCATTGTCCGGCCGCGGCTCAACCGGCGGAAGCGCGCTGCGCGGGACATCTTTGCGGGTGCGGCGGCGCTCACGGCCGCCCAGCACCGGGAACTGGCCGCGTCCGCCGCGTCGCGTGGCGATTTCGGCACGGCCGTGAGCGAACAATTCCGCGCCATGGTGCGTGCGGGTGAGGAACGCGGGGTGTGCCCGCCGTCGCCCGGACGGACAGCGGCCGAGGTGGCGGCTGACCTCGAACGGGCGTTTCCGGCCCACGGCCCGGCCCTTTCCCGCGCCGCCGGAACCTTCAACGAAGTCCGGTACGGCCATGCCGAACCCCACGCCTCCATGTACCAGGAGCTGGTGGCCGTGGACAGGGACCTGGCCGCCTCGGCCCCCGTGTACGCCGACGGACTGGCGGCACTGTGAGCACGCGGGCGGACCAGGCGCAGTCCGGCGCCGGCGTTTTCACGGCCGACGGCGGCACTCCGGCCGAGCGGTTTCGTGCCGGTTGGCGCAAGCACCGATTTTGGCTCCTGGCCGGCACTCTTTTTGTGGCCGTGACGGTGGTTGGCCTGGTGGTGGGCACCTCCGGCGGGCAGGCGGCCGGCCCCCTCGCTGTTACGAACCCGGCCCCGTCCGGCGGGCAGGCCGCCGCCACCGTGTTGCGCAACCATGGCGTCACCGTTTCAGCCACTGACTCGCTGGCCGCCACACTGGACGCGCTTGAGGCCAACGGCCCGGGCTCCAGCACGGTGCTGCTGTACGACCCAAATTCACTGCTCAAGCCCGAGCAGGTGGCCCGCCTCGCCGGGTCGGCCGCCGATTCAGGGGCAAAGCTGGTGGCCGTCGCACCCGGGCCCCTGGCGGCCAAACGCCTGAGCCCGGACATCAACAGCGCCGGTTCCGTTGCCGCCGGCGGCCCGGCCGTCGCGGCGAACTGTGCCAATCCGGATGCCCAGGCCGCCGCATTCCTGGGCTCCCCGGCCGTGCAGGGATTCTCCGGCGGGTCCGGCACGTCCCCCATCCGCATCTACACGGGGACGGAAACCTGCTTTGCGCCCAGTGGCAAGCCGGGGGCGCCTGGCATCCTGGCCCTTAATGCGGCCGCCGATGTGGCTGTCCTGGGCGATCCCGGCGTGGTGAGCAACCAGGCCCTGGCCAGCCAGGGAAATGCCGCCCTGGTGTTCCGCCTGCTCGGCAGCCGGGACAAGCTGCTCTGGTACACGCCCACGCTGAAGGACGTTCCCGTCGCCGCGCAGCCGCCCAGCCTGGCCGAGCTGACGCCCCAGTGGATCCTGCCGGCGTCGGCCTGGCTGCTGGTGGTAGCCGTGGTGGGCATGTTCTGGCGCGGCCGGCGCACCGGCCCCCTGGTCACTGAACCCCTGCCGGTGCTGGTCAAGGCCTCCGAAACCGTCACGGGGCGGGCACGGCTCTACCAGGACGCCAAAGCTGTTGACACTGCGGCACGCACCCTCCAGCACGCCACGCTGACACGGCTGGCCCGGGAACTTCGCCTGGGCGCGTCCGCCGAGCCGGCGGCCGTTGTGGACGCGGCCGCCGCCCACACCGGGCGCCCACGCCAGGAGCTGGCCGGGCTGCTGGTCCTGTCCAGCCCCCGCAACGAACAAGAGATGTTAACCATGGCTGCTCAACTGGCTGCCCTAGAGGAAGAAATCGCGCAACGATGAGCACACCCTACCCGGACGCCCCCTCCCCCGCCCAGCAGTACCCGGACGGACCCGGCGTCCAGCCCGCGGCGCCCCAGGCGGCCCCTGCAATGCCGGCTGCACAACCTGCACCGGCACCCGCAGCGCCAACCCAGGCGCCGCCGTCGGGCCCGGCCGCCGCCCTGCTGCAGGTCCGCGCCGAGGTGGCCAAGGCCGTCGTCGGACAGGACTCCACGGTGACGGGGATGATGATTGCGCTGCTGGCCGGCGGGCATGTGCTGCTGGAGGGCGTGCCCGGCGTGGCCAAGACACTGCTGGTGCGGGCCCTGTCGCAGGCGCTGAGCCTGGACACCAAGCGGGTGCAGTTCACGCCCGACCTGATGCCCGGCGACGTCACCGGCTCCCTGGTGTACGACTCCCACACCTCGGAATTCACCTTCCGCGAGGGCCCCGTGTTCACGAACATCCTGCTGGCCGATGAAATTAACAGGACGCCGCCCAAGACGCAGGCCTCGCTGCTGGAGGCCATGGAGGAACACCAGGTCTCCGTGGACGGCGTCTCCCGGAAGCTGCCCGCGCCGTTCATGGTGGCCGCCACGCAAAACCCCGTGGAATACGAAGGCACCTACCCCCTGCCGGAGGCCCAGCTGGACCGCTTCCTGCTGAAGCTGACCATGGAATTGCCTGCCCGCGATGAGGAAATTGAGGTGATCCGCCGGCACAGCCTGGGCTTCGACCCGCAGGACCTGCGCGCCGCGGGGGTCAGGTCCGTGGCCGGTGCCTCGGACTTGGCGCAGGCCCGCGCGGCCGTGTCGCGCGTGGACGTTGCCGCCGAAGTCTTGGCCTACATTGTGGACATTGCGCGCGCCACCCGGCAGGCGCCGTCGTTCCAGCTGGGCGTTTCGCCCCGCGGCGCCACAGCCCTGCTCAAGTGCGCGCGCGCCTACGCGTGGCTGTGCGGGCGCAGCTTTGTCACCCCCGACGACGTCAAGGCGCTGGCGCTCCCGGCGCTGCGCCACCGCGTGGCCCTGCGCCCCGAGGCCGAAATGGACGGGGTGGCCGTGGACGGCATCCTGATGTCCATCCTGGCCACGGTCCCGGTGCCGCGCTAGCCCATGGCGATTTCCGGCAGGTTTTTCCTCCTGGCACTGCTGGCGGTGGTGCCCATCATTGCCGTGCCCGCGGCCGCCACGTGGCTGCTCGCGCTCACCGTGCTGCTGCTGGTGCTGGTGGCGGACCTGCTTTTCGCGGCCTCCCCGCGAAGTGTGTCCCTTCGCCGCGAACTACCCGCGGGCGTGCGCCTGAGTGAAGGCACGACGGCGGTGCTCCGGCTGGCGAACCATTCGCCGCGGCTGCTGCGGGGCCGGGTGAGGGACGGCTGGCAGCCCTCCGCCGGGGCCGCCAATGCCGTCCAGGACATACGGATCCCGGCCGGGGAACGGAGGTCCGTGACGGTCTCACTGCTGCCTGTCCGGCGGGGTGACCTGCGGGCCGAACATGTCACGATCCGCTCCTTTGGCCCGCTGGGCATGGCGGCACGGCAAGCCACCATTACGGCCCCGGGAACGCTGCGGGTGCTGCCGCCGTTCAATTCCAAGCGCCACCTGCCGTCCAAGCTGCGCAAGCTCCGTGAGCTGGACGGCAAGGCAGCGGTGCAAATCCGCGGCGCCGGCACCGAATTTGATTCGCTCCGGGACTACGTGCGCGGTGACGACGTCCGCTCCATCGACTGGCGCGCCACGGCCCGGCGCCGCGACGTGGTGGTGCGCACCTGGCGGCCGGAACGGGACCGGCGCGTGGTCATTGTGCTGGACACCTCGCGCACCTCCGCGGCCCGGATCGAGGACGAACCGCAGCTGGACACCGGCATCGAGGCGTCCCTGCTGCTCGCGGTGCTGGCCGAACGTGGCGGCGACCGGGTCAGCCTCATTGCCTACGACCGGCGGGTCCGCACGCGCGTTTCCTCCTCGGGCAAGGGCAACATGCTCGGCGCCATGGTGCAGGGGCTGGCGCCGCTGCAGCCGGAGCTGATTGAGCTGGACGCTGCGGGTGTGCCGGGCCAGGTGCGGGCCGTGACGGCGCACCGTGCTCTGGTGGTGCTGGTGACGTCCCTGGACGCGGGCGCGGCGGAGGAGGGGCTCATTCCGCTGGTGGCACAGCTGGCCCGCAAGCACGTGGTGGTGGTCGCCTCGGTCAGGGACCCCGCGCTGGACGCCGCCCGCCTGGAGAGGTCCACGTCCACCCTGGCCTATCGCGCCGCCGCCGCCGAACACGCCCTCAACCGCCGGGCCGCCATCACGGCCGTCATCAAGCAGCTGGGGGCCGAGGTGGTGGACGCCCCGCCGCACGAGCTCCCCCCGGAGCTGGCCGACATGTACATCCGCCTCAAGGCCGCCGGCCGCCTCTGACCCACCCCCACCCCACCCCCACTACGACCTTCACTACCGACGCTCGGTTGCAATCGGGGCACTTTTCGCAAACCCTCCTGCGGTTCCCCTCGGCCAGTGCCCCGCGCACCGGAGCGATAGCGGGAGCGTTGCGGGAAAACGCCCATATTGTGCGGGAGCGTTGCGGGAAAACGCCCCGATTGCAACCGAGCGTCGGGGTCAGGAGTTGCGGAGGTCGGTCACGGCTGCGGCGACTTCCAGGGACCGGTTCACAATGGCCCGCGCCTCCGCCGGGGAGACACCGGCAAGGCCGGATTCCGGCGTGATGCGGAGCCGGTTAAGCGAGGAATCGGCCAGCCCCAGGCCGCGCCACGGCCTCATGATCCGCTCCACCAGGGCAGAGTACGACGCCGGCGCCCGGTCCGGGCGGACGGGTACGGTCCCGGCCCAGAAGCCGATTCCGGACTCGACCACGCCCGCCAATTGTTCCCAATGGCCGGTGTCGAGCATGGGCACCGGCAGTGCCACGGCGTCGATCCCGGATTCCAGGGCAAGCTCCAGCGCCTTGCGCCAGGCGGCACCTTCGGCAGCCTGGGTGTCGGCAGCCTGGGTGTCGGCGGGCCGGTTCCCGAAGGGTTCCACCGCCGGGGCAAGGTTGAGGGCCACATTCGCGAATCCCGCGTCCCGGGCCGATGAGACAAACGCCGTCCACGTGTGGCGCAGCTCCGAGGCAGGAATGGAGCGCAGGGTGCGGTAGCCGGAGGACGTGGGAATGGTGCCCGCCAGTGCCGCCGCCACGCTCGGTTCGTCCACCTGGAGCGTCAGGGCGGCCCCCGGTACGGCGGCCCGGACCTTTTCTGCATGCAGCGCAAGCCCGGCGGAAAGCGACTGTGCCACGTCCCGGCGGGCGCCGTAGTCCCGCAGGGCGCGTTCGCCGTAGTGCAGGTGGATGGCAGCCGCCAGCGAAACCGGCCCCACAACCTGCAACTTCAATTCCGGCAGTTCCAGCTCTGCCGCGCCGGCGACATCCGCCAAAACGTTGACGTCCGTGGACAATGCGGAAACTGCGCGGCGGTGGTCACTGCCGGGACGGTCCACGAAGCGCCAGCCGTACGGCTGCACGTCCACGGGCAGTTCCACCAGCAGGCCGGCGGTGCGGCCGACGGCGTCCGACCCCACCCCGCGCGCCGGCAGCTCCGGCAGCGACGGCAGGTGCGGCGGCGTGAAAAGGCCCAGGGAGACCTTGGCCGCCTCGACGGGATCGGTGCCGGGCCACGGCCCCAGCATGGCGGCCGTGACACTGGTCTCGGCAGGGCCCAAATGGGGATCGGCTGCCGGACCGTGCTTGTCCACCGGAAACTGCCTGCTCGGTGAGGTGCCCACTAAAGGTTCGTGCCGCCGTCGTCCGTGGCGAGACTTTCGGGGCTGCCCACAAAGCCCTGTCCGTCCAGGCTCACCACGGGGACCACGCCGGTGGCGGCCACGGCGGAGTGGCTCTCCGAGATGGCCTGGTGGTGGTGGATGACCTCGCTGATGATGAAGTTCAGGAATTTTTCGGCGAAGGCGGGGTCCAGGTGGGCGGACTCGGCAAGGGCGCGCAGCCGCTGGATCTGGGCCTTCTCGCGGTTGGGGTCGGCCGGGGGCAGCTGGTGCTTGGCCTTGAGGATGCCCACCCGCTGGGTGGCCTTGAACCGCTCGGCCAGCAGGTACACAAGGGTGGCGTCAAAGTTGTCAATGCTGGAGCGGATGGACAGCAGCTCCGCCATGACGGCCGGGTCAACGCTGCCGGTCAGGGAGCTGGCGGCCGGGTCAAAGTCTTCAACGGACAGGTGGGCGTGGCTCGGTTCGGTCATGAAAACAGTTTAGGTGGTGCACCGTGCGGACAAAACTTGTGTCCACGCCGGCACACCACCTAAAACACGTCCTGCGAAACCGCTACTTTGCGGCGAGCAGCGCCTGGTGTACGGCCCGGCGCTCGGCCTGTTCGGCCGGGTTCGGCACCGGCAGCGATGCCAGGAGCCGCTTGGTGTAGATGTCCTGCGGGTCGCCCATGATCTGGCTGCCGATCCCCTGCTCCACCATCTTGCCCTTCAGCAGCACACCCACCCACTCGGCCAGGATGTCCACCACGGCCAGGTCGTGGCTGATGAACAGGGCCGCGAAGCCCAGCTCGGCCTGGATGTCCCGGAACAGTTCCAGCACCTTGGCCTGGACGGAGACGTCAAGGGCCGACGTCGGCTCATCGGCGATCAGCAGCTTCGGCTTCAGTGCCAGGCCCCGGGCCAGCGACGCCCTCTGGCGCTGCCCGCCGGAGAGCTCGTGCGGGAACCTCTTGGCGTAGGCGCGCGGCAGCTGGACCGATTCGAGCAGTTCCTCCACTTTTTTGGTGACGGCCGGCCGCGGCATGTCGGTGTGGATCAGCAGCGGCTCGGCAACGCACTCGCCAATGGTCAGGTGCGGGTTGAACGAGGCGGCCGGGTCCTGGAACACGAAGCCGATGTCCTTGCGGTACGGGCGGAAGGTGCGCTCCTTGTAGTCGCGCATCTCGTAACCCAGCACCTGGAGCGAACCGCCGGTGGTCCTGTTGAGACCGGCGATGGCCCGGCCAATCGTCGTCTTGCCCGAACCGGACTCCCCCACCAGGCCAAACACCTCGCCGGCGCTAATGGTGAAGGACACCTTGTCCACGGCGCGGAATGCGGGGCTGCCCAGGCGTCCCGGATACTCAATCTCCAGGTCCGTGGCCCGCACCAGCACCTCCTTGTCCTGGAAGGCCCGCTCGGTGAAGCCCGCCGAGGCGGAATTGCGGCCCAAGTGCGGCACCGCTGCCAGGAGCTTCTGCGTGTACTCCTCCCGGGGCGCGGCAAAGAGCACCTCGGAGGAGGCCTCCTCCACCACGTCGCCCTGGAACATGACCACCACGCGGTCGGCCAGGTCGGCCACCACGCCCATATTGTGGGTGATGAGCACAATCGAGGTGCCGTACTGGTCGCGAAGATCGCGCAGCAGTTCCAGGATTTCGGCCTGGACAGTGACGTCCAGGGCCGTGGTGGGCTCGTCCGCCACAATCAGCCCCGGGTTCAGCGCCAGCGCGGCGGCAATGACCACGCGCTGCTTCTGCCCGCCGGAGAACTGGTGGGGGTAGTAGTCCACGCGCTTTTCCGGCTCCGGGATGCCCACCTTCCGCAGGGCGTCAATGGCCAGCCCGCGGGCTTCCTTGCGTCCCACCCGCTTGCCTTCGGGCCGGTGCGCCCGCAGGCCCTCGGCGATCTGCCAACCCACCGTGTACACCGGGTTAAGTGCCGTGGAGGGTTCCTGGAAGACCATGGCCACGTCGCGGCCGCGGATCTGGCGCAACTGGTGTGGGCTGACGGAAATGACGTCGTTGCCGCTGATCACCACGGCACCGCTGCTTTGGGCGGTCTCCGGGAGCAGGCCCAGGATAGTCTTCGCCGTGACGGTCTTGCCGGAGCCGGATTCGCCCACGATGGCCACAATCTCACCGGGCGCCACTGTGAAGGACACGTCCTTCACAGCAAAAACGTCACCGGAATCCGTGGCAAAAGTGACCTTGAGGTTGTCAACGTCCAGCACCGGCCGCGGCGCGGCTTCACCCTGCGGGGCGGCGGTATGTGTGGAGCGGCTCATGCGTCCACCAACTCCTTGTTCTTCTTGCGGCCGTTCTTTTTCCCGGCACGCTTGCGCCCGCGCAGCCGCGGGTCATTGAGGTCATTCATGGATTCGCCCAGCAGTGTCAGGCCCAGCACCGTCAATACAATGGCGGCGCCCGGGAACACGCCCGTCCACCAAATGCCGGAGGCGGCGTCGCTCTGGGCGTGGTTGAGGTCGTAGCCCCATTCCGCCGCGGAGGACGGCTCAATGCCGAAGCCCAAAAAGCCCAGCCCGGCAAGCGTCAGGATGGCCTCGGAGGCGTTGAGCGTGAAGATCAGCGGCAGCGTCCGGGTGGCGTTCTTGTAGATGTGCCGGGCCATGATGCGCACGCTGGAGGCACCCACCACAATGGCCGACTCCACAAACGGCTCGGCCTTCAAGCGGATGGTCTCGGCCCGGATCACGCGGAAGTACTGCGGGATGAACACCACGGTGATGGAGATCGCCGCGGAGAAAATCCCCGACCACAAGTTGGACTGGCCCTTGCTGATGGCAATCGACATGACCATGGCCAGCAGCAGGGTGGGGAAGGCGTAAATCGCGTCAGCGAGCACCACCAGGATCCGGTCCAGCCACCCGCCAATGTAGCCGGACAGCAGGCCCAGGATCACGCCGATGAAGATGGACAGCGCCACGGCCACGACAATCACCAACACGGCAGTCTGGGTACCCCAGATGGTGCGGGAAAAGACGTCGTAGCCGCCCGCCGTGGTGCCCCACAGGTGGGCGGACGACGGCGGCGCCTGGGTTTCGTTGAAGCGCTGGGTTGGGCCGTACGGAGAAAGCAACGGCGCCAGTGCTGCGGTCAGCAGGAAAAGGCCGGTCATGACGATGCCGGCGATCAGCATGCCGCGCTGCAGGCCCATGCTCTTTTTGAGCTGGGCAACAATAGGCAGGCGGCTGAACAGTGACTTTTTGGTCTCCATGGCCTAGTACCTCACCCTCGGGTCGATGAGTGCGGCGATGACGTCCACAATGAAGTTGGTGACGGCCACGATGACGGCCAGCAGGGCCACAATGCCCTGCACGGCCACGAAGTCGCGGGCCGTTAGGTAATGGGCCAGCTGGAAGCCCAGCCCCTTCCACTCGAAGGTGGTCTCGGTCAGGACGGCGCCGCCCAGCAGCAGGGCGATCTGAAGCCCCATGACAGTGATGATGGGGATCAGCGCCGGTTTATAGGCGTGCTTGGTCAGCAGGCGGTATTCGCTGACGCCGCGGGAGCGCCCGGCCTCAACATAGTCCTTGCTGAGCGTGCCGATGACGTTGGTGCGGACCAGGCGCAGAAAGATGCCTGCCGTCAGCAGGCCCAAGGCCACAGCGGGAAGCACCGAGTGCTGTGCAACGTCCCAGAATGCCGTCATATTGCCGCTGCGCAGCGCATCAAGCCAGTAGATGCCGGAGGGGGCAGTCAGTTCCGCCATGGCAATTTCGGTGCTGGTGTTGCCGCGTCCGGCCACAGGGAACCAGCCCAGCCAGATGGAGAATACGAGCTTGAGCAGCAGGCCGGCGAAGAACACCGGGGTGGCGTAGAAGGCGATGGCCAGCACGCGCAGGATGGCGTCCTGGTACTTGTCGCGCTTGTAGGCTGCCAGCATGCCAAAGGGGATGCCGATGGCGAGGGCCACGATGAGGGAATTGACAGCCAGTTCCAGCGTTGCGGTGCCGTACGTGGCCAGCATGTCCGAGATGGCCAGGTTGTCGGAGATCGTGCGGCCAAAGTTGCCGGTGGCGATCTGGCCCAGGTACTCAAAGTACTGGACGAAGATGGGCCGGTCGTAGCCGGCTTCGTGGATACGCACTGCCAGCTGGTCTGACGAAAGCCGCCCGCCAAGGGCTGCCGTGATGGGGTCGCCGGTCAGGCGCATCAGGAAGAAAACCATGGTGACGAGAATGAGGATGGTGGGGAAAATCAAGGCGAAGCGGATGAGCAGATATTTGCCCAGGCTGCCTCCCGCCTTCTTTTTCCGTTCGGGTGCCTGCGCGGCGGGTTCCGCCTCGGGCAGGTCAATCATTGCGGTCATGTATGCCTATTTCTGGGGAGCAAAAGTATGGTGCGGTCCGTGCTGTTTTGTCCACAGTGAGTGGACTCGTGCAAGAAGGCGGGGCATCCAAGGGAGGCCCCGCCTTCGTGCATGGTTAGGTGTTCACAGCCAAGTGCTACTTGGAGAGAACGCCCAAGCGGAACTTGAACGAAGCATCCAAGGTGTCCTTGGTGCCGTTGACCTTTGCGTTGGAAACGGCAACCTGGGCGCCCTGCAGCAGCGGCAGTGTGGACAGGTCCTTGGCTTCAGCAGCCTGAATGTCCCCAATCAGCTTGGTACGCTTGGCCTGGTCGTTCGTGACCAACTGCTCGCTGATCAGCTTCTGGATGGCGTCATTGCTGTAGTGGTTCTTCAGGAAGTTGTCCTTGCTGAAGAACGGCGTCAGGTAGTTGTCGGCGTCGGAGTAGTCCGGGAACCAGCCCAGCTGGTACAGCGGGTAAGCGCCTCCCTTGTCCGAGCGTTGCTTGGAGTAGGAAACCCATTCCGTGGACTGTAGGTTGACCTTGAACAGGCCGGTTGCTTCGAGTTGCGCCTTGATGGCGGCGTATTCGTCGCCCGAGGAGGAGCCGTAGTGGTCGGGGTTGTACTGCAGGTCCAGTGTCACCGGGCCGGTTACGCCGGCGTCGGCCAGGGTCTTCTTCGCCTTGGCGACATCCGGGGCACCGTTGCCGTCGCCGTAGTCTGCCTTCAGGGGCTCGGTGGCGCCGGTGAAGCCAGCCGGAACGAAGGAGTAAAGGGGCAGGTAAGTGCCCTTGTAGACCTGGCTGGCGATGGCGGCACGGTCAATGGAGTCAGCCATGGCCTGACGGACGGCGAGTGCCTTAGCGGGATCGGGTGTGGAGGTCTTCGCACCGAAGGGCATGGTGTCAAAGTTGAAGACAATGTAGCGGATTTCGCCACCTGGCCCAATGTCCACGCGGACGTTCTTGTCGGACTTGAGGCTGTCGATGTCCGTGGCTGTCAGGCTGCGCCAGGCCACGTCAATGTTGCCCTTTTGCACATCGAGCTTCAGGTTGGTGGAATCCGCGTAGTACTTCATCGTCACGGCGTCCGACTTGGCCGGGCCCAACAGGCCCTGGTAGTCCGGGTTCTTCTTGAACGAGATGAGCTCATTCTTCTTGTACGTGTCAATGGTGAACTGGCCGGCAAAGGCCTTGCCCTTGATGATGGTGTCGTCATCGGTGACCTTGTCGGCGCTGAACACCGTGTTGTCAACGATGGGGGCGGCCGGGCTGGTGAGCACCTGCGGGAACGTCTGGTCGTTGCCGAGCTTGAGCTTGAACACCACGGTGGTGGCATCCGGGGCGCTGACGCTTGCCAGGTTGCCGAGAAGGGTCGCAGGGCCGTTCTGGTCGTTGATCTTCAGCATGCGGTCAAAAGAGAACTTCACGTCCGCGGAGTCCAGAGCGGTGCCGTTGGCCCACTTCAGGCCCGGCTTGAGCTTGACGGTGTACTCCGTGGGGGAGGTGAATGATGCCGAGACGGCGATGTCCGGCTTGGGGTCGGCGCTGCCCGGTGTCGAGTTGAGCAAGAATGGGTAGATCTGGTTCATGACCATGAACGAACCGTTGTCATAGGACCCGGCCGGATCAAGGAAGGTGACTTTGTCCGTGGTGCCCACAATGATGGGCCCGCCGGTGGTGCCGGCACCTGCACCATTGGTGCTTCCGCCACCCCCTGCAGGGCCCGTGCATGCAGTCAGTGCGAGAACGGAGATGCCGGCAACGGCGATCACCGACCGCAGTCCAAACATTTTCTTAGCCATTGGCAAACTTTCTTTTCAGAGCGATCTCATGAAACAGGCCACACTACGTTGTGTGACCTGACCCACTCGTCTTATGTTTACTTTCTATCAGACTTATGGGTGTGTCTCTGACCACAGGCGCAAGTTGCAACCAGATGGTTACTTACCGGTGCAACCTGTGGGACTGGGTTGTGACGGATTCCGCCGGGCGGCCCGGGGCAAATCCCGGGTTGCGGCCAAACCAGCCGGCCAGGCGGGCGTAGCTGTCCGAGGCGATGGACACTCGCACCTCGGGGCCGAAAGACTTGTCCGCCCCGCGGTATTCGGGCTTCATCACCCGCTGGGCCCAGGCCAGGGACTGGTCTGCCAGCGCCGGGTCAAGGATAACGGGCACCTCGGTGGCTTTCAGCAAGTCCCAGGAGTGGACTGTGAATTCTGCGATTTGCAGGCCTATCCGACTGCGCAGGGGTGCCTCTCCCCCGCCAGGCAGCGCCACCTGGTGGCTGAGATCGGCAGAGGCCCACGCACGCATCAACATGACGGCACCGTCCGCAAATCTCGTCGACCAGTCGGCCCCCACCGTGGCGTGGGCCGCCTGAGGGTCAACATTGTTGCCGCGCGCCACCAGGGTGAAGTTGTGGAGGTCCTGGACCACCAGGTGGTGCAGGAGGTCCTGGACGTTCCATTCGGAGCACGGGGTGGGCCACTCGGCCTGGTTGGAGGAGATGGCGGCGATGACTTCACCGCATTGATCCAGTGCGCGTTCCAGTAGCTGAAGCGGGTTGGGGATTAACTGCGGGGGCATGATCGTGTACCTTCCGTGAGCCAAGTCACTATAACTGGAAGTTTACGCCAGCCGTCCGTCCAATGGGTGTCGCGGTCGTTTCGGGCGCGGCCACAAAACCTTGATTTAAGATCGCCACGCACCGTTATTTACTTTCTTACGTATATGACAGGCGTCGATACTCACCAAATGGGGCGCCTGCAAAGGGCGGTGTCTTACTATCGAAGCCATGAGTTGGTTGAATGGAGAGTGTCGGGCGGGGCACAGGGTGTTGTCGTATTTGAGATCGGACGGACATCGCTGTGGGCATCCAGGCACGCAAGACTAATGGGCGAATCAGAGCTCATCGGGACCGGTGCCACACGGCAATTTGGCGGGAACGTCGGCGAAGACCCGCAGCCACCCGCCTGTCAGTGGAGACTGTACTGCCTACCGTCAGCTCAAACACCGCAAGCACGCAAGATCGAGACGAGTCTTGTCCTTGCTGCGCGGGCGAGGGAAGATCCGCCCAGGTCAAGGACGCCATGGCGAATTGTAGGGCCGTTTTGTTTTAGAAGCGGCAGAGGCCAGCGCAGAGACTATGAACAAGTCATCCACGGCCGATGGCAGCACCGCGTCCCACGAGACGTTTCATTCGGTGGATTCGAGCCTTGGCCAATGAGAAATCTGCAAAGCTCGGAGTCCTGCTCCGGTCCAAGCACCCAAAGCGCTATTCATGCAAGTCACTGGGGAACTTACGGGCGGGAGGATCGTCGAGATGGTCAGCGTCGACCACCGGCCCGGCGAGGCCGCTGATCGCTGTATTCCGAGCACTTGCGAGGGAGAAGTATTCGTTGGCAAGGGAGGTAAGTTCCTGATCATGCTCGGGGTAACCGACGACAAAGAGGCCAACTGGTTACCCGACGATCGCGTCGACAGGGTCAACGACCTGATGATCCACCTCGCCCTCACCATCCACCCTGGCTGCGACCGTCGGATGACAACAAAAAACAGGCTGATCCGCGAGGACCTGCGCAAGGACGTCGAATTGACCAACCACAAACCATATCTGGACTCCATGGCTGTCGATCAAAACGACCGGCACTGAGCCGTCCTCGGACTTTTCACACCACAGGAAGCCTTTACCGAGCTACTCGACGACAATGTCGCCAAGACGGGTTGACACCGCCAAGTCCATTTGAGGCGGCAACCTCTTAACAAAACGTGCAAGACAGCGAAGACTGTGGCTTCTTGGAGTGCGACGTCTCGAGACAGACGTAAGAGCTTTTGAAGGCGGTGTTGAATGTCATCCTCCCGGATAGAAGCGTTGCTAACGAAGTCCATCTCGTCATATGGTGCATCATGTCCTTGACAGGGGCCGCTAG
>NZ_JAAKZI010000017.1 GCF_011045165.1 Arthrobacter silviterrae
CCCCCCCCCCCCCCCCCCCCCCCCCCCCGCCCGGGGTCTCGACGCGCTCGACCCCCGGGTTAGTTGCTGACGACGCTCTCGTTGCCCAGGCGCAGGCCGGAGGTGGCATCGAACAGGTGAACGTGGCCAACCTGCGGGCGGACGTGGATGGTGTCGCCCTTCATCGGTGGGCGGCGGCCGTCAACACGGACCACCATGTCGCGCTCGTTGCCGTCGATGGAGGCGTGGCCGTAAACGTAAGCATCGGCACCCAACTCCTCAACGACGTCGGCCTCAACAGCCAGGCCCTCGCCTGCGCCAACGATTTCGAGGTCCTCCGGGCGGACACCGACGGTGACCGTGTTGCCCGCGGCTGCGCCGAGGACGTCGGACTTGACCGGGTAGATGGCGCCGCCGAACTTCACGCCGCCGTCCACGACGGGCAGTTCCAGCAGGTTCATGGCGGGGGAGCCGATGAAGCCGGCCACGAACACGTTCTTCGGTGTGTCGTACAGGTTGCGGGGGGTGTCAACCTGCATCAGCAGGCCGTCCTTGAGCACGGCAACGCGGTCACCCATGGTCATGGCCTCGACCTGGTCGTGGGTCACGTAGACGGTGGTGACGCCCAGGCGGCGGGTCAGGGATGCGATCTGGGTGCGGGTCTGCACGCGGAGCTTGGCATCAAGGTTGGAAAGCGGCTCATCCATGAGGAAGACCTGCGGGTTGCGGACAATGGCGCGGCCCATGGCAACGCGCTGACGCTGGCCGCCGGAGAGTGCCTTCGGCTTGCGGTCAAGGTAGGCCTCAAGGTCAAGGAGCTTGGCGGCTTCCTTCACGCGGGTGGCGCGCTCTTCCTTGGAAACGCCGGCGATCTTCAGGGCGAAGCCCATGTTGTCTGCCACGGACATGTGCGGGTACAGCGCGTAGTTCTGGAAGACCATGGCGATGTCGCGGTCCTTCGGCGGAACGTCGGTGACGTCGCGGTCGCCAATGAGGATCCGGCCGGAGTTGACGTCTTCCAGGCCGGCGAGCATGCGCAGGGAGGTGGACTTTCCGCAACCGGAGGGGCCAACGAGGACGAGGAATTCGCCATCGGCGATGTCAATGTTGAGCTTGTCAACAGCGGGCTTCGTGGTGCCCGGGTACAAACGCGTAGCGTTGTCGAAAGTTACTGTAGCCACAGTAATAATTCCCTTCATCGGCAGGTACGTGCCGAACGATCCGTAGTGAATGGTTTGTTTTATTCAGTTATTCGTCCCGCCATTGGCCTGGGCAGTCCACCCGGGCGCGATGCGGGACGATGTACGAAGTATGACACATCGGGGCAGTGGTGTGCGTCACTGTTACGCAGGTGCAGGCTTCCAGCGGGCCCGGGCAGCTGCCAGGAGCTCCAAAACGGCCGGGAGCTGCCGCGGGGATTCCAGCCGGAACCGGGCTGAACTGTCCCCGGGGCCGACCTTGATGCCCACATCCCCGTGGTGCAGTGCGGAAAAGCCGTGCTCGTCGGTGACGTCATCCCCGGCGAAGATGACGGCGGTGGCGCGGGTGACCTCACGTAGCATGGCCAGGCTTTGGCCCTTGTCGGCCCGGACCACCGAAATTTCCAGCACCATTTTGCCCTCGGAGAGGAACAATCCCGGCTGGCCCTCCGCGGCCTGGCGGACTTCGGCGACGGCGGCTGCCGCGGCTTGCGCTGCTGCCTGCCGGTAGTGAAGCACGACGCCGGCCGGCTTGCGTTCCAGGACCGTCCCGGGGTGGGCGTCCACCGCCTTTTGCACGCTGGCCACGGCCCGTTGCAGGGCCAGCTCCTGTTCGTTGTCCAGTTCCAATCCAGGGGAATCGGGCCCTAGCCACACCTCGGCGCCGTGGCTGCCCACCAGCAGCGCCTGTTCGGGGGGCGCCGCCACGGCGCGCAGGCTCGCGAGTGCGCGCCCCGAGACGAGTGCCGCCGTCGTTCCTTCCAGGCCGGCCAGGGCCGCAAAGGCTGCGGCAGCGGCAGGCAGCGGGCGGGCGTCCTGGGCGCGGGAGACCAGGGGGGACATGGTGCCGTCAAAGTCCATGGCCACCAGCAGGCGGTCGGTGCGGGCAATGCGGAGCACGGCATCCTCAAGCCGGGGATCGATTGCTGCCTCAGCGGTCATCGCGCACGGCCTCGTTGGCCAGCGTGGACAGGAAGTCACTGCTCCAGCGCTGGACGTCGTGGGCGAGGATTTGCTTGCGCATGGAGCGCATGCGGCGGCTGGCCTCCCGCGGCGGCAGGTTGATCGCGCGCGTGATGATGGCCTTTAATCCGTCAATGTCGTGCGGATTGACCAGCAGTGCCTGCTTGAGCTGGTCTGCGGCGCCAGTGAATTCGGAGAGGACCAGGGCCCCGGTGTTGTCGGCGCGGGCGGCCACATACTCCTTGGCCACCAGGTTCATGCCGTCGCGCAGGGAGGTGACCAGCATGACGTCGGAGGCCAGGTACAGGGCCACCATCTCCTCCACCGGGTAGCTGTGGTGTAGGTAGCGGACAGCAGTGTTCAAAATGGTGTCGAACTGGCCGTTGAGCCGGCCCACCATGCCCTCGACTTCCTCGCGCAGCAGCCGGTAGGACTCCACGCGCTCGCGGCTGGGGCTGGCCACCTGAATCAGGGCGGCGTCCTCAACCTTGATGACGCCGTCGTGCAGGAGTTCGCCGTAGGCCTTGAGCCGGTGCGTGATGCCCTTGGTGTAGTCCAGCCGGTCCACGCCGAGCAGGATGGTCTTCGGGTTGCCCAGGTCCTCCCGGATTTGCTGTGAGCGGGCAATGATGTCCGGGCGCGCGGCCAGTTCCTGGATCTGGCCCACGTCGATGGAGATGGGAAACGGCTCGGCCCGTGCGATGTGGCTGATGGCGCCGTCGGCGTCGCCCACGTGGACCTGCTGGGCCTTGACGCTGGCACCCAGGAAACGGCGGGCCGAGCGCAGGAAATTTGCGGTGTCGCCGGGGCGCTGGAAGCCGATCAGGTCCGCGCCGAGGAGTCCGTTGATGATGGCCTGGCGCCAGGGCAGCTGGGCAAAGATTTCCGGGGGCGGGAACGGGATGTGGTTGAAAAAGCCGATGCGCAGGTCGGGGCGGAGCTGGCGCAGGTAGCGGGGCACCAGCTGGAGCTGGTAGTCCTGGACCCACACGGTGGCGTTCTGCGCGGCGGCGCCGGCGGCGGCCTCGGCGAACCGCCTGTTCACTTTGCGGTAGGCGTCCCACCAGGTGCGGTGGAATTCAGGAGGGGCGATGACGTCGTGGTACAGCGGCCACAGGGTGGAGTTGGAGAAGCCTTCGTAATACAGTTCAACTTCGTCATTGCTGAGGGGGACGGGGATGAGGTCCATGTTCTCGTGGTGGAACGGGGCCAGGTTCTCATCGGGTGCGCCGTGCCACCCAACCCAGGCGCCGTCCCGGGACGCCATGACCGGTGCCAGGGCGGTGACCAGGCCACCGGGGGAGCGCCGCCAGCCGTCGCCGCCGTCGTCGGTGGAAACACGGTCAACCGGCAGCCGGTTGGAGACGACGAGAAAGTCGGAGAGGCCGTGGAGGGGCTCTGGCGCGCTTTTCACAGGCTGCTGGGTCTGCAACTTCTCAGGCAAATGTCGCTCCAATGCGTAGGCGGCTGGTAAAGGTCAGCTTGATTGTCAGCTTAGCGGGTGGGGCGGGGGCGCGGGTGGACTGTGTGGGGCGGGTGGCCAAGCAGGCTCCAAGGTTTGTCCCTTAGGATTATTGACTAGTTGCTATCGCGGCCATTCGGCCATGCCCACGGACCTGAGGAACTATGAGCCCCCAAAACGAACCACGGTTGACTAAAGCCCAACGAACGGCCCAGGCCCGCGAAAAGGCCAGGATTATTCGCGAGGCCCAGCTGAAGAAGGAAAAGCGCAACAGCTGGCTGCTCCGTGGCGGTGTTCTGGCGGCGGCAGTGGCCATTGTGGTCATTATTGCCCTGGTGATCATTCAGAACAATGCCAACAATGAGCCGATTGCCGCGTCCGGTCCCGTGCCGGCAAACACGAATGCCTATGGCGGCATCACGTTTGGAAAGAACGGGGCGCTGGTCAAGCCGGTCACCACCGAGGCCTCCGTGGACATTAAGAATGCGCCGGCCCCGCCCACTGCCCAGGCGACGGCGGCCACGGGCCTGGATGCCATTGGCGTCAAGGCGTCGGCCTCCGGCCAGCCCGTCCAGACGGTGATTTACCTTGATTTCCTGTGCCCGCATTGCAATGAATTTGAAAAGACGTACGGCGCGCAGCTGAAGACGTGGCAGGACGAGGGCAAGATTACGGTGGAATACCGCCCCCTGAACTTCCTGAACCGCTTCTCCTCCGGGACCAACTACTCGGCCCGTGCGGCGGCGGCGGCGGCCTGTGTGGCGAACACCTCGCCGGACAAGTACAAGGCATTCGTGGATGCGCTGTTTGCAGACCAGCCGGCTGAAAACAGCAAGGGGCTGGACAATGCCACGCTGAAGAAGATGGCGACGGATGCGGGGTCTGCCGACATTGGCAGCTGCGTTGATGCAAAGACGTACCGCCCGTACGTTGAGTACACCAGTGCGCTGGCCACCGGCCACGGCATCAACGGCACGCCCACCGTGTTCATGGATGGCAAGCAGTATTCCACCGGAACGTTCACGGACTTCGCGAACGCGATTTTGGCTGCGAAGAAGTAACAGTACGTTTCGGGGGCGGCGCCCTCTGGCTGGCCCTGCTGATCCAGCTGCCCGTGGCTTCCGGCCCCTGCGCATCCCGCGCAGGGGCCGGTTTTCATTTTCCGGCGGCTCCTACGGTAACCTTGTCTAGCGCTTGATTGCGTCTGCCTCCTTAGCTCAGCTGGCCAGAGCACCGCTCTTGTAAAGCGGGGGTCGTCGGTTCGAATCCGACAGGGGGCCCAGAAAGCCCGGAATCTAGCGGTTTTTGGAAGTGTGAATGGCCCCGAGTCGGGGCCATTTCAACTTAACTCATTAAAAACTCATTAAATTGGGCCCTCTTTTGGCTGTTGAGGGCCCGTCAATTGTGGCTGATTTCCGTCTTTAGTCGAGGGTCTGGGTAGCGTTGCCGCCGCATGGACTCATTCGTCTTCGTTGTCTCTGGAGCCCGCGGCCTTGGTCGGTGCCGGAGGCGTGTCGGCCGCCCCTTCAGGCAATGTGCCGAAGCCGTCGAGAACCGAGCGGGTATCCAGTGCTTCCTTGTACTCTTCGATGTAGTGCTCCTGCGTCATCGCAATTTTTGAGTGCCCGAGCTGATAGGCGGCTGCTTCGGCGCCCATGGCTCTCGCGATGGCGGTGGCGTTTGACTTCCTCAGGGTCCTGAATGTCACCCAGTCATAGCCTATGGAGTTTGCGGCCTTGCGCCAGACCTTGCCGACGTTGTTGGCATCGCAGATGGTTCCGGTGGATGACGGAAAAATCAGATTCGTGAGATTTGGTGAGTTGGTGACTTGTTGGTGTGCGAGCCTGTTTCGAAGGGCGACAACGAGGAATGCCGGAAGCACTACTCGGCGGATGCCATGTCTGGACTTGGGATGATTCTGGATCCGCACTCCGCCGCTCGTAGTCCGGATGACCGTGGCATGGATGAAGGCTGTGGGCGGATCGGATTCCAGATCGAGATCCCCCCAGTGGAGGGCCAGGAGTTCGCCGGGGCGCAGCCCTGTACCGACTAGGAAGTCTGCGATTTCATGGAGTTCCTGGGTACGTGGCCTGCCGAGGGCTGGTTCCTGCTCCCAAGCGATGAGCTTGTTGCGAAGGTCTTGATACTGCGCCATGTTCAGCGCCTGGGGCTTCGCCGTGGAGTTCTTGGGAATGGAAACGCCAACGACGGGATTGATCTTCACTGCGTCGTGTCGCAAGGCCACCTTGAACATCCAGGACAATACCGCGCCGCAGGACCTGGCGGTTGACGAGCCGACATCCGCGACCAACGACCGGATGAAATGGTCAACCACTCCTGAAGTGACTTCGCTGATGCGAACCGAGCCGAGAGCGGGCTGGATGTATTTTTTCACGCAGTATGAGTATTTGTCCTTCGTTCGGTCTGCCTTGTCGGAGGCTTCCATCTCAACTAGGAACACATCGATGAGCTTGTTAATCCTGTCCATTGCCGAGACGAGCCCATTGCGGGGTGTCTGGCGTTCCTTCAATTTCACTTGGATGTTGCGCTGGGCCTCAGCAGACGATGAACCACGCGCTTCTACCAGCCGCAGTACGCCATCCATGTCGCGGTAGTAGGCGCGGGCGCGCCAAGAACGGGGTGTCATCCGCTTGGTCCGGATAACACCCCAGTTTCCCAACGGGATGGGCAACCTGGCCATGGTGGTTCCCCTGCTTGTCGGGGTTCTTACGGATCCGATCGGAGCGACAGCCAGTCTTCGAAGTCTGCGCGGCTGATGCGGAGGTGGCGGCCAATCCTGTAGGCGTGGGGCCCGATGCCTTTGGCGCGCCACTGGTAGAAAGTTTGCAGCGGGATGTCCAGTTCCTTGCAGATCTCGGTTGGCGACATCCATTCGGTGGTGGTGGCTTCGGACCGCAGCTGGTGGTCGGTGTGAAGGGTCATCGGAGTGCCTTTCCTATGGGTCAGCCGACTGATTGACGGTGGCCAATTGTGTTCGTAGCACTCTCATAGTCAGGGAAGCGAGGAACAATATGACTGAAAATCAGTCGGGGTGGAAGGCTGCTCAAAGCTTGAGTCCAAGGAATTGGTGCGCCCGTGCCATTTCGTGGAAAATCTCGGGGACGCGCGCAGCAAAGTCCGGATCGATGCGTCCGTGGGTGGGCACAATACGGGTCACGATCCCACGGCTAACAAGGAACGTGATCTCGCGGTGAGTGACCCTCCTGGAAAGGCCAAGGGCGGAGGCGATGTGTGCCACCGAGCAGGGACCCTCGGTCACCAGCATGTGTAGGATTCGGCTCCGCGTGAGATGCATTAAGATTGAGGGTTCCATGGGTAACACTCCTGCGCCGCGTGGACAGGTAATATTGGACCCGTCCATTCTGAACAATTTACTCTCACCCGTCCATGGTGTAAACGGCCCCGAACAACATGAGTAAATGCAAATTGGCATGACAAAGTGCCCTGCGGTTCGCGATCTTGCGGAAGCGGGCCAACACGGAGCGAGTTCTTGCGGTGCTGAAAGCTGGCGACAATACTGGAGGGAACGCGACGGAGTCCGGGAATCTGGATCCGTCCAAGCTTGGATTGTGAGGAGCCGGGCATGACCGCTGGACCTAGTGGGACGCCTGAGCCGCTGTCGCCCCAGGTGGCCCTGGCTAGGCGCCTGAACTTGCTGTTGGATGCAGCGGCTGAAAAGCGCGGCGAGGCGGTCACGTTCCGTGAGGTCAAGGAAAAGCTTGCCGAGCGCGGGGTTGGCATGTCCCGGGCCCGGTGGTTTTATTTGAAGGATGGCACCGGGGCGCTGGTTCGGGACAAAAGGGTTCTGACCGCACTTTGCGAGATGTTCGACGTCGACCCGTCATTTCTGCTCGACATGGACTCAGACGAACTTCCGGAGAGCATCCAGGCCCGCCTCGATTTTGTGAAGGCATTGCGGGCCTCGCGGGTGCAGGCCTTTGCGGCACGCACGCTGGCGGATGTTTCCCCGGACACCCTGCATGCCATTACTGAGTTCTTGAACCGCGACATCGCCGCGCATGCTGATGTGTCTAACGCTCCGTCAAGTAGCGAAGATGGGCTTCCATAAGGGCCTTGATCCCTTCGGGGTTCGCTGAATACCGCGGCGCCCGGCCGTGTCGGCGACCGGGTTCAACGTCGACCACCACGGCACCAGCGTCCTCCAGCAGTACAAGGTGCTTGGCTACGCTCGCCTCGCTGGCACCCACGTTGGCAACGATGTCGCCACGTGCGGAGGGTCCGTGTTCCAGCAGGTAGCGGATGATTTCAGTGCGCGCCAAGTTGCCGAAGGTGAACACGGCCACTTCGATTTCTTTGGGCCAATCCTTGGCTACTGGACGCGTTATTCGAGGCATGCCCTCATTCTGCCTCATAGTTATCAACAAGGTAAGATTGATCCCTTGACAATATATCTTTGATGCTCGCAAACTAGTCTTACGACACTTAGAGCAGGGTTGCGAATAATCATTGATCGAGCCACGGCCTGCTAATTCCGGTTCCGGCCGGAACGATTCTGCCGCCATCCCGGTGGCTCCAGGATCTCCCGCACGACACCCGCAAACGATGCCGCGCATACTATCCAATCAACGCGCGAAGCGGTGATCATGATGGGTCCACGGACCAGTGAAGAAGTTGAAGCATTTGCAAGGGGGACGCTTGACAGGTCCCTGACCCGGCCTCCTGTGCCGGACATCCCCGTTGACCAGCTGATGCGGGCCGTCGAGGGGGTTCGAGCCTATGTCGGCTCCCATTTGTCACGTTACGGGCTGTTCCAGGACCTGGACGATGTCCTGCAGGACATCCGGGTCGCGGCGTGGGAAGGAACCGTGCGGGGGAGCTATCAGGCCATTCCCGACGTGAAATTTGATGCCTGGGTGCAGGGGATTGCCTGCAACCTGTGTGCCGACCACCTCCGGAGGAGCATTGCCAAGTCGACGGTTCCCTTCGTCGACTACCCCGAGCGCGGAGTCCACGAAGTGGCAGACCTGGGACTGACGCGTCGCTCGGATCCGGTATCAGAGGAGGCCACCGGCGGTGTATGGGCCGCCAACATTCTGCGCATCGTGAAGGAACACGTGTCCGACGGTATTTGGGACCTGGCCGTGGAAAACGTGTTGCGCCCGTCGCGGTATGGAGATCCGGACAACGCTGGTGTTGCTGACAGCAAGCACTGGCATGCTCTGACCGTGGTTCGCCAGATGGCCGTGGCTGTGAAGAACGCCATGGACGTCGATCCCAGGACGGTGGAGGATCTGCCATCGCTCCGGGAAGCGTCCCTCGAGTCGCTGCCGACCCCGCTGCTCCGACTCATTGCCAAGCGGGTTGTCGTGCCGGGCTTCAAGGGCAAGGAGCGTGCGGCGGCAGCCGCCGGCGTAGCGCAGGAGTCGGGGGTAAGTGCGAGGTATGTCGAAGTCCAGATTGGCTTGGTCCGCGACATGATTCAAGCAGTGGAGGAAGTTCTGCGTTCGGGTACCGGCATCGAGGGCACTGTTACCCATAGCAGGGCCAAGCGCCCGCACGCCACCGTCGCGAAGGGCCTGGACCGCCCGGTGACGAGCCGCAGTCATGTACCAGAAATCGCTGCATCATAGAGGTTCGGCCGACCGGCTTCGGCGGTGGGCGCTGCTGTTCATCGCTGCCGCCGCCATCGCCGGAATCGCCGCTGTGCTGTCGATCAGGACACCCAACTCTGCAACGGGGACCACAGCCCCGGCGCCGCCGAGCTTGGCACGGGCGACGCCTCCGCCAACCTCTGCAGGTGCCACCCAACGTCCGACGGCGGCCAGCCCGACTCTGGACGTGGCACCAGTTCCAGCTGGGGAACCATCCACCCTCGACTTCCGCCAGCTCGCCGCCGCGGCGGCCCGCGCTGTCTACACCTGGGACACGCGCACCGCCACCTACTCCCAGACGTACGGAAGGCTGCGCAACTGGTGGCACGTGCTCCCGGACGGCTCGAACCCGTTGACAGTCTTCGCCACGCAGTTCGAGGCCACCGGGACCAACGCCGCGGCCTACGCATCCCTGACTGGTTCCCAGGGCTACCGCACCGCCCGCCTCCTGAACTCCTCATGTGACAGCCAGCTGGCCCAATACGTCCAGCACCCGCCACCCTGGGCCGGGATGCACGTGTGCACCGAGACCCTGGCCGTGACCGAGTACGCCACCTCCGGCACCAACAACTACACCGCACCCGTCAGCGTCGTTGTCAACTGCCCGCCGGCAGCGACCGCGCCTGCCAACCGTTGTGACGTGGTGGCTTTCTATGCCGCGGCCGACCGGATCGTGTACTGATGCCCGCCCCGGCACTCCTCTTGGGCGCGGTCAAGAAGCGCGCAATACTTAAGCTCGCTGGAACGGCTCTGAGCGCCTTGCTGCTGTGCTGCGTCATGGCTTTTTGCGGGTCCATGGCCCTGATGGCCGTTGCAGCCCAAGGCTCGACGGCGGCGTGTTCTCTTGCTGCCGGCGGACCGGGGACGGCGATGACCATTTCAGTGCCCGGTGGCAAATCTGTCGGACTGAACGCCACCCAGGTGGCAGTGGCCCGGACCTACATCGCCGTCGGCCAGGCCCGCTCAGTGCCCGACGGCGGCATCGTCATCGCCCTGATGATGGCACTGCAAGAATCCAACCTGCAAATGCTGGCCAACCCGTCCGTGCCTGAGTCCCTGAACTATCCCCACGACGGCGTCGGCAGCGACCACGATTCCATGGGCAGCGCCCAGCAACGTCCCTCCGCAGGCTGGGGGACCGTCGCCCAGCTCATGCAGCCCGCCTACAACGCTGAGGCGTTCTACGGCGGACCCCAAGGACCCAATCACGGCTCCCCGCCAGGATTGTTGGACGTCCCGGGCTGGCAACAGATGGACAAGGGGGCAGCGGCCCAGGCCGTCCAGGGATCGGCATTCCCGGAACGGTACGCCCAGTGGCAACCGGCGGCCGACCAGATCCTCAAGGCCCTGGCCGCCTCCACAGTCCCGGCGGCGTGCAGCACCACCCAGCAAAGCCCTGGATTGCCAACGCTGCCCGCCAACCTGAGCCAGCTCCGGCGCAACATCCTCTCCTACGCCCAGCAAGGTGTCGGTGGTGCCTACGTCTGGGGAGGAACTGCCTTCAAGGCCTGGGACTGCTCCGGCTACGTGCAATGGGTTTTCGGCCAGGCCGGAATCACCCTGCCGCGGACGGAGCAGTGGACCGTCGGGACGCGGACAACCAACCCACAACCGGGCGACCTCGTCGTCCAGAACCCCGACGGACCAAACCACTGGGGCCACGTTGGCATCTACGCAGGCAACGGCATGATGTACAGCGCCCTCAACCCGGAAGTGGGTACGCTGTTCCACCCTGTCACGTGGAATAATTTAGCTGCCTATTTTGTAGCGGTGTGACATCAGGGGATTTCATTTTATGGCGGTGCTCCACACCATGTCTTCGATATCCTCGACGGAGAGGCTTGAAAGATTTTGACGAAGCCTGATTAGCATAGCTCGCCTCAGCACGAAACCCCTAAACAAGTGGCCGGCAAAATTGGCTATTTTCATTCGCTAGGAAACGCGAGTCGGGAATTTGTGCACCAAAAGTAGCGATAATCCGATCCTCATGATCACAATTGAATCCTAGTTGTCGCCTCGTCTACTGTCTGGCACGTTCCGACGGCTGCTACCTAAGCCACCAATTGACATCTGATTGACTTAAAGTAATGCCTATGATCAGCCCGCCCGGTGCTAGGCGAGGGGACTCATGTGACCAGATCACTTAGGGACCTGCCGATCAACAGTGAAGAGCTTGTCAATGCCTTCGTGCTTGTGAACACAGTATGGTAAGGATATTCATGCGTCATGCCGGATTGATCAGGTCAGTTCATGTTCTTGTGCAGCTGGTTCCTAAGAATGCACTTATAGCATAGGGTAGACCCATGTGGAACCATAGAACGCAGTCTCCGCCGCCAAGTATCGAACTGGTACGGAAAAATGCAAGAATCCTGGTTATCGACGATCAAGAATGGCCTGCCAAAGACATGTTTGAAAGGGATGGCTATCATATCGAGCGATGGCCGGAGATTAAGAATCTATCCCAATTGACAGATAGTCACTACCATCTCATTCTACTTGATGTGCATGGCGTGGGTCTGAATGAAAGCCCCGACCTTCATGGACTTGGAATACTCAATCACATAAAATCCACAAATCCTGCTCAACCAGTGATCGTTTATTCGTCGCAAAAACAAAAGATTTCCGCAAATCAATTTTTGACTAAGGCGGATACTCTTCTTGATAAGAAAGACTCTTACGTAACCTTCAAAGAGGAGGTCGATAAACTGCTTCTCCGCAGGGCGACGCCGGGCTACTTCATTGCCGTAATGAATGATCAGCTAGGCGAGAATGCCGTACTGGTTCCTAAGGCCGTGGGAAAGGCGTTGGCCTCATTTAGGACTGGTAGTACGAATCGTCTTGATCAGTACCTCCAGTCTCACATTAATGATGTTGATCTCATTCAATTGATTATAGGCACAATTGGCATTGGAATTGAAACTATAAAACTATTCGGCGGTGTGTCATGAACGCATCTCCCTGGAGTCTTTTCCCCTATCCAACAATTGCTGATGGGCACTTTTCGGACGGTTCTATTCTGGCCGTTCATCCGGATTGTATTCAATGCCCACAACGGTATTGTTTGACCGATAGGGATGCCCAAATAGGTGAATTGAAAATCTGCCGATATGGATTGTCGTATGCTCGTGTCGACGATGAGAGAATTGTTTTAGGCGTAGTATCCGCTGATACGGATAATATGTCACCCAGGGCGCGGAAAAGAAATAGAAAAGAACCCGCCCGCCGGGTGCGGCCTATGGAGGTGAAGGGTGCGATTGGGAGAGCTCGCGATCTCGGCCCCGGAGTAGTTGACGACTTTGTGACGATGAAAAGCATTCTGATTGATGAAGCGAAGAATGATCCCGAATTTCAAAAGTCGATCGCTGCTCAATTCCGAGGAGAGTATGAAGATAGTCTGAATCAGAGTCATGACTTTTTGCAATTGATGAATCTTGTACGAGGAAATGCTGAAAATCTCTTACATGAGAGATATCCGGGTTTGGTTGCGGAAGATGCGGCAGATCAATGGCGCGAAGTCGGGTCCATATATTTTGCGACCCTGCTTATGCGCATGAAGATGGATTCACTTCTTTATTTACACGAAATTAATCGTGTTCATGGTGGGGAGCGTCGATTCGACGTCCATCCTTTTGTATTGAAGTACGTCAGAATATATGATTGGCAGGCTAAGCAGAAGAATTTGCGAATAGTTGTGGCCGGTAAGTGTCACGCTCGGATAAAATATAATAGTGATGCAGTTGGTTCCGTCGTTCAAGGCCTGTTGGACAACATGGTTAAGTATGCACCACCTGGATCGACGGCAACTATTGTCTTTGACGAAGCTGTGGATGATGTCAGATTGACGTTTGAATCTCTTGGTCCGAGAATCGAAATAGATGAGAGAATTCAAATTTTTATGCCCAAATATCGCGCTCGGGCTGCGAGGCAGGCTGAGGCTGAAGGGCAAGGTATAGGTCTGGCGGCTGTTAAGCAGGTGTCCGACGCATTGTCGCTCGGAATTGAGGTGGAACAATCAGACCTTGAGGATGGCAATTATCCGGCACGGTACGTCACTAAGTTCACAATTAATTTGCGTGTTGCAAATTGATTTAGGCAATTCCGGTTTGGCAAGGGTGGGATGGTTTCGTGCCTTCGAAGCAAAAAGTTGGTTGAATAAGGGCGGTTGCTGGTAGGTGTAGGCCGATGTCGTTTTCGGATCGGGTCGCCATCGCTGTAGGAATCTCGTCTGGTATGAGAGTTTGTCAGATAGTGGGCGATCTTGGTCGGTGTCGTACCATTATTTGGCGGAGCGGCCGCGGAACTCGACGAGGACGTAGGGATACCGGCCGTTGAGTGCCGACTGTGTTGCCGAACGCCGACGGAGATTGGCGCTGCCACGGACGATCAAGATGGATTCGGTCCTTTCAGCACGCCTGGAGACCGATCTGGCTGGGTCCGGGACGTGGCGGGAGATCGCCAGCTGTTTGCGTTTGGAGGCAACTGACAACAGTGTCGAGACCATGACGAAGACACCCGACGTCGAATGCCGCACCGTGCTCCTCGAAGCGATTAGCCGTTGGATCTACGCCCGGCACAAAACGGAGCAGGCGAAGACGTGGACCTGCTCCAGTCCAGGCGCATCAAGCGCAAGGCTTGCACGCTGCTTTGTATAAGAACCGGGATGCCGGATCAATGAGATGGTCAGCATTGATGACCATCTTGAGACGACCTCGTATTGCCGTTTCCCGGTGCATGGGAAGGGGATGTGGTGGTCGGCAAGACGGCAAAGCCGTAATCTTGACCCTCGGCAAGTGGCACAGCAAGTTCCTGACGATGCTGGGCCCACGGGAAGGCAAGACGGCCGATGGGCTGGCAGCTGTCCTAATCTACTGGGTCAACGACCTGCCAGCCCTGACGCGCGGCTCACTGACCTGGGACAAGGGCATCGAGATGGCCCGCCACGCCAAACTGACTCTGGCCACGAACCTGCCCGTGTACTTCGTCCAGCCCCACTCGCCCAGAAAGCGACCATCCAACGAAAACACCAACGGGCTCATCCGGGAGCACATGACCAGCATATCGAGTTGACCCGACACCAACCCTGCATGTACTCCATCGCCGACGAACTTAACGACCGGCTCACGCAGTCTTAGGGTTCCTCACCTTACGGGAAGTATTCACCAAGCTACGCAACGACAGGGTTGCTGAGACGGCTTGACGCCGCAGGGCCTTCAAGGGAGAACTCGGTTAGACAGATTGGTCATATAGTTTCGCCACCGACCAACCATGAAGCAAGTGAACATACTGTCCACGCACGTGGACAGACACCGAATGGAGTTCACGATGTTGTACATGGCAGCGGTGGATCCGGGCATTACACCGAACACCAACTTTCCGTTTCTCGAGTCGCTCAAGCAGATCGGCGGCGGCATCCTCGTCGGCGCATTCATTGTGATCGCCATCGTGGCGATCATCGGCGCCGCGATGCTCCTGGCCGGCAAACTGAGCCAGTCCTCGCGGCTGGCTTCCGGCGGCGGCATGATCCTGCTCTGGACCGGGCCCGTGGCGGCGATCCTGGGCGGCATCAACGGCTACATCCTGTGGTCGCAGAACGCGTTCAACCTCGGTTTCTAGGTCGCGGCCATGCTACCGATGGTCAAATGCGGTGCCGACGGCTGGTGGCCGCCCGGCTGCGGCATCGTGTCCCAAGCAAATGACGACTTCGCCTCGTCCGTCACGGCCTACATCGCAGGCATCCTGGAGAACATGGCCTCGTGGATGTGGTCATTTATCTCCGGCGCGTTCGGCGTCTCCAACATTGACACCTCCGAATGGGCTATTGTCAGCGGCCTGACGAACTGGTGGATTGTCGTCATGATGACACCCTTGGTCGTCGTCATGATCGTGCAGCTGATCGCAGGACTGGTCAGCCAGCAGCCGCGCCGCATTGGACGTGCGCTGCTCGGCGGTGCCCTGGCTGTTCCGCTGGTGTTCGTGGCCACGGGCCTCATGGGCAAGCTGTCCAGCTTCACCGACTCGGCATCGACGGCGCTGCTGCAGACCCTTGGTACGGATCCCTACGTCGTGTTCATGCGGCTCTTCGGCTTCCAACGTGCACCCCTCGGCTCCGGCCGGACCTGGGACGTGGTCTCGCTCAGCACCGGAACGGCAGCCGGCCCGGTCGGCGGCGTGGTCGTCACCGCCATCGCAGTCCTGGTCGTATGGATCCTGTCCTTCATCCTCATGTGCTCCATGATCTTCCGCTCCTTCGCCCTGATCGTCCTTGCCGCGGTGGCCCCTGTGGCACTCATGCTGCTGCCGTGGGAGCGCACCAAATCGTGGACCCGACTCTGGTGCGAAACGGTCGTCGCCCTCCTGATCGCCAAACCGCTGGCCGCCACCGTGCTGGCAGTGGCCGTGAAACTGTTCGCCAATTCGACGTCGTTCAGCGGGCTCGCCTCCGGCGCCGTCGGCATGGTCCTCGCCTGCGGCGCACCCCTGATGGCCCTGAAACTTGTCAGCTTCGCCGGAGGCGAGATCGCCGGAGCGGCACAGATGGCAGGCGGCGGCCACGTCGCCAGCCGAGCAGGTTCCTTCACCGGACGCCAACTTGGCCGCCAGTTCGGCGGAAAAGTGCACCTGCCTGGCACAGGGGACAAGGGCCCCAGTCCTGTCCCGTCCACTCCGCGCGTGGGGTCCTTGCATCAAAACTCCGTCCCACTAGGGACTCCCGCACCCTTTGGCGGTTCAGGGCCAAAAGGGAGCTCGTCTCGGCCCTCAGGCGGGGCTTGGCCCATGCCCGGTTCGGCGCCGAAGGGCAATGCGGAATCTGGGCACGGACACGACGGCCCCGAAAGGCCAGCTCACGGTCAGCGAAATGTATCAACGCCACAGCCTGCGCAGGCAAAAAGTCCCACGACGTCACGCTATCCGGGCCGGCCAAGAACGACGGCGTCCAGCCCGCCACCGCCTTCACCGGCACCGACGGTGAAACCGCCGGACGTACCAGGGCGGCACGCTACACCCCCGCCGAACCTTCCGCCGCGAACGAATCCGAAGACCGATCCAAGAATTGGAGATGGCAGCCATGACTGAAGACACCCGCACCCTGCAACCGGTCCGCTTCCCGCGCTACGAGCGCCACGGCTTGTTCATGGGCCTGCAGTGGTACCAGCTCACGCTCATCGCGGCCGGCACGCTGGTCGCCGTCGTCGCTTCAGCCACGGGCGGGCCGCCGGCGTTCTTCCTGACGGCGCCATTCTGGCTGGCCGTCATCTTGTTCGGAGTCCTCCACTATGCCCGCATTCCCTACCCCGTGTGGGCCTACACGGCTTCCTTGTTCTTCCTCCGCAGCGTCCTCAATGAAACCAGGTACCTGGCACGGCCGGAGCAGGCACGAAAAACAGGGACTATGGAACTTCCCGGTGGCCTAGGCAGCCTCGAACTCCGCCGCACAACAAAGGCTGAGGCCTTCATGGTTGACCACACTGGCCACGAGGCCATCGTCGCCCTGCGGTGCACCACCAACTCGTTCGCCCTGATGGATGGTGATGACAAGGCGTATGCGGTTCAGGCGTGGTCGCGGGTGCAGGCGGCCATGGCGCGCCGCCCGGCCGTTGCCCGGACCGCCATCCAGGACTACACCGTGCCGTACCCGTCGAGCGCCCTGCGCGCGTACTACGAGCGGGCTGTCCCGCCGGAACGCATTGCGGACGCGCAGTGGGGAGACCAGTCCTACCTGGACCTGATTGAGGCCGCGGGCTCCTCGATGAGCCATGAGATCATCATGGCGATCGTGCTGGACACCGCGAAGGGGCGCCGCCGGATCAAGGACGCCGGCGGAGGAATGGCGGGCCTGGAGTCAGTGCTCCGCTCGGAAGTGGAATCCTTCACCACAGGGCTGAAGACGCACGGCGTCCTGGTGACGGAGTGGCTCTCAGACGCGGCCGTGACCGCCGTCGTGCGGGGTTCATTTGACCCGGAAGCCGTGGCCAAGTGGGCCTCGGCCACAGGCAAGGAACTGCCGAAAGTGTCCGCCGGCCCCATGGCCGCCGAAGAACACTGGACCTACCTGCGGACGGATTCCGGCTTCCACCAAACGTTTTGGGTGGCGGAGTGGCCGCGCCAGCAGGTCTTCCCCGGCTTCCTGCATCCGCTGATCTACGTGGGCGACTTCCGGCACACCGTCACCCAGGTCATCCGCGCCGTGCCCACGGACCAGGCCCTGCGGGACATCCGCTCCGCCCAGGAGGCCCACGACACCCGGCGCCGCATCAACGCCCGCCTGGACCGCCCCTTAACCCGCGAACAGCGCGCCGAGGAGGAGGAAGTCGCCCAGCGCGAGGAGGAAATTGTCGCCGGTCACGGGGATGTGCGCCCCGCAGCCTATGTAACCATCACCGCGGACACCCTGGACGGGCTGTCCCGGTGCCGGCAGGAACTCGAATCCGCGGCTGCCGGCGCGTTCGTCGAGCTGCGGCTGATGGCCGGACAGCAGTGGCCTGCCTTCATCGCCGGGGCGCTACCGCTGGGAAGGGGATTGAAATGAGCAAGCACGTGGGAACCGTGGGCTTCGCACCCGCCGGGGAGACCCATGGCCAACGGCAGGCACGACGGCGGCGCGAACGTTCCCTGGCCACCTCACCCAAGCTGTCCTTGCAAGAGCTGAGGGCCCAGCGGGCAGCCGACAAAGGCGAGGCCGGTTCGACAGGGGACTGGGGCAACCGGGCCGGCGCCACCTTGTGGGGCCCGCACCGAGCCCAGCCGGCACCCCACCGGGCCTCGACCCTGACCATGGCCGCAGCCTATCCGTTCCTCACAGAATCCGGCCTTGGCCCCGAGGGCACCTACATCGGCAAGGATCTGTTCGGCTCCGGCGCGTTCTGCTATGACCCCTGGGTCATGTATGACAAGGGCTTCATCAGCGGCCCCTCGATCGTCGTCATCGGCACCGTCGGCACCGGCAAGTCGATGTGCGGCAAGTCCCTCGTCACCCGGTCCATCACCCTGGGCCGCAAAGCTGCGGTGGCCTCCGACCCGAAGGGGGAGTGGGTTCCCGTAGCCAACGCCATCCCCGGCGGGAAAGTCATCTCCGTCGGTCCCGGCCGGGTGGCCAGGGTCAACCCGCTCGACGCAGGCCCGCGCTCCAGCGCCCTCACCGACGCCCAATGGCAGGCCGTCGTCCGCCAGCGCCGCCGCCACCTCCTCGTCGCGCTGGTCTCCCTGATGCGCCCCGGCGTCCCGCTGACCCCGGTGGAACACACCGCCCTGGACATGGCCCTCTCAGACGCCGTCGCCGCCAACACCACCCCCACCCTGCCCATGGTGCTCGAGTACTTGCTTAACCCAACCCCGGCGACAGCCGCGCTCGTCGGACCCAACGGGGGGACCGGCGTCGGCCATTCACTCCGGCGCACAGTCTCCGGCGACCTGGAGGGCATGTTTGACGCCCCGTCCACGGTCGCGTTTGACGCCGACGCCCCGATCATGGTCCTGGACACCTCCGCTCTCATCGGCGCCTCGGAACAGGCGTTGTCCCTGGCCACGGTGTGCGGTGCCACGTGGCTGGAGGCGGCAGTGACCAACCCCGGCGGCGCCAAGCGCCTCGTCGTCTATGACGAGGGCTGGCGCATGCTCGCGGACCCCTACATGCTGGCAAAAATGAGCGAGCAATGGCGGCTGGCGCGCAGCTACGGCATCGCGAACCTGCTCATCATGCACAAAATCGCCGACCTCAACGAAATTGGCGACAGCACCAGCGGCCTGCGGCAAAAAGCCCTCGGCCTGCTCACCGAGGCCGACACTCGGGTCATCTACCGGCAAAAACATGACGCCATGCGCCTGACCAAGGAAGCCCTCGGCCTCACCGAAGCCGAATGCGAACACGTGGAAAACCTGCCCAAGGGCGTGGGCCTGTGGAAGGTCGGAAACCGCTCCTTCATCGTCGCCAACCAGGTCACCACCGACGAACTCGCCGTCTTTGGCACCGATGAAAGGATGCTCTGATGCCACGCCGCCTCGACGACGGCAACCCGCTGGTCTCCATCGGGCTCGCCGCCACCGCCGGATACGTGGTCCTCGACCTCCTCGTGGAGGCCGCCGCCCACCTCGCCTACGCTTCCCACTGCGGCACCAACGCCCCCTGGGACTTCAACCCCACTGCGCCGCTACTACTCCTATCGGGGCGGATGCAGTGGGCCCAACCAGGCGGGGGAGCCTGCAGCATCGGGGCCGGGCAGGTGTGGCTCATCATCGCACCCGCCCTCGCATTCATGGCCCTCGCAGCGATCGCAGGCACCCTCGCCTGGCACTCCTGGCGACAGTCCGGCGCCTGGCTGCGGCAGGACATTCTCAAGCGAGACGGCGTGGCCCGGCGTGCGGAGATCGCCCGGGAGTTCGGTGCCCGGGCCGCCCTCAAACGCGGCCGCTACACCCGGCCCGGCGCGAAAGACCCCAAGGTGGAAGAGGTGTCCTGGACGATAGGGAAGTCCCGCGGCGTCACCGTCCACGTCTCCACGGAGGAATCCCTCGTCATCCAAGGTGCGCCCCGCTCCGGCAAGGGCCTCTACGTCATCATCAACGCCATCCTTGACGCACCCGGCGCCGTCGTCACCACGTCCACCCGCGCCGACAACCTCGTCGTCACCATGAAGGCCCGCGCCACCAACGGCCGCCCCGTCACCGTCTTCGACCCCCAAGGCATGTCAGGCCTGCCCTCCACACTGCGCTGGTCACCCGTGCGCGGCTGCCAGGACCCCGACGTCGCCACCCGCCGGGCCCTGGTCATCTCCGCCGATGCGGCCCTGAAAGGGGAGAACGCCGCCTGGCAGAAACGCTCCCAGATTGTCCTCCAGTGCCTGCTCCATGCGGCCGCATTGGACGGGGAGGGCGTGGCATCCTTCCGGCGCTGGGCCTCGAACCCGGTGCTGGCGCGGGAGGCCCTTGACATTCTGGGCCGGCCCGAGGCGGCCCTGGGCTGGCAGGCGGACCTGATGGGCATCCTCCACGACGATCCCCGCAACACCTCCAACTCCTGGATCGGCGTGACCGCCGCCGTGGCACCCCTGTCATCGCCCAAGGTCCTGGCCGCCCTGAACCCCCTGGGGGCTGGCGAGCAGTTCGACCCCAAGGCCTTCATCGAGCAACGCGGCACACTGTACTTGATCGGCACCAAGAGCGGCGCATCTGCCGCCGGGCCTTACCTGTCTGCGCTGATCGATGACATCGACAATGCCGCCCGCGAAATGGCCTTCGTGGCGCCCGGTGGCCGGCTGGATCCGCCCCTCTCGCTGATCCTCGATGAGATCGCGAACCTCTCACCGTGGCCGGGCCTGCCGGTGGTGCTCTCCGACGGCGGCGGCATTGGCATATCCACCATCGTGGTGTTGCAGTCCCTCTCCCAGGCCCGGTCCGGCTGGTCCATGGACGAGGCCGCGACCATCTGGGACTCCGCCATCATCAAGGTCATCTTCGGCGGCGGCTCCGACGAACGGGACCTCCGCGCCCTGGCGGGCCTCATCGGGGAACGGACCCTGACCTTCAACACCAGGTCCTGGTCCGCCCAGGGCAGGCAGGACGGTGAACAGATCCGAGAATCGCCCGTCATCCCGCTCCACGAAATCCGCCGGCTCCCCGCCGGGACGGCCATCATGCTCGGCCGCCGCAGCCGGCCCATCCTGCTGGACCTGCGCGAATGGCACAAGCGCAAGGACGCGGCACAACTCGGACGGTCCAAGGAACAAACCGAGCTCGAATTGCTCACCGGGCACCTCAAACGACAACACGACCAACAAGCGGCCATCACCGCAGACAACCAGGAGGCATGACCATGGACGACGAAGACGAATCCTTTGAATACGACGTCGCAAACGGCGCTGAAGACAACTTCGCCGAGCTGCTCTTCGGCTCCACGAAGGGACTGCGCTCCGAACGGGTGCCCATGACGTACCGCTGGAGGGACATGGACCCCCGCACAGCCAGCCACGTCTGGGACCACCTGGGCAAGTGGGTCCAATGGCTGGTGGCAACCTACCACCTGACAAGTTCCGTGGTCCCGGACTGCTGGTGGCGGCACTCGGAGATCGTTGCCGAGCTCTACGCACTCCAGCGGGCCGAGCAGGCCTCCTACACCGAGGACGACGGCGGCTTTGGCCCGCTGGGTTTTCATGAACGGCTTGAGCACTGCATCGCCCGGCTGCGGGAGGAAACCCGGACGGCCGGCTGCGTCACCCTGCAACACCACAGGGAACCGCCACAGCGCAGGCTGCCCAGCGACGGACCCGGAGGAACAATGTCGCTATTTGACGGGTCCGGAAATGGGCTGCCAACGCCGAACGAGCCCGGAAAGGAAGGTGGCCGGGATTCGGGCTGTTCCGATTCCTGACCGCAGCGGAGGCACAAAGTCATGGACTCCAACCCAGAATCGGTAAATCGCCGCCTCACTGCCGTTGACCCAAAAGGGGGTGCGCCACTTACGTCGCACCCAGGACCCGAGCAACGCGTTGTCGAGCTCACCGAGGGGCTCTACGCCCTGCTGGCAGATGCTGTCGACGATCCGCGGCAGTGGCACCGGCTCCTCGACGCTTCGGCAACTCTGTGGCGCTACTCCGGCGGCAACGTGGCACTGCTGATGATGCAAATGGCCCAGCGAGGCACAGTGCAGCCCACACTTGTTGCCGGCTACAAGGAATGGGAACGCCACGGCCGCTACGTCCTCAAGGGCGAACACGCCTTGTTTGTCATCGCGCCACGCACGGCCCGGATGGCCGAGGTGGACGCGACGCCGACGAGCTCTGGCTTTGGGGACCAGCCGCTGGCCGAGCTAGGCGACGGGAAAAACAGGTCACGAATCGTAGGCTGGCGGGGACAAGCCGTCTTCGATGTCTCCCAAACCGAAGGGGAACCATTGCTCGTTCCCACATTTCGACCCGAGCTTCCTCCGGATCCCCAAGTTCGAGAACAGCTCTGGGAATCCCTGACGGCCGTGGTGAGACAGGCACGCTACAACCTCGTGGTATCCGACTCACAGGCCGGGCTCGCGGACGGGTTCACCGACCACGCGCGCCGGCTGATCAGCGTCGGTTCCTGGCTGGACCTGGACGACCGTGTCGCCACCCTGGCCCACGAGCTGGCCCACGCCTCACTGCATGTCCCCGGTGACGCCATCGGTGCACTATATGGCAACAGCGCCGAACACCGAGGCCTTGCCGAAATCGAAGCAGAATCCGTCGCCTACGTGGTCCTCCGGGCTCACGGCATCGACCGGGGACCACAATCGGCAGCCTACCTCGCCAACTGGGCCGATGCCGTACTGGAAGCTGAGGCTGACTCGATTCTGCGCTGTTCCAAGGAACGCAAACCCATGTCCCGGGTCGACATCGCCAAATCTACTTTGGGCCGGGTGACGTCCGTGGCCAAGGCCATCCTTGAAACGACGAATCCGCCGGGGTTCGGCGGGAGGTTGGGTTTGGCAGGACCTGTACCGATTCGTTACCGGACAGCGAACGCGCCCACGGTTCACGTAGAGTGGAATCTTCATCGAACGGAATCTGATGCCCGGGGCCCGTCGGCTGTGGGGTGACAGCAAAGCATTTGGTCCGAAAACCAGAATCGCCCAAGCGGGTGGCCATTGTCGATGCCGGTGGGCCACCCGCTTCGGGAGAGGGCGAATTAAGAGCTAAACCGTGAAGTTTGCGTCGTCGTTGAGATCCACGTTCTTGGTTTCAGGCGCCATTGTGGCGCCGATCCAGACGAGAAGGCCGGCGAAGCAAATCATGGCTGCGACAGCCACCTGGTCGAGCATGAAATTGCGGAGTCCTTGTCTGTACCACACACAGATGGCCGGCCGGACTACAGTGAGCACCTGGTGGGTGTCGCCACTGCTGAAGTTCAAGGCGCGCGGCCCGTCCGTCGATTGCACAGTTCATGATCGAAGGCGCGTATCTCGTGGGTGATTCGTCCGCGTGAATCATGGGCCATGACGACGCGGGTGCCGCGATCCACTAGGGTGTCTAAAATTCGATATGACTCGGCACGCGGAGTTCGAACAGTGAGTGCACGGAGATCCTGATCAGGGCCACAACGGTTGGCCCCGGCGGACAACAGGTGCGCCTCAAATGTAGTCCGTTGCCGATCAGCGTCGTGGTAGGCGTTCCGGTACGTCTCGTAAATAACGATGGATGCCGGCGTTCGACGAATACGTTTTGAGACACGGTCGTGAGACTTGCCGGTCAGGACGAAATCGCAACACGCCGCGATCATCGGGACTTTGGCTCGGCCGCGGCTGCTTGGTCCATGGGACGTCTCATATCCCTGGGGATACAAGACATTTGCGGAAATGCCGAGCTTCGGCGTCGAATCCCGACTCGCGTTCACAGCGGTCTAAGCTCGCTGTCATGGACAACGATCTTCTGAAGGGAACTCGACGCGTAGGGAACCTCGTCGATTTCAATGCGAATACCCCACCTGTTTCCGCCACGCTGGTGCGCGAAGATGAGGGTATCAGCCTAACCGTTCCGTGGAGCGGAAGCGACGATTACTACTCGTCGTGGTTCATGGGCGAGCACACACGGCGTCCGGAGTTGGCAGTCTGGCCGCCTATGCCCAAAAGGCTCTTGTTCCAGGACTCCCACGGGTCTGTGCTCTTGGTCGATTGTTGGGCGAGGGGATTTCACACCAATTTTTCGACCGGTACCGGGCGAGTTTGGGCGCGGTATGCGGTCCTGGGCGTCGATGGCGACATCGACTACTCCGTTGTTAATGGCGTCCGATCTGAGGTTACTGGGCTACGGGAATGGCTTGGCGTTGAATCTTTCAAGGAAGACTACGACTTTGAATCCCGTGTTCTTACGATCAAAGCAGTATCAAGCGAACCGATCGAAGTAAGTTCACTCCTGAAGTTCCGCCCGAGTTGGGACGTCACCCGCGACGGTCACGAATCAACGACGATCAAGAACCTCGTGTTCTGTGAGTCGAGAAGCAGTGATCCCTCTTCCTGGAAAGACCTCATGGGGGCACATTGGGGCATTAGGGATCTACTTGTTGTTTCGCGATGGGTGCAAGAGACGTGCACCATACTTCAAGCGCAACACGCCGACGACCCACTTAAAACTATGGATGGCGCCGAACATGGCGAACAATGGCGAACGGTGATTGAGCCCCACTCCGATCCGTCGCCGTCGCCGCCGACGGGACAGCGCCCTCATCTAGTGGAATATTCAGACCTCGGCCCGAACGGGATCGCTCTTTGGCTTTCGCTCCGCGAACGGTTCCAGAGAGCACTCGATCCGATCATTTCAGACCGTTTTATCAGCAAGGTGGGTGCCATAACCCATATGGCACAGGTCGGACCGGGTCTCGAGGCACTTGGATTTCTGATCATGCAGACAAAGGATGGAATGAGCGCCTCAGAAGCCAATCGAAAGCCTCTTCGTGCACGGTTGGACCGGATCCTTCGCGAAATAGAGGACGTCGTGCCTTTTGATGGCAGTGACTGGGCTGCCGGAATGACAGAGGCCTACAACGGGATAAAGCACGCAAACCGCGACCTCCCCACCGAACTAGAATTGCTTAACCGGTGGCGAGAATCGGTCCTCGCAGTGCGCATTTGGGTTGCTCGAGAGCTCAGGGTAAAGGCAGAAGATATCCGTAGTCGACTGGAGCGCGACCCGCAGACTACGCCATACGTCACTAGGACTTGAACTCCCACGCCTTGCCATGCCGAGGCGGCCGAGCCCGTGTCTCGTAGCTGAAGTGCCTCATAACGGACGGGTTTAGAGACACTTCAGTTACGAGACGCTGAGCTGCCGTAATCATCGAATTCATGTGCTTGAAATAAGGCTAATCAAAGATGCAACTGAACCTTGGTGAACTCAAATGTGTAGCTGTTGCAGGCATGCAACTTCCCGGCCGAGTTCGATCATCCCTGCTCCGGCCCGCGATAGATCCAGCCACCGTCCGGAACGTATCCCGATCATCGGCCGCCACAAACTGTTTCACATACCCGACCTTCGGAGCATCAGCGGCCGGCTGCGACTCAAAAGCTTGGTTCTACATTTCCGCCTCCATTGCCAACTGCAAGATCTCCATGCGGGAGTGTTCGGCAGGATCGGCGGTCAACTGCTGCGCCATCTGGAAGAAGTCCTTGACCATTGAGAGCTTGAACGTGTTCACCTGATCTGTGTTCCGCTGCTAAATCACCGACAATGACGCCTGCGGCTCGGTCAACATTGCGACACGGGGAGGATTTCGGGCGCTTGGGAGCCGTCGCCTTTCAAACACGACCTCCTTTCCAAACTTTTCAAGGTCGTCGTTGTTGATTAACAGCAGCGGCACGTTTTTGAGTTGGACGCCCGAGCATTCCGTGATGGTCAGTGCAGAGACGATCGGTGCGCCTTATGTGGCGCGTTCGATTGGTATAATTAGCTGTTCATTGTTTTCCTTTCAGGGAATAAGAAAGCCGCCCACGGTAGGTGGTGGCTTTACTTTAATTTGGGTAGGGGTATCGGGTGGGGTTCAAGAACTGGTGGCTGAACACCACATCAAAAATTCCAGCTGTCCGAATTTACCGGACGGCTGTCAACAACGCTAGTCAGGGCCGCGTTACGAGAAGCCAGTCACTCTTTGAACATGGTGCTCAAGACGTCAAGATGCGAGTTAACTTCACCTGCATCATGCCTCAAGGGTGGCTCTTCCCAAACAGGGAATCATTTGAGCACTTCGTCAGAGAAGTCGAAAGTATCGCACCTACATTCCCCTTCAAGCTCAAGTTCCGCGATGAAGGTATTGGGTTTTCAGACCAGCTAGAGCGATATTTCGCTTCGACACTGAGCCAACGTCGGACTGTCCTCATAGAATCAACCTCGCTTGATCACCAGGATTCAGTCATTTTCCATACAACGGGCGATTACTCAGTAGCTGCAATTACTAATGACAAGACACGAATCGAAGTTCGACTGGTTACCACGGATACAGCAATGGCAGACATTATTGGCAATGGAATAGTAAACGCCCTGTTCCTATACGCCAATCCACGTCCCCTGCGTGGGAGAAAAGCAAAGTTGCCCGTCATTCAGCCCATCGACGTCTACAACCAAGAATTTGAGGAGTTCAAGATCAAGCAGACGTGGCGCACAGTCTGGATCTCAGGGGGCATCTCGGTAGGCGTTGCAATCATCGCTGTCATCGGAAGGGTTTTCTTTGGTAGCTAAGGCGCGTTAAGCGGCTCATCATAGATGGCACATGAATCCAAGGACTGGGGCAGCGTGGTGTCTCATAACCCAAGTGTCTCGAAACGCATGGGATGCAAGATAGCCTGCGCTCTCGTAGCTGCGGTCTATCGAGACGTTCGGAATCTCGATTCCGAGCGACACTCGAATGCGCCATAGAGTGCCGAACGCCGCACCATCGCCTCCTCATTCAAGGACACAGGACTCCGAGGCGCGGCCACGGTCCAATGCAACCAGCCGGAATGCGGCAAGATGATTGCATGGGATCTGCAACATTCGAGGACGTGCTTGACCGGCTGTACTTCACTGCCATTGACCAGAAGGACAAAGGCAGCAAGTTTGAGCGGTTGGTCAAGCGGTATCTGCAGCTGGAGCCGAAGTATGCAGACCAGTTTTCAGATGTCTGGATGTGGCAGGATTACCCTGGCCGGGACGGCAAGGTGGACACCGGCATAGACCTGGTCGCCAAAGACCGGTACACGGGCGAGCTGACGGCTATCCAGTGCAAGTTCTATGACCCGATGTCCACGCTGCAGAAGGCGCAGATCGACTCGTTCTTCACTGCTGCCGGCAAGACCGACTTTTCCTACGGCATGGTCGTCTCCACTACGGACCACTGGTCCAAGCACGCCGAGGATGCACTTGAGGGCCAGTCGAAGGGAATGACCCGGCTACGCTTGAAGGACTTGGCCGAGTCAACGATTGACTGGTCGCAGTTCGACGTCGATGTCCCCGAGCAGATGCGCAAGCTGGACCGCAAGGAACCCCGCATATACCAGCGTGACGCCATCAACGATGTCAAAGCTGGCTTCCAAACCGAAGATCGCGGCAAGCTGATCATGGCTTGCGGTACCGGCAAGACATACACCTCCCTCAAGATCGTGGAGGAACAGGTTCCCATTGGCGGAACCGTGCTCTTCCTCGTCCCCTCAATCGCGTTGCTGCAGCAGACACTGAACGAATGGACCGCCCAGGCCACCGTTCCTCTCCGGGCGTTCGCTGTCTGCTCCGACACCAAGGTCGGCCGCAAGGAGAACGAAGATGTCAACGTCCATGACCTGGCATTTCCGGCCACCACGGACCCAGTGAAGTTGCTGAACCGTGCCCGCATCAGCACGGGGCGGGAGGCCGTGACCGTTGTCTTCTCCACATACCAGTCCATCGATGTCATTGCCCAGGCCCAGCAGCAGGGCCTTGCCGATTTTGCCATGATCCTCTGCGACGAAGCCCACCGAACCACGGGCATTACTGAAGCAGACCATGATGATTCATCCTTCGTCCGCGTCCACGATGAGACGTACGTGAAGGCGGCGAAGCGCCTGTACATGACAGCTACGCCCCGCATCTACGTCCAGGAGTCCAAGGCGAAGGCCGCCGAGGACAACGTGGCGGTCTACTCGATGGACGACGAGGCAGTGTTCGGGCCCGAGTTCCATCACCTCGGCTTCGGAAAAGCCGTCGAGATGGGCCATCTGGCCGACTACAAAGTCCTTGTCCTGGCAGTGGATGAAGAAGCGGTGTCGCGCTCTTTCCAAGGCATGTTTGAGGAGAACGGTGATCTCAAGCTCGACGACGTTGCCCGCATCGTGGGGTGTTGGAACGGCCTTTCCAAACGGGGGGTCAACGGCCAGCGCCTGGACATTGCCGACGCCAGCCCCATGCGCCGGGCCGTGGCCTTCGCCCGCAACATCAAGGAATCGAAGAAGCTTGCAGAGGAATTCGAGCTCATCGGCAAGCAGCTCCTCGTCAATGCAGCCGAAGCGGAGGCAGAGGACGCGTTGAAGCTGGAGGCTGGCCACGTGGATGGGACCTTCAACGTTCTGGAACGTTCCGCGAAACTTGACTGGCTCAAGGAACCGGCAGACGGTAACGTCTGTCGCATTCTTTCCAACGTCAAATGCCTTTCCGAGGGCGTGGACGTGCCCTCCCTGGACGCAGTGCTGTTCCTAAACCCACGGAACTCGCAGGTCGACGTCGTCCAGTCCGTGGGCCGTGTGATGCGCAAGGCTGAGGGCAAGGAATACGGGTACATCATCCTGCCCATCGCTGTGCCGGCGTCCCGGGACCCGGAGACTGCCCTGAACGACAACAAAAAGTACAAAGTTGTCTGGGACGTGCTGCAGGCCCTGCGCGCCCACGATGACCGCTTCGAGGCAATGATCAACAAGCTTGACCTGAACCGCAATGCCAATGATGTCATTGACGTCATCGCGGTCACTGATCCGTTCAACGCGGACGACGGCGGCGCTCCTGCCCAGGAGAAAAGCGGCACTGACACTGGAATTCCCCAGGAGACGCTGTTCGCCCTGGCCAGGGCAGATGAATGGCGGAACGCGATCTTCGCCCGCATGGTTCGCAAGGTTGGCGATCGGCGGTACTGGGAATCCTGGGCCACGGACGTCAAGGACATCGCGGACCGGCACGTGATCCGCATCCGCACCATCCTGGACGGGCCGGATCCCCGGGCCCGCCAAGAGTTCTCCGTCTTCCTGGACGGCCTTCGGGGAAACCTGAACGACGGCATCAGCGAATCAGACGCAATTGACATGCTTTCCCAGCATTTGATTACCAAGCCCGTTTTCGAGGCCTTGTTTGACGGTTACTCCTTTGCCGCCCACAATCCGGTGTCCCAGGTCATGGATTCCATGGTCGCCGTGCTCGAGCAGTACAACCTCGACTCCGAGGTTCAGAATTTGGAAGACTTCTATCGCTCGGTGCGGATCAGGGCCGAAGGCGTTACCAATGCTGAGGGCAAACAGAAGATCGTCACGGAACTGTACGAACGGTTCTTCAAACTGGCCTTCCCCCGCACCGCAGAATCCCTCGGCATCGTCTACACGCCGGTCGAGGTGGTGGACTTCATCATCCGCGCTGTGGACGACGTGCTGGTCAAGGACTTTAATTCGTCCCTCTCGGCGCCGGGTGTCCACGTTCTCGACCCGTTCGCAGGAACCGGCACATTCACTGTGCGGCTCCTGCAATCGGGCCGGATTAAACCGGCGGATTTGCTGCGCAAGTACACCCAGGAACTCCATGCGAACGAAATCCTGCTCATGGCCTATTACATTGCGGCCATCAACATCGAAGCCACACTGCATGGAATCCTGGAAGACCAGGCTGCAGCCGTAGGAGGGGATCCCGCCGAGGTGGAGTATGTGCCGTTCGACGGCATGGTGCTCACCGATACGTTCCAGATGTCCGAGGACGGCGATACCCTCGACGAGCACGTTTTTACGTCCAACAACGATCGCCTGGTTGCCCAAAACAAGCTCGATATCCGCGTCATAATTGGCAATCCGCCCTACTCGGTGGGCCAGTCCAGCGGCAACGACAACAACGCCAACCTGAAATACCCCACACTGGACGAGTCAATCCGCTCGACCTACGCCGAGAGGTCGACGGCGACGAACAAGAACTCGCTCTACGACTCCTACATCCGGGCCATTCGATGGGCGTCCAACCGGATCCTTGCCTCGCCCGACGGCGGCGTGGTCGCCTACGTCTCCAACGGTGGCTACATAGATGGCAACACGGCAGACGGCCTGCGCAAAACCCTCGTCGGAGAGTTCCACGATATATATGTCTACAACCTCCGCGGCAACCAGCGCACAGCGGGCGAGCAAAGCCGCAGGGAGGGCGGCAAAATTTTCGATTCAGGCAGTCGCAACACGGTGGCCATCTTGATCCTCGTGAAGAAGTCCGGGACGACGCCGGGCGCCGTGCTGCACTACGTGGACATTGGCGACTATCTCGATAGAACGGAAAAACTCGCCCTTGTCGACAGGGCCGGCATTGGCACCCTCGACTGGGCCACCATAACGCCCAACGCCGAGGGTGACTGGATCAATCAGCGCAACGATGTCTTCGAATCTTTCCAGCCTATAGGAGACAAGAAGTCAGGCAGGGGTATTTTTGCCACATATTCTAGGGGGCTGGCCTCAGCTCGCGATGCGTGGGTTTACAACTCCTCTGCTGACAAACTTCGTCACAATGTAGATTCTCTGGTCTCGTTCTACAACAGCGAGGTGGACCGTTACACTTCAGACGGCAAGGGGGTTGGAGTTGCCGGCTTCATCAATACCGATGCAACGAAACTGAGTTGGAACCGGGCCGACAAGGCGCAGCTCAAGCGCGGTACGAAATACGCCGTCCATGATGCTGGCTACCGCACCGCTGCGTACCGTCCTTTCAACAAGCAGAACGTTCACTTCAGCCGCCAGCTCAATGACATGGTTTATCAACTGGAAACCATCTTCCCGACACCTGATATCGAAAACTACGGGCTGATTATTACAGGAGTGGGGGCGGCAATGAATTTCTCTACTCTTGCTGTCGACCATGTGAGTGATTTGTCGCAGTTCGGTGGCCAGACCAATAGTCAGTTCTACCCTCGATACACCTACACAACCTCGGCACCTGGAGACGACTTGTTCTCTTCGGCGGGAGCGTCCTCGTCCCCGGAACGAGCGGACAATATTACGGATGCGACGCTGGCCGACTACCGCGCCGGTTATGGTGCAACGGTCAGCAAGGACGACATCTTTTTCTACGTCTACGGTCTGCTGCACTCGCCCGAGTACCGCGGTGAGTTCGCGGCAGACTTGAAGAAAATGCTTCCGCGCATTCCCAAGGTGCCCGGGGCGGAAAAGTTCATGGCGTTCTCGCAAGCGGGCCGGGAGCTGTCCGCTCTACACATAGGCTACGAACAGCAAAAGCCGTACCATCTGACGGAGGTGGAGACCGCCGTCGTGCCTGCGGAGGACGAGTATGCGAAGTACGCGGTGAAGAAGATGAAGTACGGCGGCAAGGCCGGCGCGTGGGATAAAACAAGGATCATCTACAACAGCCATGTCACCCTCGACGGCGTGCCAGCGCAGGCGCAGAATTACATGCTCGGCGCCCGCTCGGCCATTGACTGGATTCTGGAGCGGTACCAGGTGAAGACGGACAAGGCCTCCGGGATTGTCAATGACCCCAATGACTGGTCACGCGAGCACGGCCAGCCGCGGTACATCATTGACCTGATCGGCCGGATCGTCACGGTGAGCCTGGAGACGAACAGGATCGTGGACGGGCTGCCTTCGTTGGACTTGGCGGAGTGACATCGGTGGCACGTGAAAGTCTTCTCAGATTCATAATTGCGAATTTTCTGCGCGGCTTCGCTTCTGACTAATGCTGTTTCGGGCTGAACGCGAATTTCACGAGAGTCTGCATGAGACGCAAGGTAGCACCTCGATGGGAGAGTCCATTAAAATAGCCGAATTTTGGATAATGTTCGACGTACATGGGCTGAAGCCCTCTATGGTGGTCCGGCCTAGAGGGAGCATTCCGTTGTGTAGGCTTCCCGTATGCAGGTTAACAGGGCACTAGAGCAGCATATTGCAGTTTTTGGCGAGAGCGGAAGCGGCAAAACTGTCATGATCTCTTCGTTCTATGGGGCAACGCAGGAACCTCAGTATCTCCAGAAAAGTCTGTTCCATGTGGTGGCAGATGAGATTGGCCAAGGTAATAGGCTCCACCGAAACTATCTTGGAATGAGAGATTCAGCTCGGCTTCCTTCGCCCACCCGTTTTTCTGCGACTTCCTACTCTTTCTCCGTCAGGCTGAAGGATGGGGTAGAAGGGAAGGCGATGAAGGCTAGGCCCTTCGATGCCTTGCGCCTCGTTTGGCACGATTACCCGGGGGAGTGGTTCGAGGAGGACGTGAGTGGTCTAGACGAGGCATCACGAAAGATTGACACGTTTAAGTCATTGTTGGGTTCTGATGTCGCTCTTTTGCTCGTAGATGGTCAGCGGTTGCTGGACAACGCCGGCGAAGAGGAGCGGTATCTGAAGTCGTTGCTTGCCAATTTCCGCAATGGATTCCTGTCACTAAAGGATGAACTTTTGGAGGACGGCAAGCCGCTTGTTGAGTTCCCACGGATATGGATCATGGCGCTGTCAAAGTCTGATCTCCTGTCCCACCTAGACGTGTTCAATTTCAGGGACCTCCTCATTGATAAGGCCGGCGAGGACATTACCGAATTGCGCGAAGTGCTCGCTGGGCTGGTAGAAGCGAACGACGCCCTGTCAGTTGGCGAAGATTTCGTGCTGCTTTCGTCAGCGAAGTTCGGAGCGGACAAGATCGAGGTGGCCAAGCGGGTCGGTCTGGAATTGATTTTGCCTATCGCCGCCATGCTGCCATTCGAACGTCACGTACGGTGGGCGCAGGTGAAGCAACTTCCAGGGAAAGTCGTACAAAATCTGCTGGTCGGCGCTGTGGCTCTTGCACCAATACTTATTGGGCGTAAGGCCAAGCTGCCTGGCCCGCTAGCGGCCCTTCTGGCCGCTGTCGGTCCTAATCTCATGGACGAGGCACTCAAGATGGCCGCAGACAAGCTTCGGGAAGTAAACTCCTCGGCCCTGGCCAAAAACGACTATCTGACGGCCACGTTGACCCGGTTCCGGATGGACCTGGACAAGGGTGAAGAGGAGCACGTCCTCATCAGGAGCCGCAGATGACTTTCATCTGGGCCACGCGTGGCCTGGCGTGGGGCTTCCGCTTTCTCCGTGATGGAGGATTCGAGGAGCCCCTCCGGGTCTACGACGACGTCTTCACGGATGTGTGGGATGAATCCGAGGTTTGCCGCCGTGTAAGTGACAAGGTGGCCTTACGATTCCCAGACCCTTTAGGTCGGCGCGACAGGGCTGGAAGAACCATTCCCCACGATTTCGTTGTCGTTGGACCTTTGGCTCATGAAGTCGAGTCGGTGGAGGACGGGATCCGGCTAGTCTGGCCCATTGTCGCCGACGAGTTCGCGCGTGTCTGGCAGTTGTCGAAGCCACCCTCACCCAGTGAATGACTCCGTAGACCACCAGTACCAAATAGTGCTATCCGCAACTGAGTTCAACGAAGGCCAATACTCGGCTCAAGCATATTAAAAGTTCATATGGACGCTGGCTGGCCGATACCGAGCCATGAATGCAACGCTGTACGCCAATCATGGGTGCCCTATTTAGATTCTGTCCTTGTGAGCCATTCGGTTAAAAACGGCATCCGCCAAATGGTCGTTGTGGAAGCGGGTGTACATCGAGGGCCCTTTGCGCATGAGGTTCAGTGCGAGTGTCTTCGCCGGCTTGGCGATGGGACTACCTTCTGCGAAGAGCAGTGCAAGGGATGGCAGACCCGAAAAGTGGATTCGGGACACATTTCCGATAGTCCCATAACTTGCCGTTTCGACGACCGCGTCGATGCCATGGCGTTGCAGCCATCGGTCGATGCTCGTTGCGCCCTTGTCAATGTTGAGAAAGCCTGTGACTTCGCACCCGGAATTTGTGGTGGTTTCTCCGATGACCAGGACTTCTGCATTTTGGGCGCTGATTGTGATGAGGCGCCGCCGGTCTGGCCTCCGCCCGGTCGTCGACATGGCCGTCGCTGTCCAGAATCTGCCCTCCGTCTGGCTCGGCCAGGGGATGGCTAAGCTGATGTACGTCGCGGCCGCAGATATCAGGCCTTCAGCGTCCGGCCGGGCCATCAGCTGATGGAACTTCTGGAGGCCCGCCATCCGTCGCGTCGCGGCAAGGTACCTTGGTGCGTCCGTGGGTTCTGGCGATACGGAATCCAGCCATTCGGCTTGGGCTTCCTCCTCCATGACAACGTCAAGCAGGCTGTCTCCGCCAGGATGGCCGGCCAGGTCGAGATTGCGCACGTTGTGGCCTTGGCGTTCAATGGCGGCAAGTACCTCCCGCTCGCGGGCATTGAGCTCGTCCGGCATGAATGCGCGAAATGCTATGTGGGTAATGTCGTCCCATCGCCGGCGATGGGATGAAAATCGATTGACAACGTTCAGGCTTTGACCGACATAGCGGTACCCGTCGGAGAAGGTCAGCACATAGATGCCAGTGCGGCTTTCTTCTGGCTCGAATCGAAACGCAAGGGACTGCACGCCTGACGTTGGCCAGTTTCGGAAACCGAAAGCATGGATTGCCTCTCTTTGGTGTCCCATGATCCTCCGTCGGGCAGACTCGACTGTTCTGCTCAGGCTATGTCATTTGGGATACGAAGCCACCCGTCGCCAAAAGTCGGCGGGCAGTGTACAGAGCGGGTGAAGCTCAGCCATGGTTAAGTTGTGGAGAGCGCGGGGGCAATGGCCAGGCAGTTGTGCGACCGAAGGTAGTACGTTGGCGGCCACGGCGCGCCAACTTGTATCTGTGTGGGATCGGGGCGAATCAGAAGCGCCGTTTTAGGCCAGATGGCGAACGTGCACGGTTCAATCCAAGCGGGTTGGACGTACCCGAACTTTTCCCATCGGATGGTTGCCCAAACCCCGGTTGGCTGGACTTCTCGAAATTCAAGGACGGTGATGACCGCCGTTGTACTTTGTTCACTTTGCGTTCGGGTCAAGTACTCCCATTGCCTGTCGGAGAAGCGTTGCCATTCTGACTTCTTGCGGATGAGCGAGGCCCATCGCCAAGTAAGGAATGCGGCGGCGACGACGACGATGGCCAGGGCAATCCAGGCCCCGATTTTTGGAGGCCACGCCAAAACAATGATGGCTGCAACACAAACGAGGATGACGGCAGCGATGGTGGTCATCACCACCATGGGGGTGGTGGCGATATGCGGTTTGACCATTGGGTTGGTGTCCATGGGCTTTCCCTCCGCCTTCATTCTAAATTTCCCATCCGACATTGGTAAGCCCGGTTTCAATTGAAACTGTTGGGGTTGTCGGACTGTCCCCATCCCGGTTGCCGTTCTGGAGCAGAGCGAATTCGGCTTCGAGTTGCTGGCGGTCCAGGCCGCGGTCCCATTCGTAATCGGCCGGGGGAGGGCCCAACGGGTCCTCGGCATCGCGCATCAGCCAGCGGTCTCGGTAGACGGCGATGCCCTCCACCAAACGGTTGCGATCCGGAGTGGAAGTGGATTCCGGCAGTGCATCCATGACTTGCTGGACCCAAGGTTCTGTGCCAGTGAGTGCCGTCAACCTCAGCTGTTGGATCCTGGCGTTTGCAAGCTCACGTACTTGGTCGATCATGGCCACCAGGTCGGCGCGCTCGCCGGGGACAGTTTCACAAAGCCATCCGTCAATGCCGGGGGAGTTGTTCCGACCGGTTGGTCGGAGGCGGGCGTGGATGACGGCCATCAGGTCCTTCGCGTCGCCAGGGCGCCGGATGGCTCGTTCCAGCGTGGTGGTTGCGGCTCGGGGCTCGGCTGCCGTGGCGCGTCGCCAGGCGGCGACACCTGCACCCCACGACGGCGAGCCCTCGAGTTCTGCCGCCAAGCCTGGCTGGATGCGTTCGACGGCGGCACGCAGGTTCTCGGCTGCGGCGATTTGGGCGAGGTAGTCGTACTCGGCGGCAAGTTGGTGAAGGGAGTTGGCGCTCTCCGTTTCCTCATCGCCTACTTCGTGTGCTGTCCGCTCGGCGCCTTGGGCGGCGAGGACTTCGCCGATGATTTCCAGCCACGTGGTTGTGTCGATCTCGTGCAGTTCCTCGTCGGGGGCGGGATCGGTTTCGCAGATGTACGCGGTGTTGTTTTCCCTGCCACGGGTCATGCCGACATAGAAGAGCTCCCTGGTGAGGCAGCCTTGCGTGAGGAGGGTGTGGCTGGTGTCGACGGTGATCCCTTGGGAGCGGTGCGCCGTCGTCGCATATCCCAGTTCCACCGACTCGGCCAGGTACTGGCCGGTCAGCTTGATGCCCACCCCGGTGTCCAAGCGCGTGCCGATGACCGACCCGTCGTGGCCCGGCTTGGCGGTCAGCTTGATGAGGGTGCCGTTTCTGATGAAGTCCCCGGAACTGTCGGTGAGCCGCCGGTCGTTCTTGCGGGCGATCACCGTGTCCCCGCAGCCGGCGCTGAGCCCGTCGCTCAGGCGCACCGCCCGACGGCCGTCGACCAGGCCCTGGTCCACCAGCTCCGCATGGGCTCGCTCGTTGAGGACTGTGACGGTGTCGTTGTCCGGTGCAATCAGAATGGACGCCCGGCCGGCATGAACGTCGTCGATCCACCGCCCGTACGCTTGGTCAATCATCTCCATATACTCGCCGTGGCGAAGGCGGCCATGCGCCTCGTACTGCTGCACCGCCGTGAAGTCGCCCGCCCGCAACAGCAGCGACGCCGGCCCCTCCCACTCGTGGCGGAACCGCCGCACACTGGTCAGCTGGATCGCCTTGCCCTGCCGGTCCAACCAGCCCAGGATCCCGCCGGCGTCGATCGCGTCCAACTGGGCAGGATCACCAACCATCACAATCTTCGCCCCGGCATCCCGCGCCTGGTGCACCAGGGCCGCCAGCTGCGCAGTGGAAACCATCGACGCCTCATCCACGATCACCAGCTGGTTCCGCCGAAAACTCCACTGCCCCTGCCGCATCGCCAAATCGGCCATCCGTTGCGACCGTCGCAGCCGCTGCCAGAATGTACCGGAACGGGAAGCTTCAAGGTCGCGGAACCGCTCCGCCCGCCCCGCAGCGCCCTGCCCGACAGACTCATACAGCCACTTGGACACATTCTCCGCCGCCAGTCCCAGCTTCCGGCCCAGCACGTCAGCGCTTGCTGCTGCCGGGGCAAGTCCGATGACGCTTCTCGCACCATAGGCCTGTTCCCAACTGTCACGGATGGCAGCCATGGTGGTCGTCTTGCCTGACCCCGCGGGACCGAGGACGGCGTCGAGGTACCTGCCGCTGGACAGCACCTCGTGCACGGCGGCGAGTTGGTCCGGCGCCAGCTCCGTCCGGTCCGGGGCCTTCCCCGCATGGGCGGGGAACGTGTCGGCGAGGTGGGGCGCGATGGCGGGGCCGCCGTCGTCGTTCCTGGTGTTCATGACCAGCTGCTCGTTGGCGAGGATGCCGGCGTCGGTGTAGAGGCGGGCGCCGGGGAATTCGAAGACGGCGTGGCCGGCGAAGGCGACGTCGCTGCCTGCGTCGACGGGGACCGTGTAGCGGTAGGGGTTGAGCGCGACGCATTGGGACTCGGCCGCGGTGGCGACCGAATCGATCAGGGAGCGGCGGTCGGCGGCGGTGGCACAGCGGATGTCGGCGCAGACCCGCTCCGCCTCGGCCAGAAGGTTCCATCGGTTCCAGGTGGCGCGGCGCCCGGCCACTTCCTCGCGGGCGGCTGCAGCTGCGGCGGCGACCCATGGCTCGGTGAGGTCGGCGGCGGTGACGGGGCGTTCGTGGGAGCGGTTGATGGTCTGGCGAATCACGGTGGCCGCTTCGAAGCCTATCTTTTGGGCGCGGACCCGCCACCCTGCGGCAAGGTCGCTGAGGGGAGTGGGGTCCTTGTCCTTGGCCTGGCGGGTGGACAGTGTGGCCTGCTGGCGGAACTTGGTCACGGTGGTCCTGGACGGTGTACTGCCGTGGGTTTTCTCCCAGGCCTGGATGAGCCGGTCGGTTTCCGCGTTGATGAGGTGGGAGCGGCTGGAGAATTCGTGGATCAGCTTGTCGTCTACGCCGACCAGCTCGTGGCGCGGGTTGCGTTCGCGGATGGCGGGCGGGCGGAAGCCGGGGACTGCGCCGAGGCGTTCCTGGAGGCGGTCGAAGAGGAGCCCGTTGTAGTGTTCGCTGGCGGAGATGGTGGCCTTGTAGAGGGTGCGTGAATCCAGGCTGGACCAGGCGCCGTCCGTGGCCCGCTGGACCCGGTTGGCGATGACCATGTGTGTGTGGAGTTGGGGGTCGCGGGCGCGGGATTCCCAATGGTCGAAGGCTGCGGCGACGGCGCCCTTGGCCCCGACGTGGGCGACGCCGCCGCGGCCGGTCCTGGTGTGGATTGCTTGGGTTTCGAGCCAGGAGAGGACTTCGTTGACGGCTTCGTGGTGGGCTTCGAGGATGATCTTTTGGATGTCCTTGGGGGCGAGCGCCCAGATGACGGACACGGATTTGGGGACGCTGAAGGTCAGGTCGAAGCCGGCGACGGCGGCGCGCTTGGTTTCCTCGCCGTTGCGGTGGGCGACGGTGGTTTGGCCGTGGGGGCGGCCGAGTGGCTGGTGGGTGTCCGGGTGTTCGGCGTTGCTGAAGATGGAGGTGGCGTCGGCGTTGGTCACCTGGTCCAGGGGGTGGCGGTTGATGCCGTCGAGTCCCTGGCCGAGCCAGCGGCCCGGGGGAGTGCCGGCCTTTAGGTAGTAGCCGGTGGCGTCGCCCGGGGTGAGGGGGACGTCGTCGCGCATGGTGGTTTTCAGCAGGTACTTCACGCCTGCGTGGGCGGTGAGGCGGGCGATGGAGACGGTCATCGCGTACGGGCAGGCATGGTGGTGGGCCAGCCGCGGCGGCGGTAGATCTCCGCGGTAGGCCGGTCGAGGGGGATGCCGAGGTGGTCCGTGAGCTGCAGCAGGCGTGCGGCCAGCCGCATGAGGTCCTGCGCGTCGCCCCGTTGGCTGTGGAGGATCCGGGCAGTTTCCAGGCGCAGCTCGGTGGTTTGTGCCTTCGCCTCGGCCAGTTCCCCGCAGAGATCCAGGTTGACGGCGGCAAGGTGCCGCAGCTGGGTGAGCTGCTGGTCGATGGTCCTGTCGCGTTCCAGGACGGCGTGGTGGAACTTGTCCTCCGCCAAGGCGCTCTCCCGCCGGAGCTGGCGCTGGTAGTTGGATTCTGCTTGCAGGAGCTTTTCCTGGGCATTGGCGCGTTCGACGGCGACCAAGGTTTGCCGTGTTGCCCGGCCCGTGGCGCGGCGCTTCTCGGCCCGCCGCCGGTCGCGGCTGACCCTGGAGCACGACGGTGAACAGTACAACTGGGTGGGTCGGCCCGGTTCGAAGGGGGCCAGGCATTCCTGACACTTCTGAGTAGACATGCATACTCATGGGAATCCCGGCCCGAAACTCCATGACTGCCCGCGACAGCTCCCGCCGCGGGCAGGGCCTTGGATGCCAGAGGTGTGAGGATTCTTTCTGGTGGCGGCAGGGGCATGGCTGATGGTGGTGGAACTGTTGTGGTGGGTGGGGTCGGCATGGCGTGGGGAGGTTGGCATTGGTGATCATGGACGATTGCTGCGGAAATGCTGGCGTGGGCAGAAAGTGTCGCATGGGGATTTCATGAGGCGCCGGAAATCCTATTGGGATGATTTGTGCATTGCGAACCGGAGCCTTTCGCTCGCGCCGTAGGTGCCCTTCTAGTCCGTCATGGATTCAAGCATCGCGACCCCGTGAAACTTCTGCTTGGCGGAAATTGGTGTTGTCGCAAGCACCGGCTATCTACGCGGCATCCAGATACTACGCCGCTTCGTGGTAGTCCGGTTACAGGACATATATAGCGTCCGAGAGCCACCGCTCTCATGGTCGACGGATGTCAGCGGGTCGAGGCGCACTCTGATGTCACTAGAATTCCAGGACTCGGCAGCTGCAAACGATTGGCTGACATTCACGGGAATGCTGAGCATGCTGTCCCAGCCGATGAAGTCGCTTGCGGGGATCGACTTTGTGCAGTTCCAGTGAGATTCCGCCGACGGACTTTGACGGGCGGGGGTGGATGCGGGGGCGGGAATGGGTCAGTTCCTTGTTAGTGTCCGAGTGTTGAGTTGTGGATCGGCAGCGGACAAAGCGTCGCGGGCCGCGGATCCTGGTCCGTGTCTGTGAATGATGTCAATGAGGTCGCCGGTGCGATTGATAAAGTCGTCGTGGCCACTTAACTCTTCACCGAGTAGGTGGTGTGTACCCAGGACCTTGCGAGCAAGGTCCCTGCCGGAGCCCGATTCAGCCGCCAGGCCCATCAGCAGCGGCCGTGCAGGGTCTTCCATCGCGGAGGCTTCGGCACCCGGATTGAATCCAGCGAGGGGGGCGATGCAGGAAATGTAGGCTGCAACGGTCAGGGCTAGGTGCTGCGGCATAGTGCCGCCAGCCAGAAGTTCCAACGCCGGAAGGGGGATTCGCTGCCCCAGCTTCACGGACCCGTCCGAGCCGACCTGGCTCGTCTTGTGGCCCAGCGCCGTGTTGCGCCAGCGCGAGAAGAGCTGCGTCTCGTAGTCGGTCACGTTGACGCCGCTGGGTATAGACACACTTGGCAGGTATTCGTTTTGAAGGACTGACCTGGCTGCCGATTCTATGTACCCGACCGCCACGGCGTCGGGAATCGTGGCGGCGCCGGAGAGGGCTCCAAGATAGGCAATGAGCGAGTGCGTTCCGTTCAAGAGTCGGACTTTGAGTTGTTCGTACTTGTCCACCTCCGTGGAGAAAATGGCGCCGCCGGCTTCCCATGAGGGGCGGCCCGCAGCGAAGTTGTCTTCGAGCACCCACATGGTGAAGGGCTCCGCGGGAACCGGGATGGCGTCAATGTAGCCGAGGGAGGCGGCAACGGCTTCTCGGTAGTTGTCTGTGGTGGCTGGGACGATCCGATCCACCATGGATGAGGGAAATGTCGTGTTGGTCTTGATCCATTGCGCCAAGTCCGATGACTCGGCAGTGGGCAGATGGGACACGAATTCATTGACCAGGAGCTGGGTGTGGTGGCCGTTGTTGGCTAGATTGTCGCAGCTGAGCACTGTTATCGGCGATCCGTGAGTGTGCATGCGTCGTTGCAGGCCGCGTACAATTTGGCCCACTGTCGTGCTTGGGATATTGCCGGTGATTAGGTCTCGTTGCACGGCGGTGGCTGCCAGGTTTAGTCCGCCGGTTGTCGGGCTGTACGTGTAGCCGTTTTCTGTCACTGTCAGCGACACGATTTTTGTGGACTCAGCGGCAATAGTTTGTGGGACCCGGGCCAGGTCGTGGGCGGCAACAAATGCGTCAACATGAACCCGGGGAACGGAGAACCGTCGCGTCTCAGGGGAAATCTCCACGACTGTGTAGAGCATGTCCTGGGCCTTCAGCGCATCAACGACGGTACTTGAGCGGTTGGAGACGCCGGTAATGCCCCAGTCGCCACCTCCGCTTTTGATTGCGGCATCGGTGTAGACAGCCTGGTGGGCGCGGTGAAAGTTGCCCAGGCCCAGATGGACGATGCCCGGTGCTGGGGCCGTCCGCGCCGTGGTCTGGCCAGCCGTGGACAGGGACAGGCGGGGCAGTGAAGTGTGCGTCACGGTCACCAGTCCCTCATAGTGCCGTCGAGGTCCCGGGCGATGGGGAGGTACGCCTGTTTGTACGGGAATCGGGAGGCGGCTTTCTCATCGAACATCACGCCCAGGCCAGGTTCATCGCCGGGGTGGAGGTAGCCGTCGTCGTAGGTATAGCTGGAATGGAATACTTCGGCAACGAGGGGGTCATAGCCCATGAATTCCTGGATCGCGAAGTTCGTGGTGGCCAGGCCCAGGTGCAGGGAGGCTGACATGTTCAGCGGGGAGACATCGGAGGGACCGTGCGGGGCGCCCTTGACCTGGTAGACCTCGGCGAGTGCCAGAATTTTCCGGACGTGGGAGATGCCGCCGGCATGCACAATTGCAGTGCGAATGAAGTCTAGGGACCGTTCGGTGATGAGCTGCTGGCAGTCCCAGATAGTGTTGAACACCTCACCGATGGCGAGGGGGATGCTGGTCTGGCGCCGGACTTCTTGCAGGAGGTGTTGGTTTTCGGCGGGAATGACGTCCTCGAGCCAGAAGAGATCCACCGGTTCCAGGGCCTTGCCCAGGCGGATCGCTTCCGTCGGGTTGAGCCGGTGATGGGCGTCGTGCAACAGCTCTGGCTCGGGACCCACATGGTCGCGGACGCCTGCGAGGATGTCAGGTATGTGGCGGAGGTAGGAGGCGGTGTCCCATCCCTCTTCAACGGGTCCCGTGCCGCGTCCGGCGGGTTCATAGCTGGCGGCGCCGTTGGTGACCCCGTAGACCTTCTCCAGACCAGGCACGCCGGCCTGAGCCCGCACGGCCCGGAACCCCTGCTCGCGCCGCTTGTCCACAGAGTCCAGCAATTCAGGAAGGTCCCAGCCGGTGGCATGGGTGTAGGTGAGGATCTTCTCGCGAACGGCGCCCCCCAGCAGTTGGTAGACGGGTACACCCAATGCCTTGCCCTTGATATCCCAAAGTGCCATGTCGATGGCGCCGATGGCGGCCATGGTGATGGGGCCGCGGCGCCAATAGGCCCCCTTGTAGAAGTAGTTCCAGGTGTCTTCTATCCGGTCCGCATCTCGGCCGAGCAAGGCCGGGGCCAAGTGGTCCCTGAGGTAGCTTGCCACCGATAATTCCCTGCCGTTGACGGTGGCGTCGCCCCAGCCAACGACGCCGTCAGAGGTGGTGATCTTCAGGGTGACATAGTTTCGGCTCGGGCTGGTGACAATGACATCGGCGGCGACAATGGTGTGGGGCATGGGAGGGGTCTCAACAATCTAGGTGGCGGATGGCATGGCGGTGCCGTATGGGTGTGATGGATGGCGCTTGCCGGTAGGCGGCAGCCGCGCGGCGCGGGTGGGGGTTTAGAGGACCTTGCTGAGGAATTCCCTGGCCCGCTCGGTTTTGCAGTCGCTGAAGAATTCCTGCGGAGTGCTTTCCTCGACGATTTCCCCGGCGGCCATGAAGATGATGCGGTCAGCCGCCGTCTGGGCGAAGCCCATCTCGTGGGTGACAACGACCATGGTCATACCCGCCTTGGTCAGCTCCACGATCACATCAAGGACTTCCTTGATCATTTCGGGGTCCAGCGAGGATGTAGGCTCGTCAAACAGCATGACCTTGGGATCCATGGCTAAGGCGCGGGCGATGGCAACCCGTTGTTGCTGGCCGCCGGAGAGCTGGGCGGGTCGCTTGTCCTTCTGGGCTCCAACACCGACCCTTTCCAGGAGCTCCAGGGCTCGGGCTCGGGCAAGTTCTCGCTTCTGCCGGCGAACCTGCACCGGGGCAAACATGACGTTTTCCAGCACTGTCATGTGGGCAAAGAGATTGAACTGTTGGAAGACCATCCCCACTTCGCTGCGCAGTTCGGAGAGCGGGCCGCTCTCTTCAGGCAGTACCTGCCCCTCAATGGAAATTGTTCCAGAGTTGATGGGTTCGAGCCTGTTGATGGTTCGGCACAAAGTAGACTTTCCCGACCCGGACGGCCCGAGAACGACGACCACTTCGCCGCGCTTCACATCCAGGTCGATGTCTTTCAGGACATGGAAGGCGCCATAGTATTTGTTGACGTCCCGGATGGAGATCATTGCTTCGTTCAACTGCATTTCTTGTACCTCGTTTGGGCTTTTGCGGTAGAGGACTTGGGGAAGTGGGAATTCTCAACCCGGATGGATGAGTGCCGGTATAGGTTCAGCCAGCCGGGGAGCGTGCCTAGGCCAGGCGTTTGCTGAGGATGGTGGACACGCGCGAAAGGATGAGGCAAATGACGACGTACAGGACAGCGACCCCAGCAAAGATTGGAACCGCGTACTGGCCTCCCAAATACTCGATTGCCTGTTCGCCGGTGAGAAGCAGCTCTACGTAGCCAATGACGAATCCCAAGGATGAAGCCTTGGTCACGCGAACCATTTCACTGACAAGGTTGGGAAGGATCTGCCGGATGACCTGCGGGAGGAGGATGTAACGGAGGGTTTTGATGTAGCGGACACCAAGCGCGGTCGCGGCCTCGGACTGGCCCTTGGGCAGAGCCAGAAAGCCCGCCCGAAAGGCCTCTGCCATGGAAGCGCTCTCGTATAACACCAAGCCGGCGACCAGGGCCCAGAAAGTGCTGATGCTCGCTCCGGTCACCGCCGGGAATCCGAGATAGATGAAGAAGATCAGGAGCAATTCCGGCAGTCCGCGAAGTGCTTCGATCCAGATTCGGGACGTGACATTGAGCCACCGCCGTTTGGACATACGCCCGAGAGCAATGAAGAGCCCGAGCACAAGTGAGAGCACAACCGAAACTCCTGCCACCTTCAAGGTGGCCAGCAACCCCGTCAGCAATGCCGAAAGGACATCCGGGTGGGTGAGGACAATCCAGTTGTTCCCATCAAGGACGTGCTGGCTTGCAAGCTTGGCGACCGCCCAGATGGCAATGGCTAATGCAGCGACGGCGACAGCCGCGGTCCACAGCCGGGCACGACGTCGTGCAATGGGGCCGGGGCGGTCGAACAGTTCGGTAGACATCATGATGAAAACGTCACCTTTCGTTCGATTGCGGCGGCCGCCAGGGCTGCCGGAATGGTGATCACCGAGTACATGATGGCGGTCATGACCATTAAGGCGATGACGGCGGAGTCGTTGACATTGATGAGCTGAAGCATTGTTCCAAAGAGTTCGGTCACCCCGAATACGCCAGCAATGGCCGTCACCTTGACCAGCGCAATCGTGGTGTTGATCAGCGGTGGCACGGAATTGCTGAGGCCTTGTGGCAGGACTATCAGGAGCAGAGTTTGGCGGTTCTTCAGGCCCAGGGCCCGGGAAGCTTCAAGCTGGCCTTTACCGATAGCGTTTATCCCCGAGCGGATGGCCTCGCAATAATAGGCCGAAAAGTAGACAGTGATTCCTGCGATCGCCAGTGCAAAGAAGGAAGCCTTCACTCCCAAGAGGGGGAGTATGAAGATCATGAAAAACAGGTGGGCTGCGGCGGGGATGTTGCGCATGAGCCCGATGTAAGCCATGCTGATGCGTCGCAGCAGTGGGTTGGTTGAAATGGCGAATGAGGCCAAGACCAGACCTCCCAGAAATGAGAAGACTCCGGACAGGGCAACCAGCCCAAGTGTTGTGACGAACCCGGACCAGAAGGTTCCGAGATTCTCAATGGCGGCATTCATTTCAACGTTCCTCCTTTCAATTGTTGGACGACGGTTTTGACCAGTTGGCGGATACCGCGGCCGGTACGGCCGGCAGTGTCGTGGTTGTCAGTTACTTGCAATTGCCCATCAGTTTTGGCTCTGTTGGCGCGGCCAGGCCGGATTTGCCCATGTGTGCGTTCCAGAGTTTGGTGATGGTGCCGTCCTTGAAGGCGCTTTCGAGGCGGGTGTTGAAGAACTCGCACAGGTCTTGGCGGTTCTTGGACATCCCGATGCCCCACTGCTCACCGTCGCCGTAAGTCATGGGTGCAAATTCAAAAACATTGGGCTTCTCGGACACGAATCCGGCCAAAAGGGGGGCGGTGGAATCCACGGCGTCAACGGTTCCCTGCTCCAGGGCCCGGACGCAGTTGGTCAGGACGTTGAATTCGACAATGGAAGCCTGCGGAATCTCCTTGGCAACCCGTGGCTGCCCCTGGCTGCCCTGAAGTACGCAGACCTTGGTGCCCTTGGGAATCTGGGCCAGGGTTTGCATTTTTGCTGCGTCACCTTTGCGGACAATTAGCTGGGGCTTGGTCTGCAGGTAGGGGCCGGAGATCGCGATGGTCTTCACTCGCTCTGGAGTGATGGCCAGCGCGGTGGCGAAGATGTCGATCTTGCCCTGCTGGATAAAAGGAATGCGATTTGCTGCCGTGGTGTTGACCCAGTCGATGCTGTCCTTGCTGATTCCCATGGGTGCAACAAGGTACTCGGCCAAGTCGATGTTGAATCCAGTCCACTTTCCTTGCAAGTTCAACTCGGCCAGGCCCGGCTGATTGGGCGAGGCTCCAATTTTGATCTTTCCTGCCGAGGCAATCGACGCCATAGTCGATCCTGCCGGAAACTTTGCAGCGGTGGGCTTGTCGGCGCCGGCGGTTCCGCCACAGGCGGTGGTGACCAATGCAAGGGCGAGTGCGCCTACAAGGAGTGCTGGTCGAATTGCTTTGAACATCGGAACTACTCTCAATCTAATGGGTGAACGACACTGAAATTGGGTGCGAGACAGGAACCCACCGAGTGGGGCTGTTGTTTGGAAGACGAAGGTCGTCAGGGCTGAAGAGGCCGTTCGCCGTTTCCAGGACGCAAGGTGCGAAATCGGCGAGAAGCTTTAAGGTGCGCCAGCGGCGATGGGCGGGGGACTCACGTCGTCTGAGTCGGGGGCGACGGCACTGGTTGACCGTCGGACAATCAGTTGCGATTCCAGAAGGAATTGTGGTTGGGATTGAGGCTTTCGGTCGATGAGGTCCAGAATAAGTTCCAAGCCCAGCGCCCCGCTTTGAGGGATGGCCATGCGGACGGAAGTAAGTCCGGGGTCGGACACTGCGGCAATGTCCAAGTCATCGATGCCCAGGATGCTGAAATCGCCAGGGCAGCTGTACCCCATTGACCTGATCCCTGACTCGACTCCCAAGGCAACAAGGTCGTTGTATGCCACAACGGCGGTTGCGCCGCTGGCCGTGACCGCAGCTGCCGCAGCCAATCCACCCTGGATGCTGGCCGCATGGTTGCCCACCGTGGAAAGGGACATATTCCATTCCTCGGCCAGTTCAGAGAGTGCCTTGAGGCGGGTGCGATTGGCCCAAGCCGCGGCGGGTCCCGGCACGTAGACGAAGCGCCGGTGCCCCAACGCGTGGAGGTGTTCGACGGCCTGGCGCAAGCCCTGCCTGACGTCCATAAGTATTGAAACGGCTCCCGGCACCTGACCGTTGATTACAACAGCCGGACTTTGTCCCACTGCTTGCTTGATTGCGATACCCTCAGACCGAGGCGAACAGATAATCAAGCCGTCAACCGTGCGGCCAACGGTCTCGATCAATTCAACCTCGCGAGCAGGATCTTCATTTGTATCGGCAAGCAGCATCCGATGTCTGCCCGGCCAAGCGTTGTGTTGAATGGACTTGATCAGCGCTGCGTAGACAGAGTTGGCAATGTCGGGAACAATCACGCCGATCGTCTTGGATCGCGACGATAGGGGTGCATCGTAGCCAACCATGACTGCAGCATCAAGCACCCGTTGGCGAGTCTTGGGTGCGAGAAGGTCTGCATCTTTGAACGCCCGGGATGCGGTGGCCAAGGACACGCCCGCGGCAGCCGCGACCTCTTTCAATGTTGTTGCCATGACCGCCTCCGTCCCGTGAGTTGAATTGCCGATATGACGATTCTCACAGGCCTTTCATCGGCTTGCAATAGTTTTCAGTGGTTTTCATTGGCCGATCGAGCACGCCGGAAACTTGCGACCGCGTCCGTTGGTTGTACACGACACCAAAGTCAGACTTCTCGATAGGCCCGTCTCGGCAGAACGACCAAATTCGGCGACGAGTGTTCGGCATTTACCGCTTGATTTTGGTACTGGATACTCGTTTGCGTTGTGTACGTTATGGCAGTTTCGATCGCTTTTGATGTCGTCTCGGTGTGGGGCATGGAGTGATGTTTGGTCTAGGGGGGATGGAGCGGGGAATGCGGAGGGACGTGCGGTGGTGGTGAAAATTGTGTGTTGCATGTCTAGTTGTTCAGATATTCCAGTCAACGTGTACAGGCTTGCCCGATCGGTTCGGGTCGAGTTGGCTGAAAAGCCGATTCTAAACGGTGATCGGACGTGCGTTTCGGAGCATGATCGTCGATCCATCCACTTTGGGTTCCTTATCAGCTCGGTCATTGGGCTAGACCGAAACTCGATGTTGGAGGACTTGCCGTCATACTGAAATGTGCCTCGCTCGGCGACTTCATTCAAGTAGACGCATACGTCCATCGGAGGTCATATTTGGTACCTCGAGCCGGAGCCGAATCGGCGTCCGAGAGTATCTCGAGCTTGTCCTGTGCGGACGACTATGGCATGCCCATCCCGCCGATTTCTGGTCTGCGGGTGTGGGGTGGTTGGTAGGCGTTGTGGCGGCTGGTGGCCCAGTCGGCGAGGATGCCGTCGCGGACGAGGTGGTTGGCGAGTTGGGCCAGGCAGTAGTCGGGGTCGGCGTCGAGGGCTTTTTGGAAGCATTGGTGGGCTTTGCTGCCGTGGCCTTGCCACCATTTAATGACGCCGAGGCTGGTGAGCACGGGGGGTGTCGGGGCCGTCGGCGCGCATGTAGAGGTGGAAGAGGACCTCGGTGGCGCGGTCCACGCGCTGCCAGTGCGGGCTTTGCCTGGTTTGGCCCAGGAGGAGGTCGCGCATGCTGTCCTCGATGCCGGGGACGTCGGCGATGAGCCGGTCGCGGACGGTGATGAATTTGAGGTAGGCGATCAGCTCTGGGGCCTCTTCGTCGCTGACGGATTCCGCGCCGCAGTCGAGCAGCTTGTTCCAAGGGGATTTCCAGGGAGAAAGTCCTTGGCTTGGACTAGCCGAGGAACGTGGCCAAACCTGTCACGAGGGAACGGTTTCTTGCGAAGCCTTGGGGCGCTCGGAGGCCCGCGATCTACTTCACCGCGATCTACTTCACCGCGATCCTGAGCCGAGCCGGCCGCATGCCACCCATTCGAAGTCCTTTGATGTTGAGTGGTGCGTGTGAAGTAGGGCGCCTGTGGCCCATCGGCGAGGATGCCTTTTACTAATGATGTGATCGGCGGGATCGAAACTGCTGGGAACTTTGCCGCCTTGCAGAGACTGCCGGTGGTGGACGTTGAAGCTGGTGGGTAGAGAGGCACCGTAGTCATGTTCGGTGCAAATATCCATAAAAGCGGCCTGCCAGGTAACACGCATGGCAGGCCGCTTTTGTGGATGTTTGGGGTATTGGCCTCATTTAGGAGGCTTTCGTGGATCCCAGAGCTGTCGAGAGGTTGGCGGCTGTGGCGAGCAGTTCCTTGATGTGTGGGCTGCCGGGTGTGGAGTCAAGGACGCCGGTCGGTGCGACCAAGGCGAGGGTGCCGGCCATCTGTTCGGAGCTGTCGAAGATCGGGGCGGCCAGGGCTTCGACGCCATCGATGACGGCTGTACTTGCCGTGTAGCCGTTGGCCAGGGCGGAATTGAGCTGCGCCTGGATTGTGTCCCGGTCAACGTTGAGCCGGGAGAGGGACTTTTCTCGTGCTGCTGGTTTTCCCCAGGCGAGGAATGCCATTCCCTGGGCCGATGTGGGGCCCAGGGGCGCCCCGATCCGGACTGTCATGTTGACGGACTTTCCAGGCGGTTCCTTGCAGGCCACCGCGACGGCGCTGGAACCGGACCAGATGCCAAGGACAGCGGTTTGGCCAAGTGCGGCTGCAAGCCGTTCAAGTTCGGGGCTGGCGATGTCCAGCAGCGCGGGTCCGCCCACCATCGAGGCGGCAAGTCCGACAATGAGCGGACCCAGCTGGTAGTCGCTGTCGTTGATCCGCTGGAGAAAACCCTCGGATGCGAGTGACTGCAGGTAGCGGTGGGCGGACGTTCGCCCGATGGCGAGTTCTTCGGCAACATCATTGATGCGGACCTCGGTGCGTTCGGAGTCAAACATGCGCAGGATCTGGGCGCTGCGGGCGACGACTTGGAGGCCGCCGGATACGGGCGGGTCCTGATGCGCTGTTGACATGGGTCTCACTCTATCGCTTCGAGATAGGGACATTAGTGTGCGTTTGCTGCCTCGGTGGGATTGGCGCCCAGCTCGGCGTTCTTGGTTTCCGGTCCCCAGAGTGCGCCGAGGATCATGCAGGCCCCGCCGATGGCGAGCAGCACCGTTGGGGTCAGGTGGATGGGCATGAAGTCGCTGAGGCCGGCCATGTAGAAGGCGTAGAAGGACGGGATGATGAGGGCGAGCGAGTATCCTACGCCGTATCCGGTGGCTCGGATGGAGACGGGGAATCGTTCCGACATGTAGGCGCCAATGGCGCCAAAGGCCGGGACGCCCAGCAGGGCAACCGAGGCCACGACCGCCGTCGTTCCCCAGAACGAACGGACGCTGCCGGAGGCAAAGAGCACGAACAAGGGGATGGCGAAGAAGGACGAGATGCCGCACAGGACGAAGAACGCGCGGCGGCCGATTCTTTGCGACAGTATGCCGAACAGCGGGTAGGCGATGGCGACCGCGGCAAAAGCGATGATGAGCAGCGCGGAGGTTTGGACGGGGCTAAGTCCGGTGGTCTTGGCAATGGTCGGAGGCAGGACGACGATGGAGGCGTTCGATGAGAACCAGACGCCGGTCATGAGGAGGAAGGCCTGGGCCAGGGGCCGGCGGTTGGGGCCTGAAAGGAGTTCCTTGAACGGATTTGCGCGCTTTGTCTTGGCGTCCTTCCAGGCGGCGCTTTCTTCGATGCCGCGTGAGTAGGCGATTGCGAAGGCGATGGAAATGATGGCTCCGACGGCGAAGGCGATCCGCCATCCCCATTGGACGTAGGCGGAGTTCGGGCTGCCGGCGGGGGCGAACGAGAGAACCAGCAGGGTCAGGACGGAGATGGCGACGTAGGAGGCGGGGAATCCCAGCGCGATCAGCCCGGCGTTTCGGCCGCGGTTGGGCCGGGCCGAATGCTCCATGGCCAGCGGCACGGCGCCCGTGTATTCGCCGCCCAGGAAGATCCCGCCAATAAAGCGCAGGATGATCAGAAGAATGACTGCGGCTATGCCCATGGTTTGGTAGCCGGGCAGCAGCGCCATCAGCCCGGTCATCACGCCCGCGCCGGCGACGGCGGTGACGGTCGCCTTCTTGCGCCCGATGCGGTCTCCGAGCCAGCCGAAGATGATGGATCCGATGGGTCGGGCGATCAGTGTCGAGGCGAAGATGAGGCCGGCAAGGATGGCCTTGGTCGCGTCGCCCAGGGAGGCGGGGGTGAAGTAGGCCATGGCGGGTGCCAGTGCGATGACGGGCAGGTAGATGTCGAACATGTCGATGAAGAATCCGGCACTGGCGCCGGTGACTGCGCGGCGTTCGTGGTGGCTGGCTTTCATGGTGCCGGTCCTTTTCTGTACGACGGCGGCGCTCATGCCGGGCTCCCGATGGTCAGGGGCGTCTTGGCGCCGAGCTGGGCGACCCAGTTGGTCAGGTGGGCGTAGTCGGCCCGCGGGGGCACGAAAATGTCGATGTTGACGCAGGGGCCGGAAACCACGTCAATGTAGTGCTCCTTGGTGCGTTCAACGAGAAGCAGGTCCCGCGGCCGCACGCGGTGCGCGACACCGTCAACATAGTAGTCCGCCTCACCTTCCAGGATGAAGACCAGCTGGTCGAAGGTCTCGTGGGAGTGCGGGCGCAACTCCAGGCCCTTCTCGACCACATTCCAGACGATCATGACTTCATCCGTGGCGTATGCCTTGCGGGTGATGCCGGGGCGGGCGACTTCCATGGGGAGGTCGTCAAAATTGACGACCTGTGAGTACAGGGATTCATTGTGGGACATTGGGGTTCCCTTTCTAAGTGTTCCTAATAATGGAACGTTTTGTGTGTATAGTGGAACAAGAGTAGCATCGTGACCACGGTCACTGTCAATGCCCCGTCCGGCATTCGCTAAACATCACTGAAGTATCGAAAGGATTCCCCACCATGCTGCAACCTGAAGGCCATGAAGCCCTCGAGATCAACGACCCGGAGATCGCCGAAATCCTCCAAGGAGGCGTGGATCTCCACGTTCACCCGAGCCCGTCGCCGTTTCCGCGGCGGCTATCCATCGCGGAAGCAGCCTGGCAGGCCCATGAGGCGGGGTTCCGCGCGATTCTGGTCAAAAGCCACCACCACTCGATGGTCACGGACATTGCCGCAGCATCCCAGGGACTGGGCGGTCTCCCCATTCCGGTGGTGTCCGGCGTCGCCCTTAACAACTACGTTGGCGGCCTGAACCCCTACGCGGCCGAGCTGGCGCTGTCCAGCGGCGGGCGGATGGTCTGGTTCCCCACCATTTCCTCCCACGCCCACATCTGCGTGCATGAGGCAGAGGGGCAGGACATGCGCTTCCCCACCAACAACCTGGGGCTGCGCCACACCACCGAGATCGGCATCCTCGACGGCGAGGGCGCCATCCAGCCCGAGGTGCTGGACATCCTGGAGGTCATCAAGTCCCATGACGCCATCATGTCCTGCGGCCACCTCGACGCCGACCAGACTGAACGGCTCATCAAGCAGGCCGCATCAATGGGGATTGGCAGGATCCTGGTGAACCATCCCAACTTTGTGATCGGCGCCGAGCCGGAACGAGTCCGCGAGTGGGTCGCCCTGGGCGCGCGCATCGAGCACTCGATCTGCCAGTACGACGACCGCACCATTTTCTACCAGTGGGGGCTCGACGTCCTATTGGGCTTCATAAAGGCAGCCGGAATCGAGAACACCCTGCTCGGATCCGACCTTGGGCAGGCGAACAACCCATTGCCGATGGACGCGTACCAGAAGATAGCCCGAGGACTTTTGGACGCCGGCATGTCCAAGGCGGACGTGCGCAAGCTCGTCGTCGACAACCCCGCAACCCTCTTGGGCATCTGATGGACAGCCTGCGCGCGATGCTCGCCGACCGCCCCATTATTGGGACATTCCTGAAGATTCCCCGGTTTGAAATCGTGGACCTGCTCGCCCTCTCCGGTTTCGACTTCATCGTCTGCGACTACGAGCACGCACAAATGTCCGTCAATGACGCGTGCGACATTGTCAGGGCGGGCCTTGCCCGCTCGCTGCCCGTGGTGGTGCGGGTTCCGGCCCTGGACCGCGGCGACATCAACCGCCTCCTCGAGGCCGGTGCCGCAGGCATCCAGCTGGCGCGCGGTTCCGGCCCCGCCGGGCAGGAGCTCAAGCGGCTCGTCTCCTACCCGCCGCGCGGCACCCGCTCCGTCTCGTTGTCGCAACCCGCCGCGGATTACGGCCTCCGCGCCTCGCTGACCGAACACTTCCAACAGTCAAACGATTCCGTCATGGCCGTGGGGCAGTTCGAAACTGCGGACTACGCGGATGTAATTGACGCGGCCATGGCGGACCTGGACGTCGCGTTCATCGGCCCGGTGGACCTGTCCGTGGACCTGGGGACCCCCGGGCAGCTTGATTCCGCTCCCATGCGCCAGGCGCAAAAAGACATCGAGGTGGCAGCCGCCCGCCACGGCGTGCCAATGGGCATCTTCGCCGGCTCACCCCAGGCTACGGCGGCCGCCGTGCAGAAGGGCTACCGGTACATTGTCGCCGGCTCCGACCTGACGATGCTCGCCGGCGGGGCCAAGGAATTCGGGGCGGTGCTGCGCGGGGCATAATCCCCGCGCCCCACGGATACTGGGTGCACATGTGGGAAGGGCCGACAGGAATGTCGGCCCCTCCCACATTTTTGTGCCCGCGCCTGCGCTAGACGGATTCGAGGATGCTGACGTAGTTGGCGATGCCGACTCCGCCCATGTTTTGCACGGCGGCCCGGCGCGGGTTGGCCAGTTGCATGGCGCCTGCGGTGCCGGTGAGTTGCATGGCTGCGATGACGTGTTGGGAGACGCCGGTGGCGCCGACGGGGTGGCCCTTGGCCTTGAGTCCGCCGGAGATGTTGATGGGGAGCTTGCCTTCCTTGTGGACCCAGCCCTCCTCGATGGCGCGGGCGCCGTGGCCGGGCTCGGTGAGTCCCATGGCTTCGTACATGAGCAGTTCGGCGATGGTGAAGCAGTCGTGGACCTCGGCGAAGTCCAGCTCTGCGAGCCCGACGCCGGCCATGCCCAGGGCGCGTTGCCAGGAGACTCGGGTGGCCGCGAAGGCGGTCGGGTCTCGGCGTGCGGCGGGGAGGAAGTCGTTGGCCTGGCCAAAGCCCGCCAAGCGGACAGGCTGGGTGGCCCCGCCGGTGGGGTGGGTGGAAAGAATGACGGCGGCGGCGCCGTCGGAGACGGGGGAGCAGTCGGTGCGTCGCAGCGGGTCTGCGACCATGGGGTTCTTTTCCGAGACGGTGCGGCAGAATTCCTCGCCGAGGTCGCGGCGGAGTTGGGCGTAGGGGTTGTCGACGCCGTTGCGGTGGTTCTTCGCGGCGATGGACCCCAGCACGTCGCCCAGGTTTCCAGTGGCCGTCCCGTAGCGTTTTTCGTAGTGTTTGGCGACGTCGGCGAAGAGCCCGGTGAAGCCTGTGGTGGAGGGTTGGCCGGCCATGTCGTAGTCGGCGCCGAGCAGGGCGGCGCCGACGGTGTCCGCCCCGGCGTGGGTCATTTTCTCGGCGCCGATGACGAGCACGGTCTTGGCGGTGCCGGCGAGCAGTGCCTTCGCGCCTTGCTGGACGGCGGCGGAGCCGGACGCGCAGGCGTTCTCCACCCGGGTCGCAGGGACGTTTGCGAGGTCCTCGGAGACTTGCAGTGCCAAGGACGACGGGAAGGCCAGGGGCATCATGCCGGCGTTGAACTGGCCCAGGTAGATTTCATCGACCTGTCCGGGTTCGATGCCGGCGCTGGTGATGGCGTCGGTGGCGACCTGGACGATCAGGGATTCCAGGGTTTCCCCGGTGAGCTTGCCAAACTTGCTGTGGCCCCAACCGGTGAGCAGGATGTCTTTTCCGAATTGCTCTTGCAGGCTCATATGGCGGCTCCTTCAAGAGCGGTTTCAGGGTCGTTGGCGGTGGCGGTGTCGAGGCGGACGGTGAACGCGGGTCCGGTGCTGGCCACGATGTCCTCAACCGTGGTCCCGGGGGCGAGGCGGGTCAGGACCAGGGCGGGGGTGCCGCCGTCGTGCTTTTCGATGTCGAAGACGGCGAGGTTGGTGATGATGCGGTCCACCACACGGCGCCCGGTCAGCGGCAGGGAGCATTCGGTGACGATTTTCGGGGTGCCGTCCTTGGCGGTGTGGTCGGTGAGGACGATGACGCGCGGGGTGCCGGCGACCAGGTCCATGGCCCCTCCCATGCCCTTGACCATTTTGCCCGGAATGGTCCAGTTGGCCAGGTCCCCGGTGCCGGAGACTTCCATGGCGCCCAGGATCGCGACCTTGACGTGGCCGCCGCGGATCATCCCGAAGGAGGTCGTGGAGTCGAAGATGCTGGCGCCGGGGAGCAGGGTGACTGTCTGCTTGCCGGCGTTGATCAAGTCAGCGTCTTCCTCCCCTTCGAAGGGGAAGGGGCCCATGCCCAGGATCCCGTTCTCAGACTGCAGGGTCACGTGGACGCCGTCGGGCAGGTTGTTCGCGACAATCGTCGGGATGCCGATGCCCAGGTTGACGTACTCGCCGTCGTTGAGTTCGGCGGCCGCGATGGCGGCCATGTCGTTGCGGGTCCAAGCCATGATGCGCTCCTTGAATAGGTGTGGTTTAGGCCGGGACGGTGGCGGGTTCGGTGCGGGTCCGGATGGTGCGTTGTTCGATGTCCTTGATGCGTGCCGCGGCCTGGATGAGGCGCTGCACGTACACGCCCGGGGTGACAATGTGGTTCGGGTCCAGCACGCCGGGTTCCACAATGTTCTCTGCCTCGGCAATGGTGACCTTGCCGGCGGTGGCGACGACGGGGTTGAAGTTCCGTGCCGTGTACCGGTAGATCAGGTTCCCGTCGGTGTCCGCTGTGTGTGCGTGGACCAGGGCGACGTCGGCGGTGATGGCGCGCTCCAAAACGAACGTTTCGCCGTCGAACACCTCATGCGGCTTGCCCTCGGCGACCAGGGTGCCGACCCCGGTCTTCGTGTAGAACGCCGGGATGCCCGAGCCCCCGGCACGGAGCCGCTCGGCCAGGGTGCCCTGCGGGGTGAACTCAACCTCGAGTTTCCCTGCCAGGTACTGCTCGGCGAAGAGCTTGTTCTCTCCCACGTAGGAGGCAATGACCTTGGCAACCTGGCCGGCCTCGATCAGCACGCCCAGGCCCTTGCCGTCGACGCCCATGTTGTTCGAGACCACCGTCAGGCCCTTCACTCCGGAATCACGCACGGCCTCGATCAGCTCCGCCGGAATGCCGCTGAGTCCGAAACCGCCCACGGCCAGCGTCATCCCGTCCCGGACCACGCCGGCCAGTGCCTGCGCGGCACTGCTGTGCACCTTGGACATTTTGATCTCCTCATTGAGCCAATTCACGATCTGTCCACTTTGTGGACTTGTTCCTTTGGTTTTGAGCATAGGGTGACGTGAATTGGGCTGTCAAGACGCCAAAGTTTTCAATATTCGCCCATTTATACAGTGTGGACTGTATGCTGATTTGTATCCACAATATGGACTAAAAAGGGTGTTTTGTATGAAACAAGTCGCGGTGCAAGGCGCGCAGGTCGTCGGACGGATCGCGGCCCTGCTGCGGATTATCAGCAGGAAGCCCGAGGGTGCCGCCCTCGTGGAGGTGGTGCGTGAATCCGGGCTGACCCGCCCCACCGTCCACCGCCTGCTGACCTCACTCGCGGCCGAGGGGCTGCTGGACCACGACGGCGGCACCGGGAACTGGGTGCTCGGACCGGAGGCCCTGCTGATGGGATCCGTCGCCGCAGCACGGTTTCCCGTGGAGGACATCGCCCGACCCAGCCTGCGTCGACTGGCGGAAGAAACGGGGGAAAGTGCCTTCTTCTCCGTGCGCCGGGGAGGAGAGACCGTGTGCCTGCTGCGGGAGGAAGGGCCGTTCCCGATCCGCTCCTTCGTCCTCCACGAAGGAGTACGCTTCCCCCTCGGCGTCGCCTCGGCCGGGAACGCCATCATGGCCTTCCTGCCGAAGACAGAACAGGAAGAAATCCTGGCCCGCTGGGACGAGCACGCCGGAACCTTCGCCCCCGCACACCCCGTGTCCCTGGTCAGGGACAACCTCGCGCTGACCAACCACAACGGGTACTCGGTCAATCCCGGCCTCGTGTTGGAAGGCAGCTGGGGGATGGGCGCCGCCGTCTTCGACACGCAGGGCCGGCCCGCCTGGGCCCTCTCACTGACCGGCATCGAACCCCGCTTCCGGAAGGAACGCCAGGAATTCCTTGGCAGGCTCCTGCTCGAAGAAGCACACCAGATCACCGGAAAGCTGCAAAACACCCGGAAGTAGTTTGCGAGAAGCGGATGCCAACAGACTCCCGCTGCTGCGGCGAAAGGGATTCCAAGCATTCAGTCGAGTGCAAAGCTGCTTGTCGCAGGCTATGCCATTCCGAGGCCACCTATTTCTGGTCCCCTGGTGTGGGGTGGTTGGTAGGCGTTGTTTCGGCTGGTGGCCCAGTCGGCGAGGATGCCGTCGCGGACGAGGTGGTCGGTGAGTTGGGCTAGGCGGTAGTCGGGGTCGGCTTCGAGGGCTTTTTGGAAGCATTGGTGGGCTTTGCTGCCGTGGCCTTCCCACCATTGGATGACGCCGAGGCTGGTGAGGACGGGGGCGGTGTCGGGGCCGTCGGCGCGCATGTAGAGGTGGAAGAGGACGTCGGTGGCGCGGTCCACGCGCTGCCAGTGGGGGCTTTGGGTGGTTTGGCCCAGGAGGAGGTCGCGCATGCTGTCTTCGATGCCGGGGATGTCGGCGATGAGCCGGTCGCGGACGGTGATGAATTTGAGGTAGGCGATGAGCTCTGCGGCTTCGTCGTCGGTGGGGTCGGCGCCGCCGTCGAGCATCCGTGCCCAGAGGGTCCGGGCTTGTTCGGTGGCGTCGTGGGGGTTCATGGCCTCGATGCGGTAGCAGTTGCGCAGGACCTTCTGGCTGAGGTCGGCGGTGGCGGTGACAGGGATCCGGAAGCCGGGGGAGGGTTCGATGCTGGAGCCGCGGAAGACGAGTTCGGCGTTGAGTTGGCTGGCGGTGATCCCGTCCAGGGGGTGCTGGACGGGGTGGCGGGTGTTCATGTGGAGGTAGTTGGTGAAGGTGGTTTCGCCGACGAGCCAGCCGTCGCGGACGGTGATGCCCTCCGCGCCCAGCCGGCCGGCGAACTCGTCCAGCATGTCCTGGTGGGGGCGGGGGTCCCCGGGGGCCCAGGGGGTGTGGGTGAAGATGCCGAAGACGACGCCGGTGGCCTGGTGGTCGGTGGTGATGTAGTGCATGAGCTGCTCGGTGTACCGGGTGGTGTCGGTGGCCGGGGTGGGGAGGTTGACGCGGAGGCTGGCGCCTATGCGGCGTCCGTCCAGGAGGATGCAGACCAGGGATTCGTGGGGCCAGAAGCCCAGGCTGTGCCCCATGAGGGCGATGAAGTCGTCAGGGGTTTTGATGCTGAGCTTTTCCATGATGCCTCCGGTGTTGGGCCGGCTGGTGCCGGTGTCACCTGTTCATGGACGACGGCGGCGAAAACTACGTGACCAACCGCGGGCCGGGTGCCCTAGTGGCCTTGGAGGAGTTGTTCTGCCTGGTTGACGAGGGCCCGTTCGCGGGGGAGCAGGGCCATGCCGCGCAGCTGGGAGTCGCGGATCTCGATCACGCGGCGGTGCAGGTGCGCCGTGGCCTTGCCGGTGACGGGGTCCAGGATGGGGGTCCACCGGTTGCGGAGCAGGTATTTGCGGTCGGTGCTGCTGCGCCGCCACACCGGGGTCAGCAGGGCCATGAGCCAGCGGGAGCGGATGTTCCGGCGCACGAGTCCTGGCGATTCGCGGAAGCGCGGCAGCATCAGGCCGATGCTGACCAGGAGCACGGCCAGGGTCTCCAGGAGGGTGAAGGACCAGTTCAGCCCGCCCAGGATTGGTGCGCTGGGTGCGGGGGATTCCTCGAGGAGCCCCAGGGCGAGCCGGTTGCCCAGGGCCAGGGCCATGAGGATGCAGCCGGCGGCGAACGCGCCGACGCCGGACTTGAAGGACCTGCTGCGCATCCTGGGCAGGAATTTCAGGCAGGTCAGGGCGACGTCGGCGCACGCCCAGATGATGAACGCGGAGCCGGCCCACAGGAAGAGCTGCATGCCGGGCTGGCTGCCGTAGGCCAGGGGGAGGTTCTGGTTCGTGGCATCGACCCGGCTGGTGGCGAAGCCGGCAACCACACAGGCCCCGGCCACGGCGGCGGCGCGCCGTCCGCGCCGCAGGTGGCGCCGCCGTCGTGCCTGGTCGGGGAGGGCGGCCAGGACGGTGGCGGTGTGGAATTGCCAGAAGCCGGCCATGATCGCGGCAATCAGGAGCAGGCCGACATGGTTGTGGCCGCCCAGGAAAGGGTCGGCGGCGTTGTAGACGGCGGGGATGAAGAGGGTGCAGGCGAGGGCGGCGAAGAACGTGGCCCGCAGCACGGACGCGCGATCCCTGTCCCGGGCCGTGGGGATCCGGATCAGGGTGAGCAGCCACAGCATTCCGGCCGGCACGTAGTCCATTAGCCGAAGACCTTGTCGAAGCCGGCCGGGTCGTTGCCGGCGCCGGGGGCGTGGCGGTTGATGCGGGCGGTGAGGAGGTCGGCGAGCATTTCCGCCGCGGCTTCGGCGCTGTCCTCGTAGCTGGTGCGGCCGAAGACCTGCAGCGGGGTGTCGGGGAATCCGGGCAGTTCTGTGAGGGCGAGGGACGTGGCGGTGAGGTAGTGGCCCAGGATCAGGTGGGCGAATTCGTGCAGGATGATTTGCTGCAGGTGCCAGGAAGACTTCGGCGGGGCGTGGACGACGAGGATGTGGTCCTGGTAGCTGGCGCACATCCCGCAGAGGTCGTCCCCGCGGATCGTGTCCAGCTGCGTGATGGTGAGGGGGCGGCCGTGTGTGGCCTCGATCCATTGTTGGATGGTGGTGAGGTCGGGGTTCGGGCCAAGGTCCAGCCGGCGGTTGGCGTTCCGGACCAGGCGGCGGATCTTTTGCTTGTTCACTGCAGGGCATCCGGTGCGGTGGATCGGGACCGCGTGCCACGGGTGGACGGCGCCGAGGGGGCCGCCCCGGTGTCCGTGCAGTGTATGGAGTTCCCCCGAAGAATCATCCGCCAACCCGTCACGCCGTGTTCAGCGGCAGTCCCGGACCGCTGTTTAATTCGTGTTTAATTCATGGTAAATCCGTCCCGTGCGGGCTGGCCAGTGCGGGGCGGAAATTCAGCCGCGGTTGTTCGTGTAGTTCCAGGCCAAAAAGTTCCTGAGCCCGGTTTCGCCCTTTCGCATGAGAGCTGCGTGGGCGTAGGTGAAGGCGGGCGCGGCGACGGGGCTGAGGAATGCCATCCAGCGGCTGGTGGGCCACACCCGCCATTCGATGTCCATGCGGGTGTGGCCGTTGTCCGTCCTGGACAGGACCACGCGGCCTTCGCCTTCCAGGTCGCCGGCCGCGTCGAAGGCGACCTCGCGCGGACTCTCGACAAGGGTCGGATGGTAGGTGACCGTCAGCGTGTAGCCAAGGGAGGCCTTGAATTTCAGGCTTGCCGTCGTTGCCAGGAGGAGCTCCTCCTTGGAGGCGCCTTCATGCGGTGCCCGCTCCAGCGGCCCGGCGTAGCTGCAGCCGGGCCACCACTGGGGCCACGACATGTCCGGATCGGCAATGACGTCCCAGACTTCCTGCTGGGAGTTCGGGAAGGTCCAGGACGATGAGAGGTCATAGAGTCGGGCTGCCATGGGGAAATTCTTGCACGCCGTTGCGGGTCGGTGCCATGCGTTGCCAACCACGGCGCGACTTCGTTTCCAAGGTCCGGTGGATTGGTGTTGCAAGGTGCCCCGGTGCCAATGTCGGTGCGTGCGCCTACACTGGAATCATCGAACTCAATTTCTAGTAAGTGGTGTGTTATGACTCATGTATCGAATGTTTCGCTGGTAGACTCCGCCGGATCCGCGCTGGGCCTGCTGATGGCCCCGAGCGCGGTGGCTGCCGGCTACCCCTCGCCGGCACAGGACTATTTTGACGGCAGGATCAACCTCAATGAGCACTTGATCAAGGATGTGACGAGCACGTACCTGGTGCGGGTGTCGGGGCATTCCATGGACGGTGCGGGCATCAGCGACGGGGATGAGCTGATCGTGAACCGGGCGCTGGAACCCAAGGACGGATCCGTCGTCGTTGCCGTCCTGGACGGGGAGCTGACCGTGAAGCGGCTGCGGATCACCAAGGGCGGGGTGGTGTTGCAGGCGGAGAATCCGGAGTACCCGGACATCAAGGTTCCGGAGCTGGCGTCCCTGCAGATCTGGGGCACGGCCACCCTGGCCCTGCACCACCTCTAAGCCGCTGCTCTTCGGGCCAGGGTGGTGGGTGCGGTGCGTATCCGGACGGCCGAGCCCCACAGGCCGGCGTTGATGCCCTCGAGTGACTACATCGCGCATGTGGACGTGAACAGTTTCTATGCCAGTGCCGAGCGGGCCTTTGACCCGTCGCTGGAGGGGAAACCGGTGATCGTGCTTTGTGTACGACTGGACAGTGTCTGGTGTAGAGGCTGCTGAGAACCTCGCTCATGGCCATCAGAATAAGCAGTATTGAAATAGCTGCTGGGAGCCGGCTAAATGGCCGGCTGAGTAATGGGCGGAAGTTCATGAACTCGTGCTTGGTTTCAGGAGTGTTGAGCTGACTGGATATCAGGGCCCGCTGGTATTCAGTGGTGCGTTCCCGTCCGGATGCACCTCGTTCAACCCACGCCGCAGCTACGTGGGCCGTGGCGCTCTGGGGTCCGGATATCGAGTCAATCCGCGTGGCGGAGGCCTGCGGGGCGGGAGGGTCCGCCGAAGCAGACCGGGCCTTTTTCAGCTGCTGATCTGCCCAGCTGGCTCACGGGATATTGGGATGTGTGCCGGATGATTGGTTGCCGAGTGCCTTGGTCCCAGGGTTCGTTTACTGGGCCTTCCCACCGATCGGCTCGACGGCGTATTTGTTCGGATCGGCCACGAAGCGGTCATGGCATCGATCTGAGCAGAAATAATACCTGGTGCCATCATGGATGTGCGAGGCCGGGGCGTGGGCCCGTTCGACCTGCATCGCGCACACGGGGTCCTTGGCATAGTGGTTGCTGGGACCTTGTCGTTTTCCGCTGCGGTAGGTCCGCCACACGATCGCGCCGATGATGATGAAGGCAATGTTGAGGTAGGTGGTGTAGTTCCATTCGAAATGGGTCGGGCTGATTTGTGTGGGGATGGCAGGTGGGGGTATGTGCACCGCGCGGAAGAGGAGGTCGACGGCCAGGCCGGTGGTGCTCATTATGGCCCAGAAGGCAAAGAACAGGCGCAGTGCCAGACGCCAGCCATAGAACTTGCTGTAAATCAGCACCAGCGGGAGGGTGATCAGGTCGGCGAAGATGAAAGCGATCGTTCCGCCGAAGCTCAGTCCGCCCTTGAAGAGGGCGGCAGCCAACGGAACGTTTCCGATGGAGCATACGAAGCTGATGAAGGCGATGAACGGTCCGACGATGACGTTGACCAGGTCGGTCCACAGCCCGTGCCCGGAGAAGAAGATGACTTGATACACCGAGGGTGGAACGGCGACGGCGAGTACTCCGGCGACCAGGTATCCGATGATCAGTTCCCGTCGGAGCATGCTCAGATCCGATACCGCGTAACCTGCAGCGTCGGTCCAGCCTGTCCGCGAGCGAAGCCTTTTCCGCAGCGGTTCCGACTCGGCCATGTCCTCATCCATTTGCTGCTGTGCACCGGTGGCGGCCGCCCGGGCGTTCAACCGTTCGCGGGCCGCGGCGAGCTGGCGGGCCGGGAAGATCCGGGGTGCCAGTGCGAGGAAAAGGATGATCATGATCGTCCCGCCGACAAACTCAGCGAGGGCGAATTGCCAGCCAATCAGCAACCACAGCACGATCCCGAGCTCGACCACGAGGTTTGTTGCAGCGATCATGAAGACCATGGCGGTGAAGAAATCGGCTCCCCGCTGGAATAACGACTTCGCCAATGCCGTTGCGGCGTAGGAGCAGCTGGAGCTGGCGATTCCCAGCAATCCGGTGCGCACAATGGTGCGCGGCCGGTGATCGCCCATGACCTTTTGCATCTCGCGTTTGGAGACGAACGCCTGGACAGCGCCGGAGAGCGTGAACCCCAACACCAGCGCCCACAGCGTTCCCCAGAACATGAAGAATCCTTCGAGCAGGCTTTGCCCTGCAATCGAAAACACTGTCACGACCGCTTCCGTTCCTTTCTGCGCGCCCGCTGAGAGCGTATGGCTTGGGTAACTTCACGGATCACAAACACGAGTCGGCCTCCCGGCCCTGTCGAGCATGTTGGGATCCCCTCTTCGACAGGGCACTTTTCTCTCTTTGGGTCCATTAAGGTTCCTCCTCGGGAGTAGGCATCCAGCGGGACAATGCCGGTGCGGCAAGGTTACAACCTTGCCGCGGGGGCAAGGTCAAGTCGGACGGACTTCTCCATGTAGTTTGCGCCTGGTGTCGCTGATCTGTCTGAGCACGATCCTCACGCCGATGATGACTTGAACCGTCGCGGCAGGACGAATCCAGCGGGACCGTGGCAAGTCCTTCATCGCTCCACCGGCAAAACTTGCCGCGGTGACGGCGGCAACGCTTGCCCCCCATGCTGCGAACGTCGCTGTGCGCAGCCACCCGTTGGGCTCATGCCGGAGGGTGAACCAGGTCCACACTGCGGTGTCGGCCAGGAAGTCTGCCTGCCGCCCGAACCGGGTCTCAGTGCCGGTCGCTCGGGATATACGTCCATCGAGCCAGTCAGTGGCCAGGGCCAGGAGCGGCACTGCTTTTCCCAGGCGGTGCTCCAGCGCCGGCAGGTTTGCCCGAATCAGTGTGAGGGTGTTGGCAGCCCCAAGTGTGCCCCGGTCCTCCAACATTCCCAGGTGGCTGATGGTCAGAAGCCAGCTCCCTGCCACCCAGGGGCGGTGACGCGGATCCGCCAGCGCGGCCAGTCCGGCATGCAGCATGGTCGCTTCAAGCAGGGCCCACCGATGGTGGAGGGCCTGCCGAACGGAGCGCATGGTTGCCCGGGCAAGAAATCGCGACCACGCCGACGGGGTGTAGCGGCCGGCGCGAAGCGTGGACAGGAGCTCATTGGTTGCGGCCCGGCTATCTGGTCCATTGAGGACGCCATCGTGGTCAGTTCCTGTTGTGGCATCTGCCGGGATCGCGTTCATTCTGTCCCCTTCCGACACGGTCATGGTCCTCGTGGCTTGGCGTTTAGTGCGCACTGCGGGCCTGACGGATGAGGGTGGACACCACGACGACGGCGATGCCCAGCACGATGGCGATCAAGGCCTCTGCCAAGGATCCGATGGACCCGAGCAGGGCAGGGCCCCGCAGTGCGCCGGCACTGTTCAGCAGCAGGGTTACGGCCAAGGCCAAAGCTGCACCGATACCGCTGCCGGCCAGCACCAGCCGCCATGGGGATGCCCCGCGTCGGGGCCGCAGCAGTGCGAATGGGGCGATCACGACAAGGAACGGGTCGAAATGGTAGGTGGTCGTGGGGTGGGTCACCGCGAGCAGAAACCATCCGGCAGCGACCGCCAAGGCAACCACCGTCCCCAGCCACAACTGCACCGCGATCGAGGGAGTGGGAGTTGTTGTCGTTTCGGACGGTGCTGGTCCTGAACCGGTCATCAACGTCCGGTCGACTTCGACCACCAGGAAGCTCCCGGCTGGTTCGCCTCCGAGTCCGTGGCCGGGGCCCTGGCAACCTTTACCCCGTGCCAAAACGCGACGTGTCCTTTGATGTTTTCTGCCGCTTGCAAGGGTTGCGGGTAATACCAGGCGGCGTCCGGATTGGCGCTCCCGCCGACTGTGACTGTGTAGTAGTTCGCCAGCCCCTTCCACGGACACCGCGAGGTGGTTGGGCTGTTGGTGAAATACTCCCGGTGGAGGGATTCGGCTGGGAAATACTGGTTCCCCTCAACTTGGATCGTGTGCCCTGATTCGGCGAGGACTACACCGTTCCAACTTGCTTGATAGATGGTCATGATGGCTCCATTTCGTTCCGGCATTGTCCCCTTGACAGTACGGTGCCACCGGCGGCGGTTCAGCAATGTCGATCACACAACGGCAAGGCCCTGACCGTCAGGCATGCCGGCCCCTCGTCGAGCTGGTCCTTAGCCATATCACCCCAGACCCGGTGCCGACGGAGCGGAGAACGACGGGAAACACAACACGAATGTTCAATATCCACGCTCTGATGCCCACGGCACCATCCGGATATCCAAGGCCACGCCACCAGTGCATGGATCGGCCGGGGCGCTCCTTCGTTTCTGCCTCCAGTACAGTACCCGCCGGATGTTGTGTGTCCTGGATCGCAGAACTTGGCCCAGGAGCGGCCCTACAGTGGTGCGTGTCGGAGTTCACGGATCAAAGGTTCGCCTCTACAAAGCGTTCCCGCGGAACGGAATCAATTCTTTCGGATATGCGCGGGGAGGGCGGCTAGGTGATTGGTGCTTTCCGCGATTCAGGAGTAGGCCATGATGCTAGTCCGGCGCCGACGCCGTATGACTTGCGGCTTAGCAAGGCTGACTTTGGTCAGGGCCGAGAAGAACCCCATCCGGACGGATGGCGGAGCAGTTCCAGCACCCGCCCTTGCCCGACGGTCGGATAAGTGTTTTTACCCGGGACTGATTTTCCGTAAAGAAAGAACTATTTATTGATGATATTTCCACGGGGAACTGCTGCATCCTCTAGAGCTCGCCTCAGAAGGCACCCGTTCGCTTTAACGCGCCCCCGTCGAAAACTTTCCTGCTTTCAGGTCCCGTTCCGGGTCGAGGTTCCCAACGGGCTGGCCGTCATTCACGGGCTTGCCCTGCACAACTATGGGATCGCCATCGACGGCCTGCTGCAGCGCTTTGCTGTCGCACCAAGTTCACAAAAAGTCCGGCATGTTCAGGCCAGCACCCCCACAGCCAACACGGCAATCGCCACCACAGGAGGAACACCATGACGCACATTTCCCAAGCCGCCCGCAGGACAGTGTTGAGTGCAGCCGCAGGCCTGTCCGTCATGCTGGCCGCCACGGCCTGCGGCGGCAGCCCGCTCGCCGCCAACACCGCCACCGGCGGCTCCGGCGCTGCAGGGCCACTGGTGGTGGGCTCGGCCAACTTCCCGGAGAGCGCCACCATCGCCGAGATCTACGCCGGCGCAATCAACGCGGCCGGCGTCACGGCCACCACGAAACTGAACATTGGCGCCCGCGAAGTCTACGTCAAGGCCGTGGAGGACGGTTCCATCGACCTGGTCCCGGACTACACCGGCAACCTCCTGGGCTACCTGGACCCCAGGACCACGGCCACCACACCCGGCGACGTGGTGGCGGCGCTGCCCAAGGCGCTGCCCTCCGGGCTGTCCGTCCTCAATGCCGCCAAGGCCGAGGACAAGGACGCCATGGTGGTCACCGCGGAAACCGCCGCGAAGTACAAGCTCACATCCATTGCGGACCTGGCGAAGGTCTGCAGCGAGCTCACGCTCGGGGCGCCTCCGGAATTCAAGACGCGCCCCTACGGGATGCCAGGGTTGAAGGCCAAATATGGCTGCGTCCCGGCGAAGTTCACCCCGATCAGCGACGGTGGCGGCCCCCTGACGGTGAAGGCGCTGATGAACAATGACGTCCAGGTGGCCGACATTTTCACCACGTCCCCCGCGATCCCGGAAAACAAGCTGGTGGTGCTGACCGACCCGAAGAACAACTGGCTTTCCCAGCAGGTGGTGCCGCTGGTCAAGACGGCCAAGGTCACCGACGCCGCCAAGGCGGCCCTCAACAAGGTCTCCGCCCTCCTCACTACGGAGGACCTCATCACGCTGAACACCGAGGTCAGCGGTGCCCAAAAGATGGATCCGAAGGATGCCGCAGCCGCCTGGCTCAAGGACAAGGGCATCACCAAGTAAGGAACTGCAATAGCGACGCCCGGCGGTGGCGCTGACGTCATTGTGGGAGGGAAGGGGCCAAAGAGGGGAGGCCGTGGCCGGGGAATGCCCGTGTTTTGGCTGCGTTCGGTCCAGGACGCTGATCGGCACTGCCGGCGCTGGACCGGGCACGGAAAAATGCCTGCGACAGCCAAGTTAGCGGCCACGAAGCAGTCATATGCCACATCATCGAAAACACCCGCTGACCTAGACTCGATACCAGTGCCCGGCCGCATGGGTAGGTGAAGGGCATCCCTGGGGAGAATCGGTGGACTGGGGCAGCAGGGGTGGGTGACACCGACGACTATCCGTGACCACGAGACCGTCGGGCTGCTGGCCGAACCGTCGCGGACCACGTCGGGATGCGGGGACTACAACGGGTCCGCCCCCAACCCGTTGAGGTCCTCCGGGACCCGCCCATCGCGGCTGCCGCTTGGATACCGGCGCCCGCCACCGGCTCCTGACGGCAGATCGAACACGCAGGCCGGCTCCCAGAAATGATCGTTTGTGGAACTCCGTTGGGGATTCCTTCATCCGATGATCCCTCCGGTCGAAGGCATGGCGCAATTTTGGACGGTCGCGGGCCGGACAGGGCGTGGGCGGTTCAGGAGCGGTATTCGGGGTTTTCGAAATCGAAGCGCGCCCCGGCGTCCCATTCGCGGCGCTGGTTGCCGTGCGTGGGGAATCCTCCCATCGACTTCAGTGTGTGTGCCATGTGCATCAGGTTCCAGGCCATGAAGGTGGTGTTGCGGTTGGTGAATTCATTGTCCAGCCCCGCCCGCGTGCCGTCATCCTGCTTGTCCCCATAGCTCGGCCCCGGGCCTGCCTCGCCGATCCAGCCGGCGTCAGACTGCGGTGGAATCGAGTAGCCAATGTGCTGCAGGCTGTAGAGAACGTTGGACGCGCAGTGCTTGATGCCGTCCTCGTTGCCGGTGATCAGGCAGCCGCCGACCCGGCCGTAGTAGAGCCACTGGCCGCGGTCGTTGAGCTCCCCGGAGTGGGCATACAGCCGCTCGATGACTTTCTTGGTCTCGCTGCTGTTGTCCCCGAGCCAGATCGGACCGGCGATGACGAGAATATCGGCGGCCAGCACGCGTGGGAACAGCTCCGGCCAGGCGTCGACCTCCCAGCCGTGTTCGCGCATATCGGGATACACTCCGGAAGCTATCGGATGGTCTATCGAGCGAAATCCATCAACGCGCACTCCTTGCTTGGCCATGATTGAGGCGCTGGCATCGATGAGCAGTTGGGTGTGGCTGGTGGCCGGTGAGCGGGTGAGCGTGGTGTTGATGAACAGTGCGCTGAGCTTGGAAAAGCCCGGATCGTTCGCAGGCATGTCAGTTGCTCCTTGGGGATCGCAGGATGGTGTGGACCTCGATTTGTCCTTCGAGGGTTAGGTGTACCGGGCACCGGTCGGCGATGCGCACCAATGCGTCGCGTTGTTCGTCGGCGAGGTCTTCGGGCAGCTCAAGGGTGCGGTGGAGCCTGTCGATGCGCCCGCTGCTGTGCTCACACTCCTGGCAGTCGTCAGCGTGGATCCGATCGTGCTGGACCTGCGCTTCGAGTTCGCCGATCTGCCACCCCTTTCGTTCGGCGTAGGCCCGCATGGTCATGACGGTGCAGGACGCCAACGACATCGCCAGGTAATCGTAGGGTGTAGGTCCTGTTTCGGTCCCGCCGGATTCGGAGGGCTCGTCGGCGGCGAGGACGAAACCACGCGTCTCCAACCGGGTCACGAACCCGCCGCCGTTGTGGGCGGTCGCCCCGGGGCGGTCATAACCGTCACCTCCCGTCCCCGGGGTTGAAGCGGTGGTGACGGGAAGGTACCGCTCGGCCCACGCGGCGATCACGGTGGCGACGTAGTGGGCGTCACTTTCCTTCGTGAGCAGGTGGTCGGCGTCGTCGAGGGAGACAAAGCTCTTGGGGTGACGGGCGGCATGGAAGAGCATCTCGGCGTTTTCAATGCCGACAAAGGCGTCGCGCGGTGCGTGCATGATCATCGAGGCGCCGTTGAACTCCGAGACCCGGTCGCGGGGGTCGCCGTGTTCAAGATCGTCGAGGAAGGATCTGCCGAGGGTGAACGTCCGGCCAGCGATGGTGACCGGCGCGAATCCGTTATGGCGGACAGCGTCCAGGTCGCCGTCGAGAAGGTGGAGCACATGCGCAGGATCCGCCGGCGCGCCGATCGTTGCCACGGCACGGACACTGGGCAGGGAAGGCGCGACGCTGATCACGGCCGCGCCACCGAGCGAGTGTCCCACCAGCAGGGACGGGGCAACCACCGTTTCGGCAAGGTAACTGGCGGCGGCCCGGAGATCAGCCACGTCGGCGGAGAACGAGGAATCAGCGAAGTCGCCGCCGCTGCGGCCAAGGCCGGCAAAATCGAAGGACAGCACCGCGTATCCCTGCGCCGTCAGCGCTTGGGTCAGCTGGCGTTCGGCCCGCAGGTCCTTGGAACAGGTGAAGCAGTGCGCGAAGAGCGCGGAGCCGCGAGCCGGGCCGTCCGGGCGTTCCAAACGGGCCGAAAGCTGGTGCCCGCCGTTACCGGTAAACGTGCACGTGCTGGACGACGCCATGGATCGTACCTCCGCTGGTTGCCGCCCCTTCGAAAGAACAGGTGCAGCACGATGTGACAGTCACGGCAGCCCAGCCGACGGGGTCCTGTGGCCGAAGAGCACCGAGCCTAACATGCAGTAAACCGCCACACAATGGATGCGCTGCACCGGCGAGCTGTCGGGACCGCAGCAGTCCATGGCCCGGCCCCAGAACCCTACTCACGACACCCCAGCACTGCCTCAACTGTCGGCAATGTGTCGCGCCCCGCCTACCGAATAGTGCGCACCGGGTGTTATGTGTCCGCGATTGCAGAACTTGGTCCGTCAACGCCCCTATGGTGGTGAGACCGGGTTTCACGGCCAAACGGGTCGCCACCGCGAGACGTTCCGCCGGACGGGACCAACATGCGGGCAGGGACGCCGGGAGCGTGGATCGGCTGGCGCGCAGGATCTGTGCCTGCTTGGGGGGAAGTGCCAGCGCGCCACGCTGTGAAAAATGCCACGGTGATAGACGAAGAGGAGTTTTCATGGCTGAGATTGTTGATGTTGTTGTTATCGGGATGGGGCCCGGCGGTGAGGCCGCTGCCGGGGAACTTGCAGAAGCGGGCCTCTCAGTCGTGGGAATCGATGCACGTCTGGTTGGCGGAGAGTGCCCCTACTACGGCTGCATTCCGAGCAAAATGATGATCCGCGCTGGAAACTCCCTAGCGGAGGGGCACCGGATACGCGGGCTCGCCGGGGATGCAGACATCCGCCCGGACTGGGCTCCGGTGGCCGAAAGGATCCGCACGGAAGCCACCGACAATTGGGATGACACGGTTGCGGTGGAGCGGTTCACGGGCAAGGGCGGCCAATTCGTCCGCGGCCGCGGTACGATCACCGGTCCGCGGACCGTCACTGCGGCCGGCCGGGAGTTCACCGTGCGCCGGGCCATCGTGATCAATACCGGTACCGAGCCGGCGGTTCCCCCGATCCCGGGCCTTGCCGACGTGCCGTACTGGACAAATCGCGAGGCCATCGCCGCGACCGAGATCCCGGAGTCCCTGATTGTCATCGGGGGCGGGGCGATCGGTGCCGAACTGGCCCAGGCGTTCGCGCGCTTCGGCACTCGTGTCACCGTCCTGGAAGCCGCGCCAAGCCTGCTGCCCCCGGAGGAGCCAGAGGCGGGAAAACTGCTCGCGGAGGTGTTTGACGAGGAGGGCATCGACGTCCAGATCGGGGCCCGCATTGAAAACGTTCACTACTCGGAGGGGACATTCGCCCTCAACGTTGGCGGATCAACCCTGACGGCCAGCCGGCTTCTGGTCGCCACGGGCCGCACCACGAACCTTGGTGCTCTCGGCGTGGCGGCCCTGGGCCTGGACCCGGCCGCACGGTTCCTGACCCCGGATACACACATGCGGGTCGCGGACGGCGTCTATGCCATTGGCGACATTACGGGCAAGGGCGCCTTTACCCACATCTCCATGTACCAGGGCGCCATCGCCGCCGCGCATATCCTTGGCCGCGAGCCGGAACCGGCGCAGTACCATGCCGTGCCGCGGGTGACGTTCACCGACCCCGAGATCGGTTCCGTGGGCCTGAGCGAGGCCCAAGCCCGGGAGGAAGGCTTGAACGTCCGGGTTGGTTTCACGGACCTGGCCACGTCTGCGCGCGGGTGGCTTCACAAGTCAGGCAACCAGGGCTTCATCAAACTCGTCGAGGACGCCGACCGTGGCGTGCTGGTCGGTGCCGCATCCGCCGGTCCCACCGGGGGAGAAGTCCTCTCCGCCCTCACTCTGGCCGTCCACGCCCGGATCCCGGTCGGCACGCTGCGCCGGATGATCTACGCCTATCCGACCTTCCACCGCGCCATCGAAGACGCCCTTAACCGCCTTGAATGAGCCAACCGGGGTGGACAACGAACTGGGCGGGACGAGACGCGAAGCGGCCGGCACGGAAAGCCGGTGCCCGGGAGTGAACCGGACCCGGGCGCTCTGGCGATTCGGGATCCTGCTGCTTCTCGTTGCTGCCGCGACCGTCTCGGTGCTGGTGTTTCCGCTCCCGCCGGTGGGGCAGATCCGCAGCTTTTTCGCAGGTACGGGCTGGTGGGGACCGGTCGTCTTCATAATCGCCTATGCCGCGCTGACCTTGGCGCCGGTGCCCAAAAGCGTTCTGTCCGTTGCTGCGGGGCTGGTCTTTGGGCTCGGCGCTGGCACGGTAGTCGTCTATGTGGCCGCGATGCTCGGCTCGGTGGCTGCCTTCTGGCTGGGCCGGTGGCTGGGCCGGGAGGCCGTGGAAAAATTCACCGGGACGAAGGTGGAGAAAGTTGACCAACTGTTGCGGCGGCGCGGGCTGGCGGCCATGATCGGTGTCCGACTGGTTCCCGTGCTGCCCTTTACAGCCATCAACTATGCCGCCGGGCTGACCTCCATCGGCTGGTGGCACTACTTCCTTGGCACCGCGATCGGCATCCTTCCGGGCACGGTGAGTTACGTGGCACTGGGAGCGTTCGGCCTGAAGCCGGGCTGGCAGCTCGACCTCGCCCTTGGGACCCTGGGAGTGCTGACGTTGGCCGGGCTGGTGGTCGCGGTGCTGCGGCGCCGGAAAAGGCAGGTGACCCATGTTTGATGCCAGGCTGCGCAGGGTTATGGAACCTGCCACAACACGGGCAGCCGCCTGGCTGGACCGGCCCTGGATCACCCCGGACAGGCTGACTGGCCTGAACCTGGTCCTTGGCCTGGCCAGCGCAGCCCTGGCGGCTGGGCAGTGGTGGCTTCCGGCCCTGGCCGCGTGGCTTATGTGCCGGGTCGCGGACGGACTCGACGGCCCGCTGGCACGGCGCAGGAGCCGTCACACCGGCAGAACGGACACGGGGCGGGGCGGGTTCTGGGACATCTGCGCCGATTTCGTCGTCTACGGTGCAACGGTGGTGGGTGTGGGCATCGGCGCGACGGCCGCTTTCGGTGCCCCGTGGCTGCCGTTCCTGCTGGTCCTTTTTGCCTATTACATCAACGGCACGGGCTTCTTGGCCTTTTCCTCCATCGCCGAAAAAACCGGCCGCCAACTTTCGGACGGCCGGTCGCTGTCCTTCCTGCCTGGCCTGACCGAAGGGGCCGAGACAGTGGCCGTGCACAGCCTTTGGCTGATTTTCCCGGGTGTTGCGTGGGAAATCGCGGCCGCTTGGGCGGTACTGGTCATGGTCAGCGCCGTGGAACGGATCATCGCCGGCTACCGGTCCCTGCGGTGAGGCGCGGGTCTGTCCAGCCAGCGGCGCCGCCCCCAGAGCAGGGCCGCCGTGGCGCGGCGCATCAGGGGGGAGGCCAGGCGCTCCCGGACGTCGGCGACGGCGGCGTTCCACACCCCGTCCGAGTAGCTCGGGTAAGGGTGGGTGGTTCCGGCGATGTCCGAGGTCGTCAGCCCCTTCTGTACGGCCAAGGTGACCTCGGACAGGGATTCCCCGGCCCGCGGGCCCACGATCGTTGCGCCGAGGATCTTCCCGTGCCGGTCCACGACCAGCCGGGAGAACCCGCCCGTATGGTCCTCGGTCACGGCACGGTCGACATGGGTGTGCAGGACGGTTCGGGCACGGTGCCCCAGGCCGGCGTCGGCCGTGGTCAGTCCGACGGCGGCAACCTCTGGGGAGGTGAACGTCACTCGGGGGACCGTGGTGCTGATTTGGCGTTTGAGCCCGAGGACCGCGTTGGCGGCCGCCACGGAGGCGTGGACCCCGGCCAGGTGGGTGAACTGTGGGTGGGCTGTCACATCCCCGGCGGCCCAGATGAGCGGGTTGGAAGTTCTCATTCGCGTATCCGTGACGATGTGCCCGCCCCCATCCAGTGTTACCCCGAGTCGCTCCAGGCCCAGGCCGGCGGTCCGGGGCACACGCCCTATGGCCATCAGAACCGTGTCCGCCTTAAGGGTTGTTCCGTCCTGCATCTGGAGCATAGATCCGGTGTCTGTCGTGAGGGCATGCTCGATGGTGGTGTTTTCCCGGAGGTGGACACCATCGTGTGCCAGGCTCGCCCGGATGAGGTCGGCGGCGTCGGGGTCTTCCTTGGGCAGGATGCCGGAGCGGACCACCATGGTTACCTGTGATCCGAGGCGGGCGAAGGCCTGTCCCAGTTCGCAGGCAATGGGGCCGCCTCCGACAATGGCCAGCCGCCCGGGCCGGGCGTCCAGGTCCCAGATCGTCTCCGAGGTCACCACGCGGGACGGATCCAGCCCGGGGATGACCGTGGTTGCCGGCGCGCCGCCGGTGGCGATTAGGGCTTGCCGGAAACGGATCTGTCTGTCGTCGACTTCGGCGACCCCGGGGGCACGGAACACCAGGGCGCCCGTGAGTACTTCGACTCCGGAAGCTTCAAGGGCCGCAACGGAGTCGACGGGCGCGATGGTGTTGATCGCGGCGAAAATTCGTTCGCGGACTGTCGCGAATTCCGGTGGCTGCCCGGTCAGTGCGCGCACTGGTGTGGCGTGTTCGGCCGCCGAGAGGAGGGTTTTGGACGGGACGCAGCCGGTCCATAGGCAGTCCCCGCCGGTGCGGGCCTGTTCGACCAGGAGGGTTCGCGCGCCCAGCCCGGCTGCCGTCTTGGCGCCTACGATGCCGGCGGTGCCCCCACCGACCACCAGCAGGTCAACGATCCTGTGCTTGACGCTCATGGGGGACTCCTCGTGCGTGGTGTTGAATGATGGGGCCTGTGCCAGCCGGCGCAGTCCGCGCTGGCGGCTCCGCAGCCAGGGCACGAACCAGAAAGTACCCGAAGGAGCCCGCCGTGGCTGACAAATATACGTGGTTTGCCCCGTTTTATGATCTGCTGTCCGCAGAATACCCTGTTTATCATGCCGGGCGGGTCCTTGGCATCGATGCCCTGGCCCCCACCACGGGCCAGCAGGTACTGGACATCGGGTGCGGGACGGGGCTGAACTTTTCCCTGTTGCAGCAACGAATCGGCACGTCGGGGACGATCGTGGTTGCAGCAACGAATCGGCACGTCGGGGACGATCGTGGGGATCGACCGCAGCGCCGAAATGCTCCGTCAGGCACGGCGCCGGGCCGAGTCGCACGGCTGGGGGAACGTGATCCTTCTCCAAGCAGACATGGTGCGCCTGGATCCAGGGACCATCACCGCCCGCATCCAGGAAATCGGTGGAGCGGCGGTTTCGCAGGCGGCCCTGGCCACGTACTCGCTGTCGCTGATGGAGGACTGGGAAGGGGCCTGGGCCACCATGGCGTCCCTGCTGGGCCCCGGAGCCCGTGTCGGGGTCGTCGACATGCAGGAACCCCTGGGCCGGGCACGGTGGCTGGCTCCGCTGGCACGGCTGGCCTGCGCGCTGGGGGGATCCGACATTCAGGCCGCACCGTGGCGGGCCGTCGAGGAGCAGTGCACCGACGTCGTCCGGGCCTCGGCCAGGGCCGGCCACCTCCAGATCCGTGCAGGAAAGATGGTCCAAGCCCGCACGATGTGAGCCAAAGTAGCGCAGGCCCTGGGGTGGGAAGGCGCCCCCAGCATGGAAAAGTGCCGGCGGCAGCGGCCCGTCGTGAATGCCAGCTTGTTGTGTACTCCAGATTACGGAACGGGGCACCACACCGGCCATAGCGTGGACGGACAACCACAATTTCAATGAAGGGACGCCGAGATGGCTTCTGCATCAGCTCTTTCGCACCACGGATCTACGACGGGCATGGGCCGGCGCGCCCTTGCCGGGGTTGCCGGTGGGCTTGCCGGCGGCATCGTGTTCGGCATGTTGATGGCGATGATGGGCATGCTGCCCATGATCGCCTCCCTGGCCGGTTCCCATTCGGCCTGGGTCGGATTCGGCGTCCACCTGGTCATCTCGGTCCTCATCGGGCTGGGCCTGACGGTGCTGTTCGGCAACAGGCTGCTGACCGGCTATCGCCGCGGCGCGGTCTTTGGGCTTGGTTACGGGATTATCTGGTGGGTTCTGGGTCCGTTGCTGATCATGCCCGCGATGTTGGGCATGCCCCTGTTCGCCCTGGACCTGACCGCTGTGTTGAGTCTGATGGGCCACATGATTTATGGGGTTATTCTGGGGTTGGTGGCCGTACGGGTCATTGCGGCCCGGCCATGAGGGATGAATGCCAAGGCGAGCTGGCCGCCGTCGTCCCCGGAGACCTCCGGCCCTGGACCCCAAGCGTACGAGAGGCAGAACCCTTGGTAACAGGACCGCTTGATCCGTTTAGTTGCTTGACCGAAGTCGAGCTGTTCGCCGACCTGAGCGCGAAGGAAATCGCGGCCATGGACCTGATGGCCCCGGCACGTTTCTTCCGTCGCGGGGAACTGCTCTTTAGCCAGTCCCAACCGGTGACGGCCTTGTTCATCCTCAAGACCGGCCGGGTCCGGGTCTTTAGGGTCGCCGAGGACGGCAAGGCCCTGACCATGGCCATCCTTGAACCCGGGGCGGTGTTCGGGGAAATGATGCTCGTGGGCCAGCGCATGTACGACAACTACGCCGAGGCCATCGAGGATGCAACAATCTGCCAGCTCAGTGTGGCAGAGGTGGAACGGTTCCTGCTCTCGGACCCGCGGATCGCGATCCGGATTTCCCGCCTGCTCGGCGAACAGGTCGCCAGGCTCGAAGAACGCCTCACAGACCTCGCACTGAAACCCCTCTCCGCCCAAGTCGCCTCGACCCTGTTGAAACTCTCCGAGAACGCACCCACACACCGCTTCAGCCAAGGACGTGTCCTGCACCTCACCCACGAACAGCTCGCCGGACTCCTGGGCGCCTCCCGTGAGGCCACCAGCAAGGTCATGGGGGAGCTCACGACCAAAAATGCCATCCGGCAAGGGCGCGGGCGCATCATCGTTACGGACCGGGGCATCCTGCACCGACTGGCCAGGAGTTCCTCATGATGACCGCCACTTTCCACGGCCAGGTGATCGCGCGCGCACAACAGACCATCTATCTGGAGGGCAACCACTATTTCCCACCCGAATCCGTGGCGCCAGGGGTCCTGGCGAAGAGCTGGCTGCGGACCCTGTGCTACTGGAAAGGCGTCGCCCGCTACCACCATGTCAGCGCGGGCGGATTCCACTCCTCCAACGCCGCCTGGTCCTACCCGCTGCCGTCTCCGCTTGCCCGGAAAATCAAGGGCCATGTTGCCTTTGACCAGGGTGCCGGCGTCATCGTCAGCGGCGACCGGCCCTGACCATCCACTTCCGCGCACGTGCCCCCTCGTGCCGGGACCACTGTTTTTGTTCCGTATTTCCTAACAGTTAAGAGATCATCCCCATGCCACGCATTCCCGCCCAGACCGTTGCCACAGCCCCCGAAGGCTCCCGGGAGGCCGCCCGGAAACTTGAGAAGAAAATGGGCAAACTGTTGAACATCCATGCCGGAATGGCCCACTCGCCGGCGGTGATCGCCTCCTATACGGGGATAGGCGCAGCCATCGCCGCCCACGGCACCTTCGACGCCCGCATCCGTGAGGCCATCGCCCTGGCCGTGGGCAACCAGAACGGCTGCGACTACTGCCAGGCCGCACACACCCTCTCCGCCCGGCGGGCGGGCCTTGACGACGGGCAGATCCTTCAGATCCGCGCCGGGGAAGTGGACTTCGATGAAAAGATCGAGACCATCACCGCCGTCGCCCGCGAGGCCGCGGCCAACACCGGAAACGTCTCCGCGGCCACCTGGGAAGCCGCACTGAGTGCCGGGTGGAGCGCCGATGACCTGGCTGAGGCCTTTGCCCACATTGCCGCGAACCTGTTCACCAACTACTTCAACCACTACGCCGGCACCGAGCTGGACCTGCCACCGGCACCGGACCTAAACGCCTAATAGAGAACCGGCCCTACCGGCTCCCGTCCGTGTCTGCCGCATGAACCAAAGGATCACCATGAAGATCGCAGCCCTGCTTCGAGGCATCGAAATGACGACCCGGCCGATCCAGCCCGAGAGCAGGACTGCGTTGGAACGACGCTGGGAGCAGCTACCCGAGCACGCCAAAACTCCCGGCCAGCTGCTGGGCCGGGCAGCCGTCGGGTGCGAAGGCACGCACGGGGTCTTCCCCAAATGCAACCTGACCTGCTCGCCCTGCTACCACTCGGCGGATGCGAACAAGGTGCGGATCGACGGGGCCCACACACTCAAGGGGGTCACCGAACAGATGGAGTATTTGCGCAGCATCCGGGGCCCGCGCGCCCACGCGCAGTTGATCGGCGGCGAGGTCAGCCTGCTCCCCGCGCGGGACCATGCGGCCGCGTTGCTGGCCATGCGCGCCAACGGGCGCGAACCCATGTCGATGACCCATGGCGACTTCGACTACCAGTACCTGCTCGACGTCGTGCTGGACGAAGACGGGAAGCCGCGCTTTGACAGGGTCTCCTTCGCCGCCCACTTTGATTCGCTGATGCGCGGTCGGCGCGGCGCGGTGCGCCCCCGCGACGAAGCCGAGCTCAACCCCTTCAGGGCCAAGTTCGCGGACATGTTCACCACCCTCAAACGCGACCACGGTATCCGCTCCTACATTGCCCACAACATGACCGTCACACCGAGCAACCTCGACCAAGTCACCGACGTCGCCCGGGCGGTGATGGAGATGCCCTATGACATGCTCTCCTTCCAGCCCGCGGCCTACATCGGCGATGACCGCCGGTGGTCCGGAGGCTTCGACACCGTCTCCATTGACGCGGTCTGGTCCCGGATCGAGGCCGCGGCCGGACACCCCATCCCCTGGCAAGGAACCCAGTTCGGGGACGTACGCTGCAACCGGACCGCCATCACCGTCAACGCCGGGACCCGCAGCACCGCCCTGCTGGACCCGGAAGACCCCCGGGACCTTGCCGCCCGCGACAGGGCCCTGGCGCACTTTGGCGGCATGATCTTTGGGGACACCCCCGCCTGGATTGTGGCGGTAAAAGTGCTGCGGGCGCTCCTGGCCCACCCCGGCGACGTCCCGTTCCTGGCGTCCTTCGCCCTACGCCTGATGCGCCGGGCCGGTGGACTGCGGGCCGTGGCGTCCGCGGCCCTCCACCGCCGGCTGTCCTTCAGGACGTTCGTGGTGCACAATTTCATGGATGCCGCCGACGTCGCCCCCGCCTGGGCCCTGATGAAACAAGGCGTGGCCAGTGACGACCCGAAAATCAAGGAAACCCAAGAACGACTCGGCGCCTGCATGTACACCATGAGCCACCCGGAAACCGGGGAACTGGTGCCCGCATGTGTTCAGCATTCGGTCCTGGACCCCGGCGAAAATGTTGGACTTCGTAAAATGCTCCCCATCAGGGTCCTCCCGCAGCCACCGGCGGACGGGGATCTCGCCTCCACGCATGCAGCCACCGACTCGGCCGGCTCACGGACAAGGAAAGGCTGACATGCGAAGGTTCTCCCGTCGCCGGTTCGCCGGGCTCCTTGCGGGCGCTGCCGCAGCCTTGCTGGCCCTCAGTGCCTGCAGCGCCCCGGCCCCGACCCACCCGGGCCTTACCAGCTGGGGGCAGGTGACCGCGGCCGCGAAGGGACAGACGGTGCGGCTGTGGATGTACGGCGGGGACGAACAGGGCAACGCCTATGTGGACAAGACCTTGATCCCCGCCGCAGCCAAGGTGGGGGTCACCCTCCAGCGCGTTCCCGTCGCCGACACCAAGGACGCCCTGAACCGCGTCCTGACCGAAATTCAGGCCGGGACCAAGGACGGCAGCGTCGACTTGGTCTGGGTCAACGGGGACAATTTCGGCACCGGCAAGCAGGCCGGCGCCTGGTTGTGCGGCTGGACGTCACTGCTGCCGAACATGTCACTGACCAACCCCACAGACCCGTTGCTGACCGACGACTTCGGAACCCCGGTCCAGGGCTGCGAGGCACCGTGGAGCAAGGCACAGTTCACCATCGCCTACAATGCCGCCACCGTCACCGACCCGCCACACACCCTGGCCGGGCTGCTGGACTGGGCCCAACAACACCCCGGCCGCTTCACCTACCCCGCACCCCCGGACTTCACCGGCTCCGCCTTCACCCGCGAAGTACTTGACAGCGTCTCAGGCGGGTACAAAAACGTGCCGCTGCGCTTTGACCAAAAAGCGTTTGGCCGGCTCACCCCCGCCCTGTACGGCAGACTCAAGGCACTGGCCCCCTCACTGTGGCGCAAGGGCCAGACCTACCCCAAGACCTCCACGGAACTCAACGCCCTCTATGCGGGCGGGCAGGTGGACTTCACCATGACCTACGGCCCGGCTGAACTGACCAAACTCGTCGCCGACGGCACCTACCCTGCCGCCACCAAGGTGCTGACACTGCAGGAGGGCTCCCTCGGTAACGCCAGTTTCCTGGCCATACCGGCAACGTCCGGCCACCAGGCCGGGGCCATGGTCGTCGCGAACCTGGCGCTCTCACCACAGCAGCAGGCCGCCAAGGCCGACCCCCGCACCTGGGGCCAATTCACCGTCCTAGACACGGCAAGGCTCGACACCGCCGAACGGGACCTGTTCGCTAGGTTGCCGCAGTCCCCTGTCGTCCCCGACTTCAATGTGCTATCCAAAAATGCCAACCCGGAACTCGCCGCTGCCTGGGTTCCGGCGCTCGACGATGCCTGGCGGCGGCTGGTTCTGGCGGGGCAGTGAAAACAGAAACGGTCCCTCCGGCATCACTGGCTACACCGGGGCCCCCGGGCCGGCGTTCCTGGCTTCCCGGGACACTGATGGCCGCCCCCGCCGTCCTCGTGGCCACCTTCGTCGTCGGCGGCGGGATGGCCACGTCCCTGGCCCAAAGCCTGGGCCTGTTCCCACTGGTGGGCCCGCCCTCCCTGACAGTGGCGGCGTATGCCGCCCAAGCCTCCGAGCTGCCGGCGGGCATCGGCCTGTCCCTGGCCATAGCGGCCGCATCGACCCTGGTAGCCTGCCTCGTCGGCTTCACCGCAGCGCTCGTCATCGTCCAGGGCCGGTGGTGCGGGAAGCTCGTCGCCGCCCTGGGCACGCTGACCATTCCCGTACCGCACATCATCGGCGCCGCCTCCATGTCCTTGCTGCTGGCCGACTCCGGGCTGCTCGCGCGCCTGTTCAACACCGGCGGGGGTTGGCCGGAACTCGTGGGTGGTCCCTGGTGGATCGCCGTTGTTGCAGAATACGGGTGGAAGGAATCAGCCTTCGTGGCCCTGGTGGTGACCGGCACCCTGGCCACCCGGGCGGTCAGCTACGACGAAACAGCTGCACTGCTGGGCGCCGGGCGGCTCCGGCGCCTCCGGCACGTCCTGATACCCCTGAGCATGCCGGCCCTGGCCGTCTGCGCCACGATCGTCTTCGTCTACAGCCTCGGCTCCTACGAAGTGGCCTGGCTGCTGGGTCGGGCGTACCCGGAACCCCTGCCCGTCATGGCCCTGCAATTGTTCAACTCGGCCACCCTCACCGCCAGGCCCGAGGCAGCCGCGGTGGCCATGGTGACCACCACACTGTCCTTCGGCGCCGTGGCGGCCGCCTTCGCCTACCTGCGCAGGAGCACACTGTGGCGCTGACCCTTCCCCCCGATGTTGGGGTGCCCCTCTCCTGGCCCAGCCAGCCGGGCAACGGGCTGCGGAGATCCCGAGGCCTCGGACGTGCACTCAGGGTCCTGCTGGCCCTGGCCCTCGCGCTCTGGTTCATCCTCCCGCTCGTGCCCCTGGCCCTGTGGGCCTTTGCCGACCGCTGGTCCTTCCCGGCAGTGCTGCCCCAGGCCTGGGGGTGGGACGGAGTGCGCACGGCCCTGGCGCAGGGAGCCGTCCCGGCCTTCGGCCACTCACTGCTCCTGGGCCTGCTAGTCAGCGCCTTCGCCACACCACTGGGAGTGTTGGCAGCACGCGCCCTGGCCTACCACCGGGTCCCGTTCGCCCCGGCTGTGAGCGTCATGCTGTTTGCCCCGCTCGCCCTGCCGGCCTTTGTCGCCGCGCTGGGACTGAACGTGGTGCTGCTGCGGCTGCACGTACCGGCCTTTGCCGGCGTCGTCCTTCTGCTGATGGTCTACGCCCTGCCCTACACGAGCTACACCATGCGCGTCGCCTACGGGGCGCACGACCTCGCCATCGAGGAAGAAGCCCGCCTCCTGGGCGCCTCGCCCTGGCAGCTCATGTGGCGGGTGCAGCTGCCGCTCTTGGCGCCGGCCCTGGCCAGGGCCGCCTTCCTGGCCTTCCTGGTGGGTTGGAGTGACTATGTCATCACCCTGCTCGTCGGTGGAGGCACTATTGTCACCGTTCCGCTGCTGGTGGCTGCTGCGGCCGCAGGCACCGGCAACGATGCCACCGTCGCGCTGCTCTCGGCCGCGGCCGTGCTGCCGCCACTGGTTCTGCTGCTCGGCCTTGGCCGATTCGGGCGCCGACCAAACGGAGGCAGGCCATGAACGGCACCGTCACAGTGGAAGGCCTGTCAAAATCATTCCCGGGCACGTCCACCCCAGTCCTGGACGACGTCAACCTGAGCGTTGAGGCCGGCTCGTGCACCGCCCTTTTGGGGCCTTCAGGCGCCGGGAAGAGCACCCTGCTGCGTGCCGTCTCAGGCCTTGAGGTCCCCGACGCCGGCCGGGTGCTGGTTGGGGGTCAGGACATGGCCGGGGTGAAGCCCGAACGCCGGGGCATGGCCATGGTCCAGCAACGCCCGCTGCTCTTTCCCCACCTGAACGTGCTGGACAACATTGCTTTCGCCGGCACCGTCCGCGGAGTCCCCAAACGCACCGCCCGGGTCGACGCCGCGGAGTTCCTGGACCTCGTCCAGCTGGAAGGCTTTGGCCGGCGCCAGGTTACGGCGCTCTCCGGCGGGCAGGCCCAACGGGTGGCCATCGCCCGTGCCTTGGCGGCCAGGCCCTCCGTGCTGCTGCTGGATGAACCGTTTAGCGCCTTGGACCCGGAGCTGCGCTCCGCCATGCATGCGCTGTTGGCGGAACTGCGGCGCAGGTTGAACCCCACCATCTTGATGGTCACGCATGACCGCAGCGAAGCCGCTGTCGTGGCCGAGAACATCGCTCTGTTCAGCGGCGGCCGGATACTCCAGCACAGCAGTGTTGAGCTCATGTACTCACGCCCTGCTTCCCTGGAGGCCAGCCGGCTGATGGGTGGGGCCAACGAGATTCCGGGCACCGTGTGCAACGGAAGCCACCACTCTGCCCTGGGTGTGCTGCCCCTGCCATGCGACACCGCATGGCCCACCGGGCCGGGGATCCTGCTTGCCCGCCAGGAGAGCATCGAAGTCAGTGCCGCGGACGGCGCCGGGCTCCAGGCCACAATTTCGGGGCTGCAGGGTATGGGACCGCGCCGGCTGGTGACCCTGGACGCGGCAGGAGTCGTGCTGCGTGCAGAAGTACCATGGGGCCGCGGGCTTGCCGTGGGCGAGAACGTCACCATGCATATCCCGACATCCGCGCTGGCCGTTGTGGACGATTCAGACACCGCCCATTTGTACGCGGATGCCGATGAAAGGCCGTCGTTGACATCGCGCGGACGGGCAGCACTGACCGGCGTCGGCCACTGATTCAGCCTGGACCCGATCAGTGGCTGGGACGCCCGAGATCCGGCCAACAGGGATACTGGTCGTTGCCGTCTGCCAGCGCCCCCCATCCGAGCCCGAGTAGGAATGAAGGAAACGGGCACGCGGGTTGTTGAGCCAGCCAGATGTCCCACCGTCGGCCAAGTGCACAAGGTGGCCTTGCGCCTACGGGTTTCCTCCGGGCAGGCTGCGCTGGGGGCGGTGTCCGGATTTAGAGGTAGCTGCAGATCTGTTCGGGATTGCAGCGTACCGGATCCCCTGCTGCGGCAGCGTCATGGGCCTCGGCGACGGTTGCCCGAAGCGCGGTGAGTTCTGCGATCTGGGCGTCCAGGTCGGAGAGCTGTTTGGCCAGTAATTCCCGGACGTGGATGCAGGGAGCCTGGCCGGCATCGCGGACAGCAAGAATGCCCCCTATCTGAGTCAATGTCAGCCCTGCGGTGCGGCCGCGGCGGATGAATTCGAGCCGGTCGACGGTTTCCCGGGTGTAGTCGCGGTAGCCGTTCGGTGCCCGGTCGGCCACCGGCAGCAGGCCGCGGTCCTCGTAGAAGCGGAGGGTTTTGGCCGTCAGGCCGGCAGCGGCGGCCGTTTCGCCTATGCGCATCATGCACCCCTTCATCCGGCGGGAGTTTCCCGCTTGACCTTCCAGTTTAGGGGAAGGTGCACACTGGTGGCAGACGCAACGGCCGCTGCCGTGGGGCGTGATGATGAACGATCCTTGGAGGAACCATGACTGAGCCCGCTGCCCACGATTTCGACCTGGCGGTCATTGGCTCCGGTGGCGGCGCGTTCGCGGCCGCGATCCGGGCCACGAGCCTGGGCAAGCGGGTCCTCATGGTCGAGCGGTCCACCATCGGCGGGACGTGCGTGAACACCGGCTGTGTTCCGTCCAAGGCCCTGCTGGCGGCCGCCGAGGCCCGCCATGTCGCCGTGGACGCGTCCGGCCGGTTCCCGGGCATCAACTCCTCGGCCGATGCGGTGGACATGCCCGGACTCGTCGACGGGAAGCGTTCCCTCGTGGAGGGGATGCGCTCGGAGAAGTACGTGGACCTCATCTCGGACTACGGCTGGGAGCTGCGCCAGGGCAATGCCGTGTTCGCCGGCACACCGGAGGAACCGGTCCTGGAGGTCACCAGGGCCAACGGGACCTGCGAAGCGGTCACGGCCGCGCACTACCTGGTGGCCACCGGGTCCGCCCCCTGGGTGCCCCCCATCGAAGGACTCTCGGACACGGAGTATCTGACCTCGACCACGGCCATGGAACTGGACGAAGTGCCCGAGTCCCTGCTCGTGCTCGGCGGCGGGTACGTGGCACTCGAACAGGCACAGCTCTTTGCCCGGCTCGGATCCAAGGTGACCATGCTGGTCCGCTCCCGCCTGGCCTCGGCTGAGGAACCGGAGGCTTCCCTGACCCTGATGGGCGTGTACGCCGACGAGGGCATCAGTGTCGTCCGCCGGGCCACCGTGTCCTCGGTGCGGACCGACCCGGACACCGGCGCGATCGTCGCAACCGCCGTGGTCTCGGGCGGGCAGGAAGAATTCCGGGCCGCGAAACTGCTGGTCGCCACGGGTAGGCGCCCCGTCACGGACGGGCTTAACCTGGACACCGTCGGCGTCAAGACCGGGGACCGGGGCGAAATCCTGGTGCAAAAAACCCTGGCCAGCACCAACGACCGGATCTGGGCCGCCGGGGACGTGACCGGACACCGCGAATTCGTCTACGTCGCCGCCTTCCACGGCACCATGATGGTGGAAAACGTCTTCAACGAAGCCAGACACGAGGTCGACTACCGGCACCTGCCCCGGGTCACCTTCACCAGCCCCGCCCTGGCCGCGGTCGGCATGACCGACCGGCAAGCCAACGACGCCGGCATCCGGTGCGAATGCCGTGTCCTGCCCCTGGAATACGTACCCCGTGCCCTGGTGAACAGGGACACGCGCGGCTTCATCAAGATCGTCGCCGACGCCGACACCCGGCAGATTGTGGGGATCACCGCGGTCGCAAAGGATGCCGGTGACCTGGCCGCGGCAGGGGTCTACATCCTGGAGGCCGGGATGACCGTGGGACAGGTCGCAAAGCTGTGGAGCCCTTACCTGACCATGGCCGAAGGGATCAAGATCGCCGCCCAGTCCTACACCACCGACATCTCCAAACTCTCCTGCTGCGCCACCTGATGCCGTATCCGTGTGTATGCCGTATCCCAGTACTGACCGGGATGCCACCCACCCGGCACGGCATCTCACAGGTCAAGTTTCCCTCAGCTTCAAAGTCCTATTGAGGTCAGGATTAGCGACGAACGTTTCACACCTCCCTTCGACAGGCCACCTCCCCACCGACCACGTGGGTACAGGCTTAGGCATTTCGCTGGCAGGATCGAACAGACTAGTCGATGAACCCCAATTTTTACTGCAAGATTTTGCCTCTACGAAGGAGAATGCCCAGTGAATAGCCCGTCAGTGATTGTTTTTGACGTCAATGAAACCCTTTCAGACATGACTTCGATGGCGGCGAGGTTCGTCGAGACCGGCGCGCCGGCTTCGCTGGCGAAGCTATGGTTCGCGACCCTACTACGGGACGGTTTCGCCCTCACCGCGGCAGGAGACAACCCCGGCTTCACTCAGATTGGCGCCGAGGCCCTGCGCGGACTCCTGCCCGGCGCCGGGATCACCAGCGGCCTGGACGACGCTGTCGACCACATCATGGAAGGCATGGCATCCCTAGGGCTGCACCCCGACGTGACAGAGGGTATCCGGGCACTCAAAACGGAAGGATACCGTCTGATCACACTCACGAACGGATCAACGCAGATCGCAGAAAACATGTTCGCACCGGCGGGGATCCTGAAAGACTTCGAGGCACTGCTCTCCGTCGAACAGGCGCCGGCCTGGAAACCAAATCCTGCCGCCTACGCCTACGCTGCAGGAGTGTGCGGGACAAGCCCGGCCCAGATGCTGCTGGTCGCTGTGCACCCATGGGACGTCCACGGGGCCGCCCGGGCCGGAATGCAGACAGCCTGGATCAACCGCACCGGCGCAAGCTACCCGGCCTCCTTCAGTACCCCCGACCACACCCTGACCACCCTCACCGACCTGCCCGAAGCACTCCGGAACCCAACCCGATGAGCTCTGCTTTGAGACCCGGAGCTGACATACCGGCTAATTGCGTGGTTCCGCAAACGCCACGGCACGGCGTTGGGTTATAGGTTTTCCGCGCTTACGGAGCGGAGGTGTCCCCAGCGACGGGAAAGATCACAATGTGTCAAGCCCATGGCCGACCAGCGAAGTAAGAGCAGAGCAGGTGACGGGGGCCGTGTCCGTTCGGTCATGCTGCGAGTTTCGGCGCTGTGACCATGAGGCCTCCTGCAGGGCGTTGCTGTGTTTGCGGGGAGACTCAAATGGTCGGGACGGAAAAACCAAGACGACCGCCGGGCCAGTTTTTTTGCTGCTGAACGATGCTGGTGTGGGCGAAAGGCCCAGTGGATGGCAAGGTACCAGGGCCTAATCAGGCACTGTTGACCGCATTGTGGTTATGTCACCGGTTCGGCTTTGCCTGCCGTACACTGGTCGCTCACACAGGATAACGCCTGTTGGCTGGTGCGTTCGTGAACAGGCATGCCTGGCGTATAGCCCCGGTTGGTAGCGCGGGTCTGGGGAGTTGGTGTGTAACCTCGCTACATCGTGGACAGTGAATATCACCTCTTCGTGCACGCCGGGTCTCAAGAGTTTGTATGTCCTGTCTCATCACTTCGTGGGTACACGATCTCATGACATCGGAGACACGCTGTCTCACCACCTCGGAGACACTTTGTGTCGGCGGTTGGCGGCGATAGTCGTTGGATGAAGAACTCTCTTTCACCCCAGACTCGTGCCACCATCATCAACTTCGATCCCCTTCAGCCGCATGCACTCTCGGTCACGGAGTTTTGCCGTTCGATCAAGATTTCCCGCAGCGTTTTCTATAAGATCCGCAACCGTGCCGTCCATGAATCCACTGCGGCCCTTCACCCCAGGTCCCGTGCACCAAGGACCCCGGCCCGCAAATATGGCCCCCCGGTTGTCAACGAGTTGGTGAAGATCCGCAAGCAGCTCAAAGCCGACGGCTGGGACTACGGCCCGCGCTCGATCTATTACGAAGCGAGCCAGCAGGAGAAGTTCCCGGGTGGGAAGGTTCCCTCGGTCGCGACGATTGCCCGTCTCCTCTCAAGTGTCGGCCACGTCGATGCGGAATTTGTCAAGGTGAATGAGGCCAGCGGGAGTTAGGCGGCTACTTTTGGGGTGTCTTTCTCGGCTGGCTTGTTGATCCAGGCACTGTCGGGGGCGGTGAGGATTTTTGGGTCGTTGTTGGTGGTGAATCGTTCGGGT
>NZ_JAAKZI010000018.1 GCF_011045165.1 Arthrobacter silviterrae
GGGCTAACGCGGGGCGGTTCCGACGGCCGGGAACAGCGTGCTGAATTCGGCAAATGTGCCACAGGGCTTCGGCGATCCCCAGAGCTGCTGGGACAGGGACCGGAACCAGTCAAGGGTTTGATCCGCCACTTCCGCCTCCGTCAGGGCGTCAGGGTAATCACACCAGATAGACATGACCGCCCCGGCAACGGGCACCGACGCGTCCAGCTCGTCGTCGAGCAGGCCGCCGGCCGCCCCCATGAATAAGCGGGGGCGCCACAACTCGTACACGCCCTCGGCGGACTTCCTGCCCGTGGTGGGCGGGACGGAGTCGGAGGACAGCACAAAGTACAAGTGGTCGCCGTTGCGGTTCACAAGGCGGTGCCCGGCGCGGTGGAAGTCACTGGCGCCGGGGAACCCGGCATTCCAGCGGATCCAGCATTCCACGTCCACATCCGGGTCCAACGGGACACCGCGGGCGCCGGGGTGCACGTGGTCGTTCCAGACCCGGGCCCGTTTCCCCGCGGACCGGAGCAGGGCGCTGAGCTGGTTGAGGTAGAGCGTGTACCCGTCCACTGCCGTGCTGCCCGGGTTGCCGGTTTCCGCCCGTGCCCACGCGGCCAGGCCGGGGTAGCGCAGCGGGTCCTGGTGCCCGGCCGGCTCCCAGGGGGCGGCAAAGAATTCGTCGCCGCCCAGATGGAAGTACGGTCCGGGGAAGCGGTCCGCCCATTCCAGCACGACGTCGGCCGCCAGGGTCCGGGCCGCCGCGTTGGCGACATTGAGCTTGTCTTTTTCAACGGTCCCGTGGCGGTCCGTGATTGCCAGTTCGGGGCGCCGGGCCAGGATGGCGGCCGCATGGGACGGGGTGTCGAACTCGGGCACCACCGTGACGTGGTGGGCGGCTGCGACGGCCAGAATGCCGTCCAGGTCCCCGTAGGAGAGGTGCTTTTCGCTGACAATTTCCGGGTGGCTGGTGCATTCCAGGCCAACCCCGACGTTGTCGTTCAGGTGCAGGTGGAGGTGGTTCAGCTTCAGCCAGCCCATGTTTTCAATGAGACGCTTGAGCCATTCCGGGGAGAAGTATTTGCGGCCGACATCAACCATGACGCCGCGCTGTTCGAACGCGGGCCAGTCGGTGATGGTGCCGGTGGGCGCAGTCCCGCTGCGCAACAGCTGCAGCAGCGTCCGGGTGCCGTAGTACAGGCCCGCCACGGCGGGGGCCGTGATGGTCAGGACCGGGCCGGCCGTCAGCCGGTAGGCCTCGGCCAGCTGCCCGGCGGTGAGGCCCGCATCGACCAGCGGCTCGAGGCGCAGCTCGATGTCGCCGGGCTGGGCGGGGCCGGCGGGGGCCTGGAAGCGTGCAGGGGCGGCCGGGCCGGCTTCCCCTGCACGTTCCCGGGCAACTTCCCCTGCACGTTCCCGGGCACGTTCCCCGGCAAGTTCCCCGGACAGCAGCGCAGCCAGTTCCCCCAACAAGGGCGCATCCCGTGCCGCCACCACCACACGCGGCCGGGACGCGGGAACCCAGGGCCCCGGCACGCCCGGCCCCCGGCCGTCGCGGTCCTTCCACTGCTGCACGGCGGGTACGGTCTGCATCCTCATAACTGGCTGCGCCCCGCCCTCAGCGCCCGGCCTTGGCCGCGATGTCTGGGCGTTCCTGCCAGGCGTGCGGGCCGGCCAGCGGCCGGAAGTCCACCCCTGCAGCCGCCAGCCGGTCCAGGTGCCCGTCCTCGAGCCGCTCCACAAAGTCCGCATAGTCGCGGTCCCGGCTCCAGGCCAGCTCGGCGAAGGCGCTCAGGCGCGGGTAGGTGTTGTAGTCGCGGATCTCGCGGGTGTCCAGGTACTCCGTCCAGACCTGCGCCTGGATGCCTGTGATCGCGGCACCTCCGGCCTGGGCAGCCGCCAGCACGCGCGGTTCCAGTGGCTCAAAGTTGTACAGCTTTTCCGTGGACAGCAGGGGGCTGCAGCCGCTGGGCTCGCGGGGATCGTCATTTTCGCGGTAGTCCAGGTACAGGTGCGAGCAGCAGGAAATGGTGGTGTCGTAGCCTGCCGACAGGCTGTGCACCACGGTGTCCAGCCCGCCCCAGGCGTTGACCACGGCCGTCTGCGGCATGGTGGGGCTGACGGCCTCGTGCCACACGCCGGCGCGGCGCCCCCGGGCCTCCACATGCGCGGCGAGCTGGCCCAAGAACCAGCCGTGCAGCAGTTCCACGGACTCCAGGCCCAGCTCCGCCGCGCGCTGCCGCACTGTGTCGGAGGCGTGCCAGCGTTCGTAGGGAACCTCGTCGCCGCCAATGTGGATGATGGGGGCGTCAAAGACGTCCATCACGGTGTCCAGCACGGTGCGGAAGAAGTCCAGCGTGTAGTCCGACGGGTCCAGGATGCAGTCGTTCACGCCCCACCCGGTCCACACCTGGACGTCCGGCGCGTCGACGCCCAGCTGCGGGTAGGCGGCAATGGCAGCCACCGAGTGCCCGGGCAGGTCAATTTCAGGAATGATGGTCACCCCGCGCTCGCGGGCATAGGCGACGGCGTCGCGCAGTTCCTGGATCGAGTAGCAGCCGCCGTGCGGGCGCCCGGTCATGAACCGGCCGTCCTCCGTGTAGACGGCCATGGTGTCGCTGCGCCATGAGGAGACGTCCCGAAGCCGCGGGAACGCCGGAATGTCCATGCGCCAGCCCTGGTCGTCCGTGAGGTGCAGATGCAGCGCGTTGAGTTTGTGCGCGGCGGCCAGGTCGATGAATCGCAGCAGTTCATCCAGCGGCATGAAGTGCCGCGACACGTCCAGGTGCACCCCGCGGAAGGAGAAATTCGGCTCATCGGTGATGGTGACGTTGGGAAGTTCGACGCCGGTGCCCCGCCGGGGTGCCGTGCTGAAGCCCCGAGTGCCCACCAGTTGGCGCAGTGTCTGGGCCGCATTGATGATGCCGGCGGAACTTGCAGCCTCGATGGCGATTCCCGTCGGGTTGACGGCCAGCGTGTATGCGCCCTCCTGCAGGGCAGCGTCCTCGGTGATGCGCAGCCAGCCCTCTTCACCGCCGGACTGATTGGCCGGGACCGCCTGGATGCGGGCATCCAGCCAGTCCTCCAGCGCCCGGTTCAGCCAGGTGCCCAGCGGCGTAAAGGAGGACACGCTGAATGCCTCGGGGACGGCCGTGAAGCCGTGGTGCTCAACTACCGACGTCGGGAGGGGGATAAGGTTCAGTTTGCTCATGCTTCCACCGTTTCGTTCCATATGTTTGCTTCGCTGACCACCGGGGCAGCGCCTGTGCCGGCCGCCTCGGCACCCAGCTGCCCGGGAGTGACAACGTTGGTGATGCCGCGTCCGGCCAGGTGGGCCGTGTCCGCCAGTTTCGATTCACGCACCAGGGCGGGCTTTTCGCCGCGGGCCGCCAGTTCCAGCCAGGCGGCAAACACCTCCCCGGACGGGTCCGTCACGGACCGGCCGATTCCCGTTGACTCGTCCCCCGGGTCGAAGGACAGGGCCGTGCCGCGCTGGCGCAGCGGTGTCGGGTTGAGCTTTTCCTCGGCTATCAGCTCGGCCAGGCGGCGCCCCGCGGGCTTGACCTTGCGGTCCGAGTCGAGCAGGCCCAGGGTGTATTCCAGCTCCGGGAAGTCGGCCAACTTGCGGCTGACGTCATGCGAGCACCACCAGGTGACGCCCCACAGGTTCGGGGTGTCCAGGGACGGGCGCAGGCTGGCCTCCAGGAAATCGGCTGCCTCAGCCTTGGGCACGGCCGGGTACGGTGCGCCGATTTCCTGCAGCCAGATGGGCCGTCCGGGGTTGTCGGCCCAGGCGTCGGCCAGCTGCACCAGGTAGTCGGCAAAGAGCGTCCGGGCGGGGTGGCCGGCCGGGAACAGCTGCGCCACGGACGTGAACACCCACGAGTGCACCGTGGTGGAGTCGCCCAGGGAGGCCGCGTGGCGCGGCGTCACGGGGGACGAATCGATGAACCAGACGTTGTCGTCAAAGCTGTGCTGGTGCATGCCGGCCGGCCACACCTTCTTCACGGAGGAGATGAGCGTGTTGATCCATTCGCCCATCTGCGCAGGCGTGGTCACATGCTTTTCCGGGTGGCGGGCCACCGCGAACTGGTTCGTCTCGTTGCCCAGCGTCATTCCGAGCACGTTGGGCCGGGAGGTGACCTCGGTGGCCAGGGCCGTGACCAGTTCGGCTTCGGCGGCAATGACGTCGGGGTCGGTGAAGATGTTGCGGCGGTGCCAGCTGGTGACCCAGGACGGCAGGTAGTCGTAGCTGGAGAGGTGCCCCTGCAGCCCGTCAACGGAAACATCCAGGCCGAATTCCGCGGCCGCGTCCACCACCTTGCCGACGTCGGCGATGCCCTCGGGGCGGATCAGGGACCGGTTGGGCTGCAGCAGCGGCCACAGCGGGAAAATCCGCACATGGTCCAGGCCGATGGAGGCGATGGATTCCAGGTCCGCCTTGACCGAGTCAATGTTCAAGTCCTGCCAGGAGTGGAACCAGCTGTCGCTGGGGGTGTAGTTGACGCCCCAGCGCAGCGGCTGCTGCCGGACCTGGTTAAAGGCGGCGTCGAAGGTGTGCGGGGAGCCGGTCACTGGGTGCCTTTCTTCAGGCGGAGGGTGGTGATCTGGAACGGGCGCAGCGCCACGGAAAGGGTCTTGCCGCCGTCGGCGCCGTCGGTCACGGTGAGGGTGCCCGCGCCGTACGGCTGTTCGAGGAGGTTGTTTTCCTCGGCGGAGAGCACCTGGAAGGAGGTGTTCAGCGTGACCTTGGCGCGGGCGCCGAGGGGCTCGTACAGGCGCACGATCACGTCGCCGCTGCGGTCGTCAGCCATCTTCACGGCCTCCACCAGGGCTGCCGGGGAGCTGGTGGTGACCAGCGGTGCAACCGGGGCCCCCGTAAGGGCGCGCTCGGGAAGGTTGAGCGCGTAACCGGCGGCAACGGCGTCGGACACGTCAGCCCCGACCACGAACGCGTACGTGAGCTGGTGCCTGCCCTGGTCCGTTTCCGGGTCGGGGAACTTCGGCCCGCGCAGCAGGGACAGGCGCACCGTGGTGTAGCTGGAACCGTCATCGCCCAGGTGGCGGGAAACATCGTGGCCGTACGTGGAGTCGTTGACCACGGCCGCGCCGAAGCCCGGCTCGCTGACGTGGACCCAGCGGTGTGCGCAGACCTCGAAGCGGGCGCTGTCCCAGGAGGTGTTCTCGTGGGTCGGGCGGGTGATGTGGCCGTATTGGGTTTCGTAGCGGGCCGAATCGGCGTGCACGTCGATGGGGAACGCCGCCTTGAGCAGGGTTTCCTGTTCGTGCCAGTCGATGGTGTTGCGGACCGTGATGGTCTTTGAGTCCGGGGCGATCCGTACCTCCTGGACCGCCTTGGAGTTGCGGAAGGAGCGCGCGATGGTGACCACCACCGTGCCGTCGTTCTCGGTTGCCGTCTCCAGAGAATCCAGTTCGCGCACGTCGGTGACGGTGTTCTTGTAGAACTCGTCGATGTCCCAGGCGTCCCACATGTTCGGGAAGTCGGCATGCAGCTGGAGCAGGTTGGCGCCCTGGCCGGCAGGGACCACTTCGCGTCCCGCCGCCACGTCCACCATGGAGGTGATGACGCCGTCCGCGCCGAAGGTCACCGTGACCAGGCCATTGTCGACGACGGTTGTGCCGCCGTCGCGCGTGACCGTCACGGGGGCCTGGGCTGCTGCCGGGACGCCGGCCGAGAAGGCGGCAATGCCGTGGCGGGCGAACGGCGAGCCGTTGAACACGAGGTTTTCCGGGCCTGCCGCAACCGTGGACAGTGCCTCCTGGGCGCGGCTGATGATCGCATTCAGGTCCGCCGTCATTTCGGCGTGGCGCTCGGCGGCTTCGCGGTGCACCCAGGCGATGGAGGAGCCGGGCAGGATGTCGTGGAACTGGTGGAGGAGCACCAGCTTCCAGATGCGGTCCAGTTCCTCGTAGGGGTAGTCGACCAGGCCCCGGGCGGCGGCCGTGGCGCTCCACAGTTCCGCTTCGCGCAGCAGGTGCTCGTTGCGGCGGTTTCCCTGCTTGGTCAGCGTCTGCGAGGTGTAGGTGCCGCGGTGCAGTTCCAGGTAGAGCTCACCCTTCCAGACCGGAGCGTTGGAGTACTCCGCCTCGGCGGCCGTGAAGAATTCCTTGGGGGTCTGGATGGTGACCTGCGGGGAGCCTTCCAGGTCCTTGGTGCGGCGCGCACGGGCGATCATTTCGCGGGTGGGTCCGCCGCCGCCGTCGCCCCAGCCAAAGGGGGCCAGGGAATGGTTGGAGGCGCCCTTGTCCCGGAAGTTGCGCACGGCGTGGGCCAGCTGTCCTCCGGAAAGGTCCGAGTTGTAGGTGTCAACGGGCGGGAAGTGGGTGAAAACGCGGGTGCCGTCGATGCCCTCCCAGTTAAAAGTGTGGTGGGGGAACTTGTTGACGGTGTTCCAGGAGATCTTCTGCGTCAGGAACCACTTGGCTCCGGCCTGCTTGACGATCTGGGGGAGGGCGGCGGAGTAGCCGAAGGAGTCCGGCAGCCAGACCTCCTCGCATTGGATGCCAAAATTCTCGCGGAAGAAGCGCTGGCCATAGGTGAACTGGCGGGCCATGGCCTCGGAGCCGACCATGTTGGTGTCCGACTCCACCCACATGCCGCCCACCGGGATGAAGCGGCCTTCTTCCACGGCGGCCTTGACCTTGGCAAAGACCTCGGGGCGCTGTTCCTTGATCCATTCATACTGCTGGGCGGAGGACATGGCGAATTGCATGTCTGGGTATTCGGCGAGCAGGTTCACCATGTTGGAGCTGGTGCGGGCCACCTTGCGGACAGTCTCGCGCACCGGCCAGAGCCAGGCCGAGTCAATGTGGGCGTGGCCAATCGCGGTCAGCTGGTGGGCGCTGGCGTTGGCGGGCTGGGCCAGCACCTTTTCCAGTTTTTGGCGGGCCGCGGCGGCCGTGCCGGGAATGTCGGTGAGGGAAACGGCGTCGAGCGCGTGCTCCAGGGCGTACAGGATGTCCCAGCGGCGCGGGTTCCCCAAGTCCAGCTCGTTTTGGAGCTGGTGCAGGACTTCCAGGTCCTGGACCAGCTCCCACACCTCGGTGTTGAAAATGTTGATGTCGGCCCTGGCCACCTTGTAGCGCGACTGGTTGCCGGCCGTGGACTTCTCGCCGAGCTCGGTGGGGACAAACGGGTTGTGGTCAAGGATCAGCGGGTTGGCGGCCGCCTCAAGGTAAAAGTCGATCTTCTCGCCGCCGGCGGCCTTGTCCGTGACGGGCAGCCAGGAGTTGAACGGGTTTAGTGCCTTGATGACGCTGCCGTCGGGGTTGTAGGCCAGCCCCTCGGCCTGGAAGCCGGGGGAATGCCCGTCCCAGCCCAGGTCGATGACCATTTCAACCTTGGCGCCGGCAGCCTCCGCCGGCACGGTGCCTGTGATGTGGATCCAGCTGGTGCCCCAGGCGGGGCCCCATTCCTCGCCCAGGGCAAACGGCACGTATTCCACTCCCGCCACAGCCTTCGCGGCGGTGTCGCCGCCGGGCAGGGCGACGGCGGGGTCCACGGGCTCGCCCATGCCGCCGTCCACATGCCATGCAGTCATCTCAAGGCCGGCCACCGGGGTGTAGATGGACGGAACAATCCGTTCCTTCAGGACTCGCTGTAACCGGTTCTCGATCAGGCTGTGGTTGTCATGCATGGGGGCTCACCTTTCGGGGGCGTGGGATCTACTGCCGGGGGATCTTCCTACAAGAAGCATATGTGCTAGTGGCAGACATCACTTAGGCGCTTAAGCTAGCATCATCAATGCAACCACTTTTTCGCTCCAGATGCCAGCGTTGGAGGCAAGCTTTATTTGATATTCGAAAAAAGGATGCACTATTACTTCAAGTAATCGAATGAAGTATGTGTTGTTTATTTGAAATTTGATGTATCGTAGCTCACAATCCACGAAAACTTGGGAGGTAAATATGTCCATTGATGTACAAGATCATCCGCCCTTGGATAAGGGGCCTGAGCCGGACCTGGAAGTGAAGAAGCAGCCCAGGTTCTCCTACAAGGCTCGGGTCCAAGGATTCAAGTACCTGGGCAAGCGGCTCGTCACGTACCTGATCGTGGCTTTTATCTCCCTGGTGGCCAACTTCATGCTGCCCCGCTTCATGCCGGGCAACCCCGCGGACCAGATGATCCAAAGCATCGTTGCCAAGACGGGCAACATGCCCAGCCCCTATGCGCTGGCACAGATCTACGCCCGCTACGGCGATCCAAACCAAAACGTGTTGGTGGCGTTCTGGCACTACCTGGTCCAGACCCTCCAGGGGGACTTGGGCCTGTCCATCCAGTACTACCCGGTCCCGGTGGCCGACCTCATTGGCCGGGCCCTCCCGTGGACGCTGTACCTTGCGATCTTCTCCACCATCATTGGCTGGATCATTGGTACCTGGGCCGGCGCGAAGCTGGGCTGGAAGCCCGGGCGCAGGCTCGACTCGATCGTCACCCCGATCGCCATGTTCTTCAGTTCCATCCCGGCCTTCTGGCTGGGCCTGCTGCTGGTCTGGTTCATCAGCTACAAGAACGGTTGGCTGCCGCCCCAAGGCGCCTACAACGAAAGCCTGGCCATCAACCTGCTTGATCCCACGTTCCTGACCAGTGTGGCCATCTATTCCATCCTGCCCATGGCCACGCTGGTGTTGGTGGGCTTCGCCAACTGGATGTTCACCATGCGCAACATGATGATCACCACGGTCAACGAGGACTACGTCCAGCTGGCGCGGGCCAAGGGCCTCAAGCCCAACAAGGTGCTGCGCAACTATGCCGCGCGCAACGCACTCCTGCCCAACTTCACCGGCCTGGCCCAGTCCATCGGGGCGTCGCTGACGGCCGTGATCCTGGCCGAAAGCGTCTTCATCTACCCCGGCGTGGGCAGCCTGCTCTTCGCCGCCCAGGGCACGCGCGACTACCCCGTCATGCAGGGCGTCATGCTGCTCATCATCCTGGTCAGCCTGGTCTTCAACTTCATCGCTGACTCCGTATACGTGCTGCTCGATCCGCGGACGAAGGAGAAATAAGCCATGTTCGCCAGATTCATGTCCCTGCGCAAGGTCCAGATAGGCCTCGTCATCATGGGAGTCTTCCTGTTTGCCGCCGCCGTGGGGCAGCCGTTCAGCGAGCACGTGCTGGGCTGGACCCCCTACACGTTTGACGGCAACGCCATGGGCCAGGCGCCCTCGGCCAGCCACTGGATGGGCACCACCAGCTCCGGACAGGATGCCCTCTCCTGGCTGCTGTACGGAGCCCGCAGCTCCATGCTGGTTGGATTGATTTCCGCCGTCATCGGTACGGCGCTGTCCGTGGTCATCGGCACCATCGCCGGCTTCTCCGGCGGGGCCGTGGACAGGTTCCTCAACGGCGTCATCCTGGTGGTCCAGAACATCCCGTCCTTCGCGATCCTTTTCATGATCGCCGGGCTCCTGCAAAACGCAAACGTCCTGCTGGTCTCCATCATCATCGGCGGGCTGGAATGGACCGGCGGTGCCCGCGCCATCCGCGCCCAGGCCATGTCCCTGCGCGGCCGTGACTTCACAGCCGCCCTGCGCACCATCGGCGAGCATCCCCTGCGCGTGATCCTGGTGGAAGTCCTGCCGCACCTTTCGGGCATCATTTCCCCCATGTTCCTGCGCCTGATCGCGGCAGGTGTGGGCATGCAGGCCTCCCTGGCCTTCCTGGGCATTGGCAGTGCCGCCGAGCCCAGCTGGGGCTTGATGATCAACTACGCCACCACCCAGAATGCCCTGTTCAACGGCCAGTGGTGGTGGTTTGGACCTCCCGGGGTCTGCCTGGCCCTGATCGGCTTTGCCACGACGATGATCAACTTCGGCCTTGACGAAGTCACCAACCCCACGCTGAGCTCCAAGCGCATGACCCTGATGCGCAAGTTCCTCAAGCAGAAGAAGCGCCAGGATGCCGCCGGGCAGCCCAAGATCGGAGCGATGGCATGAAACTGGAAACAGTGGCTGAAATTGCCCACCGCATTGCCACCTCCCCGCCCCTGCTGGAGGCCAAGGGCCTGTGCGTGGACTATGTCACCGAAGCCGGGAACATCCGGGCCTGCGACGACATCAACATCACCCTGCACCGCGGTGAGATCCTCGGCATTGCGGGGGAGTCGGCGTCGGGCAAGTCCACCTTGCTGGCCGCCCTGGGCCGGCTGCAGCGGGCGCCAGCGGTGACCAGCGCCGGCCAGGTGGTTTTCCACGCCAAGGGCAAGGAACCGGTTGACCTGACACGGCTTTCCGAAGAGCAGCTGGTGGACTACCGCTGGAGCGGCATCTCCATCGTCATGCAGAGTGCCATGGCGTGCCTGAACCCGGTGAGCCGGTTGAAGGCCCAGTTCCTGGATGTGCTCCTGGCCCATGACAGTTCCCTGACGAAGGCGACGGCGACTGCCCGTGCCGAGGAACTCCTGCAGATGGTGGGCATCCCCTCACACCGCATCAACGCGTTCCCGCACGAGCTCTCCGGCGGGATGCAGCAGCGGGCCCTCATTGCCCTGTCGCTGGCCTGCGACCCGGAACTGGTGCTGATGGATGAACCGACCACCGCCGTCGACGTCGTCATGCAGCGCCAGATCCTCGCCAAGGTTCTGGAATTGCAGGAAAAGCTGGGCTTCGCCATTGCCTTTGTCACGCACGACCTGTCCCTGTTGCTGGAAATTTCCGACCGGATTGCCATCATGTATGGCGGCAAGATCGTTGAGGTGGGCACGGCGGCGCAAATGTATGAGGCACCGCGGCATCCGTACACGCAGGGGCTGCGCAACGCCTTCCCTCCGCTGACCGAACCTGTCCGCAAGCTCACCGGCATTCCCGGCTCGCCGCCGAACCTGCTGAACCTGCCGCAGGGATGCGCCTTCGCGCCGCGTTGCTCCCAAAAGATTGCCCGCTGTGAAAGCGAAATCCCCGCCCTGCTGGACATCTCCGGCGGCCGGGCAGCCTGCCACCTGCTCACGCAGGAAATTCCGGAACCAGCAAAGGAGGCACTCAATGCCTGAGACCACCGAACAAGTCCCAGTCCTGGAAGCACGCAACCTCGCCTTGCACTTCGACGTCCACGTGGGCGGGGACCGCAAGACCATCAAGGCCCTGGACGGCGTGGACCTGAAGCTATACGCCGGCGAGATCATGGCGCTGGTGGGGGAATCCGGCTCCGGCAAGACCACCATTGCCCGGGTCTTCTCCCTGATCTACAAGCAGACCGGGGGCGAGGTGTTCTTCCGCGGCGAGCCGATCAAGGTCTCCCCCCGCCACGAGCGCGAATACTTCAACAACGTCCAGCTGATCTTTCAGGACCCGTTTGCCTCCCTGAATTCGCTGAAGAAGATCAGCTACATCCTGGGCCGGGTGCTGAAAATCCACGGACTGGCCAAGGGACGCAAGGACGTGCGGCAGAAGTCGCTGGAACTCCTTGAACGCGTCAGCATGTCACCGGCCGAGGCCTACATTGACCGCTACCCCACCGACCTGTCCGGCGGCCAGCGCCAGCGCATTGCCATTGCGCGTTCGCTGGCCGTCTCACCCAGCGTCATCCTGGCCGACGAGCCCACCTCCATGCTGGACGCCTCCATCCGCCTTGACGTGCTGAACCTGCTCAAGGACCTGCGCGAGGAGGAGGGCATGGCGGTCATGTACATCACCCACGACATCGCCAGCGCCCGCTACCTCTCCGACCGGATTTCGGTCATGTATGGCGGGGTCATCGTGGAGTCAGGGCCCACCGAAGAAGTCATCGCCAACCCGAAGCACCCTTACACCAAGCTGCTGCTGGCCGCTGCGCCCAACCCCGCACGGTTCAAGGGTTCCGGAGTGGCCATTCCCTCCGAGGCCGCCGCCGGCACCGGCATGGACAACAGCAAAACGCATGGCGGCTGCCGGTTCGCCGCCCGCTGCCCGGCTGTCATGGACCGGTGCCTGAGCCAGGAGCCGGCGCTCCTGGAACTCGGCGGGCGCCAGTCCGCGTGCTGGCTCGTGGAGGACGAGGCACAGGCGGCAGCGTCCGGCGAACTGGTTTCACACTAAGACATTTCACGTTTGACCAACTTCAATAAATTCCCTTGAAAGGCAAGAACATGAAGGATTTTGGACGCAGGAATTTTCTGGGCGCGATCATCGCGGGCTCGGCGCTGACCATGGTCGGCTGCAAGGGCGCGGTGGCCGGCGGGCAGGCCGGTGACGGGATTTTGACGCTGGGCGCCGACGCCGGCGCGTCAAACCAGTTCCCGGAGAACTTCAACGCCAACGGCGGCGGCGACGGCGGCCCCGGCATCGGCTTCTTCTACGAGACCCTGTTCCGCGTTTCCACCCGCAACGGCGGCAAGCTGGAACCGCACCTGGCCGAAAAAGTGGTCTATTCCAACGCCGGTGCCACGGCCACGTATACGCTGCGCAAGGGTGTGACCTGGAGCGACGGCAAGCCGTTCACGGCCGACGACGTCGCCTTCACGTACAACTTCGTCTTCGGCAAGCCGGGCCCCAATGAGTTCATCAAGGAAGAAGTCAAGGCACTCGACGCGCACACGGTGGAGGTCAACTACACCGGCCCGAATTACCAGCAGGACACCAACATGTCCATGTACTACCCCGTCTACCCCAAGCACATTTACGGCCAGCAGGCGGACTACGGCAAGTACGTCGACAAGAAGCCGGTGGGCACGGGCCCGGGCGTCCTGAAGAGCTTCTCCGGCCAGCAGGTCCAGATCACCCTGCGCGAGGACTACTGGGGCGGCAAGGCCAAGGGTGTCAAGGAAGTCCACATCATTCCCACCGGCACCGTGGGCAACATCCAGTCCTCCATCTCTTCCGGCAAGGTGGACTGGGCCGACGGCGGCGGGGCGGGCGTCCTGACGCAGTTCCTGGGCATGGGCAAGGACAACCACTACGAGTACTTCCCGGACGGGTCCTCCCGCGGCGTGCTGTTCGGCTGCAACTATGCGCCCTTGAACGATCCTGCCGTCCGGCGGGCACTGCGCGACTCGGTGGACCTGTCGGCGGCCACGAAGGCCGTGGGCATCGGCTACACCGTGCCGTCCGTGACCGGCCTGAACCTTGACCTCTACAACGGCGCCGTTCCGGCCGAGTACGCCAAGCCGCTGGAGCCCGCCGTGGACAAGGCCAAGGCCGACCTCGCGGCAGCCGGTTTCACGGTGGAGGGTGGCAACCTGACCAAAGATGGCAAGGCCTACCCGCTCCGCCTGTTCGTGAACCTGGGCCAGGCGACAGACATTGTGGTGGCGCCCATGATCATTGACCAGTGGAAGAAGAACCTGGGCATTGACGTGAAGTACATGCCCACCCCTGACACCGTGTTCCAGGCCAAGATCCATGACTACGAAATGATGGTGTGGACCACCAACCTCAACGGTTCCGCCTACAACGCCTACCAGGGATACAGCTGGTCCAACATGAGCGACAAGGCCCAGAAGAACGGTGCCGGCAACCAGGGCCTGTGGAAGATGCCCAAGGACGCCAACGATGCACTCATCCAGCTTTCCTCCGTGCCCATGGACCAGACGGAGCAAATCAACAAGCTCCTGAAGGTCATCCAGACTGCCGTGGCCACCGAGGCCCCGTACATGGCCTACATGAGCGGCGGCTCCGGCGAAATGTGGACCACCAAGAACTGGAAGGGCTTCCCGAGCATGAAGGATGACGCCGTCAACTACCGCTCCAGCATTGGCGGCTACAACAACGTCAGCCTCACCACCATCAACCTCTCGAAGGCATAAGGAAATCTCATGAAGGATTTTGGACGCAGGAATTTTCTGGGCGCGATCATTGCGGGCTCGGCGCTGACCATGGTCGGCTGCAAGGGCGCGGTGGCCGGCGGGCAGGCCGGTGACGGGATTTTGACGCTGGGCGCCGACGCCGGTGCGTCGAATCAGTTCCCGGAGAACTTCAACGCCAACGGCGGCGGCGACGGCGGACCCGGCATCGGCTTCTTCTATGAGACGCTGTTCCGCGTTTCCACCCGCGACGGCGGCAAGCTTGAACCGGCGCTGGCGGAAAAAGTGGTGTATTCCAACGCCGGTGCCACGGCCACGTATACGCTGCGCAAGGGTGTGACCTGGAGCGACGGCAAGCCGTTCACGGCCGACGACGTTGCCTACACCTACAACTTTGTGTTTGGCGCCCCGGCCCCGGACGGCTTCATCAAGGAGCCGGTGAAGGCACTGGACGCGCACACGGTGGAGGTCAATTACAACAGCCCGAATTACCAGCAGGACACCAACATGTCCATGTACTACCCCGTGTACCCCAAGCACATCTATGAAAAGCAGGGCGCCCACGACAAGTTTGTGGACAAGAAGCCGGTGGGCACGGGCCCGGGCGTCCTGAAGAGCTTCTCCGGCCAGCAGGTCCAGATCACCCTGCGCGAGGACTACTGGGGCGGCAAGGCCAAGGGTGTCAAGGAAGTCCACATCATTCCCACCGGCACAGTGGGCAACATCCAGTCCTCCATCTCTTCCGGCAAGGTGGACTGGGCCGACGGCGGCGGGGCGGGCGTCCTGACGCAGTTCCTGGGCATGGGCACGGACAACCACTACGAGTACTTCCCGGACGGATCCTCCCGCGGCGTGCTGTTCGGCTGCACCTTCCCGCCATTCACGGACGCCGCAGTGCGCCGCGCGTTCCGCGATTCGGTGGACCTGACGGCGGCCACGAAGGCCGTGGGCATTGGCTACACCGTGCCGTCCGTGACGGGCCTGAACCTGGACCTGTACAAGAGCTACCTGCTACCCGAGTACGCCAAGCCGCTGGAGCCCAACGTCGACAAGGCCAAGGCCGACCTCGCGGCGGCCGGCTGGACCGTGGAGGGAGGCAACCTGACCAAGGATGGCAAGTCCTATCCCGTGCGCCTGTTCGTGAACCTGGGCCAGGCAACAGACATTGTGGTAGCCCCCATGATCATTGACCAGTGGAAGAAGAATCTGGGCATTGACGTGAAGTACATGCCCACCCCGGACACCGTGTTCCAGGCCAAGATCCATGACTACGAAATGATGGTGTGGACGGCCAACCTGAATGGTTCCCCGTACAACGCCTTCCAGGGCTACAGCTGGAAGAACCTGGAGGCAGGACCGCAAAAGCTGGGCTACGGCAACCAGGGCCTGTGGAAGATGCCCAAGGAAGCCAATGACGCCTTGGCAGCGCTGCAGGCCCTGCCGATGCAGAACACCGAGGAGATCACCACGCAGCTGCAGATCATCCAAAAGGCTGTCGCGGAGGGTGCCCCGTACCTGTCCTACATGAGCGGCGGCTCCGGCGAAATGTGGACCACCAAGAACTGGAAGGGCTTCCCGAGCATGAAGGATGACGCCGTCAACTACCGCTCCAGCATTGGCGGCTACAACAACGCGGCCATCACCACCATCAACCTCGAGAAGGCGTAGCAGCTGGCTGGTGCCCCGGCTCATCGAGCTGGGGCACCAGCACGTTCGTGCGCAGCAGTTCGCGCAGGCTGAGCAGCCCGACGCCGATCATCCCGGCATGAGGGCCCGCAATGGACTTTTCAATGGTCAGGTTCTTGGTGGCCAGGGGGTGGCAGCCTTCATAGAGCTGGCTGCGGATGGCTGCAACATACGGTTCCACCTGCGACAGGGCGCCGCCGAGGATGACATGGTCGGGATTGGCGAAGTTGACAATGCTGCAAAGCATTTCCCCCAACATGCGCCCCGCAGTCCGGACACTGGTGGTGGCAAGGGCGTCGGCCATATTGGCCAATGCCACCACCTCCGTCAGGTTCGACACCTCAACTCCCTTGGCCACCAGGTCGGCCACCACAGCGGAGCCGCTGGCGATGGTTTCCAGGCAGCCGAAATTGCCGCAGGTGCAGGCCCTCTCACCGGCCGCCTTGACGCGCACGTGGGTGATGTCCCCGGCGGTGCCGGTGGAGCCGCGGTACACCTCGCCATTGGCCACCAATCCACAGCCAATGGCCGCACCGGCCTTGATGAACAAGGTGTTGACCGGCTTTTTGGGATGGTCCTCGGAATTCTGCCGCAGGGCGTGTTCGGCCAGGGCCATCACATTGGCGTCGTTGTCACAAAATACCGGGGAGTTGAAGTGCGCGGACATCCAGTCGCGAATGGGGAAGCGGTGCCAGCCGGGCATCCGCGCCGGGGAATCAACCCACCCCGCTGCGAAGTCCACGGGGCCGGGCAGGGCCAGGCCCACACCCCGCAGCAGCCCGCTGGAGTTGCCGGCGGCCAGGGAGTCCATCATCGCCGCGATGGCAGTGAGGGTGGCTTCCGGGCCGGTGGCGACGTCGACGGCGGCCGATTCGGTGGCCAGCAAGGTGCCAGCGAGGTCCATCATGCCCACCCGGACGTGGCGGGAGCCGAGGTCGGCCACCAGCACGTGTCCGGCGCGGTGGTTGAGTTGGAGGCTGCGCGGCTTCCGGCCGCCGGTGGAGGAGCCCTCCCCGGTTTCCACCACCAGGCCCGCTTCCATCAACTCATTGACACGCAGGGAAACCGTGGAAGGGGCAAGCTTGAGGGACCTGGCCAGCTGGGCGCGGGAGATGGTGGTTTCGGTGGCGACCAAGGTCAGCATGTCCATCGCCGAGTCGCTGACGGACATGGCCGCGGGCTGCGGGGCGTGCCCCTTGCCGGGTGAGTTGTGGGCGACCATGGTGCTGCTCCTGAATGATTCCTGCGAAAGACTGGCGACTTTGTTTGAAGTCAATGATTGGACACCACTCTACCGCCTGGTAGGGCCATTGGTCTAGGACTAATCCATGCCAGAATCACGCAAAAGTACGCGGTTCGAACAAAGCTCGACTGTATTGCAGTATTGCACTATCTTTATTCGATACCCCTTCCCGGGGATGACACTACACGGAGGTGGCGGATTGCCGTCCACAAGTACACAGCAGCCGGCCGGACCGGAAGCTGAATTTCTGCACGGCGCCCTCGCAGTCGGTGCCGCCCGGATCCTCGAGGTCACGGGGGATCCCGTCCTGGCCGGGATGTTTGTCCACGCCATGCGCAACACCCTGGACACCACCTTGACGAGGGAAGCCGGCGGGACCACCTTTGTGATCACCGGTGACATTCCCGCCATGTGGCTCCGGGATTCTTCGGCGCAGATGCTCCCGTTTCTGAGGTTGTTGGGTGCGGGCGTTGGCGGGGGCGCCGGCCCCGACTCCGGGGACGAGCTTTCCGACGTCGTCGCCGGCCTGGTCAGGCGCCAATTTGAGTGCGTGGCCATGGACCCCTACGCCAACGCCTTCAACCAGGAACCGAATGGTGCCTCCTATGATCCGGCGGACGCCTGCGACAACCCCTGGATCTGGGAACGCAAGTATGAGATTGACTCGCTGGCATTTCCGGTCCAGCTGGCCCACCAGCTGTGGCGGCGGACGGGCCGGACGGACATCTTTACGGATGCCGTCCATGAGGCGATGCGGTCCATCGTGCGCCAGTGGCGCCTGGAGCAGGACCATGAGCAGAACTCCGACTACCGCTTTGTGCGCCACACGGAGCTGCCCAGCGAAACCCTGTCGCGTGACGGGCTGGGGCCGGCCACGGCCGTGACCGGCATGACATGGGCCGGGTTCCGCCCCAGCGACGACGCCTGTGTGTACAGCTACAACGTGCCCGGAAACCATTTTGCGAAGCTGGCCCTTGAACACATCGGCGAGATTGCCGCCGTCGTCTATCAGGACGCGGAACTGGCAGCCGAGGCGCTGGCGCTTGGCGCGGACATTGCGGCCGGCATTGCGCGGCACGGAGTGGTCAACCACCCCGACTTTGGCGACATTTACGCCTATGAGGTGGACGGGCTGGGCAACACGCTGCTCATGGATGACGCCAACATGCCCAGCCTGCTGTCCCTGCCGCTCACGGGCGGGGTGGACGCGGCCGATCCCGTCTACCAGGCCACCCGGGCGTTCGTCCTCAGCAACGCCAATCCCTACTTTTACACAGGTTCCCATGCCGCGGGCATTGGCAGCCCGCACACCCCCGAGGGGTACATTTGGCCCATTGCGCTTGCCGTCCAGGGGTTGACCGCCGCCACGCGCGAGGAGAAGTGGGACATCCTGCAGACCCTCCGGGACACCACCGGCGGCACCGGCAACATGCACGAAGGCTTCAACCCCGACAACCCGGAACAGTTCACCCGCCCCTGGTTTTCCTGGGCCAACTCCATGTTCTGCGAACTGCTGCTTGACTATTGCGAGGGCCCCGACGGCCATGACAACAAGAACGGAAACGTCTCATGACAACCGATGACTTTGCGGAGCGGACACTGAAGGTCGGCGTCGTCGGCCTTGGCTGGGCCGGCCAGCAGCACCTGGCGGCCTTCAGCGCCCTGGACGGTGTGGACGTCGTCGCGCTTGCCGGCATGGAGGCCGATGTCCTGGCCGAACTCGCCGACACCTTCCAGGTGCCCCACGCCTTTGCCACCTGGCAGGAACTGCTGGAACTGGAGGGCCTCGACGCCGTCAGCATTGCCGTCCCCACCTTCCTTCACGCGCCCATCGCCGTGGCTGCGCTGGAGCGCGGCCTTCATGTCCTGAGCGAAAAGCCGCTGGCCCGCAACGGTGCCGAAGGTGCCGCGATGGTCGCGGCCGCGCGCCAGGCCGGGCGGGTTCTTGACGTCGTGTTCAACCACAGGCGCCGCGGGGACGTGCGCAAGCTCAAGGAAATCATCGACGGCGGCGGGCTGGGGCGGCCGTATTACGCCAAGGCATCCTGGCTGCGCCGGCGCGGCATCCCCACCCTCGGCAGCTGGTTCACCAACCCGGATCTTTCCGGCGGCGGCCCGCTGGCGGACATTGGCGTGCACGTCCTGGACTATGCACTGCACCTGCTGGGTGAACCCAAGGTCATCTCCGTTTCGGCGTCGGCCTACGCGGAACTGGGCCCGCAGGGACGCGGCGGCGACGTGAACTACCTGGCCGCAGCGTCGGAGCACAAGTTTGAGGTGGAGGACTTTGCCTCCGCCTTCATCCGGCTCGAAGGCGGCGTGACGCTGGTCCTGGAGGCGGGCTGGGCCAGCTACCGGGACCCGGCAGACCTCATGGATTTCCGGGTCTACGGGACCGACGGCGGCGCCGAATTGCGGGCTGCCCAGTCCCAGTCAATCTCCGACGCCGGCCTGCACGTCTTTACGGACGGGGATGGCCAGAACGCCGACTACGTGGCGGAGGTTCCCGAGGACGGCAACCACAGGGCCGTGGTGGAGGACTTCGTGGCCGCCATCCGCTCGGGGTCCGAAAACTGGGGCCGGCACGACGGCTCCGTGGCACTGACCCGGGCACTGGTCATCGACGCCTGCTACCTTTCAGCCCGCGAACAACGAGAAGTGGAGCTTTAGCCATGAACCCCCAAAGCCTGCGCATCACCGTCTGGAATGAAGGCGTGCACGAGGCCCGCCAGGACCCGCCCGCCATTGCCGGCTATTACCCGAATGGCATGCACGGCGCCATCGCGGAAGGGCTGGCCGGGCACTTTCCTGGCGCGCTCATCCGGACAGCCGTCCTTGCCGATCCGGAGCACGGACTCAGCGAGGACGTGCTTGCGGACACGGACGTGCTGCTGTGGTGGGGACACCTGGCACACGGCGACGTCAGTGACGAGGTGGTGGAGCGCGTGCGCCGCCATGTCCTCGGTGGCATGGGGCTGCTGGTGCTCCACTCGGCCCATTTTTCCAAGATCTTCATCAGCCTGATGGGCACCACCTGCTCGCTGCAGTGGCGCAATGACGGCGAACGGGAGCTGGTGTGGAACGTCAACCCGACCCACCCCATTGCCGAGGGCATCACCGGGCCCATCGTCATCCCGGAGCAGGAAATGTACGGAGAATTCTTTGACATCCCCACCCCGGACGATTTGGTGTTCATCAGCTCGTTCGACGGCGGCGAGGTGTTCCGCTCCGGTGTCACCTTCACGCGCGGCAGGGGCCGGATCTTTTACTTCAGCCCCGGCGACCAGGAATACCCCGTCTACAACCAGGCCGAGATCCGCCAGGTCCTCGCCAATGGCGTCAAGTGGGCCGCCCAGCACGGCATCGAGCGCCAGGCCCCTTCCGTGGGCAACCCCCAGCGCGGCTCCTTCGGTAGCTGACAAGAGTCGAGCCGTCCGGCCCCGGTGGTCGAGCAGCGAGACCCCGCCTCCGTTGGTCGAGCAGCGAGCTCTGCGCGCGCGCCGAGACCAGGCGGGCAGCCCTGCTGCGCCGAAAGCGGGGCCAACCCGCCGGAAACCAGGCTCCGATTACGAATGACGGGGCCAACCCGCACGTGCGGTGTATTTTTCCGGTGCGTTCGCGGGGTGGCCCCGCAGTCGTGGAAAGCACCGCGGGGAGCCGCCGTTATCGCGGCTTGGCCCCGCAGTCGCCGTCCATCCCATGGTCTGGCGCGCTCGCAGGACTCGCTGCTCGACCAGCGGGGCGGGCGGTGGTTGAGCTTGTCGAAATCCTCGGTCTCGACGCGCTCGCGGGGCTCGCTGCTCGACCAGCGGTGGTTGAGCCCCGCTGGTCGAGCTTGTCGAAACCTTGCTCGACCAGCGGGTCGTGGCGGGTTCGATGGCTGGAGCGCGCGTCAGCCGGCGGCGCTGGACCGCAGTCGTTCGACGATCCGGAGGAGACCCGCTGGGTCTTGCCCGTATGTCACGGCGCCCTCTTCGTCGCCCGGGATGTCAAAGCGATCGAAGAAGTCCCGGAGGGCTTCCGGCGACACCGTTAGCGCATTGGCGTCCTCGCGTTGATTGCGTTCCGTCAGGCGGGCCAGTGCCGTACCGTAACTAACGGGTAGGTACACGAGAACGGGGATGCCGCCGGCGTCGCGGACGGTTGACTGCCAATGACGCCTTTCGGCCCGAGTCCACAGGCCATGGTCGAGTACTACGTCGCGACCGGTGGCAAGCTCCCCAATGAGCCTATTCCGGACGGTCCCCACGGCGGCGGATTCACGTTCGTAGTAGCCGTCCTCCGGATAGTCGATGCCATACCGCCCGTGTGTGCGAAACACTTCCTCATCGACTGAGGCCCTGATCATCCCGTATGTGGCAAGAGTCTCGGAAAGCGTGGTCTTTCCCGAACCGGTCACGCCTGCCAGGAGCACGGCGACGGGTATGCGAATCATGGTTCTCCTCAATATTAGGTTTGCGCCGCAGCTGTGGTCGGGCCTTTCAAGCCCTGGCTCAGCCCCGCTGGTTGTTCCTGTCGAAATTGGGCTCCACCCGCTGCTCGACCCTGGGGTCTCGACGCGCTCGCAGGGCTCGCTGCTCGACCAACGGGGAGCTCCGTCCGGCCCGCCGCCCGGTCAGCGGGTGCGGCCCTGCTCCATGGCTGCCCCCATCGCCTGGGCCCACTCCCACGGCGCAGCGGTTCCGCCGGGCTCCGAGTTGAAGTATTCCCAGGACGACATGCCGCCAAAATCCGGGTACTTGGCGGCCAGCGATGCCACCGTCTTATTGAGCACGGCAGGTTCCACAAACCCCTTTCCGTGCATGGGGTGGGTGCTGGTCCCCGCAACCACCTTGGCGGCCGGGAAAACACCCCGGGAAATGATGGCGTCATATTCGGCCGTGCTGTCCAGCACGCCCCAGCCGCAGTAAAACTGGGTGTTCATCCAGTCGATCTGGCCGCCGTGGGTGGCCCAGAGTTCCTCGTAGTCGAAGCCGGAGAGGTTTCCGCCGCCGGACAGGGCCGTGGCCACCGGGGCCAGCGTAATGATGAAGTCCGGGCCGAAGTCTGCGCGCAGTGCGTCGACCAGGTGGCGTGCACCCTCCACCGACATGTCCTCCTCGACATCCAGGTCGATCCCGTCCAGCCGGTACGTGCCGATGAGCTCGCGCAGCGGCGGGTAGTAGGTGCCGAAGGTGGCGGGTTCAAGCCGCTCGAAACTGCCCATCGCGGCCCCGCCCAGCATCCCGATCACGGCCACGCCCTGCTCCTGCACGGCGGCCAGCTCGGCCCACATCGCCTGGTTGTCGGGGTGGTCGGCGGGGTCGTCATTGAGCGTGATGTCCCCGGGCTCGGCGTTGACATGGATGGCACCCACAATGATGGCCGTCAGCTCCCGGCAGCGGCGTGCCAGTTCCACGGGGGACACCAGGGCCCCGTCCACCCGGTTCGTCTGGTAGTAGACCACCACGCGTCCGGGGGCGGCTGGGTTGAGGGGCGTAGCTGTCATGGCAATCCTTTACGACGTGGTGCCTGCCGGAAAATCCCGAAAAGGCGTCTCTGGTGATGGACTTAACTTATGCGCTTAAGCATAGAATAGTTATGCCGTGCGTCACAGCATTCCGCTCCCGGTGCCGCGCGTCCCCACAGACCTCATCCCTTCCTGACCTCCAAGGAACAGCCATGGAATTGCTGCCCCACAGCGGCCCCTCCCACACGCCCAGCTCGCGCCCGGGGCAGGGCTTCAACACCGCCTCCCCGTGGCGCTACGCCGTTTCCGCCAACGAGCCCAAGGACACGGCCGACGCAGGAGCCCCCTTGGGTGCGGAGCGCACGGTTCGCGCCGTGCTGCGGGAGGAAACGCACCGGATCGCGGCGGGCAGCACCCTGAGGTACTTCCTCTACCCGGCGTTTGCCGGCAATGACGACGACCCGGCAGGCGGCTACGGGGACTGCGCCGCCGCCGTCGACCTGGTCCTGGACGGCGGCACCCGCCTCTCGGAGACCGGGCTGGCGGACCAATACGGCTTCGGGGCCGGCGCGAAGGCGCAGGGCGAAGCCAAGACGCTCATCCCTGACCAGTGGAACATCCGCACCGTGGACCTCTCCGCGCTCGCGGGCCGCACAGTCACCGCCGTCGAGGCCGCCGTGCACCTGCCCGGTGGCGTGCCGGAGGCCGCGCTGGAAGGATGGATCGACGGCGTCGAGCTTTATGTGGCTGCCGATCCGGCGGGGGAGGGGCGCCCCAGTGACCACGTGCTGACCACGCGCGGCACGCATTCCTCCGGCGGGGTGTCGCGCGGCAACACGCTGCCGGCCGCGGCCGTGCCCTTCGGCTTCAACTTCATCACCCCCTGCACTGACGCCCGCACCACCCAGTGGGTCTACGCCTACCACCAGCACGACGTGGCCCCCGGGGTGAGTGCCCTGCAGGCCCTGAGCATCTCCCACCAGCCCAGCCCGTGGATGAACGACTACTCCGTGCTGCAGTTCATGCCCGGCACGGGCACCCCCGAGCTGGACCCTGCCACGCGCGCGCTGGCTTTCCGGCACGGCAACGAAGAGGCCGGGCCGCACCGCTACCGCGTCACCTTCGACAACGGCCTGGTGGCCACGGCTGCGCCCGCCGACCACTCCGTGGCGCTCCGCTTCGAGTACCCGGAGGGCACAGGCAACGACGGCGCAACGGGCGCCACCCTGCTGCTGGACCAGCTCGACAACAACGGCTCCCTGACCATCAGCACCGGAACCAACGGGCTGCCGGTGCTGTCCGGCTACGTGGACGGCAGCGAAAACTCCACCGCCCTGCGCATGTACTTTTACGCCGTGGCAGACCGCCCCGCCCTGGAATCCGGCATGTTCGACGCCGAACGCCCCGCCGGGTGGGTGCGGTTCGCACTGGATGAATCCCGCACCGTGAACGTCAAGGCGGCCACGTCCTTCATCAGCATCGCCCAGGCCCGCCACAGCCTGGCCCTGGAAATTCCCGACGGCGACGGCGTGGACCAGGTTGCGGCCCGCGCCAGGGAACTGTGGGACGCCAAGCTCGGCGCCGTCACCGTGCAGGGCGCCAGTGCGGACCAGCTCACCACGCTGTACTCCAACCTGTACCGGATGTTCCTGTACCCGAACTCGGCCAGCGAAAACGCGGGCACCACGGCTGAGCCCAAATGGCAGTACGCCAGCTTCCTCAAGCCCGCGGACGCCCACGGCGCCGAGGTGACCGGCGCGCAGCTGAACCCCGGCACCACCTTCGTCAACAACGGCTTCTGGGACACCTACCGCACGGAATGGCCGGCACTGTGCCTGCTGGACCCCGACCGGGCAGGGAACATGCTGGACGGCTTCGTGGAGCACTACCGCGACGGCGGCTGGACCCCCCGCTGGTCGGCACCCGGCTACTCGGATTGCATGGTGGGCACCAGCAGCGACCTGGTCTTTGCCGATGCCGCGCTCAACGGCGTGGGCGGCTTTGACCTGGCCGACGCCTACGATTCCGCGCTGCGCAACGCCACCGTGCCCTCCGGTGATTCCGCCACGGGCCGCAAGGGGCTGGACGTGGGCATCTTCACCGGCTGGATCCCCAGCGACGCCACGGACGAGGCCATGTCCTGGTCGCTGGAAAACGCCATCAGCGACTACGGCGTGGCCCGCTTCTCCGAACTGCTGCTGGAACGCGCCTCCGCGGAGGACCCCCGCCGCGCCGAGTATGCAGCCAACGCCGCCTACTTTGGCAACCGGGCCCGCGGCTACCGGCACCTCTTTGACCCGGCCACCGGCTTCTTCCAGGGCCGCAACAGCGGGGGCGCCTTCAGCCACGGCCCGGACACCTTCGACCCCCGCACCTGGGGGCACGACTACACGGAAACCAACGCCTGGGGCATGGCCTTCAGCGTGCCGCAGGACGGTGCCGGCCTGGCCGCACTCCACGGCGGCCGGAAGGGCCTGGAAGCGAAGCTGGACGAGTACTTCGCCACGCCCGAAACGGCCCGCCACGAGTTCAAGGGCTCCTACTGGGACGTGATCCATGAGATGACCGAGGCCCGCAACATCCGCATGGGCATGTTCGGCATCTCCAACCAACCGGCCCACCACGCCCCGTTCATGTACGCGTTCACGGACGCCCCGCACAAGACCCAGGCCATCACCCGCGAAAGCGTGGCCCGCCTCTTCACCGGCAGCGAGATCGGCCAGGGCTACCCCGGGGACGAGGACAACGGCGAAATGTCCGCCTGGTACGTCTTTGCCGCGCTTGGTTTCTACCCGCTGTCCCTGGCCTCGGGCGGTTTCATCCTCACGGCGCCGCTCTATGCCGACGCCTCGGTCCGGCTCGCCACCGGCAACACCATCACAGTCCGGGCCGCCAACCACGGCCCCGAAAACGTGTACATCCAGTCCCTCACCGTCAATGGCGAGCCGTGGCACAGCACCTTCATCGATCATGCAACCCTGGCCGCCGGCGCCACGCTGGACTTTGTGATGGGCGCGGAACCGTCCTCGTGGGGGTCGTCTGCCGAAGCAGCCCCGCCGTCACTGGACGCCCCCGGCGAAACCCGGGCTCCGGCGTCGGACCTCATAGCGCCCGACGGCGACATATCGGGGTCCGTGGACGCGCCGGAACTGCTGTTCAACAACACCTCCGAGGACGGCGTTTCCATGCCCGACGGCGGGTGGGCGGCCTATGCGCTCCAGGCACCCGCGGCCGTGACGCTGTATACCGTGACGGCCGGCCCGCAGCTCACCGGCTGGGTCCTGGAGGGCTCGCTGAACGGCGATGACTGGACAGTCCTGGACACCCGCAGCGGCGAATCGTTCCTGTGGGAGCGCCAGACCCGCCCGTTCCAGGTGTCCGGCTGGCCGGCCACCCATTTCCGGCTGACGGCGGCGGGCGCGGCAACCGTGTACCAGCTGGAACTTTTCGCCGGGCTGTAACCGGCAGGAACTTAAGGAATCATGAAGACATATTTGCGCAGTTCCGGATTCATCATCAGCCAGACGTTCCGGGCCTCGCCGCGCCGGACCGTGATCACCATCGCCCTGTCCCTGGTCATGTCAGCCATCCCCGCCATGCAGGTGCTGGCGATTGCGGCGCTGGTCAATTCCCTCAAGGGCGCCCACGCGATGGGCGACGTCATTGTCCCGCTGCTGTGGGTGGTGCTCATTGTCGGATTCACCGGCCCCGTGCGGGTGGCCTGCGCCACGATCCGCCTGATGGCCATGACCCGGGCCGCCGCGGCCATGCAGACCAGGCTCGCTCACAGGGTGGCCCGGATGCGTCCTTCGGAGCTGGTGAAGCCGGCCACCACCACGGCCATCGAGAAGCACAACCGGGCCATTTCCGAACAGGTCAGCTACCAGTTCGAATCCCTTGTGGCCGGCGTTTTGGAGCAGACGCTGGCCGTGGTGGGCGTCATCATCGCCCTCTTTGCCTTCAGCAAGCTGGCCGGGCTCCTGGTCCTGCTGGCGTTGGTCCCCACCATGGTTTCCGCCAAGATTCTGGGCGGCGTCCAGACCCGCATGTGGGAGAGCCTGGGCACCTTGTTTGGCCGGGAACGCTACCTGCGCGACCTGCTGGTGCGGGAAAAGACAGCCACGGAACTGTCGGGGCTGGGTACGGGAGAACGCGTGGCGGACATGGTCCGGAGCACGTGGACTGACGTGGTCGCGGCGCGGGACAAGCTGTCCAAGGCCGTGCTGGGCATGGACTGGGCCATCGGTGCCATCACCACCGTGCTGCTGGTCGGCGCCATGGGGGCCGTGGTGGTGGACATGCACTACGGGCCCGCGGCCGTGGCCGGCGTGTACGGGGTCATGGCCGCCATGGCGTCAGTGGGCGGTGCCGCCGGCTCCATTGGCGTCTCCGTGCAAAACTCGCCGCAATGCGAGGGGCTCCGGGTGTTTTTCGCCGATTCCGGCAAGCAAAAGCGCGGCGAACAGGTCATTGTCCCCACGGCCGAACGCCTGGCCGGGGCCAACATGCAGCACCGCTACCCGGGGGCGGCGGTTGACACGCTCCGGGATGTCAGCGTTGAGGCCCGCCGCGGCGAGATCATCGCGCTGGTGGGCGTGAATGGCGCTGGAAAAACCACCACCGTGAACGCCCTGCTGGGCCTGACCGAACTCTCCGGCGGGACAGTTTCGATTGACGGGCAGACGCAGGCGGAACTGTCCGAGGATGTCTGGCTGGGCTACTTCGGCCTGCTGACCCAGGAGTTTGGCCGCTACGAGATGACGATCCGGGAGGTGGTGTGCCTGGGCACCCCGCGCACCGGGATCACGGACGAGGAGGTGTGGGCGGCGCTGGAATCCGCCCGCGCCGCGGACCTGGTCCGCAAGTTCCCACTCGGCCTGGACACCCAGCTGGGCGAACAGTGGGGCGGGCTGGGCGTTTCCGGCGGGCAGTGGCAGCGCCTGGCCCTAGCCCGCATCTACCTGCGCGACCCCGCCATCTGGGTGCTGGACGAGCCGACGTCGGCCATTGACGCCGAGGCCGAACAGGACATCTTCCGGGAACTCGCCAGGACCCGCCACAACCGCATCACCATCGTGGTCTCCCACCGGGCCTGGACGCTGAAGGGCATGGACCGGATTTACGTGATCGACGGCGGCCGGGTGGTCCAGCGGGGCCGTTATGAAGAGCTCATGGCTGAGCCCGGCCGCTTCAGCGAGATATTCGCCGAACAGCTCGACGGCGGCGTCAGCCGGCGGCCGCCCGTGGACCAGGCCCTGGGTGTGGCTGCAACTTCCCGGTAGGCTGGCAGCGTGCCGGCCGGACAGGCCAGCGCCAGGTCCGATGGACAGGAGAGCATGATGTCCCCAACGACAGCGGCCGGAACCACGGCCGCCGAAGTAATGGCCGAGCTGGCCGCACTGGAGGACCCGCGGGCACGCGCCGTGAATGAGAAACACGGGGACGACCACGGGGTGAACCTGGGCAAGCTGCGGGCCATTGCAAAACGGCTCAAGCCCCAGCCCGAGCTGGCACGCGAACTCTGGGACACGGGGGACACCGTGGCCCGGCTCCTGTCGCTGCTGATCAGCCGCCCCAAGGCCTTCACAGCCGGGGAACTGGACACCATGATGCGCCAATCCAGCGTCCCCAAGGTCAACGACTGGTTTGTCAACTACGTGGTGAAGAAGGGCCCGCACACCGAGGAACTGCGCGTGGCCTGGTTCGCCGACCCCGACCCCGTGGTGGCGAGTGCGGGCTGGGGGCTGACCGGCGACCGCATTGCCAAGACACCCGGCGGACTGGACCTCCCGGGGCTGCTGGACCTCATCGAGGCGCACATGGCGGATGCCCCGGACCGGCTGCAGTGGGCCATGAACACCTGCCTGGCCCAGATCGGCATAGGGAACCCGGATCTGCGGGCCCGTGCCGTCGACATCGGCGAACGCCTGGGGGTCCTCAGGGACTACCCGACGCCGCCGAACTGCACCTCGCCTTTCGCGCCGCTGTGGATTGCCGAAATGGTGCGCCGGCAAGGCGGCCAGTAGCCCGGACGGGCGGCCTGGCGGCCCGGCCGGAAACCCCGGACGGGCCGCCTGCCTTGTGTGGGGCTCAGGCAATCTTCTTCCGGTAGGCGGCCATGGCGAAGAAGTACGCCACCACCAGGATGCCGACACACCAGACCAGCGCCACCCAGATGTTGCTCCCCACCGGCTGCTGCGCGAAAAGGTCGCGGATGGAGTTGACGATGGAGGTGACCGGCTGGTTTTCGGCAAACCAGCGCACCGGCCCCGGCATGGTGGCGGTGGGCACGAACGCCGAGCTGATGAACGGCAGGAAGATGATCGGGTAGGAGAAGGCGCTGGCGCCGTCCGCCGACGTCGCCGACAGCCCTGGGATCACAGCTATCCAGGTCAGCGCCAGCGTGAACAGCATCAGGATTCCGGCCACTGCCAGCCATGCCAGCGGGCCTGCCGGGCTGCGGAATCCCATGACCAGGGCCACGAGCACGACGACGACGATAGAGACCAGGTTGGCAACCAGGGACGTCAGCACGTGCGCCCACAGCACGGAGGAGCGGGCGATCGGCATGGACTGGAACCGCTCGAAGATGCCGCCCTTCATGTCCAGGAACAGCCGGAACGCCGTGTAGGAGATGCCGGAGGCAATGGTGATGAGAAGGATGCCCGGCAGCAGGTAGTTGACGTAGCTGCCGGAGCCGGTCTTGATGGCCCCGCCAAAAACGTAGACAAAGAGCAGCATGAAGGCGATCGGCATGATGGTGGTGGTGATGATCGTGTCCAGGCTGCGGCTGATGTGGCGCAGGGAGCGTCCCAGCAGCACGGCGGTGTCGCCGAAAAAGTGGGTTTTCATCGAATTCTCCTCAGTCCTTCTCGCCGACCAGGGCGAGGAAGACATCCTCGAGGGTCGGCTGCTTTTCAACGTATTCAACTTTGGCCGGCGGGAGCAGCGCCTTGAGCTCGGCCAAGGTGCCGTTGACGATGATCCGGCCCCCGTGCAGGATGGCTATCCTGTCCGCGAGCTGTTCGGCCTCGTCCAGGGTTTGCGTGGTGAGCAAAACCGTGGTGCCGTGCGCCGCGAGTTCGCGCACGGCGGCCCAGACCTCCAGGCGCGCCTGCGGGTCAAGCCCGGTGGTCGGCTCGTCGAGGAAGATCACGGGCGGGTTGCCGATAAGGCTCATCGAAATGTCCAGCCGCCGGCGCATGCCGCCCGAGTACTCGGAGACCTTCCGGGCGCCCGAATCGGCCAATGAGAACCGCTCGAGCAGCGCATCCGCAACGGCGCCGGGGTCCTTGACGTGCCGCAGCTTGGCAACCAGGACCAGGTTCTCCCGCCCGGTGAGGATTTCATCCACCGCCGCGAACTGGCCGGTGAGGCTGAACGACTCCCGCACCTGGGCGGGCTGGGAGGCGACGTCGAAGCCGTTGACCGCGGCAGCACCGGCGTCGGCCTTCAGGAGCGTGGCCAGGATCCTGACCACTGTGGTCTTGCCCGCCCCGTTCGATCCGAGCAGGGCAAAAACGCTTCCCTGCGCCACGTCAAAGTCCACGCCGCGCAGCACTTGCAAATCCTTGAATGACTTTTCCAGGCCCTCAACATGAATCACGGGTGCCTGGCCGCTGGTGGTTTCCATCTGCCTGTCCTTCCCTTCTGCGAAATTACTGTTCGCTGTCCGCGATGGCGTCGATGGAGTCGACCAGGCGCTTGCGCTCCTTGTTGATCCACTGCCCCTCCGAATAGTTCGCCAGGAATGAGTCCACGAACTCCACGGGGTCCGCCCCGACAATGGCGCGGACGGTGGTGCCGTCCGCGGCGCTCTGCTCGAAAAGGACCAGCAGGTCCTCCAGCATCAACAGCAGCGTGTCGCCCTTCGTGACGGCACCGAAGTACATGAGGTAGCGGTCCAGGGCCTCAATGGCCGTGCGGTAGTTTGGCGGCAGCGCCTTGATGCGCGCCTTGTACTGCCTGTACTGCTTCTTCTGCTCCAGCGAGCCGGCGACCAGCTCAATCCAGTTTGTTGCCATGGCTACTTTCCTTCCTCCTTGAGCTGTCCCAGCCTGTCCGCCAGGAAGCCCCATGTGGTCCAAAATTCCTCGAGATATTCGCGGCCCGGGACGTTGAGCGAATACACCTTGCGTGGCGGCCCCTTCTCGGAGGGAACCTTTTCCACCCCGACCAGGCCGTTGCGCTCAATCCGCACCAGCAGTGCATAGACGGTTCCTTCGGCGATGTCCGCGAAGCCCTGTTCCCGCAGCCGCGCTGTGATCTCATACCCGTAGGCAGGCCGCACTGACAGGATTGCCAGGACGATGCCCTCCAAGGTGCCCTTGAGCATCTCCGTCATTTGCTTGCCCATTCGGCGCCTCCCTTCACTACTTGGTGATACTAGCTACCAGTACATAGTAGCGTTAAGTAGCGATCGTGCAATACTTTTTTTTGAGGGACCCGGCAGGCCGTGCGGGAGGGGTTCGGATGGGGCCGGCCAGCGTTCTGCCGGCCTGCGGTCACTAGAATCAACGTGGATCAAAATCAGGATTGAGGACTATCCCATGCGCGCAACAATGATTTACGGACCCGGCGACATCAGGGTCGAGGACCGGGACTACCCCGCCATCAAGATGCCCGGCGATGCGGTGGTGAAGGTGGCCGCCGCCTGCGTGTGCGGCTCGGACCTGTGGCCGTACCGCGGCGTGAAGGCCCTCAGTGAACCCTCGGCGATCGGCCACGAATTCGTTGGCGTCGTGGAAAGTGTAGGGGCGGACGTGACCGGGCTGGGCGTGGGCGACTTTGTCATTGCGCCGTTCGTGGACAGCTGCGGCCAGTGCCCCCCGTGCCAAAACGGCGTGACCGTTGCCTGCGAGCACATTGCCGGCTGGGGCGACACCGATGAGCACGGCTTCTTCGTCGAAGGCGCCCAGGGGCAGGCAGTGCGCGTGCCGCAGGCCGAGGCCACCCTGGTCAAGGTGCCCGGCGTCACCGAACCCGACGACGCCCTGACGGCCAGCCTGCTGACACTCTCCGACGTCATGGCCACCGGCCACCACGCCGCCGTCAGCGCCAACGTGGGCCCAGGCCGGTCCGTGGTGGTGGTGGGCGACGGAGCCGTGGGCCTCTGCGGCGTGCTGGCAGCCAAGCGGCTGGGCGCCACGCGGATCATCGCGATGTCCCGCCATGAGGACAGGGCTGCGCTCGCCGTTCAGTTAGGCGCCACGGACGTGGTGGCCGAACGCGGGGACCTTGGCGTGGCCCAGGTCCGCGAACTGCTCGGCGGGGTGCTGGCCGACTCCGTGCTGGAATGCGTGGGCACGAAGGAGTCCATGGAACAGGCCCTCCACAGCACCCGGCCCGGCGGCAGCCTGGGATTCGTGGGCGTCCCCACGGGAGGGGCCGAAATCCCGCTGCGCTACCTGTTTGACTCCAACATCCACGTGGCCGGCGGCATGGCCTCGGCCAGGACCTACATCCCCGAACTGCTCAAGGACGTGCTGGCCGGCACCATCAATCCCGGCCTGGTCTTTGACTCCGTCATGGCGCTGGAGCAGGCTCCCGAGGCCTATCGGGCCATGGATGAACGGCGTGCCATCAAGGTCCTGCTCCGGCCGTAACGGCTGTCGCCCGCGGAACGCAAAATAATTCTGGACAAATAAATTATTCGGTGAGACACTGGTGTCATGTTGGAAGTGGCAGTCATCGAGGACGCGCAGGCGGCCGAGGCCTCGCTGGACCCCATCCGGGCCCGGCTCCTGGCTGAACTGCGAACCCCGGCCTCCGCGGCCACCGTGGCCGCGCGGATCGGCCTGCCGCGCCAAAAAGTGAACTACCACCTGAAAATGCTTGAACACCACGGGCTCGTGGCATTGGTCGAGGAGCGCCGCAAGGGCAATGTGACGGAACGGATCATGGGCGCCACGGCGCGCTCCTATGTGATCTCACCCGCCGCACTGCCCGGCGTCGCGCCTGACCCTGCGCTGGCACCCAACCGGGTTTCCGCCCGCTGGATGCTGGCCGTGGCCGCCCGCCTGGTCAACGATGTTGGATCGCTGATCACCGGGGCCGACAGGGCCAACAAGCGGCTGGCCACCTTCGCCCTGGACGGGGAACTGACCTTCGCCAGCGCGGCAGACCGGGCGGCCTTTGTCGCCGAACTCTCGGCCAGCGTGGCCGGGCTGGTGGAAAAGTACCACAGCGCAAACGCGGGCGGCGGGCGGAACCACCGCATCGTCGTCGCACTTCATCCCAGCGTCAAGGCGCCGGAAGCAGCACCCCCAATCACTGCCGGAACACCCGGCCGCACCAAGGAGCAATGATGGCCAAGGAATTCAAGATTGTGCACGAATCGGAGATTGACGGCACGCCGCAGCAGGTTTTTGACGCGGCAACGCTGGGCAACTCGGGCTGGCTGTGGCCCATGGAGGTGGAGCCCAAGCTGGGCGGCGTGGGCCCCTACGGCAGCACCGTCACCGTGTGGGAGCCGCCGCACCGCTTCGCCAACCACCTGGAGGGCGAGGGCGGCTTCTTCAACACCCTCGAATATGACATCTCCGAGCTCCCCGGCGGCAAGTCCTGGCTGCGCTACGTCCACAGCGGCGTCTTCTTCGAGGACTGGGACAACCAGTACGACGGCGCCGCCAAGCATACGGCGTTTTACCAGCACACCCTGGGCCAGTACGTGAAGTACTTTGCCGGGAAGCAGGCCGCGTTTGCCGACATCCAGGGGCCGGCCGCCTCCTCGTCCCCCGAGGCCTTCGAAGCCGTCAAGGCAGCCCTGGGGATTCACGACTCCGGAGCCGGGGGACATGTCAGCCTCACCATTGCGGGGGTCGGCACCGTGGACGCCGTGGTGGACTACCTGGATAAGAACTTCGTGGGGCTGCGCACCGAGGACGCCATGTACCGCTTCTTCGGCCGCAACGCCTTTGGCGCCGTGGTGGGCATGACCGTCCACCTTTTCGCGCCCGGGGCCGACGGCGAGGCCGCCGGAACAGCATGGGGTGCCTGGCTGAACGGGATTTACTCCTAGCCGCAGGGCGATAGGCTCGCTGCATGGCTGAAAACACCGACAATGCAGCAACCACCGGTCCGGACGGATCCGCCGGCGTGCAGGCGCCGTCCGCCGGCACCCCCGCGTCGTCCGCGACTCCCGCCGTCACCGATGACTTCACCTCCCGGAAGCATGCACTGGCATCCGGCCTGCGCTACACCAGCACGGCCGGCCGGCTGGTGCTGCGCCAGGAGGCCACCGAAGACGGCAAGGCGCAGGGCTTCAAGCCCAAGGCCGAGATTTTCATGGTCAGCTACGTCAGGGACCAGGAAACTGAGGCGGATGCGGCCGGGCCGTCTTCGCGTCCCGTCGTGTTTGCCTTCAACGGCGGCCCCGGCTCCTCCAGCGTGTGGCTGCACATTGGCCTGCTCGGCCCGCGCCGCGTGGACAGCGGCGACGTGGGCGCGCTGACGCCGGCACCGTTTGGCCTGGTGGACAACGCCAACACCATCCTGGAGCACGCCGACCTGGTCCTGATCGACCCCGTCAACACCGGCTTTTCCCGCGTGGTGGACGGCGGCACGGCGGACGAATTCCACGCGTTCGTGGAGGACCGCGACCTTGTGGCCGAGGTGGTCCGGCTCTGGACCACGCGCAACAACCGCTGGCTCAGCCCAAAGTACCTGGTGGGGGAGTCCTACGGCACGCTGCGGGCAGTGGCCGTTGCCGCGCGCCTCTTTGACGCCTACGGGCTGGCCGTCAACGGGCTGGGCCTGATCTCCACCGTGCTGAACCTTTCCACCCTGGACTTCCAGCCCGGCAACGACACCCCGTACGCACTGCACCTTCCCACCTACGCCGCCATCGCCCACTTCCACGGCCGCCACCCTGGCCGCGAGTTGGAGGACGTGGTGGCCGAGGCGGAGGACTTTGCCGGGCGCGAGTATGGCTGGGCCCTCACCCAAGGCGCCCGGCTCAGCGCAAGCGAGCTGGACGGCGTCGTACTTAAATTGGCGGAGCTGACAACACTGGGCGAGGACTTCATCCGGCAGTCAAATCTGCGCTGGGACTATTCGGAGTTTTCCGCCGAACTGCTGCGCGCGGAGGGACTCACGGTGGGGCGGATCGACGGCCGGTTCACGCAGCGGCACCTGCGCGGGCAGGCGTCGGTGAACTGGGACGACCCCTCCATGAACGCCATCACCGGCCCCTACGCCGCCGCCATCAACCACTATGTGCGCGCCGAGCTGGGCTACGAAAACGACCTCCCCTACGAGGTGCTGACCGGCCGCGTCCAGCCGTGGAGCTACAAGACCTTTGAGGGCGCGCCGGTGGATGTGACGGGGGATTTGGAACGGCTGCTGAACTACAACCCGGCCCTGCGCGTGCACGTGGACTACGGCTACCACGACGGCGCCACGCCCCACTTCGCGGCCGAATACGTGTGGGCGCACCTGAACATTTCAGACGAGGCCCGCGCCCGCTTCACACACCACTACCACCGGGCCGGGCACATGATGTACCTCAACGAGCAGTGCCGGGAGGACCAGCTGGCCGCGCTCGCGGAGTTCGTGGCGCCGCGGTAGGGGCTTTGTCCGTGCGAATCAGCTCCCCAGTGTCAGTGGGCCCCAGCCTCCGGTGCCGATCTGGGACCGGGCGCCGAAGCCGCCGGTGAGGATGGGGTAGTGCAGCAGGTTCCCGGCGCCGTCGCGGGCCAGGATGCCCCAGGCGTTGGTGCCGAGATGGTTGTAGATGCCGGACAGGTGCGTCATGCCGCCCCAGCCGGTGCCGATGACCCGCCGGGTTTCGCCCACGAAGCCGCCCGTGCCGGTGCCGCGGTAGAGCAGCAGCTGGCCGGCGGCGTTGCGGGCCGCCAGGTCCATCCGGCCGTCGCCGTCGAAGTCCAGGCCCATGATGGTCAGCGGGCCCCAGCCGTTGCCGATCTGCAGGCGCGGGGTGAAGCCGGCGCCGTTGAACGGGTAGTAAAAGAGGTTTCCGGTGGCGCGGTCCTTGGCGACGAGGCCCGGAAAGGCGTCCGAGGCGCGCCATTTGGCGGCAACAATGTCATACGGGCCCCAGCCGTTGCCAATGGCCTGCGGCGCCTTCAAGGTCCCGTTGGCCTGGCCGTAGCTGATGGTCAGCGCGCCCGATTTCCACACGGTGAGGATGTCCTGGAAGCCGTCGGAGTTCAGGTCCGTGATGGCCAGCTGCTGCACGCCCGTCCAGCCGGAGGAGACAAACTTGCGCTGCCACAGGTCCCCGCCCCTGGCTGAGGGGTAAATGAACAGGTTGCCTGCGGTGTCCACGGCGGCAATGTCGCCCGGATTGGCCACGGGTTGCGGCGGCGGCTGCGGCTGGTTGAGCCGCGAGGCGGCGTACCCCGCCAGGTTGGCCACTGTCACCGTCATGCCGCTCCAGCCGGATTTGGTGGTGACCACGTATCCGGCACCGACGTCCGTGGCGCGCGGGTCCAGCAGGGCAGCCCGGTGCGCAGGCGAGTTCATCCACCAGTCCACGGTTGCCTGGGCCGAGACGTTGATGGCAACGATCTCCGAGTACATGTCCGCCCCCGCCGGCAGGATGGAGAGCCCGCCGTCCGGGCGGTGCACCTTGGCCACGTCGAAGGTGCCGGCGTTGATGCGGCTGTTGAGGGTCCCCGCCCAGTCCTGGGAGCCCTTCGCAATGGTGGCGTTCCACACCAGGGGGCCCGCGCCGTTCTGCCACCGGTAGCTGTTCATCAGCTGCAAAACCTTGGCCAGATACGGATCGGCGGGCGGCGGAGGAGTCGTGGCGGCCAGTGCCGGCGCAATGCCGGTCCCGAGCAGGGCGGCCGCCAGCAGGAGGCTGGTCAGGAAACCGAGGAGTTTGCGCATGTGCGAAGCCTTGCTCTGGAAGTTTGGTCGGGGTTTGGTTTGCTGCGGAGCTTCTTACTGGTTTTGCGACGGGCGGGCGCCCCCATAGTACCCCGGAGGAAAAATACAGGAAACCTTCAGCCTGAATGTGCAGCCGGGCCAGGCGAGTGTGCATTCCTGCGCACGGTGTCTGCGCTAATGGCTGTTGTTACCGGTTGGTTTGCACTGCGATACTCAAGAAAACCACCCATTGTGCTTCATGTCACAGCCAGTGGATGGGCCCATTGTCAACGAAGACAGCGCGCCATGGCGCGAAGGAGAAAACATGAGTCAGAATGTTGGAGCCCGGCCATCCGTCAAGGAATCCGGGCTCCGCAAGGTGGTTGCGGCATCAATGGCCGGCACTGTGGTGGAGTGGTACGAGTTTTTCCTCTACGCCACGGCCGTCAGCCTGGTGTTCGGCAAAATGTTCTTTCCCAACGCCGGCTCCGTTCTGGACGGCATCATGGCAGGGTTCCTCACCTACGCCGTCGGCTTTGTTGCCCGGCCCATCGGCGGGATCGTCTTTGGCCACTTTGGCGACAAGTTCGGCCGGAAGAAGCTCCTGCAGCTGAGCATCATCATGGTGGGCATAGCCACGTTTGGCATGGGCTGCCTGCCCGGCTTTGACCAGGTGGGCTACTGGGCCCCCGCACTGCTGGTGGCGCTGCGCTTCATCCAGGGCTTCGCCGTCGGCGGTGAATGGGGAGGAGCCGTGCTGCTGGTGGCCGAGCACAGCCCGGACAAGTCCCGCGGCTTCTGGTCCTCCTGGCCGCAGTCCGCCGTGCCCATGGGCAACCTGCTCGCCACCACGGTGCTGCTGGTGCTTTCCTCCACGCTGAGCGAGGCGGCGTTCCTGAGCTGGGGCTGGCGCGTGGCCTTCTGGCTCTCCGCCGTGATTGTGCTCATCGGCTACTACATCCGCACCAAGGTCAACGATGCACCCATCTTCCTCAAGGCGCAGGAAGAAATGGAAAACAACCCCAATGCCGGCTACGGCGTGTTCGAGGTCTTCCGCCGCTACCCGCGGGGCGTGTTCACTGCCATGGGCCTGCGTTTCGCCGAGAATATCCTGTACTACCTGGTGGTCACCTTCTCCATCACGTACCTGAAGATCATCGTTGACATTGACACCTCGAGGATCCTGCTGCTGCTCCTGGTGGCACACGGCATCCACTTCTTCGTGGTTCCCACGGTGGGCAGGCTCTCCGATGCGATCGGCCGCAAGCCCACCTACATGCTCGGGGCCATCACCGGCGCCACGTGGGGCTTCTTCGCTTTCCCCATGATGGACACAAAGAACGATTTCCTCATCCTGGCCTCCGTCACCATCGGGCTGGTGTTCCACGCCCTCATGTACGCCGGCCAGCCCTCCATCATGGCCGAGATGTTCCCCACCCGCATGCGCTACTCCGGCGTCTCCCTGGGCTACCAGGTCACCTCCATCGTGGCCGGTTCCATTGCCCCCTTCATCGCCACCGCCCTGGTGCAGCACTACCATTCCTCGGTCCCCGTGGCCATCTACCTGCTGGGTGCCTGTGTTGTTACGGCCGTGGCTGTGCTATTCCTGAAGGAAACCAAGGGGGTCTCCCTGCAGGACATTGACGACGCCGATGCCGCCGGCACGCTGGCGATCGCCCGTACCGCTGCAGGCACGTCAGCAACGAAAGTGGGTTAGCCATGGCAGGGAACGAAACTGTGGATCCGGCAGGGGCGGGCGAGGCGCGGGCAACCGTCGTCGGGCGCGTCACGGGGGCCGTTCTCCCGGCAGCCGGGGTCCCGGCAGGCAGCCTGTCCGGCAGCCTGTCCGGCAGGCGGGCGCTAGTCACCGGCGGTGCCGGCGGGCTCGGGTCCGCAACCGCCCGTGCGGTTGCGGCCCGCGGAGCCTACGTGATCGTTGCGGACCGGGACGGGGCCGGGGCGGCCGCCGTCGCCGCCGAAGTGGGCGGCGAGTCCTGGGAGCTGGACCTGCTGGACACCTCCGCCCTTGAATCGCTCACCCTGGACGTGGACATCCTGGTCAACAACGCCGGCATCCAGACCATCAGCCCTATCGAGGATTTCGACCCGGCAGCGTTCCGGCGCATCCTGACCATCATGTTGGAGGCGCCGTTCCTGCTGGTGCGGGCAGCCCTGCCGCATATGTACGCCCAGGGGCATGGACGGATCATCAACATGTCCTCCATCCACGGGCTGCGGGCGTCGTCGTTCAAGTCCGCGTACGTGTCGGCCAAGCACGGTCTTGAGGGGCTGTCCAAGGTGACGGCCCGCGAGGGCGGCGCCCACGGGGTCACGAGCAATTGCGTCAACCCCGGCTACGTCCGCACGCCCCTCGTTGAAGGGCAGGTGGCCGACCAGGCCAAGACGCACGGGATTCCCGAATCGCAGGTGCTCGGCGAGGTGATGCTGGCCAACAGCGCCATCAAGCGCCTGGTGGAACCGGACGAGGTGGCCGGGCTGGTGGCCTGGCTTGCCTCCGACCAGGCCGCCATGGTCACCGGCGCCTCCTACGTGATGGACGGCGGCTGGACCGCCTAACGACGCTCGGTTGCAATCGGGCCCTCTTTTTCCGACGCTCGGTTGCAATCGGGGCAATATTCGCAAACGCTCCTTCACCAAGTGGGGGAGCGTTTGCTTCGCGTGCCCCGTTTGCAACCGAGGGATGGGGAAAATGGCCCCGTTTGTGCGGGAGGGATGGGGAAAATGGCCCCGTTTGCAACCGAGGGATGGGGAAAATGGCCCCGTTTGTGCGGGAGGGATGGGGAAAATGGCCCCGTTGGTGCGGGAGGGATGGGGAAAGTGGCCCCGTTGGTGCGGGAGGGATGGGGAAAATGGCCCCGTTTGCAACCGAGGGATGGTCAGGCGGGGAGGAGGCGGTGCTGCTGGCGGCGGGTCTCCCGGAGCAGGGCAGCCACCACGGCCTGCACGGCCGGGGACCGCAGCGATTCGGGGCGGGCGGCGGCCCAGTACTGCACCCGCTGCTCCACCTCCCCGGGCAGCACCCGGACAAAGCCCTCCTGCCCGTCGGCCATGAACGCCGGCAGCATGCCAATGCCGGCGTTGGCCCGGACGGCCTCAATCTGGGCAAACACGCTGGTGGACTGGAATTCGGCCGGTGCGGAAGTGGAGCGGTGGTGGCGCTGGGCCAGCTCGGCCACCTGCAGCGTGGACTCGACGTAGGAGATGAAACGGTGGTCCTTGAGCCCCGCCTCGCTGCCTGGCAGCCCGTGCGCCTCCACGTACCCCCTCCCCGCATACAGCCGCAGCGTGTAATCGGTCAGGAAGATGACCTCCGCCCGGCCTGCATCGACGCTGCCGGCCACCACCTCCAGGTCAACCCCCGAGCGGTTCCGGCTCAATTTTCGCGTGGCGCTGAGCAGTTCCACGCGCAGCAGCGGATGGTCCAGCTGCAGCCGCACCAGAGCCGGGGTGGCAATCAGGGCGCCGAAGCCGTCTGACGTGCTGACCCGCACCACGCCGGAAACAATGTCCTTTCCCTGCCCCAGGCCTGAAGAGAGCAGGGTGAGGTTTTGCTCAATCCCTTCCGCGGCACTGACGGCGGCCCGGCCCAGCTCGGTCAGCTCCCACCCCTGCGGCGTGCGCTCCAGCGTGCGCCCGCCCAACTGCTTGTCCAGGGCCAGGATGCGCCGGGACACCGTGGTGTGGGTGATCTCCAGGGCATCCGCCACGGCGGTAAAGCGGCCCAGCCGGGCAACTGTCAGCAGGATCAACAGGTCATCCGGGTTCGGAAACCTCTTAAAGTCCATCCAGCATCCCTCCATATGTACGGGCCGGATCCCCGGCCGGCCGGCAAAGTGCATCCATGCACATGGCGTCTGCCATTTTTGGTCTTGTTTGCACTCTAACAGGGTGTGATGGTTGTCATATCCGGTAAAAAATTGGGCCGGGGCATAATGGGAACAGTGAGCAAAGGGGCTTCATCATGGCAACAGTGGCGTGGATTGGATTGGGCAACATGGGCGGGCCCATGACTGCCAACATGGTCAAGGCCGGCCACGCCGTTCGGGGCTTCGACCTCAGCACGCACGCACTCGAGGCCGCCGTCGCCCACGGGGTCACCGCCACCGCCTCGATTGCGGAGGCAGTCCAGGGCGCCGACGTCGTATTTACCATGCTTCCCAAGGGTGACCACGTCCGCAGCGTCTACTTTGGCGAGGCCGGCATCCTGGCCCATGCCGCCAAGGAAACCCTCCTCATTGACTCCTCCACCATCGACATTGAGTCCGCCCAGGCCGTGCACGACGCCGCTGCTGCCGCCGGCTTCCGCTTTGTGGACGCCCCGGTCTCGGGAGGCATGAGCGGCGCGGCCGCCGGAACCCTCACCTTCATGATCGGCGGCGAGTCAGGCGCCGTGGCCGAGGCGTCCGGGTACATCGAGCCCATGTCCGCAAACATCATCCCCACGGGCGGCGCCACCACCGGCCAGGCCGCCAAGATCTGCAACAACCTGATGCTGTTCATCAACCTGGCCTCCACATCCGAAGGCGCCGTGCTGGCGGACCGGCTGGGCCTGGACAAGCAGGTCTTTTGGGACATTGCCTCCGTCTCCTCCGGCGACAGCTGGGCGCTGCGCACCTGGTACCCGCTGGCAGGGGTGGTCCCCACCGCTGCCTCCAACAACGGCTTTGCCCCCACGTTCACCGCCGAACTGGCCAACAAGGACATCGGCCTGGCCATTGCGGCCGCCCGGAGCACCGAGACGCCGCTTGAGATCGGCGAGCACGTCCAGCAGCTGTTCCAGCGCCTGATCGACGGCGGCCAGGGCGCCAAGGACTGCACCATGATTGTGTCCCTGGTGGACGGCTCCCTCGCAGCCCCGGCCGTGCCCGCATCCGCCACAGCCCTTTCCTAGGAAGGTTATTGCCATGACTGAAACAACCACCCAGACAGCACCCGCCGTCCGCGACTGGCCCATGTGGATCGGGGGCCAGGAGCAGCCCTCAAGCGGCGCGCAGTGGCGCGAGGTCTTCAACCCCGCCCGCCGCGAAACCGTCATAGCCCGCGTCCCCGCCGGCACCGTGGAGGACGTGGACCGGGCCGTGGCGGCCGCCCGCGCAGCCTACCCGGCCTGGCGTGCCCAGCACTTTACCGGCCGGGCCAAGGCTCTGCTGGCCATCGCCGACGAACTCGAGCAGCGCAGCGAGGAATTCGCCCGGCTCACCGCGCTGGACACCGGCAACGCGCTGCGCACCCAGGCCCGCCCCGAGTCCACCACCATGGTGGCCATGTTCCGCTACTTCGCCGGCATCGCCGGGGAGGTCAAGGGCACCACGCTGCCGGCCGGCGAGAACCAGCTGCAGTACACGCGCCTGGAACCCCTCGGCGTGGTGGCCGCGATCCTGCCCTGGAACTCGCCCCTGATGATCGCTGCGTTCAAGATCCCCGCGGCGCTCGCCGCCGGGAACACCGTCATCATGAAGGCGGCCGACGACGCCCCGCTCACCATCCTCAAGCTGGCGGAAGTGTGCAACCGGCACCTGCCGGCCGGCGTCGTCAATGCCCTGACCGGGCGCGGCGGCGTGATCGGCACCGCCCTGGCCAACCACCCCGGCGTCGACAAGGTCTCCTTCACCGGCTCCACGGAAGTGGGCCGCGAGGTGGCCGGGGAGGCCGGCGCGCGGCTGGCCCACATGTCGCTGGAGCTGGGCGGGAAGAACCCCTCCATCGTTTTCCCCGACGCCGTGGACGACGACGAACTCCTGGACGGCCTGCTCCTCGCCTCCCGCTTTACCCGTCAGGGCCAAAGCTGCACGGCCGGCTCCCGCCTGTTCCTCCACGAGGACATATACGACGACGTCCTGGGCCGCCTCAGTGCCCGCCTTGGGGCGCTGAAGGTCGGTGACCCGCTGGACGAGGCCTCCGACATGGGCGCCATCATCAACCGCAAGCAGCACTCGGCCATCACCGGCTACCTCGACGAAGGGCGCGCCACGCCGGGCATGAAGGCGGTGCTGGGCGGCAGTGCCCCCAGCGACGGGCCGCTGACGGAGGGCTACTACCACCTGCCCACCGTCTTCAGCGGGGTCCGCAACGAGTTCAGGCTGGCCCGCGAGGAGATCTTCGGCCCGGTCCTGGTGGCCATCCCCTGGAAGGACACCGAGGACGTGATCCGCATGGCCAACGACACCAACTACGGACTGGCGGCCTATGTGTGGAGCCACAATCTGGACAACGCACTGAACACGGCCCACCGGATCGACGCCGGCTGGGTGCAGGTCAACCAGGGCGGCGGGCAGGTGGTGGGCCAGTCCTACGGCGGCTACAAGCAGAGCGGGATCGGCCGGGAAGTGTCCCTGGAGGGCATGCTGGCCGGCTTCACCCAGACCAAGCAGATCAACGTAAAGCTGCGCGGAGTGGGCAGCAATGGGTGACAGCGGGCTGCCGCTGGCGGGGATCCGCGTCCTGGACCTGAGCCGTGCATTGGCAGGGCCGTACTGCACGGCCCTGCTCGGCGACCTGGGCGCGGACATCATCAAGGCCGAAAGCATCAAGGGCGGGGACTCCAGCCGTTCCTGGCCGCCCTTTGAACACGAGCACAGCCTGTATTTCGACTCCGCCAACCGGGGCAAGGAATCCATTGCGATTGACTTTTACAGCCCGGAGGGCCGGGAGCTGCTGTGGACACTTGCCCTCAGCGCCGACGTCGTAGTGGAAAACTTCCGCCCGGGCGTGCTGTCCACCATGTCCCTGGACCCGGATGCCCTGCGGGCGGCCAAGCCAGGCATCATCATTGCCTCCGTCAGCGGCTTCGGCGCCATTGGGCCACTGTCGCAGGCGCCCGGGCTGGACCAGGTGGCCCAGGGCATGACGGGGCTGATGTCCGTCACAGGTGCTGACGCCGACACCATGGTGAGGGTGGGCGTGCCCATCATCGACATGGTCTCCGGCATCAACACGGCCCTGGGCATCGCCGCCGCCCTGGTGGGACGTGAACGCACCGGCACCGGCATGGAGGTTTCCACCTCGCTGCTGGAAACCGGGCTGGCGCTGGCCGCGTTCCAGGGCCAGAAGTACCTCAGCACTGGGGAGGTGCCGGTGCCGCAGGGCAACAACCACCCGGTCCTGTCCCCGTACGGCGTGTTCAGCACGGGCGACATTCCGCTCATCATCGCCGTGGGCAACCAGACCCAGTGGGGCGTGCTCTGCCGGCTGCTGGGCGCCCCCGAACTGGAGGGCCACCCCGACTACGCCACCGGCAAGCTGCGCAACGTCAACCGCCACGCCCTCAAGGACGTCCTGGAGAAACTGCTCGCCAACGGCACGGCGGAGCACTGGCTGCGCGAACTGCGGGCCGCCAAGATCCCCGCCGGGCCCATCTACAATTACGCCCAGGCCTTCGCCGATCCGCAGGTCCAGGCGCTGGGCGTGGTGCAGGAAGTCCGGCGCGCGGACGGATCGGCCCTGCCGCTGGTTCGCGGACCCATTTCCGTCAACCGGCAGGCGCCGGCCATCCGCAATGCACCTCCCGCACTGGGCCAGGACACCCTTGCCGTTTTGGCGCGGCTGGGGCTGACTGCGGAACAGGTTGCAGGGCTCGTGGAGGCGGGCGTAGTGCTGGCTGTGCCGGCCCCCGCTGTGGACCCGGCCCCCGTCCCAACCCCGGCGGCAGGCGGGCCGGCCGCCCAAGGTGACGGCCCGACGTCGGACGTGTTGGCGTGAGCGCCGCACCGGCCGGGACCCCCGGGGAATCCTCGCCGCGGGTAGGCCGGCTGCGCGTGGAGAACAACGGCCCCGTCGCCACGCTCATCATGGACAATCCCGCCATGCGCAACGCCATCACCGCCGGCATGTGGCCGCAATTTGCCGAGCAGCTGGACGCGCTGGAGGCCGACGACACGGTCAAGGTGGTGGTGGTGCGCGGGGAAGGTAAGCATTTTTCCGCCGGCGCGGACATCGCCTCGGTGCGGGAAATCCTGCGGGACCCCGCCACCGGAAAGCGCGACGGCGGCGACATCACGGTGGCCGAAACCGCCCTGGCCCGCTTCCGCAAGCCCACCATTGCCGCGATTGACGGGTACTGCGTGGGCGGCGGCTGGCAGATCGCCGGGGCGTGCGACATCCGGCTCGCCTCCGAAAACGCGGTCTTTGGCATCACGCCGGCGAAGATCGGCATTGTGTACCCGCTGTCGGGAATCCGGAAGCTCGTGGAGCTGGTGGGGCCCGCCGTGGCGAAATACCTGTTGTTCAGCGGCGAGATGGTCGACGCCGCCGAGGCACTGCGCCTGGGCCTGGCGGTGAAGGTGCTGCCCGGCGGCACCTTTTGGCACGACATCGAGGCGTTCGCCCTGATGCTGGCCGGCCGCTCCCAGTTTTCCATCCAGTCGCAAAAGGACCTGGTCAACGCCCTTAGCTCCGGTGTTCCGGAGGCCGAACTGGCGGAACGGAACACGCATTGGCAGCGCGAAATGGCGGCCAGCGCCGATCCGCGGATCGGCGTGGCCGCCTTCCTTGCCAAGGAGACGCCGCAGTTCACCTGGCTCCGCCCCCTCCAGTAGCCTCCCCTCCCTTTTGACGCTCGGTTGCAATCGGGGGTCATTTCCCCGACGCTCGGTTGCAAACGGGTGAGTTTTGGGGATCGCTCCCTCAGTCGCCAACCGAGGGTCGGCTGGATGTGCCCCGGTTGGAACCGAGGGTCGGCTGGATGTGCCCCGGTTGGAACCGAGGGTCGGAGGGGGCGGGGGCGGCTAGTCTTCGGTGAGCTTGCCGCGGGCCAGGCGGAACTTCCTGTCGGTCTGTGAGGCCAGGGCGTGGTCGTGGGTGACTACCAGGATGGTGGTCTTCTTTTCGTGCGCCAGCTGGCGCAGCAGGGCAATGATGAGCTCGCCCGTCTCGTCGTCCAGGTTGCCGGTGGGCTCGTCTGCCAGGATCAGCTTCGGATTGTTCGCCAGCGCCCGGGCAATGGCCACGCGCTGCTGCATGCCGCCGGAGAGGCGGTTCGCCTTCCGCCCGTGCATCTCCTCCGTCAATTCCACCTGGTTGAGCAGCTCCGCGGCACGCTTGCTGCGCTCGCCGTGCCGCACCCCGGCGAACTCCATGGGCAGCATGACATTTTCCAGCGCCGAGAGGTTCGGGATCAGGTTGTACTGCTGGAACACGAAGCCGATGTCGTCGCGCCGGTAGGCCGTCAGCTTCCTGTCCGGAAGTTTGGAAATGTTCACCTCATCCACCACCACATCCCCCGAGCTGGCCTTGTCGAGCGCGCCCAGCAGCGACAGCAGGGTGCTCTTGCCGCTGCCGCTCTTGCCCAATATTGCGGCAAAAGTGCCCTGTTCCAGGGTGAAGCTGACACCGTTGACGGGCTTGATGGTCCGGTCTCCGGAATTAAACGTCTTGACAACATCAGTAACACTAAGCATGGTTTACTCTCCTCGCAGGACTTCGATGGGGCGGACTTTTGCTGTCAGCAGGGACGGGATCAGGGCGCCAATTGCGGCGATCACCAGAATTCCGACGGCGCCCAGCACCAGGGTCTGCCAGCCGACGGATGTGCTGATGGTTCCGATGAGCTGGCTGGCACCCGAGAAGGCGCCGCGGGTCCGGGTGAACCCGCCGCCGCCGAACCCGCCGCCGAACCCGCCGCCGCCCCCGGCGCCCTGGACGGGGCCGGCCGCCGCTGCCGTGGAACCGGTGTTTCCGGCCACCAGGGCGCTGACGATCGGGTTGCTGCTAAATGCGGCCACGACGGCGCCCACCACGGTGCCCATGACCACCAGGACCATGGCCTCCAGGACAAACTGGACGCCGATGGTGCGGTTGGCGGCTCCGATCGCCTTCAACACGCCAATTTCCCGACGCCGTTCACGCACCACCATGATCATGATCAGCAGCACTATGAGCCCGGCCGTGACGAGGGAGGCGATGAAGGCGATGAGGGAGATGCTTTGCACGCTGCCGAGGGAGCTGATGGCTGATTGCAGGCCCGAGGAGCCGGCCGTTACGTCCACATTGGTGGCCCCGAGTGAGGCGGTGAGGGCGGCCTGTGTGGCGGAGACATTTTCAATGTTGTCCACCACCACGTTCAGGCTGCTGAGCTGGCCGGCCTGGCTGGTCAGGGTCTGCGTGGCGGCCAGCGGCAGGTAGATGCCGTTGTTGTCGAAGGCGTCCCCGGCGTCGAAAATGCCCGTCACCGTCATGGTGCGGCTCTGGACGGTGAAGGTGGAACCAACCTTCAGGGAATTCTTGGTGGCCAGCGTGGTGCCGACCAGGGCCTGGGTTGAATTGGCCGCAAAGTCCGTCAGCTGCGCGCCGCTGGTGACCTTGATGGCCGCACCCGTGGCCGTCGTCGAGGTTGAAACGCCCGTGGCCTGGATGGGGATGGTGAACGCGGGGCGCGTGGTGGTGCTGCCGCCCGTCGAGCCTCCGGTGGCGCCGCTGTTGCTGTTGTTGCGCTGGCCCAGGACGCCGGGGTCAACAGCCGACTTGAGGCTGGTGGTGCCGCTGGAGCCAAAACCGCCGCCGGGGCCCCCGCGGTCGGCGCCCTGCCCGGCCCCGGGCGTCGCCGTCGTGGTGGACGTTGCCGCCGAATTGGCCAGCCGCACACTCAACGTCCCGTTGACGCTTGTTACATGCGCGACGGCGGCCGCCTTGGTGGCGTCAGCAGCGGTCAGAGGGTTGCCGCCGCCGAGCCCTCCGCGGGAGCCTGCCGGATTGACCGTGAGATTGTTGCCCACGGACGCCTTGAGTGAGTCGACCTTGGCGCCCACCGCCTGGTTGGCCACCAGCATGGCCAGCGCCAGCCCTATTGCCACCGCCAAAATGACCACGACGGCGCCGCTGCGCACCTTGTTGCGGAACGCGTTGCCCACGCTCCGGGAAACCACACCCATGTCCTGCTCCCTGCTTTTGATGGCCACCCGAGCGGCGGCCGTCCAGCTTCCATGTTCTGGCGGCCGGCGGAGCGTTCGATAGGGGTGGGCTGTGCGTGGGCTGTGAGATTCCGGGCCGGTAGACTGTTCGGCGGGAACACCAACGACGTAATTGAGGCCTCACTTGCTCGAATTCACCGCACGATTTGCCACCGCCGCCGAGATTGACCAATGGGACACACTGGTCACGGCAAACCCCAACGGCGGCAACCTCCTGCAGTCCGAAGCGTTTGCCGCCGTGAAGAAAAACCATGGCTGGACACCGCAATTCCTGGCAATTGAGGGGCCCGGGTACACCAGCTACAACCTGGCCCTGGAAAAGTCCTACCCCCTCCTGGGCCGGCTGTGGTACCTGATCAAGGGCCCCGACATCCCCGGCATAGCGGAGCTGCCGGCCGTCATGGCGGCCCTGCGCACGTTCTCGCGGCAGGCCCGGCTGAACGTGTTCGCCGTCAAAATTGAACCGGACATCGTCAAGACCGAAGAAGCCCTGGACGTGCTCAGGGATGCCGGATTTACCAAGGCGCCGGACCTGCAGCCCAACGACCACACGGCCCTGCTGGACATCACGCCCGAACCGAACGAACTGCTGCGCAAGCTCCATTCGCGGGGCCGCAACGCCGTCCGGCGCGCCCAGCGAGAAGGCGTGGAGGTGACGCCCATGGAGCCCTCGGAGGAGACCATGCGCAGCATGTACGGCCTCATGGAGGGCACCTTTGAGGCCAAAAATGCGGGCAAGGCACGTGAGTTTGGCTACTTTCGCCAGTTCTGGACCGAGTTCGCCAGCCGCGGCCAGGGCAGGTTTTACTTTGTACACGAGGACGGCGTCCCCTCGGTTGGCGCCTTCGTGATCAACTACGGGACCAAGGCCACCTACAAGGACGGCGGATCGCTGCAAAAGCGCTCTCAGTACGGCGATTCGCACCTGATCCAGTGGGCCGCCATCCTGGACATGAAGGACCTGGGCGCCGTGCAGTATGACTTCTGCGGCACGCCGCCGTCGGACCGGCTCAAGGACCCCACCCACCCGCACCACGGGCTGGGACTGTTCAAGACCAGCTTCACGAAGACCGTGACAGACTTTGTGGGGTGCTGGGACCTGGCCTTCTCTCCGGTGAAATACAGGATTTGGACCACCGTCGGTGAGCGGCTGGCACGGCAGGCATACGTCCGGCGCACCGGGCAGCGATTTTACTAGGCCTTCCACACCAGACAGATTTACCGGGCCCGGCCGCACGGCCGCCAGCTACGGGCAGCACACGCGATACTTCCAGGGAGCAAAGAGGAAAACCACATGGAATATTCAGAATTGACCGCCGGTGAATTTGACACCTTCGTTGACTCCCAGGCGACGGGCAGTTTCATGCAGTCCTCGATGATGGGCGCCCGCCGCGACGGCAATGGCTGGACCATGCGCATGGTGGGTGTCAAGCACGACGGCGCCGTGGTGGCGGCTGCGCTGCTGAGCTCGCGCAACGTCCTGGGCGGATTTGCCGACGTCGAATGCCTCCAGGGCCCTGTCCTGGATTACCGCGACGCCCCCCTCCGCACCTTTTTCTTCACCCGGCTTGAGGAAGACCTCAAGGCCCACAAGGTCCTCAGCTTCACCTTCAACCCGAAGCTGCTGGCCAACCACCGCGACCAGGACGCCAATATCATTGACGACGGCTACACGGATGCCGACGTGGTCCAGGCCCTGGCGGAACTGGGCTTCGAGCACCAGGACAACACGGAGGTGGACGCCAACCCGCTTTACCTGCGCTGGTACTTCGCCAAGGACCTGACCGGAATTGCGACGCCGGAGCAACTGCTGGCCGGCTTTGACGGGCAGGCCACGCGCTCCGTGAAGAAGGTCCTCAAGAGCCCCATCGAGGTCAGCGCGCTGGCAGAGGATGAACTGGACCAGTTCTTCGCCGTCATGCGCCACACGGGGGAGCGCCGCGGCTTTGACTACCGGGACGAGGACTACTACCGCTCCCTGGCCCACGTTTTCGGCCCCGAGCACATCGAGTTCCTGGTGGCCCGGCTCGACGTCGAACGCTATGAGGGCGAGCTGGCGGCACAGGTCAAAACCGACTCGGCTGCCCTGGAAAAGGCCCGGGCCGCCCTCGAAGCGGCGCCCGACAATGCCAAGAACGCCAAGCGGCTTGCCGCGGCCGAGCAAACGTGGGGCAGCTCCCAGGCGAAACTTGCCGACCTGCCCAGGCTGCGTGAGGACGGGCCGCAGGCCGTGCTGACCGCCGCCGTGTTCATCACGTTCGCGGGGGAGACGGTGTTCCTGGCCGGCGGCTCCTACGACCACTACTCACACTTCCACGCCAGCTACGCCCTCCACTGGCATGCCCTCCAGGAAGCCATGGCACGCGGCATCAGGCGCTACAACTTCTACGGGACCAAGGGCGAGTTCAGCAACAACCCCGAACAGCATGGCGTGTACCGCTTCAAGCGTGGCTTTGGCGGGGTCGTGGAGGAACAGACCGGCTACTTCACCAGCACGCCCAACAAGGCTGCGGAGAAGGCCCGGGAAACAGTCTCGGTCCTCCGGGGGGCCGTGGGGTCCCTGCGCAGCAAGCTCAGCGGCAAGTAGCCCGGAAGGCTCAGCACGTGGAATCCGAGCCGCGTAACCCGCAGGAGGGCCGGCCGCCCGCCCCCAAGCCGCTGACGCCCGCCGCCAAGCCGCTGACGCCCGCCCCCAAGCCGCTGACGCCCGCCCAGGCGCGGGCCAACGCCTCGGCGCGCCGCATGATCCGCAGGCTGGTCCAGGGCGACACCCCTCCGACGGCACCCATGAACATTGTGGAACGGCTGGCCGGCAGTCCGTATGCCAACCCAATGATCCAGGTGGGCAAGGCGGATGAGTCGGCGCGCAAGACCATCGACTTTGCCCTGCGCCTGGCTGAGACGATGTTCCGGTACGGGGCCGGCGCCCTGGAGGTGGAGACGTCCATCATCGCCGTGACCGCCGCCTTTGGGCTGCGCAACATTGAGGTGGACATCACCAACCAGTCCGTCATCATCAACTACGCCCACCGCGACGGCGTGCCCATCACCTTGCTGCGCGTGGTGCGGTCGTGGACCAGCAACTATGCCGGCCTGGTGCAGGTGCACGAACTGGTGACGGACATTGTCGGCAGCGGCGTGGGGCGCGCGGAGGCCCACCGCCGCCTGGACACCATCATTAAGGCGCCCAAGCCGTTTCCCCGGTGGATGGTGGCCCTGGCCGAAGCAGTGTTCGCTGCCGCCGTCGTTGGGGTCATCGGCGGCTCCGCCTTTGGCATGGGAGTGGCACTGGTGACCATCCTGCTGGCCGGCCAGGTGGCCCGCGTGCTGGGCAAATGGCGGGTGCCGGACTTCTTCGTCACCGCGATCAGCTCCTTCATTGTCACCGTGGTGGCCGTGCTGTGCTTCATGTTCCACGTCCCGCTGAGCCCTTCCGTGGTGGTGGCCGGCGGGATCCTGCTCATGCTGCCCTCGGGGCGGCTGGTCTCCGCCGTGCAGGACGCCATCAACGGCTTCCCCGTCACGGCCGCCGGGCGCTTCCTCTCCGCTTTTTTGACCTTTGGGGCCATAGTTTCCGGCATCGCCGTCGCACTTGTCATCGGGGCGCTCTTCGGCACGGACAGGCTCAACGTGGCCGAGCCCATCGCGGCCACCCTGCCGCTGTACGTGGTGTTGCTGCTGGTGGCGCTGTCCACCGTGGCGATCTGCATTGCCGAGCAGACGTCGGTGCGGCTGCTGCTGCCCACCACGGCGGTGGCGCTGGCGGGCTACCTGGCCTACTACTACGGCATGGAATTTGGCCTCGGCGCACGGTTTGCGCCCGCGCTGGCAGCCATTGTGGTGGGCATCCTGGCCCGGGTCATCGCCCTCCGCCTGGGCGCCCCGCAGCTGGTGGTGGCCGTTCCGTCCATCATTTTCCTGCTGGTGGGGCTTTCCATCTTCCGGGCCATGTTTGTCATGACCCTCACGCCCAACGATTCCGTGACGGGCGCCGTCGGCATCTTCAACGCCTTGGTGGTGATCCTGGCCGTCGCGGCCGGCGTGGTCCTGGGGGACAACATGGCCCGCCCGCTGACCCGCTCCAACGGCCAGAAGGACAGGCGCCGCAACCGCAGGCGGTAGAACCGCCGGCGCCGCAACCGCCGGCGGTAGTTAGAGGATCTGGCCGATGGGCTGCTTCTTTTCGGCCTGGAAGTAGTCCTCCGTGCGCCCGTAGGCCCAGTAGCCGGACAGGGAGACCTGGGAGCGGTCCAGTCCGCGCTGCTTGAACAGGACGTCGCGCAGCTGCTTCATGTACTCCCGTTCGCCGTGGATGAAGGCATCCACGCGCCCGGCCGGCCATGTCCCCGAGGCCACGGCGTCGACCAGGGCCGTGCACCGGTCCGGGGTGGCGCCTTCGCGGAACAGCCAGGTGACGTCGACGCCGTCGGGCGCGTCAATTGGCTGGATGTCCGCCGCGGTGTCCACCTCAAGGTAGGCCAGCCCGGAGGCCCCGGCGGGCAGGGCCTCGAGGGCGGCCGCGATGGCGGGCAGGGCGGCCTCATCCCCGGCGAAAAGGTACCAGTCGGCATCCGGATTGGGCCGGTAGGCGCCGCCGGGCCCGGAAAAGATGATCCTGTCCCCGGGGGCTGCTGCCGCGGCCCACGGCCCGGCCAGCCCGGAGTCGCCGTGGACCACAAAGTCAATGGCGATTTCCTGCGCTGCCAGGTCCACCCAGCGGACGGTGTACGTGCGAGTGGCCGGCCACTGCTCGCGCGGCATGAACTCGCGGAGGGCAAACACGTCCACCGGCTCCGCGTACTCCACGCCCGGCTGCAGGAAGTGGATCTTGACGTACATGTCCGTGGCATCCTTGGGCACAAACGCCGCCAGCCCGGGCCCGCCGGCCACCACGCGCACCATGTGGGGGCTGAGCCGTTCGGTGCGGACCACGGCCAGGGACACCTGCGTGCGGGGCTTGACGGCGGGGGCAACAAACGGTTCCGGGCTGGTGCCAGCGGGATTCACAAAATACTCCTGGGGGTTGGTGCCGCCGCGCGGCCGCGTGAGATGGGCCTAAGAATATCAGCCGCCGCTCAGGCCGCCGGCAGCGCCCAGTCGATGGGGGAGGCGCCCTGCGCGCGCAGTGAATCGTTGATGCGGCTGAACGGGCGCGAGCCGAAGAAGCCCCTGGACGCCGACAACGGGCTGGGGTGTGCCGATTCAATGATGGCCGTGCCGCCCAGCAGCGGCGCCAGTTTTTGCGCGTCGCGGCCCCACAGCACGCTGACCAGGGGCCGGTCCCGGGCCGCCAGCGTCCGGATCACGGCCTCGGTGACCTTTTCCCACCCACGACGGCGGTGCGAACCCGCCGCTCCCGGCGCCACCGTGAGCACCCGGTTCAGCAGGAGGACGCCCTGCCCGGCCCAGGCGCTCAGGTCGCCATGGGCGGCCGGCGGGATGCCCAGATCCGCCTGGAGCTCCTTGTAAATGTTGTTCAGGCTGCGCGGCAGGGGGCGCGTGGCCTTGTCCACGGCAAAGGCCAGGCCCACGGAGTGGCCCGGCGTGGGGTACGGGTCCTGGCCAACTATCAGCACCTTGACCCCTGAAAGGGGTGCTCCCAAAGCACGCAGCACACCGGTGGGCGGCGGCAGGAAGGAGGCACCGGCGTCGTACTCCCGGCGCAGCATGGTGCCGAGGCCGCGCAGCGTGTCCTCCTGGGGCGCAAGGGCCTCCGCCCAGTCCGGGGCCATGAGCGCCATGGGATGGGACGCCAGGGTTTCCAGGGCCTGCAGCTGGGCGCCGTCCCAACCGGCGGGGGAAGCGGGTTCGGGCAGTTCGAACAGTGCAGGCAGGGAATCCATGGTTCCATTCTCGCCCCCTGCCGTGCAGGCTTCATCCCTCCACAGGCGCGGCCCGCTGCCTGCCTGTCCACAACCTCCCAAATGACACTCGTGTGATTCGCCATTATCATGGTAGAAGGAGCGGTGCCTGCCGGGCGCGGCCGTGTGGACAGGAAAGAGAGCGTGTTGTGACGCAAGCAGCTGAACCCCTGCCACCTGCACACGGCGGAAACATGGTGCCGGATGCGGGCCGGGAGCACGGGCTGACCGAGCGGGACACGCAAATGCTGGCACTGGAACGGCAGTGGTGGAAGTACGCCGGGGCCAAGGAGCAGGCCATCCGCGACTTGTTCGACCTGTCCGCGACACACTACTACCAAATCCTCAATGCGCTGATCGACACGGAGGCCGCCCTGGCCCATGACCCCATGCTGGTCAAGCGGTTGCGTAGACTACGTACGTCGCGACAAAAGGCCCGGACCGCGCGCCGGCTGGGCAACTGACGCACGCCCTTACTGCCTCACCCACAAGGACAGCACTGCACTATGAGCAATTACCCGCGGGATGAATTTGACCGTGTCCTGGAGAACTCGGCCCGTCATGGCGTCCACCGTGCCTCCCTTGAGGCGCCGCCCCGGAGCCTGATGCCGCTCATGACCTTCGGTGTGGCAGCCCTGTGCATTGGCCTGCTGGCGTTCCTGATTGTGCCCAAGCTGAGCGGCAACCACGCCGTGACCAATCCTCCCGCGGCCGTGTCGTCGACCTCCGCCAAGGCCACCACGCCCAGCCCGCTGCCCTCCAGCGCCGCCCCCCACACCACGGCTGCCGCGGAAACGCCGACACCGACCCCCACGCCAACGCCCGACTCGGTCCTGAACAAGGCCACCCCCGTTGCGATCTACAACGCCACGGGCATCGGCGGGCTGGCGGCCAAGTATTCCGGAATAGTCATGACGGACGGCTGGACCGTGTCGCAGGCGGCCAACTGGGCGGGCCGGCCGCAGGGGGCGTCGTCCATTGTCTACAACGGCGTGGCCCAGAAGGCGAACGCCGAGGAATTGGGCAAGCTCCTGAACATCCCCACCCTGCTGGACAGCGCCGAAATCGGGACGCCCCTGGCTGTAATCCTGGGCCCCGGCGCCCAGTAGCCCGCAACTGGGCCGGGTTGGGGTCCGCCGATTTGTACGCTGGATTCAGGACGGGTTTGGCGCCGGGAGTCCCGAGCGTTCCGTCCAGGCTGAGTGCACGACGCCGGGTCCCCGCCCTTCGCTTGCGGCCACGTTGCGCTTGCGGCCACGTGGGGAAGACGAAGCCCCTTCGCGTAGTTGGCATGTGGCGACGGCGGGGGAAAGCAGCCGCAAGCCAAGCCCTGCTCGCCGATAACGGGGCCAAACCGCCGCAAGCTGGGCTCTGCTCGCCGATAACGGGGCCACTCCGCGGTGCCGGGGTATCTTGTCGGTGCGTTCGCGGGTTCGCCCCGCAGTTTAGAAATCTGCCCGGGGACCCACCGTTCTCATGGCTTGCCCCTGGTTCGGCGGGGTTCGGCCTCACTGCGCGGCACCCCGCGTTCACCTTTTACCGCCGACAGCACAGATATGGCGGGCGAACTGATGGTTCGCCCGCCATATCTGCGCTGTCGTCATGCGATTGCGCCCGTGAATTCAATCCTTCAGCGGTACACCGTTTGCGTCGCGCTTGAAGGGATCTGCGCCGACAAGGATCATGATGCCTTCGATAAAGCCCCAGATGCCGCCGAATCCGATGGTCACAAATGTCACGACGATCTGGATGATGCCGATCTTCGTGTAGCCAAGGTAAAAGCGGTGGATGCCGAGGCTGCCCAACAGGATGCCCAGTATGCCGGCCACGATCTTTGACTTTTGCTCATAGCCGGGCTGCTGGAAGCCGGGCTGCTGCGGGTAGCCCTGCTGCTGGTACGGCTGGGCCTGGTAGGCAGGGGGTGCCTGGTCCATGGGCTGCTGGTACGGCTGTTCCTGGTAGACCGGAGGTGGCGGTGCATCGGCATAAGCTGCCGGAGCTTCGGGGGCGGGAAATGGGGGAGCCGGCGCGGGCTCTGGTTCTGCAGGCAAATCGGGGTTTTGGTTCTCACTCATGGTGACTCCTTCAGTGGTGCCGTTGATGTTGGTGAACGGGTGCATTGAGTTCGTATGTCACAGGTGCGGAATGCGATGCTGCACGCCCCACGCTAGCCGGTTGTGTTGGCCCGGGGAAGTATTTGCAAGATGGCGGCGGCCGTTCGTGGCAGAAATGGCGCAGCATTCCGTTCGCCGTCAGCACATCGGGACAATCCGCGCTTGCACTCTAGGGTGTCGAGTGCTAATTATTGACTTAGCACTCTGTGGTGGTGACTGCTAGTTCCTAGCCAGGCAGCCGCCGTCGGAGGTAATAACTTTCCTCATGTGGTGAGGATTCCGCTGCCGGGGTGAAATAGATCGCCGGTGCCGGGTCCGTCCGTCGCGGGCACCACTGTGGGGAACAAGAGTCCAAAATGACTGTCCCGAAAGGACTGAAGCCTAAATGGCCAAGATCATTGCATTCGATGAAGAGGCACGCCGCGGCCTTGAGCGGGGCCTGAACATCCTCGCCGACGCCGTCAAGGTCACCTTGGGCCCGCGCGGCCGCAACGTCGTTCTCGAAAAGAAGTGGGGCGCCCCCACGATCACCAACGACGGCGTTTCCATCGCCAAGGAGATCGAGCTGGACGACCCCTACGAGAAGATCGGCGCCGAGCTGGTCAAGGAAGTTGCCAAGAAGACCGACGACATCGCCGGTGACGGCACGACGACGGCAACCGTGCTGGCCCAGGCACTGGTCAAGGAAGGCCTGCGCAACGTTGCGGCCGGAGCAGACCCGCTCTCGCTCAAGCGCGGCATCGAGAAGGCTGTTGCAGCCGTCATCGAGCAGCTGCTGATCTCCGCCAAGGAGATTGAGACGAAGGAAGAGATCGCGGCCACGGCCTCCATCTCCGCCGGCGACACCGAAATTGGCGCACTCATTGCCGAAGCCCTCGACAAGGTTGGCAAGGAAGGCGTCATCACTGTCGAGGAGTCCAACACCTTCGGCCTGGAACTGGAACTCACCGAAGGCATGCGCTTCGACAAGGGCTACATTTCCGCTTACTTCGTCACGGACACCGAGCGCCAGGAAACGGTCCTCGAAGACCCGTACATCCTGATCGTCAATTCCAAGATCTCCAACGTCAAGGACCTGGTTGCGGTCCTGGAAAAGGTCATGGCGTCCAACAAGCCGCTGCTGATCATCGCCGAAGACGTTGAGGGCGAGGCCCTGGCCACGCTGATCGTGAACAAGATCCGCGGCCTGTTCAAGTCCGTTGCTGTCAAGGCCCCCGGCTTTGGCGACCGCCGCAAGGCACAGCTCGCTGACATCGCCATCCTCACCGGTGGCCAGGTCATCTCCGAGGAAGTCGGCCTCAAGCTGGAGAACACCACCCTTGACCTGCTGGGCAAGGCCCGCAAGGTTGTTGTCACCAAGGACGAGACCACCATTGTTGAAGGTGCCGGCGAAGCCGACGCCATCGCAGGGCGCGTGGCGCAGATCCGTGCCGAGATCGAGAACTCCGATTCCGACTACGACCGCGAGAAGCTGCAGGAGCGCCTGGCCAAGCTGGCCGGCGGCGTTGCAGTCATCAAGGCCGGCGCGGCAACCGAAGTTGAGCTCAAGGAACGCAAGCACCGCATTGAGGACGCAGTCCGCAACGCGAAGGCTGCCGTTGAAGAAGGTATCGTCCCCGGCGGTGGCGTTGCCCTGATCCAGGCCGGCGTGAAGGCCTTCGACAGCCTGAACCTGGAAGGCGACGAGGCCACTGGTGCCAACATCGTCAAGGTTGCCATCGACGCCCCGCTGAAGCAGATCGCCTTCAACGCCGGCTTCGAGCCCGGCGTGGTTGTCGACAAGGTTCGCGGCCTGCCCGTGGGCCACGGCCTCAATGCCGCCACCGGCGTGTACGAGGACCTGCTGGCTGCCGGCGTCAACGACCCGGTAAAGGTGACCCGTTCCGCACTGCAGAACGCGGCGTCCATCGCCGGGCTGTTCCTGACCACCGAAGCCGTAGTGGCCGACAAGCCCGAAAAGGCTGCACCGGCTGCCGGCGGCGGAGACGACATGGGCGGCATGGGCGGCTTCTAGCCCTCAGCTGCCAGCACCAGGGCGCACTTTCCACTTCGGAAGGTGCGCCCTGGCGTTTAAGTATCGGTGGCATCTGAAAGTATGGACATATGACTATTGTTGCGGCAGCCGACGGTTCGGCATTGGGAAATCCTGGCCCCGCGGGCTGGGCCTGGTACGTGAACGACGACTGCTGGCGTGCAGGGGGCTGGCCGCACGGCACCAACAACATGGGAGAGCTCATGGCAGTGCTGGACCTTTTCCTCTCCACCGCCCATGTCCCGCAGGAGCCGCTGCACATCCTGTGCGACAGCCAGTACGTCATCAACTGCGTGACCAAGTGGATGCCGGGCTGGAAGCGCAAGGGGTGGCGGAAGTCCGACGGCAAGCCGGTGCTCAACGTGGACCTGCTCAAGCAGATTGACGCCGCCATTGTGGGCCGCAATTTCACGTTCGAATGGGTCAAGGGCCACGCGGGCCACGACCTCAACGAGGCTGCCGACGACCGTGCCCGGGATGCGGCCACGGCGTACCAGGGCAGGCGCGCCCCCGACGAAGGCCCGGGCTTTCCCGGCGCGGCAAGCGGCGGGCCACAGGCGCCGGCACCCGCTTTAGTGCAGGCTGACGTTCCCCCTGTAACCGCCGCAGCAGCACCCGCAGCGGGGCCGGCGGAGGCCGTGGCGCAGCTCGATTTATTCTCCAGCCTCGACGATGAGCCGGACCCCGCCTTTGCCCCGTCCCCGGATGGCGGCCTGGGCATCCTGGTGGAGCTGGAACGCGAGCTCATGGACCCCGAGGTGCGCGCCGACCCCACGAGGGTGGGCCGCCTGCTGCACCGCGACTTTGTGGAGTTCGGCGCTTCCGGCCGTTCCTGGTCCCGCGAGGACCTGATTGTCTCCCTCGCCGAAGAGGACGGCAGCCCGGCCACGCTTGACGTCCTGACGCTTGACAGCGTGGACACCGATACGGCCCTGCTGACCTACAGGTGCGTCGGGCTGCACGGCACTTCGCTGCGCAGTTCCCTCTGGCGCCGGGACAACGGCCGGTGGCAGCTGCGCTTCCACCAAGGGACCCGCGAAGCATAGCCGCCTGGCTGCTCCCGAATCAGACACGCATCAACGTGCGCTGAACATCCTGGCGTTGGCGTCCTCGGCCTGTGCGTATTGGGTGGCTGCCATCGACAGGGCCGAATTGATGCTCTCCAGGGAAGCTTCCACCTTGACCTGGGTGGCATGCCATTCCTGCAGCAGGGCCTGGAAGTTGGTGGCGGCCGACCCCGTCCAGGTGCCTTCCAGGTCCAGCAGGTTGCGCTTCATGGCGTCCACTTCCATGCGGATGCGCTCCACTGAACCCTTGACGGCCGTACTCTTGATCGCGAGGTCGTCGGAGTTGACGTTGAACTGTGCCATGGCGGGGGTTCCTTAACTGCAGTGTCCCGTGCGGGAATGTTTGTTGGATGCCTCCACCATAGGGTCCCCGTAGCCGACAGACGGAGCCGCCGCCGCAATCTGTGGATGGGTTAGTCGTTGCTGCCGTCTGTGGAGGGGGCATCGGCGCCGTCGTCCGTGAATGGCAGCTCAATGGCCATGGTGGCGCCGCCTCCAGCGGTCTGCTCCAGGCGGACCGTGCCCCCGTGCGAGGCCACAATGGCCGAGACGATCGCCAGCCCCAGCCCGCTGCCGCCCGTGTTGCGGTCGCGGGAGGTGTCGGCGCGGTAGAAGCGTTCAAAGATGCGCGGCGAATCGTCCTCGGAGATGCCGGGGCCGTGGTCGCGGATCTTGATGACAGACATCTTTTGCCCAACCTCCTGCCGCGTGCCAACCACAATTTCCACGGGAGAGCCGGCCGGGGTGTAGCGCAGGGCGTTGCCCATGAGGTTGGCCACCACCTGCCGCAACTTGGCCTCGTCTCCCAGCGTGGGGGCCGGGGCCCCGCGGCCGCCGTCGAGCCCCACCACGGAGAACGTCCGGTCCCTGGCGGATGCCCGGGCGTCCAGAACCGCGTCGTGGCCGATGAGCAGCAGGTCCACGGGACGCAGCTGGAGGGGGCGCTGCTCGTCAATGCGGGCCAGCATGAGCAGGTCCTCAACAAGTTCGCCCATGCGCTTGGCCTCGCTTTCAATGCGCCCCATGGCCGTGCCGACGTCGTCCGGGGTTTGCAGCGCGCCGTGGCGGTACAGCTCGGAGAATCCCCGGATGGTGACCAGGGGGGTGCGAAGCTCGTGGGAAGCGTCCGCCACGAAGCGGCGCATCCGTTTCTCCGACGCAGTCCTGGCGGCAAAGGCCTGCTCAATGTGCGCCAGCATGGTGTTCAGCGATCCGGAGAGGCGCCCCACCTCGGTGGCGGGGTTTTCAATGTCCACGCGCCGGGTCAGGTCTCCGGCAGCAATCGCGGCGGCCGTCTTTTCAACCCTGCCCAGCGGCTGAAAGGAGCGGGTGACCGTCCAGTACGCGATCATGGTGCCCAGGGTGACGGCCAGAATGGCCACGCCGGCGATGACCACGGCCAGGCGTTCCAGGGTGATGTTGAGGCCTTCATAGGGCAGCCCGACCACCACGTAGCCAAGGTATTCAGGCGGGCTTCCCACCAAATTGGGCGGTCCGTAGGAGAAAGCCTGCGGGGCGATGATCGTGATCCGCCACGGCGCCCCGCCGTCGGTGCTGGGGACGGTGAACATCTTCCCGTTCAGGGCAGCTGCCTGCTTCATCGAGTAGGCCGGGTATACCGGTTTGTCCTGCCCGGAGCGGTTTTGGGACGCCAGCACCGAGTCCGAGTACCGGAAACCCACGTAATAGTCGAAGCCAAACACTGAACGTCCGGCGCTGGTCGAATCCACCGTGCCAATGTTCACAATGGACTTTTGGAAGGTGGACAGCTGGGCATCCATCTGTTCTTCCAGAAAGGAGTGGAGCAGCAGGAACGTTGAGGCGGCCAGCGCCAGCAGCGACAGCGTCAACAGCGCGCTGATGATTGCCACCAGCTGCGAACGCAGGGATGCGTTCTTCCACAACTTGATCAAGGCGTGTTAGCGCTTGTCGGCCGTTCGCAGCACATAACCCACGCCGCGCTTGGTCTGGATGAGGGCAGGCAGCGAGGCATCCGTGTCCACCTTGCGGCGAAGGTAGGAGATGTACGACTCCACAATGGAGGCGTCGCCGTTGAAGTCGTACTCCCACACGTGGTCAAGAATTTGCGCCTTCGAAAGCACCCTGTTGGGGTTGAGCATCAGGTAGCGCAGCAGCTTGAACTCGGTCGGGGAGAGCTCCACGGTCTGGCCGGCGCGGCGGACCTCGTGGGCGTCGTCGTCGAGCTCCAGGTCGGCAACGCGCAGCACGGCGTCGTCGTCCTCCATGGGTTGGGTGCGGCGCAGCACGGCACGGATGCGGGCCACCACCTCGTCCAGGCTGAACGGCTTCGTCACGTAGTCGTCCCCGCCCACGGTCAGGCCCGTGACCTTGTCCTCGGTGTCGTCACGTGCCGTCAGGAACAGGACGGGAAAGTGCCTTCCGGCCGCGCGGAGGCGCCGCGTGACAGTAAACCCGTCCATGTCCGGGAGCATGACATCCAGCACGGCCAGGTCAGGGTTGTACTCTTCAGCGGCGGCCAGGGCTTCGCGGCCATTGGCGGCGGCCACCACTTCGAAACCGGCAAACCGGAGGGAAGTGGAGAGCAGTTCGCGAATATTGGGCTCGTCGTCCACAACGAGCAGCTTTGCTTCAGGTCCGGTCTTCTTCACCATCTAAGTCTCCGACCATTGGCTGGGAATAAGCTGGCTATTCCTTGGGTAAGTTCTGTCAGCTTACGCTCAGGCAGCTCCCAGCGGCTAGTGGGGCGGGTGAAAACTTGTCCCTGCCCCGGGAAGTTCGACGGCGGACGCGGCCCGCGCGGGCCGGCGGCGGTTGGGCAGGGGTTGAGTCAGGGGCCGGGATATTTCCTAATGGCCTATTGATTTCCTAATGCCATTAGGTAGATGATAAGGGCATGGAGCCAGAACAGGAACACCGCCCGGTGCTGGACCGGCGCAAAGCCCGCCGGGACGCCACCATGGGTGAAATCCTGGCCGCGGCAGTGGAGCTGATGGCCCGGGACGGCGTGGCGGGCATGTCCCTGTCGGCCGTGGCCCGCAGCGTGGGCATGCGCCCGCCGTCGCTCTACGAATACTTTCCCTCCAAAAATGCCGTCTACGACGCACTCTTTGAAAGGGCTGCCGCCGGACTCCGCGACGCCGTCGGCGAGGCCGGCGGCAGGCACCCGGACCAGCCCCTCGCGGCCCTTCGCGCGGGGGCGCAGGCGTTTGTGGCGTGGTCGGTGGGGAATCCAATCGTCGCGCAGCTGATCAACTGGCGGCCGGTGCCGGGGTTTGAACCGTCGCCGCGGGCCTTCGCGCCCAGCCAGGAGATGGTCGCCCGGTTGCAGGAACAGATCGTGCTCGCCGTCGCACGCCGGGAACTGCGGGCGTCCGCAGCCACCGAGGAAGCCGTACTGCTGTTCACCACGGTGGTGGCGGGAGTCGTCTCACAACAACTGGCCAACGAGCCCGCGGGAGGGGGGTCCGGGCGCTACGCGCGCCTGGCCGAGCCCGCGGTCGAGCTGTGGCTCGAACACTACGCACCCTAAGAAGGAACCATGAGCGCCATGACCATTTCCGCAACGTCAATCCCGGCTGCCGGCAGCGAATCCGCCGCTGCAGGCTACCTCACCGTCATGAAGGCCGTGACCGGCCAGCTGCGCGCCCTGCCCGCTGCCAGCTGGGGTGCCGGCACGGACTGCACCGGATGGACGGTCCGCGACATGGCGGCCCACCTGCTCGGGGCGCAGGAGGATGTGATGGGCGTTCGCGCCACCTTGCGGCACCGCAGGCAGGGGCACAAGAGGCACCCATCACTTTCACCCCTGGATGCCGCAAACCAGGCGCAAATCGACGCCCACGCGGAATTGTCCCCGGCTGCGCTGGTGCAGGCCTACGAGGCCAACTTTGCCAAGGTCTCCCACCGGGTCCGCACGTTTCCCAGGGTGCTGGCAGGGATTCCGGTGGACAAGTCCATGGCGCCCGGCCACTCGCCGTTGCGGCTGGGCTACCTGTACAACGTCATCTACCTGCGCGACGCCTGGATGCACGCCATTGACCTGGCCCGCGCCACAGGGGTGCCCCGCGGAACCGCTGGCGCGGACCAATTGGTGGTGGAGCAGATCATGCGCGACGTTGCGGTGGAATGGGCTTCCGGGCCGGCTGCAGCCGGCGGAATTGAGCCGGCCTCCGGACCCGGCCTGGAATTGGAACTCACCGGGGAGATTTCCGGAAGTTGGCACCTGGGTGGGGCCGGCCTGCAAACCCGGGCGGCCGGCGTCGGGCTTGAATTTGTCAGGGGACTCTCCGGGCGGACTCCTGACTCAGGTCTGGCCTGCGTGGCGGGCGACCCCCGCCAGGTGGAACGGCTGGCCGCGCTGCGCATCTTGTTCTGACGTGCCCCGGTGAGGGACTTCAGGGGCGGTGGGCATAGATTTCAACGGGTGCCAAAATGCCCGCGCGGAAGGCAGTCAGCAAGTTTGCCAGGGCGGACCCGGCCAGCCCCACGGGACCTCCGGCGTCAAGCGCGTGCTCCAGGAAGGCGATCCCCTCGGGCAGCGGCTTGGCTTCATGGCCGACGTCGAATCCAGCCTGGGCCAGCGCATCCGAATAGGCGAGCGGGGGCTGGACAAAGGACGTCTCCGCGGTGGGGGCCCAGGGCATCGGGTAGGCCTCGATGTCCCCGCCCGTGACCATGATGTCGTAGACGGCAAGGACGCCGCCGGGCCGCAGGACGCGGGCTGCCTCGGCAAACAGCCGGTCCTTGTCGCGGATGTTCATGCCCACGTGGACCAGCACGGCAGCGTCAAATGAGGCGTCCGCCAGGGGGAGGGCAAGGGCGCTGGCCTGGGTGAATTCCAGCTGTTCGGCCAGCCCGGTTCGCTCGGACAGATTCTGCGCCGCGGCCACAAATTCCGGCGTAAGGTCCACCCCGTGCACTGTGGCGCCGAAGTCGCCGGCCAGGTGCCGTGCCACCCCGCCCAGCCCGGAGCCGATGTCCAACACGCGGGCGCCCGCCCTGATTCCGGCCCTTGTGGCCACCCTGGACGTGGCGGCCGGGCCGCCAATGTGGAGCTGGTCCGCGCCGCGGAGATCCGCCGGCGCAAAGTGTTCAGGATTGCCCCCGGCATTGCGCACCACGGCCAGCATCCGCTCCAGGACGCCGCCGCTCCCATAGTGTGCGGCAACGGAATCTTCGTAATCCATGACGCCTCCAGCTGGAACGGACCTGTGTGAAGCGATCCTACTCCGCACCACTCCCGGACGCTCGGTTGCAATCGGGGCGTTTTTTCAAGACGCTCGCTCGCAATTGGGGGTGTTTTCGCGAACGCTCCCTCAGCAGGATGCGGGAGCGTCGGGGAAAAGTGCCCCGTTTGCAACCGAGGGTCGGGGAAAAGTGCCCCGTTTGCAACCGAGGGTCGGGGAAAAGTGCCCCGGTTGGAACCGAGGGTCGGGGAAAAGTGCCCCGTTTGGAACCGAGGGTCGGCTAGGGGGCGTCGATGATGCGGTAGGCGTAGCCCTGCTCGGCCAGGAAGCGCTGGCGCTTCGCAGCGAAATCCGCGTCGATCGTGTCGCGGGCCACGAGGGCGTAAAAGCGCGCGGTGCGGCCGTCCGCCTTGGGGCGCATGAGCCGGCCCAGCCGCTGGGCCTCCTCTTGGCGGGAGCCAAAGGAGCCGGAGACCTGGATGGCCACGGATGCCTCGGGCAGGTCGATGGAAAAGTTGGCCACCTTGGAGACCACCAGCGTTTTCAGCAGCCCCTGCCGGAATTCCCCAAACAGCCGTTCGCGTTCCTTCACTGTGGTGCTGCCCTTGATCAGCGGGGCATCCAGCCGCCCGGCAATCTCATCCAGCTGGTCAATGTACTGGCCGATCACCAGGATTTGTTCCCCGGCGTGTTGGGCCACCAGCTTTTCAACGACGTCGGACTTGCTCTCGCTGGAGGCGCACAGCCGGTACTTGTCGGCGTCGTCGGCCATGGCATAGGCCATCCGCTCGTCCCTCGGCAGGTCAATCCGCACTTCCACGCAGTCCGCCGGGGCAATGTAGCCCTGCGACTCGATGTCCTTCCACGGGGCGTCGTACCTCTTGGGCCCAATCAGCGAAAACACCTCTCCTTCGCGGCCGTCCTCGCGCACCAGGGTGGCGGTCAGGCCCAGGCGGCGGCGCGCCTGGAGATCCGCCGTCATGCGGAAAATGGGGGCCGGAAGCAGGTGGACCTCGTCGTAGATGATCAGGCCCCAGTCGTTGTCATTGAGCAGTTCCAGGTGCGGGTGGAGGCCGCCGCGGCGCATGGTCAGGACCTGGTACGTGGCAATCGTGACGGGCCGGACCTCCTTGGCGGCACCGGAATATTCGCCAATTTCCGCCTCCGTCAGGGAAGTGCGCTTGAGCAGTTCGGCCTTCCACTGCCGGGCCGAGACGGTGTTGGTGACCAAAATCAGGGTGGTGGTGCCGGAGACCGCCATGGCTGCCGCGCCCACAATGGTTTTCCCGGCCCCGCAGGGCAGCACCACCACGCCGGAGCCGCCGGCCCAAAAATTCTCCACCGCCAGGTTTTGGTACGGGCGCAGGGACCAGGTGCCGTCCTTCGGCGCCACGGCGTCGGCATCCCCTGCCGTCAGCTCAATCGGGTGGGGCGTGCCGTCCACGTAGCCGGCCAGATCCTCCGCGGGCCAGCCCGCCTTCAGGAGCAGCTGCTTCAGGGCGCCGCGCTGCGAGGAATGCACCACCACGGTGGAGGCGTCAATCCGCGGCCCCAGCAGCGGCCCCACCTTCTTGGCATGCATGACTTCCTCGAGCACGGGAAAGTCGGTGGTGCGCATGACCAGCCCGTGGACGGGGTCTTTTTCCAGGCGCAGCCGCCCGTACCGGGACATGACGTCCTCAATGTCCACCAGGAGCGGATGCGGCACGGGAAAACGGGAATACGTCAGCAGCGTGTCAAGCACCTGCTCGGCGTCCAGCCCTGCAGCCCGCGCATTCCACAGCCCCAGCGGCGTGATGCGGTACGTGTGCATGTGTTCCGGCGCCCGTTCCAGCTCGGCAAACGCGGCAATGGCGTGCCGTGCCTCGGTGGCCTGGGGGTGGTCCACCTCCAGCAGGATGGTCTTGTCGCTTTGGACGATCAGCGGCCCGTCCGTCATGGCGCCCCTTTCCCTTTCGCAATAATTTCCACACCCATCACGCGGTGGATGCCGATGGCCCGTTCCCTGCCGCTGCCCGGATCGAACACCCGCACCCGCCCGCCCGCCACCGACACCGGGAAAAGCTGCCGCCGCTCCGGGTGTCCGTCACTTCCGACGGCGGTCAGCCAGACAGCCTGCTTGCCCCGGACTGCCGCGTGCAGCTGTTCCAGGGCCAGGGCCGGTGCCGATTCCCCCGTGCCGGGCGTCCAGGCCGGCCGGCTGCGCAGCAGTCCCAGTTGCGCTGCGGCAGCGGCTTCAGCCGCACTGGCAAGAACGACGGCGGCAGTCGCCGCGCCGCTGTCGGCATCCGGTCCTGCGCCACCTTCAAAAGTTTCGTCGGCTTCCTCGGCCAGGAGCCGGGCCACCTCGTGGGGGGCCAGCATTTCGGGCCCGGACTGCGCCGCCCTGTCCCGGCTGCGCGGGGCGCCGGACGTGGTGCCCCGCCGGGTGCCGCCGTCGTCCGAGCCAGCGGCAAGGGGTGTGCCGGGGGCAATGCCGGGGGAGTGCCCTGCTGCCCGCAGGGCGGAAACCACCTCCGCCGCGCTGCGCGGGCTGACAGCCGCGGTGGGGGAAATTGCCGTCAATTCCAAGGCGGCCGCGGCGCCCCCGGCCAACAGCTCGGCCAGGGCGGCGGCGTCCTCAGCCGTGAGGTACGTCCCGGCCTGGCCAACGGTGAACCGGCCGTGCCGGGACTGGGCATCCCTGAGCAGGTACTCGAGGGGCTGCGGTACGGGGGTGGCTGAATGCTGCGCGAGGAAGGAGAGAATGCCTTCCGCCGTGCGGCCGGCGGAGAAGGCCCGCTGGATGGACGCGGCACTGAAGCGGTAAACGCCTGCCGCGCCCCGGCCCTCCGGATCGGCCAGCAGGGCCAGTTCCGCGGCGAGTTCCGGGGCGAGGAATCCGGGGGCCACTGCCGTGAGATCGCCCTGGAGCAGCAGGTGCTCCACGGGTTCGGGCAGAGCCGCGGCGACCAGGGCGAGGGCGCCGTCCCAGTCCCGGTGAACAATGGCCCTGCCATGGTCCGTCAGTGCGCCCGCACCGCTGAGCCCCAGCAGCTCCGCTTCGGACAGGAACCCCGCCAGCGCCTTGGCGACCCTGCGGGCCGGGCGCGGGTGGTGCCAGCCGAAGTGGGCCAGCACCTGGTCCCCGCGGGGGGAGGGCACGGTTGCCTGGCCTGCCGGGGAGGTGCCCGCCGGGGCCGGCCCGGCGCCGTCCGCGGGTGGCCCGGCTGCATCCTCAGCCGCCGTGCCGGCTGCCGTGCACAAAGTTTCCAAAACCTGCAAGGTGGAGCCGCGGAGCATGGGGGCGTCGGACCGGAAGGCTTCCCCGGAAAGGACGTTGACCACGGGCTGGCCGGTCCCCACCAGTGACGGCATCCGATCCGAGTCGAGCCACGCGGCCGCCAGCCACACCCACTGGGCTGCCCTGTCGCGGGCCAGCCAGCCGTCCGCCACCGCATGCCACTGGGAGGTGTCCGGATTGAGCTTGATGAGTTTCGCCAGGGCTGCCAGTTCAAGGTAAAAGTACGACTGTGCCACATCAATGCCCAGGTCCCTGGCAAGCTGCCGCACGGCGCGCACGCCAACACCCCCGGCACGCAGTGTCGCCAGGGGATTGCCGGCTACGGATTCGAGCAGTGAATTCATGGTCCGCAGCACGGCGGCCACCGACCCCATGGCCGCGTTGTCGCGCACCGAGAGGCGGATTTCCGGCACCTCCAGCGCCGGGGGAGTCGCAGCAAAGCCCGGAATTACCTGTCCGTTGCGCAGCAGCAGCCCCACCTCGGCAGGCAGCTCCACATGTCCGCCATCAAGCGGGACCAGCAGGCCCCGGGCCGTCAGCCAGTCGATGGCTTCGGCAGCCTGGTGGCCCTGGATGCCGCCAGTTTGCCGGGACCCCTCCTGCCGGGACCCGGCCTGCCGCGTGGACCCAGCCAGCCGGGCCTCCTCCTGCGTGGACCCTGCTTGCGTGGACCCTGCCTGCCTGGACCCCTCCTGCCGGGCCTCCGCATCCCGAAGTGCGTGGGCCACCGATCCCATGGGGACGTGGCGGAACTGGGCCAGCAGTTCCTTCGTTCCCTCGGGCGCGCCCGCCAACAGGGCGGCGGGGGACGGGCAGGCCGTCACGGCGTCGTGCAGGGCGGCTGCGGGATCCCAGGTTGCGGGATCCGGCGGATCTCCCTGGGAAGCAGCGGTGCGGCCGGCGGCCGCGGCGAGTCGCTCTCGGCAACCGGGGACCGAGGCGGCCAGTTCCGCGTAGCTGCGGCCCAGCCCGGCGGAGTGCGCGCCCAACACTTCGCGCAGGGAGGCGACTGGCAGGAAAATGGCGGGACCGGCGTCGTCCGCTGTTCGGGACGGAGCCGACGGAACCGGCGGCGACGGGACCGGCACCACCAGCGCCAGCGCGCACAGTTCCGCCAGCCAGGGTGCCAGCTGTTCTTCGCCGGCACCGGCCACGGCGGCCGCAAGCTGCTCCGCGGTGGCCCCCTGCAGGGGATCGGCCACCACAAACAAGGCTGTCAGCAGCTGCAGCTGGGGCAGGTTCAGCCGGTCCAGGGCACGGGCCACGCCCAGCCGGCTGGAGGCCCGGGCGGCCAGGGCGGAAAAGTCGGCCACGGGCGGGTCCATCAAGTCCGGACGGCGCGCCAACAGCCACAACAGCTCCGCATCGGGCGCGGCGGCCAGCCGGGAAGTCAAAAGCTGCAGGGTGGACATCAGCTCAACGCTACCCCCACGAGTGCCCCGGCGAAACTACAGCCTGCGGCGGCGGGAAACGGCATGCAGCACACTGGCGCCCATCATGAAGAACGCGGCGGGAAGGCCCAGCATGGCAATCCAGTCGAACCCGGGCCAGGGCGTCCCGCCAGCCCATTTGCCCAGCAGCACGTAGGCCAGGGATGCCAGCCCCGCCACGGCCAGCACCATGGCTGCCGCGCTGAAGGCCTGCCAGGCGCGCTCGCGGCGGGGTGAAATTGGTGAAGGGGTCATGTCCATAACGCTAACAGCGGACAGGTGCGGCACAAAGCGGCCGGGCATTGCCCAACGCGGTAATCTAGAGGGAATAGACCAGCACGCCATGTGCCTGTTTGTACCAGCTGCACATTTCACAGCCCACAGGTACTGCGATTAAACCTCGCGCAGGTGTCAAGCGTGATTCCCACGGATGAAATACACGAGGTAAAGCAAGTGCCGATCGGCAAAGTTAAGTGGTACGACAATGACAAGGGCTTCGGCATCCTGACGGCCGACGACGGCCGCGAGGTGTTCCTGCGTGCCAACGCCCTGGCCCCCGGGACGGGCGAGATCAAGCCGGGCACGCGAATGGAATTTGGCGTGGCTGACGGCCGCAAGGGTGCCCAGGCCATGGCCGCCAAGGTGATTGACCGCGGCCCGTCCGTGGCCAAGGCCAAGCGCATGCCCGCCCGCGACCTGGCCCCCATTGTGCAGGACCTGGTGTCGCTGCTGGAGCATTCCGTAGGATCCTTGACCAACGGCAAATACCCGGAAGGCGACGCGAGCAAGATTGCGGCGGCCTTGCGCAAGGTTGCCGACAACTTCGACGCGTAACGGTGCCCACCATGACCGAACTTCCCACCGATTCCCCCCAGCTGGCAGCCCCTGCCCCGCAGCGCCCCGGCGTGCCGCTCTGGCGGGTGGGCAAGCCGGACTCCTTCTTGGCCGAAGCCGTCGCCACGGCGCGCACGGCCATCCTGGACATTGCCGCCGACGGCGACATTGGCCGCCATGTGGGAGCCCGCAGCGAGGGGATCCGCTGCGTCACCCACCTTTTTGAGTGCAATTTACCCGGCTACACGGGGTGGGAGTGGTTTGCCACGATCACCCGTGTTTCGCGGTCCAAGGAGGCCACGGTCAACGAGGTGGGCCTGTTGCCAACCAACGGCTCCGTGCTGGCCCCGCCGTGGGTGCCGTGGGCCGAGCGCGTCCGGCCCGAGGACGCTGCGGCCCTGGCTGCCGCGGAGGGTCCAGTTGACGGCGGCGAGGAGCAGGCTGATGCCAAGGACGACGGCGGCGATGCGGGAGAGGCTGCTGCCGAGGACGGCGGCGACTCCGCGGACGTTGCCGACGGCGACGACAGTGACGCGGGCACCGACGACGATGACGAGGCCACCGAGGCCGACGCCGTCGCCGACGGCGGCGACGACGACTCCTACTCTGACGGCGAGTTTTCGCGCAACTGACCGGCCCTGTCGACTCGGCAACCAAGCGGCTGTTGACGGGGGCCCGGCCACGGGTCCATGCTTTGCGCATGGATGATGCAGCAGTTGATGTGGTGCGCCGTTTCTATACTGCCGTTGCCGACCGTGACATGGCCGCGGCGCAGGGTTGTTTTGCTGCCGATGCGTTGTGGCACCTGCCCGGCAGCAGCCCAATTTCGGGCGACCACATTGGCTGGGCGGCCATCCGGGACGAGTTCCTGGCGAAGCTTGGCCCACTCTCCGGCGGCACGTTCAAGGCCGAGCTCCTCGACGTTGCCGTGGGTGAGAAATACGTGGTGGCCATCCAACACGCCACGGGGGACTTTGGCGGGCGCATCCTGGACATCACCGGCTGTCAGCTGATGCGCGTGCAGGACGGCCTCATTCACGCCGTCCGCGGACATTACTCCGACCAGGCCCAGCTGGATGCGTTCTGGGAAGAACCGGCCTGACCCTCCGCGGCGCTGAGGAGGCCGAAACGGATAATTGAGCCTAATATATCGGGATCAATTATCCGTTCCGGCCTCCCGGCGGGATGCCTAGAGGTTTTCCACCACGTAGTCGATGCATTTGGTCAGTGCCGTGATGTCATCCGGATCGATCGCGACGAACGTGGCGATGCGCAGCTGGTTGCGGCCCAGCTTGCGGTAGGGCTCGGTGTCCACGATCCCGTTGGCGCGCAGCACCTTGGCAACGGCGGCCGCGTCGACGGAGTCATCGAAGTCGATCGTGACGATGACATTGGAGCGGTCCTCGGCCCGGGCCACAAACGGGGTGGCCACGCTGGAGGCCTCGGCCCAGGAATACAGGCGCCCTGCGGAGTCCGCCGTTCGCTTGGCGGCGAAGTCGAGCCCGCCGTTGCCGTTGAGCCACTTGACCTGCTCGTTTAGCGTGACGAGCGTGGACAGCGCGGGCGTGTTGTACGTCTGGTTCTTGAGGGAGTTGTCAATGGCCGTGTTCAGGTTCAGGAAGTCCGGCACCCAACGGTCCGTGGCGCCAATGCGGGCGGCACGTTCCAACGCGGCCGGGGAGAAAAGGCCCAGCCACAGGCCGCCGTCGGAGGCAAAGTTCTTCTGCGGCGCGAAGTAGTACACGTCCGCCTCGGTGATGTCCACGGCCAGCCCGCCAGCCGCCGAGGTGGCGTCGACCACGACCAGAGCGCCGCCGTCGGCCCCTGCAACGCGCTTGACGGGGGCGGCGACGCCGGTGGACGTCTCGTTCTGGGGCCAGGCGTAAACATCCACGCCGGCCTCGGCTGCCGGCTCGGGGCGTGTCCCCGGGGCGGAGGTGATGATGGAGGAGGCATCCAGGAAGGGTGCCTTGTTGGTGGCAGAGGCAAACTTTGAACCGAACTCGCCAAACGAGAGGTGCTGGGCCTTCTTCTCAACCAGGCCGAAGGAGGCCACGTCCCAGAAAGCGGTGGAGCCGCCCACGCCCAGGATGACCTCGTAGCCGTCCGGTGCCCCGAAGAATTCCTTGAGGCCGCTGCGGACCTCGCCCACGAGGTTCTTCACGGGAGCCTGGCGGTGGGAGGTCCCCAGCAGGGAGGCACCGGCGGCGGACAGAGCAGCCACCTGCTCGGGACGGACTTTGGACGGGCCGGCACCGAAGCGGCCGTCGGCCGGGCGAAGATTGGCAGGGATGGTGAGGGGCGTGGATTCGCTCACGTGTTTGCTCCAAAATTTAAGCGATGGAAGTAAAGGCGCCAAGGGCCTGGTGCCAATTCTGCCGCAAAATGGCGCCCATCCCGAAATGCGGGCCGCATGCCGAAACAATCGGGCTGTGGGTGCCGGCCGGGAACAAAGGACCGTTTTCATCCCTTGTATTAAGCACGATAACGTAGGGAGTCAGGCCCCTGCCCGGAATCTCGCTCAACATTAGGAGGAATCTGACGTGACAGATTTGATTGACACGACGGAAATGTATTTGCGAACCATTCTGGAGCTGGAAGAAGAGAACATCGTTGCCCTGCGGGCCCGCATTGCAGAGCGCCTGCACCATTCCGGTCCCACCGTGTCCCAGACCATCGGGCGCATGGAGCGTGACGGCCTGGTGATAGTTTCCGGGGACCGGCACCTCGAGCTCACCCCCGCCGGTCGGGACAAGGCCACCCGCGTGATGCGCAAGCACCGCCTGGCCGAACGCTTGCTTTCCGACGTCATTGGCCTGGACTGGGCCTACGTGCATGAGGAGGCCTGCCGGTGGGAGCACGTCATGAGTGAACGCGTGGAGCAGCGGCTGTATGACCTGCTGGGCAAGCCTGAGGAATCGCCCTACGGCAACCCCATCCCGGGCCTGGAGGAACTGGGCGGGGAAGTGGCGCCGGAGTTCTCTGCCGGGCTGGTGACCCTGGTGGAGGCCATGGGCACCTACTCCCCGGACCAGTCCGTCACCATCCACCGGCTCTCGGAGCGCATTCAGGTGGAACCGGAGCTTCTTGGCCAGCTGGACGAGGGCGGCCTGCGCCCCGGCGCGCAGATTTCGCTGGCCCAGGTGGGCGAATACATCTCGGTTCGCGTCCCAGGCATCGAAGGCGCCTTGGAACTGCCTCCCGAAGTTGCCTCACATGTTTTTGTTTCCATGAGCTGACTAGCCCTGAAGGCGCCCTCCATGGCCCCGGCGCCAGCCGCCCAGGAGATAACGGAATTATCACGGCGGCCAGATTTACCGTATAGTAGCCAACGGCGCTGTAACCAAAGCGTTACCAACTTTTGACACCGAGCCTTGCCTTCAAAAGATGGTTTGCAAGCAATTCAGGCAAGGACGGGGGAACCACAAGCGGCGGACCCAACAGTCCGCCTTGGGGTGAAGCCCGCAGGCCACGCACTTAAATCCCATCCACGCACTCCGCCAGGACTGCAACGGGATGCCAATGTGCCGGGCGCGGGCCGGATCAACAAGCTGCACTCAGATCCGAATCCGACAGCTAACCTCGCAGGTGCCTTTATAGAGAGGTATTGAGTGTCAGAGGCAATTCAGCACGGCCGCCGTCGCGTGGTTGTGCAGGCCACCTGTGTGCCCGAGGGCGTCCCGGCCAGCCGCCGGGAAGCGCTCGCCGCAGAGCGGGGCAGGGCCAAGCCGCAAACTGCGCACGGCCACCCGGCCCGCTCCGGATCCCGTTACAGGGTCCGTGCCGGCCGAAAGCCCGGCTTCCCCAGTGGCGCGGGGCAGACAGCGGGAATTGTGCTGGCCGCGACAGGACTGGCGCTGGCCGTCGCCCTTCCCTCCGCCGGCGGCGCACTCCCGGCCGTGGACGCCCAACCGGCCCTGGCGGTGCAATCCCTGGTGACAGCGGCCGCGGACGTGCCCATCAGCTTTGCCACCCCGGCCGTGGGCAGCTCGCTCAACCTTGATGGTCAGCTGAAGCAGACACTGCAGGTCGAGGCCGCCAAGGTGACACCCCAGGCAGCCAAGGGGACGCTGTCGGCACCCCTGAAAAACCTGGTACAGACATCGCCGTTTGGAGCCCGCATCAATCCCGTGACCGGAGCCGCAGGAGACTTCCATACCGGCCAGGACTTTGCCATCCAGTGCTCGACCGAGGTATTTGCTTCTGCCGGCGGCACCGTGAGCTACGCGCAATGGCATGAGTTTGGCGGTGGCAACCGGGTGGTCATCAACCATGGCAACGGCCTCTCAACCAGCTACAGCCACCTCAGCTCAATCGGCGTCAAAGTCGGGCAAAAAGTGGAGCGTGGCGACCTCATTGCGCTGAGCGGCACCACCGGCAACTCCACCGGCTGCCACCTGCACTTTGAGGTGCTGGTGGATGACGAAACCGTTGACCCGCAAGGCTGGCTTTAATCCCTCCACAGGGGGTGCCAGGTCACGGCTTTGACACCGCACCGTGACCGGAACGTGACATTGGCGAAAATCTGTTGTACCGTCGTAACCGCGCCTGCTTCGAATCAAGCGGGCGCCCATGAGTGGATTGCCTAGCTCTGCCACTGCTCATGGTCCGTTCGTAACAATCGTCTGGCAGGGGCGGGGGAACCAATATCGGGCTTCGTTTTCACGAGAAGTCCTAGGGGTGAAGTCGCACTACATCCGCACAGAAGATTCGTCTTCAGCGGTGGATGGGAATGCGGCCGGGTGACTCCCATCCGAATCCGACAGCTTACCTCGCAGGCTTTGGGAGAGGATCCTTCTTGTCTTCAAACACTGCCCTTGGGCGCCACCGCGCCGAGGTTGTTAAGACCAGCCCGATCTCCGTCATCTCGAAAGCCGTCAGCTCCAACGTCGGTGGTGTCGGACGCCAGGCCGCTGTAATCGCAGCAGCTTCAGGGCTTGTCCTTACTTCTGGTATCGCAGCAAACGCATCAACCCCCACCGTGGAGCGTGCATCTGACGGTGGAACCACGCTTAGCCTGAACTCGGAGCTGGCCTCCGGCGTAACGGCGGCATCCACAGTAAAGATTTCCTTCGCAAGCCCTGTGGTCACTTCCACGCCGGCTCCTGCTGTGCAGGCACCCGTCGTGGCAGCACAGAGCAACGATGTTGCAGCAGCCCCGGCTGCCGCAGTCGCAGCAACTCCCGCAACCGCAGCTCCCGTCATCACAACCACTGAAGCTCCTGCGCCGGCCGCCAAGCCTGCTGTCAAGAGCGGCATTGGGGCAACCATTGCAGCTGCGGCTTACGCCCAGCTGGGTGTTGCACAGGACTGCACCGCGCTGGCCTCCAACTCCCTGGCGGCCGCAGGCATCAACTTCCACGGCTGGCCGGCGGACTACATGTCCCTGGGCCGCACCGTGGGCCAGGCCGAAGCACAGCCCGGTGACCTCATCTACTACGCAAACGGTGGCGGCGGCATGGCCCACATCGCTGTTTACGTAGGCAACGGCATGGCCGTCCACGGCGGATTCAACGGTTCAACCGTTCTGTACTCCGTGAACGTCGGCTCCGGCCCGGTCTTCATCGCGATCGGCCACTAAGCCAAGCAGCAACCACGTCAAAGGGCCCCGTCACCATGACGGGGCCCTTTGACGTGTCGAGGCTAACCGTCCACCGCTGCGGAGCCGGCCTCCGCAACGCCGGCCTCCGCAACGCCGGCGTCTTCCGGTGAGGGCTGCCGGTCAATGCTGGTTGCCAGCGGAATCTCCTTCACGAACATCAACAGCACCGCAGCAACCAGCAGCAGCGGCACCATGTAGGCGAAGATCGGCGTCAGGGCGTCGTTGTAGCCGCCAATGATGATGCTGCGCACCTGCTCGGGCAGTTGCCGGACAATCTGCGGCGTCAGGGAATTGATGCCGCCACCCTGCTGGCCGCCGCCGGCGGACATCCGCTCGGTGAGGATTTGCGCCAGCCGGTGGGCAAACAAGCTGCCGACGACGGCGGAACCCAGCGAGGCTCCCACCTGGCGGAAGTAGTTGTTGGACGCCGTGGCCATGCCCACCTGTGAATTGGGGAACTGGTTTTGGACTATCAACACCAGGATCTGCATGCTGGTCCCCAGCCCGATGCCCATGACTGCCAGGTAGACGCAGATGAGCCAAACCGGCATGGCGGTGGTCATCGTGGAAAGCAGCACCAGGGCACCCGCCACAATCAACATGCCGGCCACGGGCAGCCACTTGTACCTGCCGGTCTTGCTGACAAACTGCCCGGAGACGATGGAAGTGACCAGCAGTCCGGCCATCATGGGGATCATCAAAAAGCCCGCTTGCGTGGCGTTGGCACCCGTGACCATCTGCAAATAGGTGGGCAGGTAGGCCAGCGTGCCGAACATGGCGATCCCGGTGATGAGGCCTGCCGCCGTGGTCAGGTTGAAGTTGCGGTCCTTGAAAAGGTGCAAGGACATGATGGGGTGCACTGCCCGGTGTTCGATCCACACGAATGCCGCCCCCGCGGCCAACGTGCCAATGGCCATGCCGATGATCTGTGGCGAGCCCCAGTCGTACTTGGTGCCGCCCCAGGTGCTCACCAGCACCAGCAGCGTGGAGGTGATGCCCAGCACGGCCATGCCGGCAACGTCCACGCGGGCATTTCCGTGGGGGTGCTTGGGCAGGCGCAGGAAGAACACCGCGGAAATGATGGCCATGATGCCCAGCGGAATGTTCATCCACAGGCCCCAGCGCCAGCCGATTCCGTCGGTGAACCAGCCGCCCAGCAGCGGCCCGGCCACGGATGACAGTGCAAACACGCCGCCCATGATGCCCATGTAGCGCCCGCGCTCACGGGCCGGCACCACGTCGGCAATGATGGCCTGCGAGAGCAGCATCAAGCCGCCGCCGCCCAGCCCCTGGACGCCGCGGCCAATGATGAGCCACGTCATGTCCTGCGCAAAACCGCCCACGATCGAGCCGAGGATGAAGATGGAAATCGCGGAGATGAACAGGCCTTTGCGCCCCATCAAATCGCCCAGCTTGCCATAAATGGGCAGCATGATGGTGGAAGCGAGAATGTAGATGGTGATGACCCACAGCATCTCGCTGACGCCGTTGAGCTCGCCAACAATGGTCGGCAGGGCGGTGCTGAAAATGGTCTGGTCCAGCGATGCCAGCAACATGGTCAGCATCAGGCCGGCAAAAACCAGCAGGATGCTGCGGCGGTCGCCCGTTGTGGGAGGATGGGCAATTTTGGTGGTCGACGTCATGAAAGGTTCCTTGCACGCGAACGGGTAAAAGTGGAAGGGCGGCGGATTGCCGGCCAAGTACGACGGCGCGCTGCCGCGGCTTGCGCTGCGCAGCAACTGGCCGTTGCGGCGCCGGATTAGGGCCAGTGCTCACTGCTGGTGATGCGCTGGATCAGGCTGGAGGCCGAGCGGACCAATTCCTCACGGGTGTCGGTGAAATTGCCGGCCACCCACTTCTGCATGGCGAAGCGCATGGCGCCCGAGACCAGGGAGACCACCATGCGGGCTTCGTCCTCAAGGTCGGGGGTTTGTTCTTCGGTGCGTCCCTGGAAATGGAAGCGGTCCATGACGTAGCGCACGAACGTTTCCTCGACCTCGCCAATGCGTGCCTTTTCCCGTTTGAGCAGTTCCGGGCTTTGGTGGATCAACTGGTGCCGGGCCTGGAACAGGGCAAGGTCCGGCTCGGTGCTGACTATGGTCTGGGCCAGCATGCTGAAAAGGTCCCCAAACACGCTGCTGCCCTTGCCCTCAACAAAGCCCTGGATGAGTTCCGGCGTGGGCATGGCCTTTTCGGCGCCGACATAGACGCCCTCCTTCGAACCAAAATAGTTGAAGAAGGTGCGCTGGGAGACCATGCTGGCCGCGCAGATCATGTCCACGGTGACATTTTCGTAGCCCTGCTGCAGGGCCAGCTCGACGGCGGCCCTGCGGATCGCCTGGCTCGTGGCGGCGCGTTTTCTGCTGCGCAGGGTTTCCATGGACATGGGACCAGTATAAATGCAGTTCCTGTAAATATGCGGTGAGTGCACATTTATGGCCGGGTGGCACGGAGCCGAACGTTCCGGACGGGCTAGCATGAACTTCATGGACACTGGATGCCGCGACGGGGACTTCGGCAGTGAACGCAAGCACGCACCCATGCAGGCTGTGATCCTCGCCGGGGGACTGTCCCGGCGTCTGGGCGGGGTGCCGAAGGCCGGGCTCACAGTTGGGGGCATTACCCTGCTGGCCCGGACCGTGGAGGCTGCCCTCGCCCTCATTGACAGCGAGGGGCCGGGCAGGGACGCCCGGCCGGAGTGCGAGGGGCCGGAGTGCGAGGACCCGGGCCGGGCCACAGCCCCCGCCGTCGCCGTCGTCGGGCCGGCGGAACTGCTGGCACCCTGGCTGGGCCCGTTGGCGGGCCGGGTGGTTTTTGCGCGGGAGAATCCGCCCTATTCCGGGCCCGCAGCGGGGCTGGCGGCCGGGCTCGCGGAACTGGCCGGAGCCCTCCCTGGGGCATCCGGGGCCCGGCCGCGGGCACCGGCAGGTGCAGACGGCGGCCATGTGCTGGTCCTGGCGTGCGACATGCCCCAGGCAAGCGAACTGGTGCGCTTTTTGGCGGCAGGGCTGGAGGGCGACGATCCCGGCACCGGCGTCATGGCCGTGGACGGCGGCCGGCGGCAGCCCCTCGCGGCAATATACCCGCTGGGCCCCCTGCGCGCGGCTGTGGATGCGGCGCGGGCGTCACACCGCCTCAGCAACGCGTCAGTGTTCTCGCTGCTTGCTAGTGTGAACACCAAGGAATGCGCAGTGCCCCCGGGGTTGACGGCGGACATTGACACGTGGGAAGACGCCCGGATGCATGGAATCGCCGCCAAGGATCAAGATCCGGCGCCGCGGTGACAGGCGGCCGGGCCAGGAGAGGTGGAACCATGGAAAACCATGACGACGTGCTGGAGGCCTGGCTCGCCAAGCTGCTTGCCGCCTTTGAGCTCGCAGATGTAAAGGTCGACACCCACGCAGTGCTCAACCTCGCCGGCGTGGCAGCCCACGCCGTGGTTCGGCCCGCCGCGCCGCTGACCACTTTTGTGGCCGGGCTGGCCGCGGGGCTTGCCGCCGGCTCCGGCCAGGCCACCGACCAGGCCGCCATGGCGGCGGCCCTCGGCCTGGCCAAACAGCTGGCCGCAGCCGAAGCCCCCGCCCCGGAATCACCGGCGGCCGGCGCGGCGGACGCAGCCCCGCAGCGCGCAGCGGAGTAGCCGGCCGTGGAGCCCCCCATCGAGGAACCGGCCACCGCGCCGCGCCCGCTGCCCCACACGTGGGAGGAGGCGCGGGCGCTGGCCTATGGCGTGGCACAACCGCTCCCGGCCCACGACGTGCCGCTGGCTCAGGCCGCCGGGCGGAAACTGGCCGCGGACGTCCATTCGCTCCACGCCATGCCGCACTACGCGTCGTCCGCCATGGACGGCTGGGCAGTTGCCGGCAGCCCGCCCTGGATCCTGGCCGAGCCCGGGCGCCGCCTGTCCCCGGGACAGGCCGTGCCCGTGGTGACCGGCGGACTGATTCCGGCCGGTGCCAAGGCCGTCCTACGCAGCGAGTCGGGGACGCTTTCCACGGACGACGACGGCCTGCCGGTCCTGGTGCGCAACGGCGCGGCCCGGCCCGGCGAGCCAAAAAACGGCCAGCACATCCGCCCGGCGGGCCAGGAGGCAGCGGCCGGCGAGCTCCTGGTCAAGGCCGGGGTGCGGCTGAATCCGGCCCATCTTGCCCTTGCCGCGCTGGGCGGGCTGGACTTCCTGTCCGTCCTGGGCCGTCCCGCCGTCTCCCTGGTCCTGACCGGCGACGAGGTGGTCTCCAGCGGAATTCCGGACCCCGGCCACGTCCGCGACGCCTTCTCGCCCCAGCTGGGAGGCGTGGTGGAAGCGTTGGGGGGCTCCGTCGTCGGGCTTCAGCGTGCAGGCGACAGCCTGCCTTCCATGCTGGACGCCCTGGCGGACTTCGACGACGACCCGGCCGATGTTGTCATCACCACCGGTGCCACGGGCCATTCGCGCGTGGACTTCCTGCGGCCCGCGCTGCGACAGATGGGCGCCACCCTCCATATTGACGGCATCGCCATGCGCCCGGGCCACCCCACCCTGCTGGCGGAACTGCCCGATGGCCGCTTTGTGGTGGGGCTGCCGGGGAACCCCCTCGCGGCCATGACCAGCCTCATTTCGATCGGCGCGCCCCTGCTCGCCAGGCTTGCCAGCCTGCCCATGCCGGCCACGGTGGAGGTGGTGTGCGGATCGCCCGTCAAGGAATACCACGGGCCCACGCGCCTCATGCCGTACCGGCTGCTTTACGGCCTCGCCTCGCCATGCGCCTTCACGGACTCCGCCATGATGCGCGGGCTTGCGGCAGCCGACGGCATCATGGTGGTGCCGCCGCACGGGGCGAAGATGGGGGAGACCCTCACGGCATTCGGCCTCCCGTGGGCGTGATTTCCGGGGCCCCTGCCGCCTTGTCGGTCAGGTGCGCCGACGGGCGGGAGGTGCACGGGCACGTCTTTGCGGTGCCGGACGGGGTGGCCCGGCTGGGAACGGTGGTGGTGGCCTGCGCCACCGCAGTGAAGGCCAACTACTACCACCGGTATGCGGCCTTCCTGGCGGAACACGGCTTCACGGCCGTCACCTTTGACTATCGGGGCATCGGGGAATCCCGCGGCGGGCCCCTGCGCGGCCAGCAGGTCCGCTGGCATGAGTGGGGTTCGCTGGACATCGACGCCGTGGTGGGCTGGGCAATGGCGCAGGCGGAAGGGCTGCCGGTGAACCTGGTGGGCCACAGCTACGGCGGCTACGGCGTGGGCCTGGCAGCAAATGCCGCTGCCCTGTCCCGGATCCTGACTGTGGGGGCGCAACATGCCTACTGGCGCGACCTCCGCTTCAGGCACCAGCTGGGCCATTGGGCCCGCGCGGCGCTCATGCTGCCGCTCGTGGCAGCTTGTGGGTATTTTCCGGCCAAGCGGCTGGGCCTGATGGAGGACCTGCCCGCCGGTGTGGCCCTGGATTGGGCGCGCAGCCGCAAGGACTTTACCGCATCGGCCGCAGCTTCCCAGCGTGCCGCCCTCCGCGGGCACCAGTTTGCCGTCACGGCGCCCATCCTTGCCCTGGCGCCCACCGACGATTCCTACGCAACACTGCCAGCCATGCGGCGGGCCGTGGCGTATACGCCGAACAGCCCGTCCCGGATTGTCCGGCTGCACCCGTCGCAGTACGGCGAGGCGTCCCTGGGCCACTTCGCCCTGTTCCACAGCCGCTACCGGGACACCTTCTGGGAGCAGACCCTGGCCTGGCTGCGCGGGGGCGACTGGGCTTAGCGGGTGCCGCCGCTGCGGACACAGTGCGGCGGCCCGGTATTTTTCCGGCGTCAGGTGGGCGGCGTCAGGCGTGCGCTGGCAGCGGGACCGGTGCGCCGCCGTCGTGCGTGTCCCCGGGGATGGCGGCGGCCAGCTCGCGGGAGCGCTTGAGGGATGGCAGCCAGAAGGCGGACGCTGTGGCCACCACCAGGACGGCGGCACCCACATAGATCGCCGGAATGGCGGCATTCACGTAGCCCGTGGGGGTGAGCTGCCCGCCGGCCCCGGTGAACACGGCGGTCAGGACGGCGACCCCCAGGGCCACGCCCACCTCACGCAGGGTGGCATTTGCGCCGGAGGACTTGGCGTGGTCGTCCTGGTGCATGTTGGCGAGTACGGCGGTGGACATGGGGGCGAAGACCAGGCCCATGCCGATGCCCGCAGCGAGGAAGCCGGGCACCATCACCGGGTAGGCGACAGTGGAGCTCAGTGAGGCGGCGAGCCAGAACATGCCGGCCGTCAACAGGGCAAGGCCGGTGATCATCAGGGTGCGGGTGCCCAGCCGGGGGGCCAGGAGGCCGGCCAGCGGGGCCACAAACATGGGCGCCAGGGTCCACGGCATGGTGAGCACGCCGGCCTCGAGCGGGCTGTAGCCCTGGACCACCTGCAGGAACTGGATCAGGATGAACACGGATCCGAAGATGCCAAAGCTGAAGGTGAAGCCCACGATGTTGGCCACCGTGAAGCTGCGGTCGCGGAACAGCCGCAGGGGAAGCAGGGGTGCCTCGGCGCGCCATTCGCGGACGACGAAAGCGAGCAACAGGGCGCCGCCGCCAATCAGGGGAAGCAGCACCTCGGTGCTGGTCCAGCCGGCGGTGTTGCCCCGGACTATCCCGAACACCAGCCCCAGCAGGCCCAGGCCGGACAGCACCAGGCCGGCGACGTCGGCCTTCAGCCGTGCGCCGAAGCTGTTGGGCAGGCCCAGGAGCACCAAAGGGACGGCAACGAAGCCGAAGGGGACGTTCAGCCAGAAGATGGCCTGCCAGTTCCAGCCCTCCACCACGGCGCCGCCGATCAGCGGGCCGAGGGCGACCCCCAGCCCCGAGACGCCGCCCCAGATGCCAATGGCCAGCGGGCGCCGTTCCCGGCTGACTGATCCGGCCAGCAGCGTCAGCGACAGGGGCATGATGGCGGCCGCGCCCAGTCCCTGCACGGCCCGGGCGGCGATGAGCGCCGTGGGGTCGGGACTCAGGGCGGCAGCTGCGGATGCCAGCGTGAAAATGGAGAGCCCGGCGAGAAAGACCCGGCGCCGGCCCAGCCTGTCGCCGAGGCCCACGGCCAGCAGCATGAAGGTGGCAAAGCTGAGTGCGTAGGCGTTGACCACCCATTGCAGCTCTTCGACGCCGGCGCCGAGCTTCTCGTGGATGACGGGCAGGGCGTTGGTGACCACCAGGTTGTCCAGGGTGGCCATGAATACAGGGAGCGAGGCGGCCGTGATGGCCAGCCAGGCCGGGATGGGGCGTTTCATGAGAACTTCTTCACAGTTGAGGTAATTGGATGATTACTTATCAGCAAATGTAGTTATCAACTGATAACATGTCAAGCATGGTGAAGAAAATTGTCCGGGAATCCGGGGCCCGGCCCGCGCGCATGCCGGCAGCTGAACGCCGTGAGCTCATCCTGCAGGCGGCCACGGCCGTGTTTGCCGAACGCGGGTACTCCGGTGCAACCACTGACCAGGTGGCCAAGGCGGCGCACATCAGCCAGCCCTACGTGGTGAGAATGTTTGGCACCAAGGAGAACCTGTTCCTGGAGGCGCTGGACCGGGCGCTGGGCAAGCTGATGGACAGCTTCCGTTCCGTCATTGCCGATTACGACGCCGGACGGCTCGCCGGGAAGGTGGCGTTGCTCGACCCGGACAAGGGTTCCAGCCGGGAGGTTCAGCTCAAGCAGCTCATGTCGCTGGCTTATGCCGACCTGGTCCAGGACCGCGGCATTCTCTTGATGATGATGCAGTCGTTCATTGCGGGGCACGAACCCGTCATTGGGGCGTGCGCCCGCGACGGCTTCGTGGGCATCTACCGCTTGGTGCGTGACGAGGCCGGGCTGGGTGAGGAAATGACACGTGACTTCCTGGCCCACGGGATGCTCATGAACACACTCATCAGCCTGCGCCTGACCGATCTCTACGAGACGAATTCCGCAGTTGCGGAGTTGCTTGAATGCACCATGGGCGCCAAGTTGCCGCTGCTATTTGCCTCCGGCAAGGCGGGCTGAGCGGAAGGCGTCCGCTAGCGCAGCACGGAGCTGAGCAGCAGGCTGCTTTCGCTGTTGACGATGCCTTCGATGGAGCGGATCCGGCCCAGCACCTGGTCAAACGCCGCCAAGTTGTCCATGGCGAGCTCGGCCACCAGGTCCCAGGCGCCGTTGGTGGTGTGCAGGGCCCTGATTTCAGGCAGGCCCTTGAGGGCGCGGATCACCTTGTCGGTGGCGCGGCCCTCGACTTCCAGCAGGGAGATGGCCCGGATCGAGCCGGCGTTGGTTTCGTCACGGACGCGGACGGAAAAGCCCACGATGGTGCCGGAATCCACCAGCCGCGCCAGCCTGCTGTTCACTGTTGCCCTGGAAACGTCCAGGCGGCGGGCAAGGGCGGCCACCGGCTCCCTGCCGTTCTCGCGCAGCGCGGACAGCAGCCGCCGGTCCAGGTCATCCAAGCTAGTCATGATCACATTGTATGGATTGCCTGTCAGATATGTGCAATATCTGCGCTGAATGTAGGTTGATTGCTCATTGAACATGCAAATCGACCAGACCTACAGTGGAAGCATCAATGACTTTTGGAAGGATCGCAATGACGCGTTTTGTGGATGTCGGGAACATGGTCCGGTGGGCGGCCGCCCAGGGAACCGAACACATACTGGCCGAAATGGTGGGCTATGTTGAGGATGATTTTCGCCGCTGGGAAGATTTCGACAAAAAGCCCCGCGTGGCCAGCCACACGCCTTTTGGTGTCATCGAACTGATGCCGGCCAGCGACCATGAAACGTACGGCTTCAAGTACGTCAACGGGCACCCGTCCAATCCCTCCCGCGGCTTCCAGACCGTGACGGCCTTCGGGGTTCTGGCCGACGTCAGCAACGGCTACCCCACGTTTGTTTCGGAAATGACCCTCCTGACGGCTTTCCGTACCGCCGCAACGTCCGCCATGGTGGCCAGGAAGCTGGCCCGTCCCGACTCGAAGCGGCTGGCACTCATCGGTGCCGGCAGCCAATCTGAATTCCAGTCCCTGGCGTTCCGCAGCGTGCTGGGCATCAATGAGGTTTCCGTGTGGGACACCGATCCTGCCGCCGTCGAAAAGTATGTGCGGAACATGGCCCCGCTTGGCTTTGACATCATCGTGGCAAGCTCTGCTGCCGACGCTGTCCGCGGTGCCGACATCATCACCACCTGCACGGCTGACAAGGCAAAAGCCGTCATCCTCACGGCGGACATGATTGAAGCCGGCGTGCACATCAACGCCATGGGCGGGGACTGCCCCGGCAAGACCGAGCTGGACCCGGCCATTCTGGCCCGGGGCGACGTCTTTGTCGAATTTGATCCACAGACCCGGATTGAAGGGGAAATTCAGCAAATGCCGGCCGATTTCCCGGCGACGGAATTCTGGCGCGTGCTTACCGGCCAGGCCGCCGGCCGCACGACGGCGGAACAAGTGACCATCTTCGATTCCGTGGGGTTCGCCATCGAGGACTTCTCAGCCCTTCGTTACGTTCGCGACGCCGTTGCCGGGACCGATTTCTTCGACGAGATCGACCTCGTGGCCAGTCCGGAGGATCCGAAGAACCTGTTTGGCCTCATCGGCGCCCGGGCTCCGCACCTGATCCGCTGACGGGCCTGCCGACGCCCACCCCTGCCTCCCGTCGACATTCGAGATAACCACCAATGAGGGCGGTGGTTATCTCGAATCTCGACGGGAGGCGGCGGGTTCCAGTCGGATCACCACGGATTTGGATGTTGGTGTGCCGCTCGTGTCGGCGGTGGAATCGAGCGGCACCAGCACATTGGTCTCGGGGTAGTAGGCTGCGGCACAGCCCACGGGGGTGGGGTAGGCAACAGCGCGGAACTCGGGTGCGCGGCGGTCCACGCCGTCCTTCCATTCTGAGACCAGGTCCACCATGTCGCCGTTGGCGATCTCCAGAGCGTCCAGGTCCGCCTGGTTGACGAAAACCACGCGGCGGCCGTTTTTGATGCCGCGGTAGCGGTCGTCCTTGCCGTAGATGGTGGTGTTGTATTGGTCGTGGGAGCGCAGGGTCTGCAGCAGCAGCCGGCCGGCGGGCACCAACGGATATTCCAGCATGTTGGCGGTGAAATGCGCCTTGCCGGATTCGGTGGTGAAGGTGCGGGAGTCGCGGGGTCCGTGGGGCAGGATGAATCCGCCGGGGCGCCCGACCTTTGCCTCGAAGTCCTCAAAACCCGGAACCACACGGGCAATGTGGGCGCGGATGCGGGAATAGTCCGCAGCCAGCCCCGCCCAGTCCGCCGCGGGCGCTCCCTGCCGGGTGCCGCCGTCGGGCGTGGAAAACATCAGGGCGGCGAGCCGGCACACAATGGCGACTTCGGAGAGCAGCGACGCCGACGCCGGGGCCAGGCGCCCGCGGGAGGCATGGACGGCGCCCATGGAGTCCTCGACGGTGACGCGCTGGTCGCCGCCGGCCTGCGTGTCGCGCTCGGTGCGGCCCAGGGTGGGCAGGATGAGCGCCTGGCGGCCGGTGTGCAGGTGGGACTTGTTGAGCTTGGTGGAGATCTGCACGGTCAGGGACAGCTTGCCCAGGGCGGCCTCGGTGACGAGCGAGTCCGGGGTGGCGCGCACAAAGTTCCCGCCCATCCCGAGGAACACGCGGGCCTTGCCGTCGCGCATGGCCGCGATGGCCGCGACGGTGTCGTAGCCGTTGGCGCGGGGCGAGGTGAAGGAAAACTCGGCGTCCAGGGCGTCGTGGAAATCGGCGGGCATGCGTTCAAAGATGCCCATGGTCCGGTCGCCCTGGACGTTGGAGTGGCCGCGGACCGGGCAGACGCCGGCGCCGGGCTTGCCGATGTTGCCCTGTAACAGCAGCACGTTGACCACGTCGCGCAGCGTGGCCACGGAGTGCTTGTGCTGGGTCAGGCCCATGGCCCAGCAGACAACGGTGGCGCGGGAGGCGAGCAGGCGGGCGCCCGTGGCCCGGATCTGTTCCTCGGTCAGCCTCGTGGCCGTGAGAATTTCCGCCCAGTCGGCGGCCTCGAGCTGCGCCAGGTAGTCGCCCAGCCCTGAGGTGTGTTCGTCGATGAACGCGGTGTCGAACACGCGGCCCCCGTGCGGTGAGCCGGGGCGGCGCTGCTCTTCGAGCAGGACCTTGCCGAGCCCCTGGAACAGCGCCTGGTCCCCGCCGAGCCGGATCTGCAGGAAGTCGTCGGCCAGCGCCGTGCCGCCGCCCACCAGCCCGCGCACCGTCTGAGGGTTCTCAAAGCGCATCAGCCCGGCCTCCGGCAGCGGGTTCACGGCCACGATCACGGCACCGTTCTTCTTCGCCTTCTCCAGCGCGGAGAGCATGCGGGGGTGGTTCGTGCCCGGGTTCTGGCCGGCGACGATGATCAGCTCGGCCTGGTGCATGTCCGCCAGCGACACCGAGCCCTTGCCGATGCCGATGGTCTCCGTTAGCGCCGAACCGGACGATTCGTGGCACATGTTGGAGCAGTCAGGCAGGTTGTTGGTCCCCAGCCCGCGGACCATGAGCTGGTACAGGAACGCGGCCTCGTTGGAGGTGCGCCCGGAGGTGTAAAAAATGGCCTCGTTGGGATCC